>JAAYAW010000048.1 GCA_012719135.1 Chloroflexota bacterium
CGGGTCGGGGATGCTGCTGGTGGACGTGACCGGGGGCGCTCAGGGCTGGCTCCCCGGCCCCGTCAGCTCCAACGTGGCCTGGTCCCCCGATGGGCGCACCCTCGCCTGGTCTCCTGACCCCGATGCTCCCGGCAGCCCGGCGGGTGTGGTGGAGCTCTGCCTACGACACCGAGCGGGGGTGGGTCGAGCGCCTGTTCCAGGGCGACCGCGACAGGTGGGATAGCCTGAGCCATCTTGTCTGGTCGCCCGACGGGCGCAGGATCGCCTTTACCTGTTGTCTCGAGGTAATCCTGGTCAACGGCGAGTACAAAGGGGACGCCCTGCTCGACGTCCACGCCCTCGACGTCGCTCGCGGCGATACGCGTTACCTGGATCGGATCGAGTCGCACCTCGGCTCCGGGACGTCCCTGTGTTGGACGGTCGCCGGTGGAGTCACCATCACCCGAGAGGAGGGGATAGTGTGCAGCCCGGTGACACGACCGCGGGAGGCGTGGCGCTCGCCCGACGGCGCGCTGTATGCTTCGTGGGTGCCCGCCGACCCGGAGGATCGGGTCGGGCAGGGCTCCTCGCCCCTCAGTATCCTGCGCTGGGACACGCGGGAGGTGGTCTGGGAGCGGGCGCTGGATATCACGGTCGGCGCCCTGCGCTGGTCGCCCGATGGCGCCTATCTTTTGCTGGACGACGGCGAGCCCGACACCCTCATCTGGCGCCTGCCGGCGAACGGCACGAGGGAGCCGCAGGTAGTCATCGAGGCGGGCTTTTTGATCGACGTGGTGCCGCAGTGGGCGGTCTCGAACCCTTGACATGTCGATGCGGTTGTCATACACTATGGGCAGGATAACCCTGCTTGACCGAAGTCTGACGTTAGGCGTCAGATACTGATGTAGGCCAAGCGGGGTTCTCTTTTTGTGGGTGGCTCTTTGTCAGAGACTCGTCGTACTCTGATTCTGCCGGCACAAAGGCCCAGTGGCGGTATGGATCGCTCCATCGTCGCGAGGGCTGGCCCCCGATTCCCGTGGAGATACCAATGTTGAACCGCGGGTACAACGCGCGAATCTCTTTGAGAATCATCCGAAAGAGCTTTTCCTTGGCAATGGTTCTCTTGCCTCGCCTCTTGGCACCCTCTGGCTTTAGCCTGTGTTTGTCATTCAGCCGAAAAGCCATGGCCCCCAGCACGACATCCAGACACTGCAGTAACACGTGATCGTGCGAATGCACCTCGGCGATGTCCTCCGGCGCTATACACACTCTGGCGGCGCGGAACTCCGGGGCGCTTTGCAGCGCCAAGAGCAATACCTTAAAGCGCTCAACCTTTGGGCCGGTGTCGGGGAACCGATCGAAGTACAGCCGCAGGCGAGTGCCGCCGTGCCGTGGGGATATGTGGCGAATCCCAAAAGCGTGCTTTAGGAACTGGTAGTAGAGCATATAGTACTCGTTCTCAATTTGCTGCCGAGTAAGGCCCTGCGGGCGGTGGCTGTTCTGGCGGAACATCACTCGCATGCGCACATTTCCAGCAGCCACTTCCTAGAAGAATGCGTGCACAAGCTCTTGGTACTTGGGCAAGTAGCGCTCCGTCACCTTTGCCCATTTGGCTTCAGCATAGAGGTTCAACTCGTCCTTGCGGCGCTATAGTCGGCGAGAGGCCGCTTCATATTGCGAGGCGCCTACGATAACCCCGCCATAGAAGCTGGAGTAGAAACGCCCCCGCTGATCGGACTCATCACAGAACAGGATGTACTCCCTCTCTGTCACTGCCCTTCCTGCCCCTTTGGTGCATTGTGACGATCGTCATGATCAATGATCGGGCTAGTCTCCCGCAAAGCGCCGCTAACCTGCTGTCGTTTCTCCCGGGGCGGGCGCGGTGCGCTTCTCGGCCCGCCTCTCCCCACGCACCATCCCTCCCATGACCACCGAGGCGGCCACGCACAGCCCCGCCCCCACGAGGAACACGGCCCGGTAGCCCCCCGCCGCGACGATGTACCCCCCGGCCAGGCTGACGGTGCCAAAGCTCAGCCCCATGAC
>JAAYAW010000049.1 GCA_012719135.1 Chloroflexota bacterium
GCAGGTTCTCTCGGCCCGTGAGGTTCTCATAGAACCCGGGAGTCTCGATGATGGAGCCAACCCTGCGGTAGGACGCGCCCGAGTTGGATCGATGGTCATCTCCGAAGAGCAGGATCGTCCCGCTGTTGGGGCGGATCAGGTTCAGCAGCATGCGCATGATGGTGGTCTTGCCTGCGCCGTTTCGACCAAGCAGGCCGTAGATACTGCCCTTCGGAACGTGAAGCGAGACGCGATCAACGGCCGGCGTCTGCCCATAGATCTTGATCAGATTCTCTGTCTCGATGACATTGCCCATATGGCCCCCTTCGATGGTGGATCCGCCATTGGTGCTCCTGAAGCGGCTTTGCTCTCATTATTACGCCCGGTCGTCGGGCAATCAAGAAACGAATCGTCACATCTCCATGAAAAAGAGACAGACCTCTGACACTTTACGTGTCAGAGGTCTGTCTCAGTAGAGTTGGTGCGGTTGTGGCTATGCCCTGGCCCGCTGGGTCACCAGGAACAGCTTGGCGACGAACGACAGGAACAGAAACGCCGTCACGTAGGGCTGTCTCGAGACTGCAAAGAGGAGGACCGCCATCGCGTGCACGAGAAGGGAGCCTCTCGCACTGAGATCCAGCCACCGCTCGTTCCCGAGGTGCTGGATCACCAACGACGCTACGCCGAGCGCGACGATCGAGAGTAGTGCGGCCCAGTACGACGCGATGAGCATCGCACTCATATCGCGGTACTGGAGCAGCGTCACGGAGCGGATCTGCGACCCATCCGACTGGCCGTAGAACGGCAAGAACACCAACGCTATCGCCATGAGATCGACGATGCCGTAGCTGAGGCCAAACGCTCCCCTCACCCTCGAGCGATTCTCTGACGCCGCCAGGGTGATCAACTCGTCGCCAGACAGCAGATCATCGATGGACACGGAAAAGACTTGCGCGATGCTCTTCAGCGAGTCGATGTTCGGATAACCCCTGCCACTCTCCCATTTCGAGACGGCCGTTCTGGATACAAACAGCCGCTCCGCAAGCTGCTCCTGCGTCAGATTGCTCTGCCTTCTCAGTTGCTGCAGCTTCTCGCCAAGCTCCACATCGATCCCCCCGCCCAGGATCCGGGAGCCACAGCTGAGCAATCCGATGGCTGGGCTCCCCCACGCATGCCGATCACATGCGCTGACTATATCACACTCGTGACGCTACATCATCCGCGGCCGAGCGCACGGGCGAGGGGCCGCCTTCGCCACGGCTGGCTTGGCCCGGCGGCACGCTCAGGGCGCCGCCGGTTTGGCGATGACGATCAAGCGGTGCGAGTTGCCGTCTGGGGGATAGCAGGTCACCAGGGTGAGGCGCTCGTCGGGAAATGCGCCGATCCACTGCCCGTTCCACCGCTTCTGTTCGGGCGTGGCGTCCTTCTCCTGGACCACGAACTTGGTCTCCACCGTATAGGTGTAGGGCTGGCCGCCAGCCTCCACCACGAGTCCATCCCCCTCGCGCAGATCCGGGAGCCGGCGAAAGACGCTCCCCTCGATGTTGTTGTGGCCCGTGATCACCATGTTGCCCGTCTGGCCCGGCATGGCCGACGTCTTGTGCCAGCTCGCCACATAGTTGCCCACCTCCCACATGGAGACGGTCTTGCCGTCGCGCTCCACCTGCTTCCAGCCCACCGGCACGACCTCCATGTCCAGATCAATGGCCTGCGAGCGGATGCGCTCGGGCGGCGCGCTCTGGACCACGGCCTCCGCCGCGACGGGCGGCTCCGTGGGAGCGGGGGCTGGCGCCTTGGCGCGCACCTCGCGCTGAACGACCTCGGCAAGCGAGAGGAAGAGTGATGCCAGCGGTTGGGGCGTGCGACGCGACGCCGCGGCAGCGACTGCCAGGCGCCGTCCGGCCTCCGGGGCCTCCTGTGGCGCGGTCGGAGTGGCCGTGACCGGTGTAGTCGGTGTGGCGGCGGGCGCCCCAGCCGCTGCGGCGGCGGCCGCCAGCGACGCCGCCATGACGGGCGTCGACCCGCTCGCCTTACTGCCCGGGAGGGCGGCCTTGACCGAAAAGAGCGCAGGGAAGCCGACGGGGCCGGCGCAGCCCAACAGGCTGGCAAGCCCAAGAGCGATCAGAGGGCC
>JAAYAW010000050.1 GCA_012719135.1 Chloroflexota bacterium
GCCGTGGACGTGTATAGGTTCAGCTTGCCGGCCGTGGTGGCAGCGCCCAGTTCGGTGATGCTATCCTCAAAAAGGGCAGTGTAAAAGCCCTCCTGCATAAAGTGATGGCCGGTGGCGATCCCCTCGCCGCCGGGCGCGAACGATGCGATGGCCCCCTTGCCTGGCGCACGCACGAGCGCCTCGGAAAGGGAGGAAAAGTCTGCGCCGCTCGCCGTCGGCGGATTGATGTAGTAGCCCTCCCAGCATGACATGGGCAGCATCAGGGGATACAGAGTGTTTGTGAGATTCGGCACATCGGCAAAGCGAAGCAGGGACTCACTCGCCCAGAACTGGGTCGAGGCGTGCCCGGCATAGTTCACGATCAGCCGGCCACCATTGATGGCGCTCCGGATCGCCTGCTGAGTGGCTGACGTTGAGGTGTACGGTGAAACACCCAGGTAGATCCGTTCCGCTGAGTAGGCTGTCGGCACGTAGGTGTTGATGAGCGCATCCGAGTAGGCTCGAAAGTCGCCGGCGGCATCGGGGTTATCCGCAACAAAGGTGATCTGGCTCTGCCAGTCGCCTGGCGGCGAATCCTCGTACTGCAATATCTTGGCGATCATGGTTTCTACGTCGGCAATCGACTTGGCCGGCAATCTGCCGAGGAACATGTCGGGGAAGATGTCTGGTCCGTGCACGGCGACGTATCGGTTATCTGCCGAAGTCTGCCCCAGCCAGGGGTCCACATCGCTCAAGTACGGGGGAATGTAGGTCGTCTCGTTGCGCCCGAGGTTGTTCTTGGGGTCATAGTTGCCGTCACCCACGAGGAGGACATAGGCAGGCGCAGGCGGAGTCCACTGGCTGTAGGCGTAACTGAGAAAGTCCCGGATGGCTTCCGCATCGGCGACGCCGTTCCCGAATACGTCATAGATATCCTCAAGCATGATGACTTCTGTGCGAAGCCCCTGGGATGACCGGCGCGCCATGAGAGGATCGAGGGAATCAGCAAAGATGCTCGGCGTGATCACGATATAGTCAGCGGCGTTGGCCGCCGACCGCAGATCGCGCACGGTTACGAGCTCCATATCGTCTGCGGCAAGGTACGCCTGCTCGGTCAGCACGACGTAGCGGCTCTCGCTTCCCGAGGCTGATGGCTGCATGTGAGCGACGTATCCGCCTGCAGCGGGAAGGACATCGATCTCCAGGGCGACAGGTCTCTCCGGCACGGTCACGTCAAAGGCTGTCACATTTGGCTGGCTATAGCCGGGTATTTCGACGCGGCTCGGGGACTGCTCGGCGAGCGTGAACGCAATAAAGTCGCCCGAGGCCTCCAGCGATCTCGGATAGGCCACGCCAAAGCGGTTGATGTAGATGATGTCCGTCTGTCCGGATACAGCACCGATGCCGCAGGTCACTTTGATCTCGTTAGGTCCGTTTTGGAGGGTCGACGAGTCCACATCCGCGCAGACCGTATAGTCCTCGCCCGACGACCAGATAGCCTCCGCGACAGGTACATCGTTCAAACTCAATGCGCAGCTATGCGTGCCGGTAGTGGCCGAGTAACTGCGCAACAGGGCGCAGAGCGAGCCATCCTCGGGGGCATCGGCCAGCCGGTCCGCCTGGAAGGCGAACGTCTCCGATTGGGGGCCGCCATCCGCGCGGATGAATATCCAGTACCAATGGTCGTTGTCCTCACCACTGGGTCTGGTGCTTACGTACCGGAGATCTTCCTCGAGCAGGAGGCTGTGAGCCGAATGGGACACCTGTGGAAGAGAGGGGTCCGGAACGACGTTCAGCGAGGCCATGCGCAGGGTGTTGACAGCCTCCCAGGAGAGCCAGTAGGCGTTCTGTGCGGTGTACAGGTTGGCGATCGCTTCACCGTAAAAGACGAGGCTGTCCTCGGGATCCAGGGTGCCATCCTGCTCTCCGATGACCTGTATGGCCACAGGTTCTCCCCCTTGCGTGAGCAGCAGGGTCCTGGGATCCACTTCGCCGACGGGAACGCCAGCGCTCTGCAGCTCGGCGTACGTGATTCTGTACATCCCCGTCGAGGTGATGCGTATGCGGACTCCGGGCGGGAGCCAATTCACGGACTGTGCTGCCGGGGCGCCGGTGGCGACCGGCTCGGGCGCATTCGCGCCCATCTGTGATGCGTCCCAGTTGGCGACGGCCCGCGGATAGATACTGGAGAAGGGATCATCAGCGGCCAGCCTCTGCCCGGCCGCGGCGCCCACCGCGGGACCGGTCCCGGCAAAGCTCAGCCGGGCAACGAGGCGCGTCAGGTGCCTGAGCTCGCCGGTGACGGGGTTGTGCTGCACGGGAGAGAGAAGAACCTGCCCCATGCGGAGGTCCCGCAGGTATCCCACCTCGCCCAGCTGTGCGGGCTCGCTGGGCCAAAACGCGTCTGCCTGGTAAACGGCAGGATCTCGCCAGAGCTCCACCTGTGATGATGCGAGAGGCTCCTCAGGCTCCGTCCCCATGACCGGGCGTGGCACGGGGCATACAGGGATGTCCAGCACATCCTCTGCGTACTCTGCCTCCAACACCGACAGAGCCACGGAGACGTCCGCGGGGATGGCGAAGGACGCCACCCGGACAGGCAGGTCCGGTGTCCCGGCCTGGTATCCAGCTCCGTACCCATCGATACGGAGCGACAGGCAGGGACCGTCGGTGGCGCTGGCGTGGGCCTCCCTCTCGATCGTGGCCGGTTCCAGGGAAAAGATGATCCCGTCGTCGGTAGATTCAAGTATGACGAGGTCACCCGACGCTTGGAGCGGCTCAGGCCGCGGCCCGCCGGCAGAGGGAGGGACGGCCAGGCCGGCGGCGCTCACGGAGCGAAGATGCCCGTTATGGGTGCCCTGCACAACGATGGCGCACAGCAACAGGCATGCAACAACGGTAACGGTAAGATATCGCCTTATCGTCATCAAGCGCCTCTCAGGCGTGTATGGGGTGCCGCGCTAGCGGCTCGCCAACGGCAGCGGAGATCGGGGTTGTTCAGATAGGTAGCCGGGCAAAGATGAGCCGCACGCCGACCGTTACGCGTCCAGGTTATCGAGGACGAATCGCGGAGCGTCGGCTGTGGGCACGAAACTCAACTCGTAACAGGGTACCTGGGCCACGAGACGATCCAGGAAACCGAGGATCCCTGACATTCCGTGGGCATCCCACCATGGTGGAAAGATACAGCGCATGAGACTCGCGACAACGTCGGCACGTGAAAGCCTCGAGATGCCGTTGGCCGACCCATGTTTGATCAAGAAGACCCGGTCAAGAGCCGGGGCGCAGGACGAAACCGAAGGAACATCCCCGTGCCAGGGTGTACCGTGGAGGCGGTAGCCGCCCTCGCTCTGACGGAAAATGATCCGATCATCGCAGAGGACCGTCCCCAGGCCCGAATCAATCCACAGCTGTGAGAGCGTGGATTTTCCCGCTCCTGACTCGCCGATGAAAGCGAGACCCGTTCCATCGGCAACGATCGCGCAACCGTGCATCAGTGCGCTGGGGACGCGATCCTGCATCATCACGTAGAGGATCTGCATGAGCGGGATATCCACTGTGTACGGCCGGTCTCCGAACGCCAGCGACTGCAGATGCACGTCGGCGCGGCGGGATTCAGGCTGGTAGACGAGCGCCTGGTAGGCGCCGAGAGCGCCTGCATACGTAATGACGACCATGGCGCCATCGATGAGGTGGAGAGACCATCGCACGCCGGACCGGAACACCGGAGGCGGCAGAGGGCCGTCGTAGGGTTCGGCCCTGAGCGTGAGTGACAGGTCAGAGCCCCCGAGAAGGGCGAACTCGCCATAGCTCTGCGGGAGAGGGCACTCCGCCCACTGGTGCCCTACGACGCGCAGACCGACGTGTACGCCACCGATCTCAAATCCAGCCGGGCCCACCTGCGTACCAGCAGCCGTCACGACATCTCTACGCTGGTGCACTAGCTAGCTGGCGTGGGGCAGACGCCGAGTAACTCATCATAGCAGTCGTCGCCGTTGGGCCCGAGCACTTCGCCCGCAACCTTACAAACCCCGAGGACCGCTTCGTCTGGAATCAGGTTGACGCTGGTAATAGCGGGCTTGACGTAGGGTTTCCTATGCTCCATCACCGTCTCCTTTGTTTTTCTGGCCCTCGATCGTATGGATGGACTGTCTCGTTCACCCGTGCGTGATGCTTACCGAGCCTGCTCTGCGATCTGCGGAGCCATCTCCTCTCGTCCGAATACTCTGGCGCGCGCATGGGCCAGGTCACACAGGAAGGCTACCGGCGCGTCGGGCTCAAGGCTCTCCATCTCCGCCCATGCGGAGCAGTTCCCACACAGGTTTCGCAGCGCGCAAGTGGAGCATGGCGACGACGTGCGCGCTCGACGCTCCCGTTCTCTCGGGAGCGCCTCGAGCCACCCCTCTCGCACCTTTCCACGAAGGACGCTAAAGCGCGGTTGTCGCGCCAGCAGACACACGTTCATACGGCCGGCTGCATCGATATGAAACGCACGGATGCCCGCGCCACACGCATAGAGCAAATCCGTCGCGATCCGTGGCCCCACGGACCGGTCGCAGAACTCGCGCCACTCTTCCATGCGCTGCGCGTCCGCCATGTCAAGGGCCACGATCTGCTCGGTCGAAAGACGGTAGGCCACCGGCCCGCCGCCCCCGGCCATCCCGGCGTTGATCATCGGATCGAAGCGGAAGGGCGCGCCGAGCGATTCGGCGTAAGCCTTGATGTCCCAGATCTCTTCCACGTTCAGCGTCATCACCGGCGTTTTGAGCCGGAGGAGCAACTTGCGATCCGCCAGGCGCCAGATGCCCGCCATGCAGCGCTCAAAGGAACTCGGCACACCCGTGACGCGCTCGTAGACCTCGGCCGTCCGCCCGTATAGGGAGACCTCCACCGCGAAGGGAGGGTAGGTGGCGAGCATGTCCGCTATCTCATCGGTCAGCAGCGTCGCATTGGTAAAGAGCGTGATGAGAAATCCGCGCCGCTTGGCGTGCATGTAGATCTCGGCAAAATCGGGCCTCACGAGAGGCTCTCCCCCCGTGAGCAAGAGCCACAACGTCCCCATCTCCGCGATCTGATCAAGGATGCTGCAGATCTCGGCCGTGCTCAACTCGGCGTCATCCACCCAGGTCGCCCGGTCGCACTGGATAAAGCAATGGCGACACTGGAGGTTGCAGCGGTTCGTGATCTCGATGGAGGCCGAAAGCGGGTACCTCCCGCCTGAGATGGACTCCTTGAGGCGAGCGCCGAACTCGCTGTATCTTAGCTCCGGTATGTGCGGGCAGTTCATGCGGCGCCTTCTACCACGACCGCCTGAACCTCGCTCAGCTGCGCCACCAGTTCGTAGAGGTCCACCTCCGCCTGTTCTCGGGTGACCTCGTACTCGGCGACGACCAGATCGATGATCTCCGCCAGCGTCCGCTGGCCATCCAGGGCGCCCCAGATGGTAGAAGCCGTCTCATTCAACGTGTAGATACTATCGACCTCATCGGAGTTGCGCGCAACCGGCACAAGCACCGCCTCGCCGGCGATGATCC
>JAAYAW010000051.1 GCA_012719135.1 Chloroflexota bacterium
AACACAACTGCACTCACCCGAACCGCTATCTATATCGAAAGAACCCGATACAACGTAAAGCGTTCCTATCTCGAACGCGGCCGATCATGCGCCTGTGGGCTTTGGCATAAAGAACCCATCCAGTAGCGGCCGCACGTCCGAATCGATGATCACCGAGCCGTATGTGATCCGCGAATCCGCATCCAGGATGCGCCCCCCTTCCACCGGCCGGGATCGCCGTGGTCGCTCCAGATCCTCCATGCGCAGCGCGATCGCCAGGCAGTCCTTGGCCCGGTTGATCACCCGCGTCTGCCCCCAGGCAAGTCCTGCGATCACCAATCGCCTGCGGCTCACATCGCCCGCCTCGATGAGGGGCACCAGTACATCCAGCGCCAGCCGTCCCTGTGTCATCCACAACGCCGCTTCCGCATACTCGTCGCACCCTTCATCGCCTGGCTTTGGGCTGCCCATAGTGACAATTGGCCTCCACACGTCAAAGGCCGCGTCCCTCTGCCCCTCGCGCGCCATCGCCAGCCCCCCGTAGAACCGCTTCAGGAGCATGCTCTCATGCCGCTCCGCGTACAGCGCCGCCTTGTCCCAGTGCCGGCGGTACACCAGCATCCGGCAGATCTCGGGGAGCATCGCCCGAAAGCCCTCGTCAAACCGGCAGGCCTCCCCCCACGCCTCCAGCGCCTCGTTCACCTGCCCGCGCACCTCATAGAGCGAGATCAAGTGCCGGTAGGCCTCTGCTCGCTCCTCTTCTGGCGCCGCATCATCCTGGCACAGCGCCAGCAGTCGCGGATGCGCCTCCTCGTACTCCCCCAGCCAGAGCAGGGCCGAGGCCTCTACATTCCGCGCGTACCGGTCCTCCGGCTCCTCCAGGATCAGCTCGGCCAGCTCTCGCAGCCCTTCCTTCGCCTGGCCGCCCTCGACCTTTAGGTCTGCCAGCCCGATGCGCAGCGCCCGCTCTCGATCGGGGAGCCGGGCCACCATGCGCTCGCTGAGCGCGATCGCCTTCTGGTAATCCCCCGCCCAGCGCAGCACGTCCACGGTTTCCTCGCTGGCCGTAGCCAGTACCTCGGCCCGCTCTTCATCCCTGTCGCTCTGGCCATCAGCCTCACTCGCAAGAACGTCGATGAGCCGCAGGTAGGCGTCCACCGACAAGGCCGTGTCGCCACCGCGATACAGCCCCCGCGCCTGCTCCAATGCGGCCCCGTATTCCTCAACACCCAACGTTCTCATAGTCCTCTCTTACCCCAAGCCGCTGGCCCGCTCTTCAGCCCAGGCCCTCTTCTCGTACAGCCCGTCCGCCTTGGGCCTATTCGAACACGCCGCCAATATAACCCGCCACCACAGCGACAATCGCCGGAACCATCGAGATAGCCGAAACCCGCCCCAATCTCTTTCTGTCAGCCGCTCTCCTGAAAAGGGACTCGGCCATCAGCACGGCCACCAGCCAGGTCAGGATCAGGATGATGGCGATCACCTTATCCGCCACTTCCAGAGTCCACACGCTCGGGAACAGGCCCATGTACAGCTTCATCGCCAGCCCGCGCAACGCAAACGCGCCCGCCAGCCAGAGAATCCCGCTCACCGCCCAGGCCACATAGGCACCCACGCTTCTCACAGAGCCGCAACCTCCGCTCAACCCGAATCCGGACCATCCACCAGGCACTGGTTACCGGTCATCCACCTTGCGGCGGCCCCGCCCCAGTGCCTGGGTCTCGATACACCTGCCGCCTAAACACCCCTCAGCGAAAGCTCATTCGTCAGATGGCACGCAACAAAGTGGTTGGGAGCAATCTCCTTCAACTCAGGCACCTCAGCCGAGCAGATCTCTCGGGCATACCGGCATCTCGGGTGGAACAGACATCCCGATGGCGGGTTAGCCGGGCTGGGAACCTCGCCGGTCAGCACGATCCGCTCGGACTTGCGCCTCGGATCGGGCCTCGCTACCGTCGAAAGCAGCGCCTCGGTATACGGGTGCCGCGGCCCCCCGTACAATTCGCTCTTGGGCGCGGATTCCATCAGCTTGCCCACGTACATCACCGCCACCCGGTCGCTCACGTGCCGCACCACGGCCAGATCGTGCGCCACAAACAGATACGTCAGCTGGTACTCCGCCTGCAGATCCTTCATCAGGTTCAGGATCTGCGCCCGGATCGAGACGTCCAGCGCCGAGATCGGCTCGTCCGCCACGATTAGCTGCGGATTGGTCACCAGCGCGCGCGCGATCCCGATGCGTTGCCGCTGTCCACCACTAAAGGCATGCGGGTAACGCGGCATGTACTCCGGCCGCAGGCCCACCGCCTTGAGCGCATCCGCCACGCGCACCTCGATCTCCTCCGGTGAGGCGATCTTGCTGCCCCATAGCGGCTCTCCGACGATCCGCAACAGCGTCATGCGGGGATCCAGCGAGCCAAACGGGTCCTGGAAGATCATCTGCATGTGCCGCCGCAGCGGACGCATCTGGTGGTCGTTCATCGCGCTGATCTCGTGCCAGCCCGACTCGCGCTCATTGAACCAGATCTCCCCCTCCGTCGGGTCGATCACGCGCATGATCATCCGGCTGGCCGTCGTCTTTCCACAGCCGCTCTCCCCGACCAGCCCCAGCACCTCGCCCCGCTTGATGTTTATGTTCAGGCCATCCACGGCTTTCACCGTGCCCCGGCTCCCGCTCAAGTACCCGCCGCGAATGGGAAAGTACTTGCGCAGGTTCTGAACACTCAATAGCAAAGAATCACCCTCGGTTGGCTTTGACATTCCCTACACTCCATCGCTCTGTGCGTACAGATGACACCGCACCGTCCGACCATCGCCCAGGCGCACCTCCGGCGGCTCTGTGACGTCACAGACCCCCTTCATAAACGACGCGCAGCGCGGATGGAACGAGCACCCACTGGGGAATGCGAACGGGTCCGGAACAACGCCCTTGATCGCCTCCAGCTTCTCCCCCGTGTCCCTGTCAACACGCGGGATCGACCGCAGCAGGGCTCGTGTGTAGGGGTGCTTGGGGTCATAGAACAGCGAATCCACGTCGGCCGACTCAACCACGCGCCCCAGGTACATCACGATCACATCGTCCGCCGTCTCGGCCACAACCCCCAGGTCGTGTGTGATCATCATGATGCTCATATCCAGCTCCTTCTGGAGCCGTTGCATCAGGTCCAGGATCTGCGCCTGCGTCGTGACGTCCAGCGCGCTGGTCGGCTCGTCTGCGATCAACAGGCTCGGATGGCAGCATAGCGACCGGGCGATCATGCCCCTCTGGCGCATACCGCCACTCAGCTGGTGCGGGTAGCTGTCAATCGTCTGTTCCGGGTTGGGCATGCCCACCAGCCGCAGCATCTCGATCGCCTGCTCCCTCGCCTGCTGCTTGTCCACATCCTGGTGCAGGCGAATCGCCTCAATGATCTGGTTACCGATCGTATGCACCGGCGAGAGCGAAGTCAGAGGCTCCTGGAAGATCATCGAGATATGTCTCCCGCGAATCCGCCGGATCTCCTTACCCCGAGCATCCAGATCCGTAAGGACCACTTTCTCCGTCACGTCGGTCCCGTCCGCTGCTGTACTGCGAAGGTTGTAGGTGATCTCTCCCCCTACAATGCGCCCCGGAGCCGGGATGATCCTCAGAATCGCCTGGGCCGTCACGGACTTGCCGCAACCGCTTTCGCCTACGACGCCCAGCGTGCGCCCGCGCTTGACCACAAAGTCCGCTCCGTTTACCGCCCTGACCTCGCCCTCCGCCGTGTGGAACTCCACCTGGAGCCCAGAACACTGCACGATGACCTCGTCACGCGCATCCACCATACCGGTTGTCTCCATGTATTAACTCCTTATGCGACGTTGGCGTACGGGTCAGCGGCATCTCGCAGGCCATCGCCGACAAAGTTAAACGCCAGAACGGTCAGGATCACAGCCAGTGCCGGCACCATCAGCCACGGGTGCAGTGCCACGGTGCGCACGTTCTGAGCCTGGTACAAAAGCACGCCCCAACTGACGATCGGCGGCCGCAGACCCAGCCCGAGGAAGCTCAAGCTCGTCTCGCCCAGAATCATCCCCGGGATCGCAAGCGTGATGTTCACAATCAGGTAGCTCGTAAAACCGGGCAACAGGTGCCGGGTGATGATCGCAAAGTCGTTTGTCCCGGCGATCCGGGCAGCGATGACATAGTCCGCCTCGCGCAGCTCCAGCAGCTTGCCTCGCACCACGCGCGCGAGCCCACACCACCCCTGCAAAGAGAGGATCAATGTGATCGCAAAGTACACCTTGATCGGGTCCCAGTGCGCCGGTACGGCGGCACTAAGCGCCATCCAGAGCGGGATCGTCGGGATCGAGGTCAGGAACTCGATCACGCGCTGAATGATCACGTCCGTCTTGCCGCCATAGTACCCCGAGATACCCCCCAGCAGCGTGCCCAGCACAAAGCTGAGGAACACCCCCACCAGTCCGATGGACATCGAGATCGACGCCGCCTGCAGTATCCGCGAGAAAACGTCACGCCCAAGATCGTCCGTTCCCAGCAGGAACACCCTCATCTGTCCATCTTCCGAGCCGAATAGATGGATGTTGGACTTGAACAGCCCCAGCAGCTTGTACTCGCTGCCCTTGACAAAGAACTTGACCCTGTACCGTGCGTCCGTATCCGGCTCCGTCACCTGCTCCCACGTCTCCGGATCGGTGGTCTGTCGCAGTCCGTACACGTACGGCGCCGTCCAGCCGTTCTCATCGCGGAAATGAATCCGCTGCGGCGGCACATAGATGTTCCCCGCACGCTCGATCTTGTCATATGGCGACCAGAAGGGCGAAAAGGCGGCCAGCGTATAGCCGACCAACAGCATGGCCAGCCCGAGCACCGCCAGCTTGTGCCGCTTGAACCGGCGTAACACCAGCTGGGTCTGGGTCGCATAGTACACCCGCTCGTCCTCGACCCGCACTCCCTCCTCAGCCTCGATCTCCCTGAGCTCCTCACGATCTGTCATAACAGCCTCCTCCTGTTTATCTTGCTGCATTATTCGAACCGAATCCGCGGGTCCACAAGCGCCAGCAGGATGTCGGAAAGCAGGACGCCGACGACAGTCATAAAGGTCAGGAACATCACAATACCGCCAGCGAGATACATGTCCTGTTGTGTCAGAGAGCTAAACAGCAGAGGCCCCACAGTAGGCAGGGACAACACGATGGACACGACGGTCGAGCCGGAGACGAGCGATGGCAGCATCCACCCGATCGAGCTGATCAATGGGGTGATCGCGATGCGCACCGGGTACTTGAACAGCAGCCGGCTCTCCGGCAGGCCCACCGCCCGGGCGCTTTGTACGTATTGCTTGCCCAGCTCATCCAGCAGCGTTCCGCGCAGCACGCGGATCAGCCCCGCCGCCCCGGACACGCTGATGACGATCAATGGCGCCGGCAGGTGCTTGACCAGGTCCACCACCTTGGCCCAGTTCCACGGCGCCGTCTCCATCCCCTGGGAGAACAGCCCGCCGATCCCCAGCCCGAACCACTTGTACAAAGCCCACATCAGGATCAGCGCAAACAAAAAGTTCGGCATGGCGATTCCCACGAATCCAATCGCCGTCGCCACGAAATCGCCCAACGAGTACTGATGTGTGGCCGAATAGATCCCTATCGGCACCGCGATCAGATACGTCACCAGCAGCGAGGCCAGCGTGACCAGTACCGTCATGGGTACCCGCTCGAACACCAACTCAGCCACCGGCCGGTTGTACTGAAAAGACCGCCCCATGTCACCCTTCAATAGCCTGCCTGCCCACGTGAGGAACTGAATGTGCGGAGGCTGGTCCAGGCCGTAACGCTTCCTGAGGGCGGCGATCGCCGAGTCATCAATTTGCATCCCCTCAGCCTGAAGCCTGGCGATATAGCTCTCCATATAGTCGCCGGGCGGGAGCTGAATGATGATAAAAGATACGACGGACATGGCGACCAACAGGATCACCATGTACAGCAGACGACGGGCAATGAACCGTCCCAACATCTACGCCACCCCCTATGCACCTACAGAATTTCGTATCACATTCGGACCCGATCGAGCCCCCTCGAACCGGGGGGCCCGATCGGGCTCCGTGCACTCGGGCTGCGAGTGTTCAGGTTCCGAGTCCTCGGTCTCCGAGTCCTCGGGCAGGATCACTCCCGGCCCGCGTGCTTGCAGACCGCTAGCCTTCGTCCAGATACCACAGCTGCGGCAGCGACGTGCCAAAGTGGTTCGTCGCATCGCCGATCCTGGCAACCGTCGGTATGTTCTTCAGTTCGTTCCGCGCCACGATGGGCACCGGCCCGTAGCCGATAAGTCCGATGCACACCAGCTGGTCGGAGTAGAACTGGAAGACCCTTTCCGCCAGTCTCTTGTACTCCTCCTCGGTCTCCGCCATGAACCAGGCGTCATAGTCCTCGTAAAAGTCCTTCCACTCCTGCGGGGGCTCTTCCCCTGTCTCGGGGTTGATGTGCCAGCGCTCCCACTCCATCGCGTAGAACATCTCCGCAAGCGGGTTGAACTTGGTCTGGGTGCCAGGAAGGTAGAGACGCAGCTCATCGATACGGTCCGAAGACCACATCGATACCTGAATCTCGTTCGCATTCCCCTTCGTGGTATACAGGCCATAGTCGCCGCCCTCGCGGATCTCCACGCCCACGCCACAGGCCTCCCAGTACTCCCTCAGGAGCTCCGAGATCTCGTTCCCCTGTGCCGGGTAACCCCAGGTGATGATCACCTTCAGGGGCTGGCCGTCCGGCCGCAGCCGGTTCTTCTTCGCCGCGTCCCACTCCAGTCCCATCTCGTCCAGCAGCGCGTTCGCGCGCTCCGGGTCGTACTCGGCGAACGCCGTGCTCCACTCTGGCTTGTAAAAGCTCGCGTTGGGCGATACCGTGGATTGGATCGGCTGCCCCAGGCCAAAGAAGCAGATCTCGTTGATCTCCTGCCGGTTGATCGCTATGGACATCGCCTGGCGGAACCGCAGATCCTGGAAGATCGCGCGCAGCACCGGGTCTTTGTCGTTCAGGTTGAACGACACCTGAGCGTCCGCGCCGTCAGCCGATTGCCACTGCAGCACCCGGTACCCGGCGCTGGCCGCATTTTGCTGCAATACCGGGATGTCGGCCGGGCTTGCACGGTACACCCCAAACTCGCCCGCCACCGCCTTCGTCGCGGCCACTTTGGCATCCAGCTTGTAGCTGTACACCGCGTCAAAGTACGGCAGCTGGTTGCCTTCCGCGTCCACCTCGAAGCAGTACGGGTTCCTCGTGTAGGTGCTGTGATCGGTCTCGATCTCCGTCTCCACGACCGTCCCCACGCTCGGGATGTTCACATCGGCGCAGTTGCGCTGGTTGCTCGAGTGGAACAGATAGGCCTGTGTCCAGTCGTCGAAACCCTCGGACTTGGCCAGTTCATTCGCGTCCGGATTCTCGGCGATGTGCCACTTCTTGACATAGTCCGGCCGAGCGATGAACATGACCAGCGTCTGCCAGTTCGAGGCCAGGTTCAGCACCGGGCGGTAAGGCCCGCCGAACTCCAGCCGCAGCGTAAAGTCATCGACCTTGACGAACTTGGTCAACGTGTCGTTCACATACCAGTATCCCGCCGGGCCCGCCGGCAGCAGGTCCGGGTTCAGGCACTCGTTCTCCCAGTACCACATGTAGTTGTCCACGGTGAAAGGTGACCCGTCCGACCACTTCATCCCCTTCCGCAGCTTGAAGGTGATCGACCGGTACCCCTCTCCCACTTCCCAGGACTCCGCCACATACGGGAAGATATCCGTCGTGGCGTTGTTGGCCTGCATCATGTACTTTTCGCGTATGTGGCCGAACGGCAGCTGGTTCACGTACATCGTCCCGCCGTACTTGCCGGTCACAAACTCGCTGGATAGCGGATGATCCACGCCATACACCAGCGGCTTTTCCGGCAGCCGCTCTTCCACAGGAGGCAGTTCGCCCTTGGCCACGAGCTCGGCCAGCTGCGGCGCCTCCCCGTAAGCCGATTTGACCACCGGCTCCTCGGCCTCAACCTCTGGCTCCGCAACCTCTGGTTCCGCCCCGACCAGGCGGGTGACCTCTTTCTCGACCTCTTTCTCCACGACGACCGTCTCTTTGACGATCTTCTCTACGATCTCTGGTTCTTGGGCGCACGCTGCGGCAGCCGCCACGCCAGCGAGAGACACCACCGATACGCGCAGGAAATCTCGTCGGGTAAAGTTACGACCACTCATCAAGGCCACTCCTTCTCCGTAACACACTAGAACACATCTCTGTAACACTTCTCTTGGAGCACGATCGCCCGATAGGCTGGGCGGTCCCAGCTCGCCCTGGAGGGGACATCGCGTCATCGCTGCCCCTCACTAGGGCACGCACCTCCTTTCCTTCTCTCTCTCCTCCCGTCACTCATACCCGTTGTATCGGCTCTCGCACCGGTTACGTTCACAAACCGCCCCACAAGTGGCACCGGGGTCTGGCTGCATGCAGCCAGGCCCCGGTCATCCTGCTAGTCGGTTGTGCGTCGAACCATGTGCGAATCCGCAAAGTCCAGGAACCGGTCCCAGTCATAGGCCATGATCCCGTGCCCGCCGGCGCGAATGTGGTAGGAGATCGTGCTCCGGATCGGCTCGTGCAGACCCGGCATCTCTTCCGCCGCAAAGCCGTCGGTGCCCAGCAGCCGGTACACGCCGGCAGCGTTCTTGGCCCCCAGGAACTCGCCCCGCGGGTCACACCACAGATCATCCACCGCGCTCGCCACATACACCGGCCGCGGCGCCACCAGCGCCACCAGCATATGCTGGTCCGCCGGGAACTCATCCTCGCGCTCCGAGTACTTGTGGAAACTCTTGCACAGCCAGCTGGGGAACGACTCGTTGATGCTCTTGAACGTCTCCCCGTACTTGCGCCGCGAGATCGCCGTGCCGCAGCAGCCCGATTCGTTCGGGATCACCAGCGCAAACCGCTGGTCCACGGCCCCCGCCCACAGCGCGGCCTTGCCCAGGCGCGAGGTCCCCTGCACTGCTACCCGGCTCCCGTCGATATCCGGATCGGTCACCAAATAGTCCAGAATCCGGCTCATCCCCCAGGACCATGCCGCGATCGTACCCCACTCGTTCGGGGCCAGCTGCCTTTGCCCGGGCTTGAGCAGCGCCGCCTGGATGCCCGTCGGCACCGGCTCGGCGCGATCCGGGACGATATCGCCCGTGCACATCGTGGCTACCGCATAGCCCCGCGCCAGGATCCCTTCCACGTAGGACATCTCCGCGCTCACCCCGCGCGAGCGCTCCGTGGCGCGGTTGTTCTCCACACCCAGATCCCCCACGACCGCCGGGAACTCCGGCACCCAGCCCCCGTACAGCGTGATCCCCGGATCCGCATGCACGGACTGGTTTCCGTGCGAATTCAGCCCCACAAAGGCCGGCACGGGCCGCGGCTGCCCGTTGGGTATGTACAAAAGCACATCGAGCCTCGGGGTGTCCGAGGCCGTCAGGTAGATGCTGATCTCTTTTCGCGTGGCCCGCCCGTCCAGAGCCTTTGGCTCGACCGACGTCACCACAAAGCGCATATCATCGGGAGGGACCGGCGCGTGGCCGAACATCTCCTCCTCAAAGATGCGCAGAATCTCGGGGCGCCGCCGCGCCCACCACGTCTC
>JAAYAW010000005.1 GCA_012719135.1 Chloroflexota bacterium
AAAGAAGGCGACAGCCTGTGCCCAGGGAGCCTGAGCCGGGGCCTCGTAAAGGGTTGGCAAGGTCAACAGCCCGGCCGCGAGTATGCCGAGCCAGATGTGAGGCCAACTTGCCCGCCGATGTCCGGCAGCGGTCAAGACCGCGAGTGCAAACAGAGTCGGGAAGCCATCCGGTGAGAGAATCGAAAGCAGGACGGCTGCGAGCCAAGCCATGGCCCAGCTCCAACACTTCCTACCCACAAGGGCGGAGACCATGCTACTCAACAGCAGGGTGCCAAGGGACAGAGCCAGGCTCGAAGGCGCGATCTCTCGGACGATGCGAACGCTCCAGGGGCTGGCGCCCAGCAAAGCACAGGTCAGGGCCGCGATGGTCCAGCCCTGGTACCGGAGAAGGGTCTCGTAGAGAACGAGTAACGAGGCCAGCCAGACGATGGCCACGAACGCCACTGCGATCCTCGGATCGCTCCCGAGCCGCATGGGCAGCCTCAGGACCTGGGCATACCAAGTGGCGTGGGCAGCGGCAGTGCCGGGGAGGCTTCTGGCAGCCAGGAGGTATGAGATCTCATCATGGCCGAGAGAGATGCAATCTAGCCGGTTTCCAAGGAGGAGCGCGCAGCTGGCCAGGATCAACCAGAGCGGTCGCCGCGCGGGCGCGGCGACACAGGCCCGCAGCTTGGCCGGTGTGCGTAGGAGCCAGTCGAGGATCTCCCTTGGCTCGGGAACACGGATCATCGCGTACGAGTCCACCGTATCCTTTCCCGTGCAGACATGGTCGCATTGTAACATCCGGCCCGAGCACCCACAAGAGCATCTTGAGGCTCGGGCGTCTTGCCGATGTTTGGGCACGGCCATCGGGCTTGACTTTACGCTATGCTTACGTTATCATAGCCGCAGATAGAGGGCTTGCACGGGTGGCAAAGAGGGGTCGCGCATGTTGCAGATAACAAAGCTCAGTTGGATGTCGCGGATGGGCAGGGTAGCCGCCGTGTTCGCCATCTCGGCGTTGTGTCTGGCGCTGGGTGCCGGTCGGGCCGCCGCGCTTGGCCCCGTCCTTAGCTCCGAGGAAGGCAGCACCATCTCCGTCAACCTCGTCTCTCTGGACTTTATGTGGGATAGCGGAACACTTCGCGTCAGCTGGGTTGCGGATCAAGAAGAGGGTGTTGCAGGCTACGATGTGCTGGCCTCTGCTCCGGCCGGTGATGAGCGCGTACGCATCACTCAGGAGCCAATCCCTGTGCATGGCGACGGCGGCCTGAGCGAAGGGCCAGCAGGGTACTACTACCAGGTGGACATTCCGACCGTGGAGATCGGTGCGGACTTTTACCTGCGCGCCCTGGGCACAGACGGCAGCCATCTGGACATCGGCCCCTGCCAGGCGATCTATAGCGGTGTGGTTGAGCCACCGGTGGTTTCCGATCCTCCCGCGTTATCGGAGCTCCCCAAGAACATGGCTCCGGTGGATCCAGCAGACAGGGTGGAACACCCCTCAAGGCCGCTGCAAGGTGTGGTTGATCCAGCCCCTGAGCCCGTCCAGGCGCCTCCTAGGGAAATCGTCCGGCAGGAGAGCCGCCCGGATCCGGCACCGATAGTCGCGCGGCCGGCGGGGGCATCGCTGACGCGTATGGACGCGTCCGCAGGTCGCTGATCGGGCATGCGCTAGCAACTGCTCGCAACACGCTGGCTTCCTCAGCTCCCTCATCAACGAGATGAGGGAGCTTTACGTTCTCTCTCCCTAGGATGCTCCGGTGAGCACCACACCGAGAGTCAGCAGGATGTTGGCATAGATCCGTTGTTCGCCCGTCGCGATCACCAGGGCGACGTCCGGTCCTCTGGCCGCTTCGTAAAACTGAAATCGGCCCATCGGCTGGAGCACCACTCCTGCCGGCAAGTGGCGGCGGAAGCTCGCGAATATGCCTGGTTCCGAGCCATCCTCAGGAACCATGACATGCGCGGCTTCGACGGCGATGGCATCCGTGATCACCGCCAGTACCTGATCGGCAGGGACACTCCCGGGAGACAGGTTTAGGAACACCCGACGAGCGTGGGGGTTGGCGCCTGTGGAGAAGGGGTAGTTGCCGTCGGCGATCAGGACCTGGGATCCGTGTCCCGCTGAGGCTAGCGCTGAGAGTATCTCTGGATGGGTGAGTTGGTACTTGAGCATGAAACCTCCAGGTGCCAGGATGACTGGTTCAGTATGGAGCGGATCGCTTGCGATAGTCAAGGCCACTCTCTGGAGTTTATTCGTTTTGAGTTCAGTCTTGCCCCACGTCATCTGGCTCTTCTTGACGAAGGGAAGGCCAGGTGGTATACTATGCCCGATGTATCGGCGGCACACGGGCTGCCGTGTATTGGTGTGCACCGGCGGTGTGTGTCCGATAGGGGGATAGAGCGAGTTTATGCCAAAGGCGAGTCAGGAAAAGGTTGTTGTGGAGGGGACGATCGTCGAGGCGCTACCCAACACGCAGTTCCGAGTTGAGCTGGAGAGTGGCCACGAAGTGCTGGCGTACATCTCTGGCAAGATGCGCAAGTACTATATTCGCATTCTGCTTGGGGATAAGGTGCGGGTAGAGCTCTCTCCCTACGACCTTTCACGTGGGCGCATTGTCTATCGATACAAGAGCTGAGCCAGGGGCTCGACCCAGGCATGGCGCACTCTGCGCAGCTCCCGTTCGGGAGCTGCGTTTTTTGTACACCCAGATCGGGCCTCATGGGCCGGGCCAAGTCCATGCACCAAGCATGAGGCTGGTCACAGAAGGAGGATCGGCAATGCGTTTCCAGTTCAGGTTTGAGCCGGCGGTCTGTGCTGAGGCGCTGGATGGTCGGCTGCTGCTTTTGCTCTCCAGTGATCCAGAGGAAGAGCCTCGCTACCAGATCCACGATCTCGATACGACGCAGATGGTGTTCGGCATGGATGTGGAGGGCTGGGAGCCCGGCGAGACGGTATGGATGGGTGCCGACACCTTTGGATACCCTCTCGAGAGCCTCGAACGCGTTCCCTCGGGGCGTTATAACGTTCAGGCCCTGCTACATCGCTATGACACGTTTCACCGCTCCGACGGACACGTGCTCAAGCTGCCCATGGATCGTGGCGAAGGGCAAAGGTGGAGCATCGCACCGGGCAATCTGCAGTGTGCGCCGATACCGATGGATCTGGAGCAGGGTTCTCAGGGGGTCTATGGTATAGAACTTGATCAGGTCATCCCCGAGTTGCCCGCGTGCGCGGACACACGCTATGTGCGACACCTTCGGATCCAGAGCGACAGGCTCAGTCGATTCTGGGGCAGGCCCATGTACCTGGGGGCTACCATCCTTCTTCCGGAGGGCTATGACGCCCATCCCGAGGTGCGATATCCGGTGATGATCTACCACGGCCATCACAGCCGCGAGTTCCGCGTTGGCTGCGGCTTCCGCGAGGAGCCGGTCGACGCTGAAGCGGAGGGCCTGGAGGGTTATGACCTCACCAAGGCAGAGTACAGCTACCGGTTCTACTGCGACTGGACCGGGCCTGACTTTCCGCGGGTGCTCCTGGTCACCATACAGCACGCCAACCCCTACTATGACGATTCCTACGCAGTCAACTCGGCGAATCTGGGGCCCTATGGAGACGCGATCACCTATGAGCTCTTGCCCGAGATCGAGAGACGATACCGAGCGGTAGGCGAACCCTGGGCACGTACGCTGTACGGTGGGTCGACGGGCGGTTGGGAGGCTCTGGCCGCGCAGATCATGTATCCCGAGGAATACAACGGCTGCTGGGCGAACTGCCCGGATCCGGTGGACTTTAGGGCGTTCACAATCGTCAACCTGTATGAACACGCCAATGCCTACTATTCCGGCGAGGGTTGGAAGCGTACGCCCAGGCCGGGGCAGCGTAACTATCTCGGGGAGGTGCTCACGACGCTGGAGCAAGCCAACCATCGCGAGCTTGCCCTGGGCTCTCACAGTCGTTCCGGTGGCCAATACGATGCCTGGGAGGCCGTGTTCAGCCCCGTGGGAGAGGACGGATACCCTCGGAGGATCTGGGACAAGCGAACGGGCGAGATCGACAGGGAGACGGCAGCTTTCTGGCGCGAGCACTACGATTTGAGCCATATGCTCGAGAGGGACTGGGCGTCTCTGGGCCCCAAGTTGGTCGGCAAGCTGCACATCAACATCGGCGACATGGACAGCTTTTACCTGAACAACGCCGTGTACCTCTTGGAGGCATTCCTTGAATCGACTTGTGATCCGTACTACGCAGGAGACGTACGGTATGGTGACCGCTTTGAGCATTGCTGGAGCGGCGATCCGGACTCTCCCAACGAGATTGCACGCCTGACCGTTAACCAGCGGCTCATTCCGCGGATGATGGTGCATATGCTCAACACAGCGCCGGAGGGTGCCGACGTCTCTAGCTGGAGATACTAGCGCTCGGGGAGCGCCACAGCCGTGGCGGGTTTACCCTCACGCGGGGGTCTGGGGAACCTAGCGCTCACTGGCGATGGCGAGGGCTTCCTCGACGAGCGAGCGAACTCGTATGCGATAACGCTCGATGCTGAGTTCGTCTTCTGCCAGCCTGCGAGCGTTCAGGCCCATCATCTTGGCACTCGCGCGATCTGCGGCGAGAGCCTGAAGGCACGCAATGAGGCCGGCGGCGTCGTTCTGCTCAATGAGATAGCCCGTCTCCCCTGGCCGAAGGAGATCTGGCGCCATACCAACCTTGGTGGAGATCACAGGCAAGGCGGTCGCCATGGCTTCCGCTAACACCCGTGGGCCCGTCTCCTGAGTCGATGTGATCACCAGAGCATCAACGGCTGCGAGAATCTCGGGCACGTCATGCCGCTCGCCGAGGAACCCCACGTTGCTGCTGGCCCCGGCGTAAAGATCATTGGCGTAGCCGACAGAACTCGGCTGATCCTGGCGGGGAGCGCCGAGGACCAGGAACCGGACCTGCGGGAGCTGCCCGGCGGCCTCAACCAGAAGCGTCTGGCCCTTGAGCGGGATCAGGTCGCCGACGTGTGCAACGACAAAGGTTTCCGGGCTGATCCCCATGGCCGCTCGCAGCTGTGAGCGGTTCGTCTCCGAGGGACGGTATGTCGTGAGATCCACGGCGAGGGGAACGGTTGCGCCTTTGCCCGTGTGGAACTGACGCGTCGCACTTGGCGAGTATCCGATGATCCTTTGAA
>JAAYAW010000052.1 GCA_012719135.1 Chloroflexota bacterium
ATGCTCTGCTCAGGAATCTCGATACGGGCGACGGGAAAATGGTCGCGGACGCGCAGTCTGCCCTGTCCCAGGATCCTGTGCAACGCGACCTCGGCTCTCTCGACGCGGGCCAGCCCCTCAGCGGTCAACTCTGTGCCGCTGGGAAAGCGTGTAGCCAGACAGGCCTCTGCAGGCAAATCCGATGTGGGGAGTCCGCGCCGGCGAGATAGCTCCCGTATCTCGGCTTTCGTCAGGCCGGCCTCTGCCAACGGCGCTCGCACGCCCAACTCCGCAGCCGCACGCGATCCCGGTCGATAGTCCAAACTATCGTCGGCATTCTCTCCATGAACGAGCACACGGTCAGGCATGGCACTCTCACGCATCGCCAGGAGCGCGGAAAACCGCATCTGCTTGCAGTAGTAGCATCGATCCGGAGGGTTGGCCCGGATCTCTGGCCTAGCGAGCTCATCCAGAGCCAGTGTCCGGTGCTCCACACCCAGCAGGCTGGCCACCTGCCTAGCCATGGCGAGCTCCACCCTGGGCAGCAACGGCGAATCGGCCGTCAACGCCAGCACGCGATCAGCACCGAGGACGTCGGCGCACACGGCCAGCAGAAGGCTGCTATCCACGCCGCCCGAAAAGGCGACGGCAACGAGCGAGAGATCACCGACGATCTCTTTTAGGAGCCGTTCCTTTTCCGCGAGGCTATCATCGTTCATTCGCCTACTCCTGTCAGGTTCATCATTATACCGCAGCCACTCGCACCGTCAATCGATCGATCCATCGCCGCCGGGCTGACAGTTGCCACGCGGCCCCATGGCCCTATACTCGAAGCATTGTGACATCGATCCGGCCAACGAGATGAGGAGCATCCATGCAGATCACCCCGACGCACGTCGCACTGCTCATCGTCGCGGGCTTTTTCTCCGGCATCATCAACACGCTCGCCGGCGGCGGATCCTTTCTCACCCTCGCCGCCTTGAACCTCGTCGGGCTCCCGATCGGTGTGGCCAACGGCAGCAACCGATTGGGCGTGCTCTTTGGCGCCATCGCTGGGGTTCTCGGTTTTCGGAGCAAGGGGGCCTCTGAGGTGAGCGCGAGCCTGCACTATGCCATACCCGCGCTGTTTGGCGCGCTCCTGGGCGCCTATCTGGTGATCGACCTCCCGGAAGTGGTGTTCGAGCGGATCCTTGGTGTCTGCATGCTCATCATGCTCGTCATCCTGATCGTGAACCCGAAAAAGTGGCTAGAGGGGCGCGAGGTCGTGATGACGCCGCGCCGCCGCGCGGTCAGCTACGTCGTCTTCTTCCTCGTCGGCATCTACGGAGGCGCCATCCAGGCCGGAGTAGGCTTGATCCTGATCGCATCGCTGGTGCTGACCGCGGGCGTGGACCTGGTGCGGGCCAACATGCACAAGACCTTCATAACCGCCACGTACACGGTGATCGCGCTGCTGACATTTGCCTTGCGGGGGCAGATCAACTGGGTTTACGGCATGGTCTTGACCATCGGGTACGGCCTGGGCTCATGGGTGAGCAGTCGTGCCGCGGTTCAGAGGGGCCAGGGCTTTGTACGCCTGATTCTGGCCTTGTCGCTTGTGGTGCTGGCCACCCAATACCTTGGGCTGTTCACTCTGTAGGCGCGCAGCGCTGCCGCTGGCCAAGATGGGTCACTCGGCCAGCGGATCCAGAACCCGCAGCACCTTCTCCCCCTCAAAGACGGGGCCATCCCGGCATACCAACTGGTCGCCCAGATGGCAGTTGCCGCAGACGCCAAAGCCGCACTTCATCGTGCGCTCGAAGCTCAGGTAGAGCGGTAGATCCGTGCCTCTCAAGCGTCTGCCAAGCGCAATCATCATCGGCTCCGGGCCACAGGCATACACCGCGTCCGGCCAACCGGCGCGCAGCAGAGGCTCAATCGCATCCACAGTGGTCCCGCGCGCGCCTACGGTGCCGTCGTCGGTCGCGTACAAAACCGGAATGCCCAGCTCATCAAATCGCCAGCCCAGCATCAGCTGGCTGCTGGTGCGCGCGCCGAGAGCCACGCGGACCTCACGCCCCTCATCGAGGCTCCGGCTGGCCAGGAGCGTCAGAGAGGCAATCCCGCTGCCACCACCCACCAGGAGCATTCGACGGCTGCGCACGTCGAAGCCGTGCCCATAGGGACCTCGCACCCACACGCGATCGCCTTCCTGGAGCCTGCACATGGCGTGGGTAAAGGGGCCCACGTCCCGGATTGTCAGGCTCAACGGCCGGTCGTTCATGACCGCCAAAGGCCGCTCCTCGATACCCGGCAACCAGACCATCACGAACTGACCAGGATCGGCCCGGAGGCTGCCATCCAGAACAAGGCTGGCGCCACCCTCGCTCTCCTGCCGCCGGCTTACCACCCGATAGACGGTGTACACGTCGCTACACATGTGCACAGCCTCGAATCTCATCCAAGCTCTTGATGCCCAGCTGTCGCATTAGTTGATCCAACTCACGCGTGATGCGACCAAAGACCTCTTCCCCTTCATCCTCGAGAGCAGATCCGATGCCGACTGCGGTAGCTCCGGCCATGATCATCTCCATCGCATCAGCACCCGTGCGGACGCCGCCGGTGCCAACGATGGGGACATCCACCGCCGCAGCGACCTCGTACACACAACGCACGGCGATGGGCCGGATCGCCGGCCCCGAAACACCGCCCACGCGGTTCGACAGAACCGGCCGCCGCGCCTCAAGATCGATGATCATACCCGGCCCGAGGGTATTCCCCACAGTCAAACCGTCAGCCCCCGCCTCAACCACCGACCTGGCCACCTGCGCAATCTCGGGTGCGTTCGGAGATAGCTTGACGAGCAGCGGCCCGGAATACACGCTCCGAACAGCCTCCGTGACACTCGCCGCCGGCCCGGGATCCAGCGCAAAGGGACGGCCCAACTCGGCGGCCACGTTGGGGCAGGAGATGTTCACTTCCACGAGGTCCACGCTCGCGGGCAGTAGCGCCAGAACGGCCTGAGCAAAAGCCTCGGGAGTCTCTCCAAAGACGCTGGCGATGAGCGCGACGCCCGTGCCGCCCAGTTGCTCCTTGGCCGCCTGTAGCTCACGACACTCCTCCTCAGCCCCCGGGTTGGAGAGGCCCACGGCGTTGATCAGGCCATGGCCCCACTGCAATACAGTGGGGTTAGGATGACCCCGCCGAGGCTCAATGCTGCAGGACTTCGCGGTGACCGCCCCGGCACCGGCTCGCCCGGCGCGAGCCAGCGTTCCTGCCGCGCTCCCCCAGATGCCAGAGGCCAGAACAAGTGGGTTCTGCAGCCGAACACCGGCCAGATCTACCGACAGCTTGGGCCCCTGCCACGCACCTGTGTTCGAGCGATCATCCCTGTCCATCGAGATAGCGTTCCACCCTCTCCTGGCCCTGCGCATTCAGCCTGCCCAGACGAACCAGGGCATGAACGATCTCCCGCAGGGTGAAAGCCGCGTGCAGACGCAGGCCATGTTCTGCCAAATCCTCCCGCCCTCCCTGCTCGCGATCGATCAAGACGACCACATCCTCGATCACCAGCCCGGCGGCGAGCAGAGGCGCCGCGGCCTCCAGCTTGCTGGCGCCGGAACTGATCAGATCATCCACCAGCACCGCGCGCTCGCCGGGCTGAAAGTCACCCTCGATCTGCCGCCGAGTGCCGTACTCCTTCACCTCCCGCCTGGGGTATATCAGCGGGTCCCTCGTGAGCAGCGCCACCGCCGTTCCGATCGGCAGCCCCGCGTAGGGTATCGCCGCGATGCGATCGTACTCTAGCGGCTGCAGCAGCGCCTGGTACTCTCGCGCCGCGAGCTCCAGCACGCGGGCGTCGCTCACTAGCCGGCGCAGATCCACATACACCGGCGAATGAGCACCCGAGTGCAGCACAAAGTCGCCGAGTTGCACGCACCCCGTCTCATGGAGCGCCTCGGCCAACTTGAGCAGGCGCGCCTCCCGCAGGCGCGCAGCCATCGCATCGCTCTGTGCGCCGGCGCGCGCCGCCTGGCGAGCGCGGTTGATCCCATCCCTCAGATCCAGCGCCGCCTGGCGCGGGCTGTCCGCATACAGGATGCCGCGTGAGGAGTTGACGATGACGCCCTGCCCATCGTCGCGGAGTCCTGCGGCGAGGGCGGCCTCGAGATCCCCGCCCTGTGCGCCCACTCCCGGGACAAGGAACCAGATGCCTGGGTTGCTCGCCCGAATCTCGGCCATAGACTGCGGGTAGGTCGCCCCGATTACCAGCCCAATCTCGCGTCCCTGAGCCCACTCTCCGGCGAGCTCGGCCACGTGATGGTACAGAGGGACCCCGTACTGCGCCCAGTCCTGAATCTCGCCCGCTCCCGGATTGGACGTCTTGCACAGCAGAAAGACCCCGCGGTCTTCGTAGGCCATGAACGGCGCCACGCCGTCGATTCCCAGATAAGGGTTCACCGTCAGCGCGTCAGCGCCCAACCGGTCGAAGACTCCCTGAGCGTACGCGGTGGCGGTAGACGTGATGTCATTCCGCTTGGCGTCCAGGAGTACGGGGATATCGTCGGGGATCGACTCGATGATCTCCTGGAGCGTGTCCAGGCCGTCGGGGCCCAGCGCCTCGTAGAAGGCCACATTGGGCTTGTATATGCAGGCCACGTCAGACGTCTGCTCAATCACATCTCGGATGAACTCAGCCACCGAGCCGTACCGCTCGGGGACCTGACCGGGGTGAGGATCCAGGCCCACACACAGCAGGCTATTCCGCTTCTCAATGCTCGCGCTCAACTTGGCCCAGAAAGTCATCGTCTCGCTCCTGCCTAGACTTTGCCCAGCACGGCTGCCAGGAGTGCCATACGTACGTACATCCCGTTCTCCATCTGTCGAAAATAGGCTGCCCGAGGATCATCGTCGACGTCGTAATGGATCTCGCCGACGCGGGGGAGCGGATGCATCAGCGCCATACGTGGCTTGGCCTGCTCCATGAGCTCGGGCGTGATCTCATAGTAGTCCTTCACAGCCTCGTACAGGCGGAGATCATCAAAGCGCTCCTTCTGCACGCGGGTGACGTAGATCACATCAGCGTCCGCGATGACATCCTGGAGGCGACCCGTCTCGCGCACCACCCGGCCAGAATCCTCGAGCTCTGCTTTCAGATCGGCAGGCAGCTGCAGTATGTCGGGCGCCACGAAGGTCATCTTCGTGTCATACAGCCGCAGCAGCCGCGCGAGCGAGTGGACCGTTCGGCCATTCCTCAGGTCTCCGACCATCGCCACGTGCAGGCCGTCGACAGCGCCCAGCTCGCTGTATATGGTATAGATATCCAACAACCCCTGCGTGGGGTGCTCGCCGGTGCCATCGCCGGCGCTGATCACGGGCTTGGTGGCATATCGCGCCGCGACGGCTGAAGCGCCGATCTCCGGGTGCCGCAGCACGATCACGTCTGCGTAGCACTGAAGGGTTCGGATCGTATCTGGAAGCGACTCGCCTTTACTGACCGAGGAGTACTGCACGCCGTGAATCGGTATGACAGACCCCCCCAGCCGCTCCATCGCCGCAATAAAGGACGATGAGGTCCTCGTGCTGGGCTCGTAGAACAGGTTGCCGAGCACATACCCCTTGAGGAGATCCGTTGCGCCCACCCGTTTGACCAGGCTGCGCATCTCATCAGCCACACCAAAGATGTAGGTGAGATCGTCGCGAGAGAACTGCATCACAGAGACAATGTCACGTCCGTAGAAGCTGGCCAGCCTGTCCGGCGCCAGACCCACCTTCTTCTGGCTCCCATTTGTCGCCATGTGCTCCCCTTTCTCCAATAGCCGTGACGAATTCCGCCGCGCCCGTCGTAAAGCCTGTCGCGCTAGCCTGCCCGAGCCAACGGCGCACCACTTCCCGCCTCTGCCCTCACCTGCCCATCCACGAATACGTCGCATTGTCGCAGGCGAACCCGCGCGATGCGGCCCAGTGCGGCCACGCCCTCGAAAGGCGACCATCCACACCGCGTCCGGTATCCCCCCCGCTCGAGGGTGTACCGTCCCTCATCAAGGTCAATGGTGACCTCCGTGTCGTCCGGCGCACGCAACTGGTGGATGCGAAGAGGCCCGTAATATACGAGCTCCATGAGTCGCTCCAGGACAAGCCGCCCGTCGTCAACGGCCGCCAACAGGAGAGGAAGGGTCGTCTCCAGCCCTGGCACGCCAGGAGGAGGTTTCTTGCCCGCCTTTTCCTCGAGAGTGTGAGGAGCGTGATCGGTAGCAATGAGGTCCACCAGATCCAGCCTCTCCCAGAACAGCGCCCGTTTGCGCTCTGTCACCAACGGAGGCTTCATCTGTGCGAGAGAACCCAGCCGCAGTATGGCCTCATCGGACAACAGCAGATGGTGCGGTGTGACCTCGCAGCTCACGTCCACTCCGCGCTGGCGCGCCGCATCGATGACCAGCAGGTCATCCGGGTCCGGCACGTGGCACACGTGCAGCCTCTGGCCGTATCGCTCCGCCAAAGAGATCGCCGCACGTATGGAGTCGCTCTCACCGTGAATCGCGATGCGGCCGGGCCCCGGCCAGGCCTCAAACAGGGCGGCGAGATGTGCGGGCTCATAGTTCCTGAGGTCGCCAAAGGTCTCGTCCAGATACAGCTTGAGGCCAACCGCATGCGGAGCCATCGCGATCACATCCTCCAGCGACGTGCCATCCGACCCAGCAAAAAGGCCGTAGTCGGCTACGGCCTTTTCCTCAAAGAGCTTGCGCTTGGCCGCCAACCGATCCGGCCTGACGATCGGCGGAGTGTTGTTCGGCATATCCAGAACCCCAATCACTCCGCCCGCGAGAGCTGCCACAGTCCCGCTATAGATATCTTCCTTGTGCGTCGCCCCCGGCTCTCTGAGGTGGACATGCGCGTCCACCATCCCCGGGATTCTCAGTTGGCTCATCGCATGTCCGTTCCGCAGATATCTGCATACGGCGTCTCTATGCTATCCGGCCGATTATACCATCGGGCTCTTTGCAGAGCAATCGAGAGCGCGAACGCGAGCTATGCCACTCACCAAAGCGTAAAGCCCCCGTCTACCACCAACTCATGTCCTGTCACAAAGTCTGAGGCCGGAGAGGCCAGGTAGATCAGAGCCCCCTGAAGATCCGAGGTCTCTGCCATGCGCCCCATCGGTGTATCCTCGAGCCAGCCGGGCACCAGATGTGACACCTGATCAACCAGCGAGGTGCGCGTGTAGCCCGGGCTGATGCAGTTGACGCGCACGCCCCGGTCCGCCCACTCTGTAGCCAGTGAGTGCGTCAGATGTACAACACCCGCCTTGGAGGCATTGTACGATACCTGCTTCTGCGGTCGATTCACGATCCGGGCCGACATGGAAGCCGTGTTGATGATCTTGCCGTAGCCTTGGGCGAGCATCACACGACCTTCTGCGCGGCAGCAGTAGAACACGGCATCCAGGTTAAGCGACAGAACGTCACGCCACTGCGCATCGGACATCTCCTCGCCGGGAGCCCACAGTCCCATTCCCGCGTTGTTCACGCCGATATCCAGCCTTCCCCAGGCGGATACCACCGCCTCTACCATCGCACTCGCCTGATCAGAGTCGCGCACATCTATCGTCAGCGCCAGTGACCGTACGCCACGCTCTGCGACCTCTGCCGCCGCTACGCTGGCCGTTTCTGGATTGATGTCCACGACGGCCACGTCAGCTCCCGCCTCTGCCAGGGCCATGGCGTAAGCATGCCCGATCCCCTGGCCGGCCCCTGTTACCAGTGATGTGCGTCCAGCCAGCGAAAACCGGTCGAGAATACCCATATCCGTTCTCCCTCCCCTCGTCTTGCTCCTGTGTCCCCTGATGTTTACAGGTCGAACTCGGCCACCACAAAGGTGTGGTCGGAGGGCCTCTCCGCCCTGCGGGCATCCAGGTCGATCCATGCCCGTGTGGAGCGCGCCGCCAGCCCCGGGGTGGCGAGCAAGTGGTCGATCCGCCAGCCTACCCCCCGATCCACAGCGTTCCTGACGCGATAGTCGTAATAGCTGTACTGGTCCGGAACATCGGCATGGTGTAGGCGAAACACGTCAACCAAGCCCCAAGCGCACATGTGGGCATAGGCCTCGCGCACGGACGGATGAAAGTCAACATGCTCGGCGTTGGCCTTCGGATCATGAATGTCAATGGGCTCCGGCGCTACGTTCAGATCACCACACAGGATCAGATCGTCCGCTGTCGTATGGTGCCTCTCTAGGAGCGCTCGCAGACGGCCGAGCCATGCGAGCTTGTAGGCGAACATCTCATGATCAATCGATCGGCCCTGTGGCACGTAGGCCGATATCACATTGATGCCCTGAATGCGTGCCCTGAGCAGCCTGGGGCAATCGGGCGGACCGTCATCGTCAAGACCGCACAGGACATCCTCGGGCGGCGTACGGCTGATGATGGCGACCCCGGCGTGTGACTTTTGGCCGGAAAAGGCGACATGGAGCCCAGCCTCCTGGAAGGCCTCCTGCGGGAAATCCGAATCCTGGACCTTGGTTTCCTGAACGCAGAGGACATCCGCCTGTGTTGCCGACATCCAACCCAGAATCTGATCCAGCCGAGTACGGATCGAGTTGGCGTTAAAGGTGGCGATCTGAATCTTGCTAGGGTTCTCTGGCATTAGTCGCTCCTCATTTGCGTCGCGATCTCATTATATAGCGGGGCGAGGGCCTCGTAGGCCGCACAGAATAGCGGGTAGAGAGCGTCATATCCCTGAACGTTATCCGCGCCCGGCGTTTCTGCAGGATCGGCCGGCGCCCACTCGGAAGCCACTGAGTATCCCGGCAGCAGGCCGACGCCGACTCCGGCGGCGATCGCCGCGCCCAGCGAGGTGGCCTCCACAGCGAGCCCAGGCCGTGCCAGGGGCACGTCCAGCACATCCGCGAGGATCTGCCTCCAGACCGGAGAGCGAGCCCCGCCGCCAATCACTCGCAGGCTATCGATCCGAGCATCCTGTCGCCGAAAGGCGCCCAGTATGGTTCTGAGATTGTAGGCCACCCCCTCAAGTACGGCGCGCGCCAACTCACCGCGACCGTGGACCATGGAGAGCCCGATGAAACAGCCTCTCGCGTTTGGGTTCCAGTGCGGACTGCGCTCGCCAATGAGGTAAGGGAGAAAGAACAACCCCCGTGAGCCGGCTGGAACCTGAGAGGCCAGGTCGTCCAGTTCCGCATGCGCAGCGTCAGTCGCGCTGCCGCGGAATAACTTCTCAAGCCAGTCATAGGCTCCGCCCGCGCTTTGCATGGTACCCGTGGGGAACAGATAGGACGGATCCAGGTGAGCAAAGGTAAAGGTACGCTGCTCCGGATCATAGAGAGGCTCGGTCGACACATGGGATATCCACGAGGACGACCCGATGTAGCAGTAGGCATCTTGAGGGCGCACAACGCCCGCTCCCACCGTGGCGCAGGCGCCATCTCCTCCGCCGATGACCACAGGCGTTCCTGCTGCCAGCCCAGTCTCTTCCGCGGCCTCACGCGTTACGCCCCCAATGACGGTGGCAGAGGGGACCACCTCTGGCAGCAGACTGGGCTCCAGCTCCAGCCGTGACAGAATCCCCTCAGCCCATTTCCGGGCTCGGAGATCGAATAGGTTCGTGCCTGAGGCATCCGAGTAATCGGTGGCCATGGCACCGCAAAGGCGGAAAGCCGTATAGTCCTTGGCCTGCAGAACCCTTGCGGTCGCCGCGTAGAGATCCGGCTGATGACATCGCTGCCAGAGCAGTTTGGCCGCGGTGTAGCTCGGGCTGACGCGATGGCCGGTGATCCGGTACATCTCATCTACACCGATCCTGTCAGCGACAGCTGACGCCTCTTGCTGCGCCCGCTGGTCCGCCCAGATGATGGCCCTGGACAGTGGGATTCCGTGACGATCCACCAGGAGACAGCCCATCATCTGGCCGGAAAAGCCGATGGCGGCCACATCGCTCGCCTCCCGACCGCAGAGGCCGAGTAGCTTGCGGGTGGAAGAGACAACGGCCCGCCACCAATCGAACGGATCCTGTTCGGCCCAGCCAGGGTGCGGGTACTCAGTGCCATACGGACTGGATGCACTGGCCACCAGCGTGCCGCTCGCGTCGAACATAGAGGCCTTGTTGCCGGTGGTCCCCAAGTCATGTGCCAGGATCAAGTCCTTCATCCTGCCTCCGTGTACGCCCGGCTGACCATTACGGCTAGCCCGCCCTACCCGGCTCAATGCGCCGCGGGGCGCGCCGCGCGGATCCGCCTTCCGGAAGACCAGTTCGCCGGAGGAGGGCAGCTTCCGTCCCGACCCCGCAGATGCCTGCCCCCGCGTCCGTCTCGCGCCCGCCTATGGAGGCCCTGTGCGCAAGACAGCCCAACGGGAAGGCACCTAACCCTCCCTCGGGCACCTATCGGCGCGTTACGGGGCATGCAGCATGGTCCCAGATCACGGGGCGCGAGCCATACCCTACAGTCTCACCGGTGCCCCGACGGTACCGCGTCTCCCATCGGCTCGACCGGCCGAGCAGCCCAACAGAACGCCGTGGAGAGCATCCTGATGTCGCACTGGCTGCAGCATCAGGCCGAGTCCCCGAACGCGCTGGCGAGGCTCGTCGCTGCGAAATCGAGAGCCCCGACGCCGGGCCCGACCATCGAGGTCCCGAGACGAACAGGCGACGATCACGCCGGCTCCACGCGCCCGTACGAATACCGGAATCCCGAGCAGCCGTCAAGCAAATCTCCCCGCCCGTAGCACACGGCTCGCGCGCGTGCTATACTCGGGCGCACCAAACCAGAACCGAGGATCTCCATGACACAGACCCTGACACAACGCGTTGCGCCGTTTCTTGTGGCCCTTTGCGCCGCGATCGTCCTGATCGTCTCGCCCCTGCATGTGCTGTTCCGCCCCAGCTATGCCCGCTACCAGTACGCCCGGGGCGGGTTCCCGGCCTCCAGCCGGTTCACGCCGGACGAACGGGCCCGGCTCTCAGATACCATTCTGCGCTATATGGAGGGGAGCGCCGCGCTGGAAGAGATGGCCTCCATGGAGACCGATAACGGCTCCACCGCGTTGCGGCCATCGGAAGTGGAGCACCTGGTCGACGTGAAGGCGGTTGTGCGGGGGCTTTACGTCACGCAGGCGGTGGCGCTGGCTGTGGGCGCACTCGCCTTTGGCATACTCCTCCGAGGACATGCCCAGCATCTTGCGACGGGGATCCGGGTCGGCGTGGGTTTGACGGCGGGGCTACTAGTCACCATCGGCGCGGCCGCAGCAGTGGATTTCGATCGGTTCTTTACGATCTTCCATGGCGTATTCTTTGAGGCGGGCACCTGGACCTTTTTCTACGAGGACACGCTGATCCAACTCTACCCCCTGCCCTTCTGGGTGTCCGCCGTCACTCACCTCCTGATCCTGATCGCTGCGCTGGGAGTGCTGCTGCTGGGCCTGGCGGGGATCATCGCCTCTCGCTCTCGCCGCGTGGAAGCGACATGATCACCCCCGAGCAGGCTCGCGCCTACTATGGTGACAATGACTCTGCTCACGATTTCGACCACGTGCTGCGCGTAACCCGGATCGCTGAACGGCTAGCATTGGAGGAAGGGGCGGATCTAGAAGTCGTGAGGACCGCCGCGCTGCTCCATGACATCGCCCGCGCAGAACAGGAACGCACCGGGATCAGTCACGCCGAACTGGGTGCACAGGCTGCGCGTCGCATTCTGTGCGGGTTCCCGGAGGACCGCGTCGAGGCCGTCACCAGCGCCATCCGCCAACACCGATTTCGCGGAAGTGACCCGCCGACCAGCATAGAAGCCAGAGTGCTCTACGATGCGGACAAACTGGACGCAATCGGCGCCGTCGGCGTGGCTCGTGCCTACCTCTATGGCGGACAACAGCACCAGAGGCTCTGGGCATCGGTGGAATCCGCCGATGCCGCGCTGGATGTATCGGTGGCAGAGGCGGGTGTCGCCGCTGGGCAATACACAGCCGTACACGAGTACATGTTCAAGCTGGCCAAGCTCTGTGACGTTATGCTCACCGAGAGCGGCAGGAGAATGGCCCGTGGGCGCCATCGATTCATGGTGCAATTCTTTGAGCGACTGGAGCGTGAGGTAAGCGGCGAGTTGTAGGAGATCTAGAGCGCTGCCCGGCGCTCGCCTTCGCGGGCCACCAGCAGATCTAGCGTGGTGCTCTTTAGGATGTCGTGCGTCGCCGCGGTGACGCGCTCCCAAACCTCCCGCATGGGACAGGTCGCACCATAGGGGCAATCGTCTTCGACATCAGCCTGAACGCAGGCAACCGGTGCCAGAGGGCCTTCGAGCGCAATCACGGCCTCGGCCACGCTGATCGCCGAAGGAGCGCGCGCCAGCATGTGCCCTCCCTGAGGTCCCCTCCGACTGCGGATGATCCCTGCCTTGCGCAGCGTGATCAGGAGTTGATAGAGGTAGTTCTCCGGGATTCCCCTCGCCGTGGCGATCTCGGTGCTCTGCACGTATCCTTCGCCATAGCGCCTGCTCAGTTCCAGCAGCGCCCTGATGCCGTATTCGCCTTTGGTAGATATCTTCATGACCTACATCCGCCGGCCCCAGCCGAATAACAGGTTGTCTATCAAGTTACTGAGATTATACCACTGCGGAGAACGCTGTCAAGCTACTTGATGATGGACCCTCACGCACCCTGTGTGATCGTCGATTGTCGCCGCCCAGTACCCGTGGTACTATCCGACCATGAGCCGCGCCGACACTCTTGCGCACTACCTTCTCAGGTCGCTCAACAAGGCGCAACGTCACTACCGCCTGTTCGAGGATGGTGACCGCGTCCTCGTCGCCGTCTCCGGCGGCAAGGACAGCATGACTCTGCTCGACCTGCTTCACCGCCGGCAGACAACCGGTCCCGAGCGCCTCGAGTTGCACGCCGGCCACATCGTTGACGACTCGCATTGCGGGCAGGCGGTTCCAGAGCCCTGGCTTGCTCAGTGGTGCGCTGAACGCGCCATACCGTTGCACTTGGCACCACCCTCGAACACTGAACGCCCCACCCTGTCACCCCGGAATCCATGCTTCTGGTGCGCCTGGTCAAGGCGCAAAGCGCTCTTCGAGATGGCCAAGCGCGTCTCCTGCCGAACCCTGGCCTTTGGCCATCACGCCGACGATGTCGCGGAGACAACGCTGATGAACCTGCTCTACAGCGGACGGGTAGATACCATGCAGGCGCGCTCCGAGTTGTTCGATGGAGACTTGCTGCTGATACGCCCGCTGGCGTTTGTCGAAGAACGAGATATCCGCGACTATGTCCGGGCAAGCGAATATCCACTCGAGGGTGAGCCCTGTCCCGAAGGGGCCCAATCCCGGCGGGCCTTTGTGAAACGCGTTCTGAGGGAGGCAGAGACGCAGCATCATGACGTCAAGCGCTCGATGTACAGTGCCCTTCAGCGCGCCGGAAAGCTGGCATGTGCTCAAAATGAGGTCCGCGCTGGCGGAGACGATCCCCGATGAAGGAGGACCAGGTGCCAGAACAATGCGTTTCCTGCAGTTACTATGATCAGGCAGGGCCAGAAAACACAGAGAGAACGCTCGCGCTGGCGGGCGCCAGGGCGTCCCAGCTGGGTATTGGGTTCATCGTCGTGGCGAGCACGACTGGGGAGACCGGCCTGAAGGCAGTGAATAGGCTCAGCGCTCCCGGGCGCGAGATCGTCGTCGTGAGCCACTCGACGGGTTTTGCCGCTCCAAACGAGCAGGAGCTCACGAAGGAGAACCGCGCCGCCATCGAAGCCGCAGGCGGCGTGGTCCTTACAGCCCAGCACGCGCTGGGCGGCCTGAACCGCGCGATCCGTCGCAAGCTCGGCACGTACCAGATCGACGAAATCGTCGCCTACGTGTTGCGGAGCTTTGGTCAGGGGATCAAGGTGGCCTGCGAGATCACCGCGATGGCCGCTGATGCCGGACTCGTTCCGGCGGGCGAAGAGGTCATCGCAATCGGGGGCACAGGGCGAGGCGCCGATACGGCCGCCCTCTTGCTTTCGGCCAACGTGCAGGACTTTTTCGACTTGAGAGTGCTCGAGGTCCTCTGCAAGCCGCGTGCATGGAACTAGAGTGCAGAAGCGAGAACAGCTGGGGTGCTATACGGCTGGATCCCAGGGCGCTGTACCACTGGCGTTGAGTGCGGCCTCTCCCTTGAGCAACTCCGCCGTTGCCCGCGTGTTCTCCTCGATCGCCAAAGCCAACTGAACGCAATCGGCCACTGCGCTGAGCGCGACGTACATCAGTAGCGCCACAGCAGCCAGTGTGAGAGCCATGAGCAACGCCCCGGGCAACCCGGCCAGCGCGGATGCCAGGGCTCCCGCCTGAGGAACGCGGATGTTCCCGCCGATGACGGTGACCAGAATGACTCCCAGACTCGCCAGGATCCCTGCGATCAAGGCGACCCACGCAAAGACGCGGTAGAGCGAAGAGATAAACCGGAGTGCACCGTATGGCTTCATGCAGACTCTCCTTCATGCCGACTTGGCAACGAGCGGGCCCTCTGGCGGACGTGCCACATACTAGCCCCGCATACAAGGGCGGTCAAGCGTTCAGCGGCCTCTGTCAACAGAGCCTTCGAGCCTTCATCTCTGCGCAGGCGTCACGTGGAAGGCGTTGACGTGGCCAAGGGCGCGTCACGCGATCTCACGCCTCTTGCCGTACTGGCAGACGACCTGACCGGCGCCATGGACGCCGGCCTCCAGTTCGCACTAAGCGGGCTTGAGACCCTGGTGCAAGTCGGTGAGGGCCACCGTGATACGCGGGTGCTGGTCATGACCAGTGAGAGCCGCGAGCTCACGCCGAGTGAGGCCGTGGCCCGCGTGCGCCAAGCGCTCCCTCAACTCGACGGTCGGCGGATCTACAAAAAGATCGATTCGACCCTGCGCGGTCCGGTCGGGTACGAGCTCCGCGCCCTGCTCTACGCCTTGGCATTGCGCGGCATCGTAGTCTCTCCCGCCTTCCCGGAAGGCGGACGTACCACGCTACACGGTGACATACTGGTACAGGGCCAGCCGCTCGCGCAGAGTGCGATCCGGAGCGATCCGCGCTGGCCGATGACCGAATCGCACCTGCCGACGCTCCTGATGCAGCAATCCGGGATGGAGGCCGGCCATATACCTCTGGACGCGGTGACGCGAGGACCCGGCCCGCTGCGCGCGGCGATCACGGCTTGCCGGTCTCGTCTGGTCGTTGTGGACGCCTGCACAGAGGGCGACCTGCGCACCATCGCATTCGTTGTGCACGGGCTGGGCGCCGGATGGCTTCCCTGCGGATCGGCGGGTCTGGCCAAGGCGTGGGCCTCTCTCTACAGCGCGAAGGAGCCGGGTGGACCGGTGTGGACGGGCCAAGCCCGCAAACCGCTGCTGCTCATCTCCGGGAGCCGGAACCCGACCTCCATGGTGCAGGTCAGAGAACTGGAGCGGTCCGGGATTCCGGCCGTACAGCTCAGCAGCCAACGGAGCTACACACCGAGTGAAGAGATCGATCGCCTGGCCCAGGAGGTGACGCTGTTGCTACGGAGCGGCAGTGATGTGATACTAGAGTCGTCATCAACGGAGTACTTAGCCGGCGGGGGCCACCGTGTGGCCGCAATCCTGGCAGAGGCGGCATGCCTCGCGATCCAACAGGACCTGGTCGGTGGACTCTTTATCACCGGCGGCGAGGTAGCGCTGGCCGTCTGCCACGCAGTCGGCGCCGATGCCGTGCGAATCCTGGAAGCCATCGAGCCGGGCGTTCCCGGCGGCCTGCTCATAGGCGGTCTGGCCGAAGGGTTGCCGGTCGTCACCAAGGCGGGAGGTTTCGGAAGCCCGTCGGTAATGCTGGATGCGCGGCACTGGCTGCGCCAGGGCGCAAAGCAGCCAAGAGCATTCCTAGCGACAGGAGGGGGCAAATGAGCGAAAGACCGCTGCTCGGGGTGACGATGGGCGATCCCAGTGGAAGCGGATCAGAGATCGTCGTCAAGGCCTGGGCAGATCCGGCGGTGCGGCGCACAGCGCGCCTCGTCGTTCTGGGCGATGCCGGCTGGATGTCCAAAGCGATCCGCCTGGTCGGATCGGAGGCAAAGGTCCACGCCATCCACGATGTAGCGCAGGCACGCTTTGCAGAGGACGCCATCGACGTACTGCAGGCCACCAATGTCGATCTCTCGGATGTCGTCTACGGCCAGGTTCAGGCCAAGGCCGGCCAGGTGGCCTATGACACCGTGATCGCCGCCATAGATCTGGCGATGGCCGGGCAGATAGATGCGCTCGTCACCTCTGCAATCAACAAAGAGGCGCTCAACCTCGCTGGACACCACTATGACGGCCATACCGGACTCCTCGCATACCGCACGGGAGCCCGGAGCGTGGCGATGATGCTCGCAGCGGGGACCTTTCGCGTCACCCATGTGAGCACGCACTGCTCCCTCAGACAGGCCATTGACCGCGTCAGGACCCGACGTGTACTGGAAGTCATCGAATTGACGGAAGTGGCCCTTACAGAGATGGGCATCGCCAAGCCACGGATCGCCGTAGCCGGACTCAACCCCCACTCAGGAGAGGGAGGGCTGTTCGGAGACGAGGAGACACAGGAGATCATCCCCGCTATCGAGATGGCGCGAGCCAAAGGGCTCGACGTTCACCCCGTCCCGGTGCCGCCCGATACGGTCTTTTACGCCATGGCCCAGAACAGAACCTACGACGCTGTCGTGGCCATGTACCATGATCAGGGGCACATACCCACCAAGCTCATCGGCTTTGCTGAGGGCGTGAACATCACGCTGGGGCTACCGATCATCCGGACATCGGTGGACCATGGCACCAACTTTGGCAAGGCGGGCAAGGGGACAGCCTATGCTACGAGTCTGATCTGCGCCATCAATGCGGCCACCGAGCTTGCTCGCCACAGAGACGCGCCGCGATCCTGATCCAGTAGAAAGCACAACAGGCCGCCCGTGGCGTACCGCGGGCGGCCTGTTCATCACAGTGACCTAGCGGAGATAGTCGCGCAACTGCGCACAGCGATACGGATGCCGGAGCCTCGCCAGTGCCTGATGTTCGATCTGGCGAATACGCTCGCGGGTCAAGCCGAACTTTTCGCCGACTTCCTCCAGGGTGTGCGCCTTGCCATCTCTGAGGCCAAACCGGAGGAGAAGGATCCGGGTCTCTCTCGGGCTGAGCGCAGTCATCACCTCCTCCAGGGCTTCGCGAAGCAACTGGCGGTAGGCGACGTCCGTCGGGGAGGGGGCATCCTCATCCTCGATAAAGTCCCCGAACTCGGTATCGCCGTCGTCTCCCACAGGCCTCTCGAGCGACACTGGATAGCGCGAGATCCGCATCAGCCGCTCGATCTTGGTGACGCTGAGCCCCGTCTGATCGGCGATCTCCTCAGGAGTGGCCCGCCTGCCCTCCTCCTGCTCGATCTGCTCGACGATGCGGTAGATGCGACGGATCTGATCACCTGCGTGGACCGGCAACCGGATCAGCCGGCTTTGCTGAGCCAAGGCTCGCGTGATGCCCTGGCGGATCCACCAGGTAGCATAGGTGCTGAACTTGTACCCGCGGTGATAGTCGAACTTTTCCACCGCCTTCATCAAGCCGATGTTGCCCTCCTGGATCAGATCCAGCATGGGCACGCCCTGCCCCAGGTACTTTTTCGCAACAGACACAACCAGCCTCGTGTTCGCCTCAACCAGGCGTGTGCGGGCTTGCTCTCCCAGCCGCACAACCTCTTCGAGGTCGTCGCGCTGTGCCTCGCTCAGCGTGGTGGAACGAAGTCTCTTCGAGGCCGCCACACCAGCCTCGATCCTCTTGGCCAGCATGACTTCTTCCTCAGCGGTGAGGAGCGCAACCTGGCCCATCTGCTTCAGATACAGGCTGACAGTATCGTCAGCAGCGATCCCCTCCAGATCCGCTCTCGTCCTCTTGCGCAGTAACTGCTCCTCCAGGAGGTCTCGAGTATCCTCTTTCTCGTCGGCCTCTTCCTCTTCTACCTCTTCCAGTTCCGCCACATCGGCATCGTCATCCTCGGCGATGTCCTCCTCGATCTCCTCTTCGGTCGCAGTACTGAACTCTTCTTCTCGCAATGCCACTTGGACTCCCTCGTCTAAAAGCTAGGCATACGCTCGAAATCGGCCACGTACGCTACGGCATGCCGTCACGCCGGATACCTACTGCACCCCCTTTCACCCTCAATACGCATCCCCAGTGCCTCTGCAACAAAAAAACCCGGCTCGTCTAGCCTGCGCGATACCGCAGGAGGCCGAGGCCGAGTGTGTAATCGTAGGGGTTCTCATGGCGCATCATTCACCATCCGCAAGAGAATCTACAACCTCGATTATAACAACAATCGGGCAGGCGGTCAACTAGCAGAAGCTGCTATCAGCGCAATTCACCTAAATATGGCACATGCACCCGGAATACCCCCTACCGATTGTGCTTCCAGCACGGCGTTTGCGATGGCGCGCGCCATCACCACAGCCGCCATCTCCGCCAGGAGCACCGGCTCGCCATCGACCTGATCGGTGGCCAATGCAAAGATCGTGTCCCCATCGTACAGCGTGTGCGCTGGCCGAACCACCCTCGCCAGCCCATCGTGCCCCGCGTGCGCCATCCGGTTGGCCCCGGAAACATCCAGCCTGGCGTTGGTAGCCAGGGTGCCAATGACGGTATTCCCCAGCAACGTATCGCTCGTACGGGCAGCCGGATCCAGCACGCTGAGCCATCCGCCGTCCGGCGCGCGCGCTCCGGCCAGAACCGTCCCCGTCTCGGGGTCCAGGATGTTCCCCAGGGCGTTCACGGCCACGAGCGCCCCCACAACGACATCTCCCCGCCGCAGGCTGGCCATCCCCAGGCCACCCTTCATGGCGCAGGACATGCCAGCGAACTTGCCTACGGTAGCACCCATTCCCGCGCCGACGTTCCCCTGTTCAACCGCCCCATCCGTGGCCGACCGGGCGGCGGCATACCCCATAGCCGCGTCGGGACGGATGACGGCGCTCCCAAAGGAGAGATCGTACAACACCGCCGCCGGCAGAATGGGCACTCGAGCAGACCCGCTGTCGAAACCGACTCCTTCTTCCTCAAGATGGCGCATCACCCCATCGGCGGCTGCCAGGCCGAAGGCACTTCCTCCCGTCAGCAGGATCCCATGGATACGCCCCACGAGCATCCCTGGCTGAAGTAGTGCCGTCTCCCGGGTTCCCGGTGCATAGCCCCGCACAACACCACTCGCGACACACCCCTGCGGCGGGCACAGGATGACCGTACAGCCGGTGTAGGCTTCACGGTCGGTGGCCTGGCCCACGCGGATCCTCGCGACATCTGTGATGCTGCCGGCGTATCTAGCCATAGCGCTCGCTCCACATGCCGTGCACCCGCTCCCAGATCCGCTCGGCGACCTCGAATTTCGACATCAACGGCAGAGTCACAGGAGCGGCATCGGACGCCAGGAGAACAACGCGATTGTCCTCCACCTCAAACCCGGCATCGGTTGCCGACACATCGTTCGCCACCAGCAGATCGAGCCTCTTATGCGAGAGCTTCTGCGAGGCATTAGCGATCAGATCCTGCGTTTCGGCAGCAAAGCCGACCACGATACGCGGCCATCCATCGGCACGGAGATCGACAACCGAAGCCAGGATGTCGCGGGTTCGCTCCAACGAAAGAGTCAATCCCGCTTCGCTCTTCTTGATCTTTTCTGGCGCAGCGGACACAGGCCGGTAATCCGCCACAGCCGCTGCCATCACGAGCACATCGGTGTTCTCTCGTTCCCCGAGGACGGCGACGGCCATCTCCTCCGCGGTCCGCACGGCGACCTGGCGAACGCCATACACCCGGCCCAGTGCCGTCGGTGCACTTATGAGGGTGACTGTCGCTCCCAGGTCTCGTGCGGCCTCCGCCAGTGCATATCCCATCCGGCCTGACGAGCGATTGGTGAGGTGCCGAACCGGATCCAGAGGCTCCTGCGTGCCCCCTGCCGTGATGAGCACCCGCATCCCGGCCAGCGGCCCCCGGCCCCCCAGTGTCTGCCGAATGGCGGCCAGGATCGTCTCCGTGGCAGGGAGCCTGCCCCGTCCGATTCGCCCGGAGGCCAATCTTCCCTCCTCCGGCGGTATGATCACCGCACCACGCGCCTCCAATGTGCGAACGTTCGCCAGAGTCGCGGCGTGCGCCCACATGTCCGCGTCCATCGCGGGCGCCAGCACCAGCGGAGCGGTGGTTGCCAGCACGGTGGTGGTCAGGAGGTTATCCGCCAGGCCTGTGGCCAGCTTGGAGATCGTATTGGCCGTAGCCGGGGCGATTACCACCAGATCCGCTTTCTTGGCCAGCGAGATGTGCGCCATATCGGTGCTATCCAGCAAACGGAACATATCGGTAGACACGGGTCGCTGGGTGATCGTCTGGAACGGAAGCGGTGTCACAAAGGCGAGCGCCGCCTCCGTCATGATCACGTCCACGTGCGCCCCCGCCTGCACAAGCTTGCTGCACAGATCCACGGCTTTGTACGCCGCTATCCCGCCGGTCACGCCCAGCACAATGTTCTTTCCCTGCAGGATCATCTCGCCCCCCGGTTCAGATCGTAGATGATTCGCATGCCCTTCAGGGTAAGCCATGGATCTACGAACTCGATCACCGGCGTCTCTGCCGCGATGATCTCGGCCAGGCCTCCGGTGGCGATAACGCGCATGTTGGGCCCCAGTTCCGCGCGGAAACGGGCGACCAGGCCTTCAACCAGGCCCACATAGCCAAAGAGGATCCCCGAGCGCATGGCATCCACGGTGTTCCCTCCGATCGCGCGGGGCGGACGCTGGAGGTCAACCCGTGGCAGCTTGGCGGTGCGCTGGAACAGCGCCTCCGCCGCCACCCGGACGCCGGGAGCGATGGCACCACCGAGATACTCACCCTGAGCCGAGAGAGCATCAAAGGTCGTGCCTGTACCAAAGTCCACGATGCAGGCCGGCCCGCCGTATTGCTGGTATGCCGCCGCCACGTTGATGACGCGATCCGCTCCGACTTCCTGCGGGCGATCGTAGCGAATGGACACCCCCGTGCGGGTTCCCGTACCCACCACCATCGGCTCGTGACCGAAATAGGCACGAACCATCTCCTGGAAACGGTCCGTGAGAGGTGGCACCACGCTGGCTATGATCACATCCTCAACCTGCTGAGCATGGTATCCAGCGTGCGCGAAAAGCCCCAGAACCACCATGGCGTACTCATCGGGCATGCGATCATGGTCGGTACTGATGCGCCAGTGAGTCAGCAGATCGTCACCGCTGTACAGACCCAGCACGATGTTCGTATTGCCCACATCGATGCACAGGAGCATGTCTATCCCTCCCGCTACAACCTAGAGCTTGGATCGGTTGCGCCCCACCTGTCGGATCGCGCTGACGACCGCCACCACGATGATTGCAGAGACAACGGCCTCAGGGATCCCCTGCATGAAGCCTATGCTCAGGGCGACTTCGGGCGTTATCCCCGCCACCTGGCGTACCACCGCCGCGCCCAGAACCAGCACGGTGTTTGCGAGTGAGCCCGTTATTGCGGCAGCGGCCAGCCCGACTGCTGCCGTATCTCCTCTTCCCAGCCACCAGACTCCGAAACCGGCAGCCGACAACGCCAGAACTGCAATCGCGATACCCAGCCACAACACGGACTGACTGACCACATAGGCGGCGGCCAGCACCGCCACCGCCAGCACCAGCAGCACGGCGGTCAATGCGGGCCGGCGCGCGCGCCGAAGGCCGTAGTAGACCCACGCAGCCGCGACACCGATTAGCAGCCGCGGCAGTATGATCACGAATGGATCCTTAACGGGAACCAGCGGGCTCAGGAAGCTGGCGAAACCAAATCCCAGAGAGACGATGAGCCCGACGAGCGGCCCCTCAAGGATCCCGCCGATGATCGCGGGGATGTGGGCAATGGTGGCACTCCCGGCAGGGGTCGGGACCGGTATAAAGCCCACGGGCGTCAGCGCGAGAAGCAGCGTTACCGCCAGCAGCATGCCGGCTGTAACAATGCGGCGGATGCTTCGTTCCTGTTGTTCCATTTCTCCCCCAGTCTACAGCGAGTTCGAGCAGCACACTAGAGCACAACCACAATCACCAGAAGGCCCACACTGATCGCCAGTGAGATCAGATCCTTTGCGTTCAGGCGCAACTCTCTCATGTAGGTGCGCCCGCGTCCGCCCTGGTAGCACCGCGCCAGAAGCGCCGTGCTGATTTCATCGACCCGTTGCAGAGCGTCGGCAAACAGAGGCACCACGAGAGCCGCGGTTCTGCGCGCATTGCGCGCCAACTGCCAGGGCCTCTCAGGCCCGCCGGTGATGTCACGAGCCAACTGAGCGCGCTGCACCGCCTCCAGTTCTTCGCCCAGGATCGGCAGAAAGCGCAAAGCGATCGCTCCGGTCAACGCAAGTTCGTGCCCCGGCAGGCCGATGCGGTTCAGAGGCAGCAGAAGCCGCTCCATTCCTGAGGCCAGGGCGCTGGCAGACGTTGTGGCGGTGAGCAGACCAACCAGCATTACCAGGGAGAGTAGCCGGACTATGGCGATCGCCGCGCCAATGACTCGCCCGAGTGATACGTCAGCCGCACCGACCTCCAACACGCCGATATCCGCTCCAGGCATCGCCGGATCCTGGTATCCAAAGAGCAACTGGGAAACCGCCAGCACCGCCAGCACCGGGAGGACGGGGCGCAACACCGCTCCCGCCGCTCCCCTGGGCAGACGGGCGGCTCTGTAGGCGGCCGCAATGAGCAGGAACAGCGCAGCCGTCACCCACCAGCGGGAGGCCAGGACGATGGCCACCGTCCAGAGCCCAAGACTACATAGCTTGACCCGCGGATCCAGCGTATGAACCACCGAATCACCGGGCCAGAACCGCCCCAGGCTCGCGTTCCTCAGCGATGCAGCACGTGCCACAGCGCCTCCTCGACCTCCCCGTCGGAGAGCAGACTCTGCCCGATGGGGATCCCATGTTCACGCAGGTCCTGAGCCAGCTCCGTGGCCTCCGGAACGGTGAGCCCGCAGCGCTCCATCAGGCTCGCATCGCCCAGCACCTCGCGCACAGCGCCACTCGCTACGGTGTGCCCTTTGACCAAGACCGACACAGAGTCTGCCATGTCGACCACTTCATCCATCTCGTTTGTGACCAGGACGATGGTGAGCCCTTGCTCAGACTGTAGTCGGTGCAACACCTCGTGAACCTGGCTGCGCCCGACCTGATCGAGCCCCGCCGTCGCCTCATCCAGCACCAGGATGCGCGGTTGCATGGCCAGCACGCCGGCCAACGCGGCGCGACGCATCTCACCTCCGCTAAGCGCAAACGTGCGCCGGTCAACGAACGTCTCAAAGTCTAGCCCTACGGCCTCCATTGCCCAGCGCACGCGTCCCCTCAGGGATTCACCGCTCAAGCCCATCTGGCGCGGACCGTAGGCGATGTCATCTCCGACATACCGCTCAAAGAGTTGCTGATGCGGATGTTGCATGACCAGGCCAACCTGGGAGCGCAGTGCGCTCAAGTCGGCAGCCGGGTCGTGAGTGTCCAGGCCCAGGATGACCGCACGGCCACCCTCCTCCGGACGGAGCAGACCGTTCACGAAGGACACCAGCGTGGATTTGCCGGCACCGCTCGGGCCCACCAGCGCGACGATCTCTCCCTCGCTCACGGACAGGCTGGCGTCCACCAGCGCCGTCGCGGCCAGTTCTGTACCTGCCAGGTATGTATACGACAGGTGGCTCAGCTGAACGATGGGAGCGCTCATCCCTCTCCCTCCCATAGCGCCACCACTCGTCGAACCAGCTCCTCGGCAGTGACGACGTCGCGCCCCAATTCAAGGCCCCGCCGGGCCAGCCCGCGCTCGACGGCCGCGGCAGGAGGAAGCGCCAACCCGTAGCCTTTGAGCGCATCATCCCGGGCAAAGACCTCTGCGGGGGCGCCCGTAAGCGCGATCTGGCCGCGTTCCATCACCACCACTCGCTTTGCGCGCGTCACCTCTGTCATATGATGCGTGACTGTGATGATGGTCATCCCGGCGCTGTATAGTTGCGTGAGCAGAGCCAGCAGACTGCCGCGGGACCTCGGATCCAGCGTCGCTGTAGCCTCATCGAGCACGAGGCACTGCGGCTCCATCGCCAGCATGGCGGCTACTGCGAGGCGCGCCTTTTCGCCTGAGGAAAGCAGGTGCGGGTCTCGAAGCTCCTGGCCGCACATTCCGACGCGTTCGATGGCGGAAGCAACGCGTCTGCGGATCTCTGCCGGCGGGACGCCAAGGTTCTCCGGGCCAAAGGCGACTTCGTCCTCCACCGAACTCGTCACGAACTGATTGTCCGGGTTCTGCAACACCATTCCGACGGTCGCGCGGATGCCGACGAGGGCTGCCGCATCACGCGTGCTCGCTCCGTTCACACGCACGTCCCCAGAGGAGGGAGACAGCAGTCCGCTGAGGCACTTGGCCAGAGTCGACTTCCCTGACCCGTTCGGTCCGACGATCGCCAGATACTCGCCGCGCACGATATTGAGGCTCACGCCTCGCAACGCCTCGATGCTTTCTCCAGCGTTGCCGTATCGATAGTGCAGATCGCGAACGCTGATAAACGCGTCCATACCGCCCCCACCAAAAAAAAGAGCCCCGCGCAGGACGCGCGGGGCACCATCAGGCAAAGAACCAGGCCATTCTCCTGCCGTCTCGGTCGCAGCGCGATCCAAGCGACGTGTTGTCGGAACCCGCAAGGCTGGGCGCCTGTCGGTCGCCCGCTGCCATGGATTCTAGCACCGGAGAAGGAGCCGTCAACTTTGGTACTCCTGCTCCGTCTGGCGATCCGCTGCCTTGCCAGCGAGGCCGGCGATCGCCTATACTCGCGTTGGCGTTCGCTAGCGGAAGAATCCAGAGCAGGAGATGCAAAGATGCCGAAAATCACCATCGTCGGTGCGGGAAGCCACGTTTTCGCGCGAAGGCTCATTGCCGATGCGCTCCAGTGGCCGTCGCTGAGCGACTCTACGATCGCGCTGATGGACATCAACCGCGAAAGCCTCGATACCATGGCCGCCCTCGCCCGGAAGATGGTCCGGCAGCTGGGCGTCAATGCCCGTGTTGAGGCCACGACTGACCTTGAAGAGGCGCTCGCCGGCGCGGACTATGTCTCCGTGTCCATTCGCGTGGGCGACTCTCACAACAATGTCTCGGTTCCGGCCCGCTACGGCATCCGCCATTCCGTCGGAGATACGATGGGCCCCGGCGGAGTCTTTTACTTTCTTCGAAATGCGCCGGCCGTTATCGAGATCGCACGCACGATGGAGAAGGTTGCCCCCGGCGCGTTGATGCTGAACTACACGAACCCCATGGTCATGATCTCCTGGGCCATCAAGGAACTGACCGGAATCCGGTACGTGGGGCTCTGCCACTCTGTGCAGGGCACGGCCCAGACCATGGCCGAGTACCTCCAGGAACCCTTTGAGGATGTCTCTTATTGGGCGGCGGGCATCAACCACATGGCCTGGTTCCTCAAGTACCACGTCAGGGGAGAGGATGCTTATCCCCGCCTGTTCAAGGCCATGGAGGACCCCGATATCTACAACCGCGATATCGTCAAGTTTGAGGTCATGAAGTACTTTGGCGCCTTTGTCTCCGAGTCCTCCATCCACATGTCCGAGTACGTGCCCTACTTCCGGCGTACGCAGGAACTGATCGACCGGCACACGCATGAAAAGATGTGGGGCGTGGGCCCGATCGCAAGCATGAGCCGTGAGGAGATGCTCGCGCTATACGCGAAAAGGCGGGAGCAGGCCGATCGCGAAATGCGCGAGCTGGCCTACAACGATGCCGAGGTGCCCATCGATCTCTCCCATGAGTACTTTTCCCGGATACTGAACGCAATCGAGACGAACGTGCCGTATACGTTCAACGGGAATGTGCCCAACAACGGGCTCATCGCGAACCTGCCGGCCCATGCTGTCGTTGAAGTCCCGATCATGACGGACGCCATGGGTTTGCACCCCTGCCAGGTGGGCGCTCTGCCCCCTGCCCTCGCAGCGCTCAACAGCAGCAATCTGTACGTGCAGGAACTCGCTGTCAAGGGCTTGATCGAGCGGAACCGGGAGTACATCTACCAGGCACTCCAGGTGGACCCCCTGACGGCATCGCTGCTTCCGCTGGACAAGATACGCGAGATGACCGACGAGATGTTCGCCGCTGACGCCGAGTACATGCCCTTCTAGTGCACCGGGAGCGAGCCCATGCGCATCACCAAACTTGAGACATTCCTGGTCAAGCCCCGCTGGCTCTTTCTCAGAATGCATACGGACGAAGGGCTGGTCGGCCTGGGTGAGCCAATCCTGGAGGGACGTGCCCTCACGGTGGCTCAGGCTGTGGCAGAGCTCGAGCCCTATCTGATCGGCAAGGATCCCACTCAGGTCGTCCATCACTGGCAGGCCATGTACAAGCATGCCTTTTACCGTGGCGGCCCGATCCTTACGAGTGCGCTCTCGGGGGTTGAACAGGCCATGTGGGATCTTACCGGGAAATCGCTGGGGATCCCCGTGTACAAGCTCATGGGCGGCCCTCTGCGCAACCGGATCAAGGTATATGGCCGCTGCGAGGGGGATACCCCGGAAGAGGCCGAGCGCAGCGCGCGCGAGCAGGCCGCCAAGGGCTTTGTTGCGCTCAAGACGGGCATCGGTGGCCCACGCCCGGCCCGCGTGGTGGAGAGCCCGGCCTTTGTGGAAAACGTCGCCGAGCGCTTTGCGGCCATGCGGGCAGGCGCCGGCAAAGAGGTAGACATCGCGATCGACTTTCACGGTGCGGTAAGCCCCCAGACGTCCGCCCTGCTGATCAAGGCCCTGGAGCCCTTCCAGCCGCTCTTTATTGAGGAACCTGTGCAATGTCAGAATGTGGACGTACTGGCGGATCTGGCACGCCGGACGCACGTACCCATCGCCACCGGCGAGCGCCTGTACACAAAATGGGGATTCAGAGAGGTGCTGGAGAAACGCGCGGCCTCGATCCTGCAACCGGACATCTCACACTGCGGCGGGATCTTTGAGGGCAGGCTCATCGCCGGTATGGCGGAGACCTACTATGCGGCGATTGCCCCACACTGTCCCCTCGGACCGGTGGCGCTGGCGGCCTGCCTGCAGGTCGATGCTGCGATCCCCAACTTTCTGGCGCAGGAACATGTCACTCTTGGAGAGGGGTACTTGAAGGTCCCCTTCCAGCTTGTCGATGGGTACCTGCCCCTTCCGGAGGTACCTGGCCTCGGCATCGAGCTCGACGATGACGCCCTGGCGGACAAGATCGGGCACGCGTGGCGCAACCCGGAGCGCTACCACCCCGATGATGGCACGGCAGTCGACTGGTAACTGACTCCGGCCGGGATGCGCTGCCCGTGGAGCCCCCGGCCACTCTGCTCTTCGCCTGTACGGTCTTTATAATGAGCATACTCTGTATATCTTCAGCTTCTCGGGAAACGCCCCCTCCGGGAGCGCCCGTAGCGCATCATGGGGCGGCAGCCTCCGTGTGCCTTGGCGAACGAGGCAGCCGCACTGCCGAATCACCAGGCGACCTTGCGGCCAGCTTCCAATCCGGCTGTCGGTCGCTCGCCGGCGCGGCCCGCCCGCTAACCTGGGGATCGCCATGAAGAGCCAGGGCTGGTTGCTGCTGCTGGTCTGTATGTTGCTCGCCACCCTGATCCTTCGCCGCCCCCTGCTTGTCGTGCTGTCCGCCACGTTGGCCATCGCCACAGCAGCCTCGGCACTCTGGGCCCGCTACTGCCTGGCGGGGCTGCAGTATCGCCGGCGACTGGGCAGCGCCACTCTCGGATATGGCGAGGAAACCACGCTCACGCTCGAGTTCGAGAATGCCAAGCCGCTGCCTCTCCCATGGCTGCTCGTCCGAGACACGTTCCCACCTGGGCTGGACCTGCTCACTGATGACCTGCGGGACAATGCCCCGGGAGAGGGAGCCGCGCTGGTTACGCTGCTCTCGCTCGGCTGGTACCAGCGCGTGAGCCGGGTCCACCGGATTCGGGGCAGCCATCGCGGCCGCTACTCCTTCGGGCCCGCCGAACTGGCCTCCGGAGACCTCTTTGGTAATCAGCGGCGCGTTGAGCCCTACCCTGTGGCGGATGAACTGCTCGTCTTCCCCAGGAACGTTCCGGTGACGGCCCTCGGCCTGCCCGCAGCCCGTCCCTGCGGGGAGTGGTTCGCGCAGCAGCCCGTCGTCGTCGATCCCGCGCGTTACGCCAGCGTTCGACCGTACGTCCCTGGCGACAATCAGCGCCACGTACACTGGCGGGCCACGGCCAGGACTGGCGAGTTGCAGGTCAAGCAGTTCGATCCGAGTGCCTCGCTCAGCATCACAATCGCGGTGGACGTCCAGACGCTGGATCGCACATACGAATACGTCCCGGACACCCTTGAGTTCGTCATCATGGCCGCAGGCTCGATCGCGCTGCGTGCCCTTGATGAACGCCACATGGTCGGGCTGTGTGCTAACGCGCTCACCAGCCGGGCGGACACCTGGATGCACGTGCGTCCGGGGCGCCACGCGCGCCAGGCCTCGGAGTTACTGAGCGCACTGGCTGCACTGGAACCATTCCGAGGCATGCCCATGGAGCACATGCTCGCGACCGTGCAGCCTCGGCTTCCCTACGGAGCCTCTGTCATCGCGGTCACTGGGCTGCTGAGGCCACCGGTCGTCGACGCCCTGGATACGCTCCAGCGGGCCGGCCACCCCGTGCTCCTGCTGACCGCGGGCGACGCGATTCCGCAAGTTCCCGATTCCATCGCCCATCATCACATGGACCAACAGGATGTCTGGCAGACAGTTGCGACACTGGACCTGGATTGAGCTGGCCTTAATTCCTGCGGCAGCCGCCATCATGCGCGTCTCGTGGGCGGCTCCGCTTTTGTTCCTGTCGCTGACCAATCCCTTCACCCACCCCTCCGGACTGTCGGTCCCGATCTGGTGGCTCCTGATCATCAGTCTCGCTCCCGGGCACCTCGCCCGTGTACTGCGGCGACGTCGATGGAGCCTGGCCCTTATGATCACGCTCGGCATCGGAGCCGTCCTGGCGTCATGGGCTCTGGCGGAGCCTTTGCCCGCTGCCGGCCTTCCCGTGTGGATCAGGGCGCAACTTGCGGGGCTGGGAGACTGGTCCCTGGGCATCCCTGCCCGCCTGACGCTCGCCGCAGCGACCGTTTTGCTGTGGCAGCGAGGTATCGCCAGCCAATCTGTTGGCTACGCGGAGCTTTGGAGGGGCTTTATGGCAGGATCGATCGTGCTCGCAGTCCTGTTGCTTCTGCCGGCCGACGTGACCTCCCGAGTACCGGGAATGAACCTGCCAGCCGGCATTTCCGGGTTCATCCTGAGCGGGCTGATCGGATTGGCCCTCGTCTCGCTCACCGGCTCATTGGCGAGCGAGAACCTACGGATCCGGACGCCACTTGTGCTCAGTCGCCACTGGTTGGCGGTGGTTGCGGCCACCTCATCGGCCGTCCTCCTGCTCGGCTGGGCGGCCGGCCTCGCCCTTGCCCCACACGTCATCGAGGCCATGCTTCTCTGGCTCAAGCCGCTCTGGAGTCTGTTCTCGTACGTGCTCTTGGGGATGGCGGCTCTGCTAGCCTATGCCCTGCTATGGATCATACAGCCCTTGATGCAGGCCACTTATGATCGTGTGATGCCACTCTTTCAGGGAGACGATCTGCGAGAGCTTCGGCGGTATCTGTTCGAGACGCTGGATATCGGAGAGAAGGAACCCGCGCCGATCGGCGTCGCCTGGAGCGTCGCGTGGCGCCCGCTCCTCGTCCTGGCGCTCATGGGCCTGGGGATCTGGCTCATCGGGCGCGCCTGGCGAGCGCGCACGCGGAGGCCCTCCGACAGCGTACTGGAGAAGCGAGAGTCGATCCTCACAGCCTCTCTGCTACGAGCACAGATCGCTTCGGTGTTCCGCAGCCCCCGCGCTCGGGCCGCGTTTCTGGCGGTGGACAGCGCGCGGTCCGGTCGCGACGCGATCCGTGCGCTGTATCAACGTCTCCTGGCTGAGGCAGGGGCGGCCGGGATGCCCAGGCAAAGGGGAATGACGCCCGGACAGTACGCCACGGAGCTATTACGTCGCTGGCCGCAAGATGCCGAGGGGCTGCTCAGGCTCACGCGCCTCTACGTGGCAGCGCGGTACGGCCCGCAGGATCCAGACGAGGCGCAGGTCGATCAGGCACATACAGCTTACCAGGCGCTCTCCTGCCTTCAGACAAAGAAACCGGCGCGGGACGTATCGCCGCGCCGGTTATGACCATTCGGGCCGAGCTATGATGCGGCGGCTCCCGGGATGGCATCCAGGCGCGCCAGATCGCGGCTCTGGATGCTCCATAGCGACGCATAGAGGCCGCCCCGCTTCAGCAACTCCTCGTGCGTCCCCTGCTCGCATATGCCACTATCTTCCAGGACCACGATGTCATCTGCCCTCGCCACGGTGGACAGCCGGTGCGCGATGATGATCGTCGTTCGACCCTCCATAAGCCGCTCAAGTGCCTGCTGGATCAACAACTCGGTCTCGGTATCAACAGACGACGTCGCCTCGTCCAGGATCAGGATCGGCGCATTCTTCAGCACAGCCCTCGCGATAGAGATCCTCTGTTTCTGCCCGCCAGAGAGCTTGACTCCTCGCTCGCCGATAAAGGTATCATAGCCCTCGGATAGCTGCATGATGAACTCGTGGGCGTTCGCCACCCGGGCCGCCTCGATGATCTCGGCCTCTGTCGCCTCCGGGTTGCCGAAAAGGATGTTCTCCCGCACCGATCCATGAAAGAGAAAGACGTCCTGCAGCACGATGGCGATGTTGGCGCGCAGGCTCAAGGAGGTCACATCCCTTACGTCATGACCGTCGATGCGCACAGCGCCTGACGTCACGTCGTAAAAGCGAGGGACAAGGCCGGCCAGTGTCGTCTTGCCCACTCCCGTGGGTCCCACCAGAGCCAATACCGAGTTGGCTGGCACCTGGAGAGAGACGTTCTCGAGCACCAGGGCACCCTGGCCGTAACGGAAGCTGACATCCTCAAAGGAGACGTCGCCCCGAACTGGCTCCGGCAGGATCGTGGCATCGGGCCGATCCGCCACGTCCGGGTCTTGGTCCAGCAGCTCGGACACCCTCTCGGCGCCAGCCATCGCCTCCTGAACCTGCTCCCATACCTGCGCCAGGGTCCGAACAGGCTGGTAGAAGATCTCCAGATACAGAAAGAAGGCCACGAGGTCCGCCAAGGGTAGCACCCTCTGGAACGCCAGCATCCCGCCAAAGTAGATGACGATCACCGTCCCCAGCGAGGAAGCGAACTCGACCGAAGGGCCGAACACGGCGAGGTACCGCAGCACCTTGAGCATGGAGTTGCGATAAGAGTCGATCCGCCTGCTGACGCGATGCCACTCGATCTCCTCTCGCGTAAAGGCCTTTATCTCCCGGATACCGGAGAGATTATCGTTTACCGTGGCATTCAGCTCGGCGAGTTCCTGTTGCCTCTCACGAAAAGCTGGCCGGACGTAGCCGTTGAACGCCCTCATGGCGATCACGATCAGGGGAACCGGCACCAGCGTGAGGAGCATCAGCGTGGCGTTCATCGAAACGAGCACCGCGGACACGCCAATGAGAGTCAGAACACTGACGAGTGTGTCCGGGATCGCGTGACTGATGAGCCGCTCGAACATCTCAGAGTCGTTGATCATGCGAGACATGAGCTGACCCGTCTGTTGCTCTTCGTAGAACCCCAGCGACAGCCGCTGGAGATGCTGGTAGATGTCTCGCCGCGCGTCCGCCACAACGCCCCATCCGGCGGCATGCGACATATAGTTGGCCAGAAAGCGAAAGCCGATACGCGCCACATAGATCGCAAGAAGGAACAGCGAGAGGCGAGTGACCGTCGCGCGCGCTCCCTCATCGGTCCAGTTCAACTCCTGCACGAATCCAACAAGTTCGCGCACGATGCCGGGGGCGAGCAACTGAACGCCGACCAGCCCCACCATGGCCGAGACGGCCACTACAAGGTACTTGACGTAGCTGCGCGCATACGATGCCACAAAGCGAATCGTCTTCATATCAGCCGAGCTCCACTAGGGCGTATTTGGCGATCACGGCATCCTCACGATGAGCATGCCGTCGAGATTGTCCTCTTCCTTCTTGTAGAAGGGGATCGTCAACGCGGCGTCACCATACCGGTCAAAGACGTGCCGGTTGAAGGCATCGAGATCTCGCATATAGTCGGACTCTGCTGCGACGACTCTTCCATTCAGGAATATGTTGTCCACGACGATCAGGCCACCCGAACGTGTGTGCTTCTCTGCGAACTCAAAGTAGGCCCAGTTGTTGGGCTTGTCCGCGTCGATGAGCACCATGTCCAGGTCGCCATCCAGATCGAGCTCGGCCAGGGTTTCCAGCGCTGGCCCCACGTGCAACTCGACTCTGTCGGCCACACCGGCGCGCTCGAACGAGTCCCTCGCCAGTGTGGCATGCCTGGGGTTCATCTCGCAGGTGATCATCCGCCCGCCCTCGGCCAGCGCGCGGGCGAGCCATACGCCCGAGTACCCGCTCAACGTGCCGACTTCGAGGATCTTCTGGGCGTTCACCAGGCGCGCCAGCAGGTGCAGGATCCGGCCTTGCTCCGGGGTTACGTTCATCTCCGGCACGCCCCGCGCCCGTGTCTCTTCCAGAATCCAATCGTAGACCGGATCGACCTCCAGCGTGTCCGCGAGGTAGTTCAACATCCCAATGAACGTCGGTTTCATCTGTGTATCGGTGAGGGCCACTCGTTCTTCGCTCCCTTGATGGTGGCGCACAGCATGTGCTCGTGAAACGCCGCTGGCAACAAGGCGCCCGGCCGGGCGCTCGTCTGCCCGGGCCGGGCCATATTGCGTATTATACCCCTCCCGAGCCTGGGGGCAAGCCGTTGCTCAGGGCGCGGAAGCACGCCCTGCGGGGAGATTGTCGCGCAGAATCCTCAGAGCATTCTCTCCCAGGATACGGCGCAGATCGGTGCCGCTGTAGCCGCGATCCCAGAGCCCCGCCACAAGGTCCTCCAGCGCGGCCACATCAGGCAGCAGAGTCCCTCCACCGTCAAAATCGCTGCCCAGGCCCACGTGTTCGATGCCGGCCACCTCCACGATGTGATCAAAGTGCGCCAGCAGCTTTTCAAGATCAGGGGCCTCCGAGTCCACGAAAGCAGGGACAAAGCTGACGCCGATTACACCGCCCTGCTCGGAGAGCGCCCGCAGTTGGTGATCCGTCAGGTTGCGGGGCGTATCACAAAGAGCTCTGGAGTTGCCATGCGAGAACAGAACCGGCCGTGTGCTGACCTCGAGCGCCCGGTAGAACGCCCCCGGCGAGGCATGCGCCAGGTCCACCACCATCCCGAGACGGTTCATCTCACGAACCAACCGCTCTCCAAACACCGTGAGTCCCACGCCCTCGCGCGCATCCCAGCATCCATCAGCGGCGCAGCTCCCCACGTTGTGAGTAAGCCCTATCGACCGGACCCCCAGGGCAAAGAGCGCGTAGAGCACGTTCAGGCTCTTTTCGGTGACGTCGGCATGCTCGATATGCAGCACCAGCGCAGGACTGCCGGACGGGCCAATCCGCTCCAGATCTTGCAGCGTACGAACGTGGGTCGCCTCGGTTGCCGCTTCCTCCATGTCATAGAGCAGATAGCCCAAGCCATCGAGCCCGTATGCCAGATGGCTGTTGTGCGCCAGAGTGACGTCCACCGCGAAGAACCCGGCATCCAGGCCGGCGGAGCGCATTCCCGCCAGGTCGAGTTGAAGGGCGGCGTCCGGAGGTTGCATGCTGCCGTACGGGCCCGTGACGATACCGTTCCGTTCCGGCCCGTGGAAAAAGCCCGTCCGAGCGATGCTGGCATTGCGCTGGCGCATGTGCGCCACGATCGTGTCGTTATGTAGATCAATCACCACGGACGCGTGTAGCATATCCTCTACGTTCACAAGGACCTCCTGGCCGCTGGCCGCTTCTCCCGTCGAGCTACTCTCGGGGCACTGCAGGGCATCTTACCGGTTGACACCCGTTGCCAGCCAGTCTATTCTCGCGGCTGACAGCATGCGTTGTCAAGCCAAGGAGGGCACTCGTCCATGGCCACCACCATTCAGACCGAACAGCCGCTGGACCGCGTTCGCACCTATTCCAAACCCACTGCGCTCCGCATCACCGATATCCGCATGGCCACCATTGTTGGTGCGCCGATGCGCTGCCCTCTCATCAAGGTTGAGACCAACCAGGGCCTCGTGGGCTACGGCGAGGTGCGCGATGGCGCGAGCAAAACTTACGCCCTCATGCTCAAGAGTCGCATACTGGGAGAGAATCCCTGCGATGTGGACCGCGTCTTTCGTCGCATTAAGCAGTTTGGCGGTCCCGCCCGGCAAGCCGGTGGCGTGTGCGGCATCGAGCTCGCTCTCTGGGATCTCGCGGGCAAGGCCTACGGTGTGCCCGTGTACCAGATGCTTGGCGGCAAGTTTCGGGATCGGGTACGCGTGTACTGTGACACGGACGTTCGAGGAAGGCACACCGGGACGTCCATGGGCCAGGCCCTGCAGGAGAGGATGGATAAAGGCTTTACCTACCTCAAGATGGACGCTGGCTTGCCGCTGATCCAGGATGCTCCCGGCGCTCTGACGGCTCCCCTCGGGTATCTCAGCGAGGTTCGCGGAGCCGTGCGCCGGCCCCCGGCCGACCTGCCATCTGAGCAGCAGCAGGACCTCGCACGCGAGTGGTACCGGATCAACAATACGCCGCATCCTTTCACCGGTATCCGCGTCACTGAACACGGGCTCGACCTACTCGAGCAATACGTGGCCGAGGTTCGCGCCGTGATCGGGTATGACGTGCCGCTGGCCACGGACCATTTTGGGCACATCGGAATCGAAGACTGCATCAAAATCGCGCGCCGCCTGGACAAGTACAACCTGGCCTGGTACGAGGACATGCTGCCCTGGCAGCACACGCAGGCCTATGTGCGTCTCGCACAGAGTTGCACCACGCCGATCTGCACTGGAGAGGATATCTACCTCAAAGAGGGGTTTGTGCCGCTGTTGGAGAGCGGGGGTGTATCCATCATCCATCCCGACATCCTCACGTGTGGCGGCATTCTCGAGCTGAAAAAGATCGGAGATCTGGCGCAGGAGCACGGCGTTGCCATGGCCGTGCACATGGCCGAATCACCCGTCGCCTGCATGGCCGCCGTCCATGCCGTAGCCGCCACTGAGAACTTTGTCGCGCTGGAGAATCACTCTGTGGACATCCCCTGGTGGGACGATCTCGTGGCCGGTCCGGCGAAGCCGATCGTGCATAACGGCTACATCTCCGTGCCAGAGAGCCCCGGGCTGGGAATCGAGGCCCTCAGCGACGAGGTCATCAGAGAGCACCTGGATCCGGAGGATCCCGGGCTGTGGGAGCCTACAGAGCCATACGATCGCCTGGATTCACACGACAGGCTTTGGAGCTAGCTGGAGGGGACACTATGCGCATCGGTGTAGTACTGCCCGAGATCACAGAGAGCTATCTCAAGCTCGCGCGGCAGATTGGGTGTACGGACATCGTTACGACGCTCAGGGGCCCCGCGGGCGGCGAGCCCGTCTGGGGATTTCGCGATCTCCTGATACAGCGGCAGCGCATTGAGGAGGCTGGGCTGACGTGGTCCGTGATCGAAAGCCTGCCGATGCCCGATTGCATCAAGCTCGGTCTCGACGGACGTGACGAGGCCATCGAGCGCTACATCGCTTCGGTGCGCAACATCGGCGCGGCCGGCATCCCGATCATGTGCTACAACTGGATGGCTGTGCTGCCATGGCTGCGCACCTCCTACACAACGCGGGTGCGAGGTGATGCGCTGGCCACCAGCTACAAACATGCGCTCATGGAACGGGCCCCCCTCACCTGGGCTGGCCAAGTGCAGGAGGAGCAGCTTTGGAGCGCTCTCGCCTACTTTCTGCAGGCCGTGGTGCCAGTGGCACAGGAAGCCGGCGTCCGCCTGGCGATCCATCCCGATGACCCTCCTGTATCGCCCATCGCTGGCATCGGCCGCATCCTAACCCATCCGGATGCTTTCCAGAGGGTCATAGATCTCGTGCCCAGCCCATCCAGTGGAATCACATTCTGCCAGGGGTGTTTTGCGGAGATGGGCGCCGACATTCCGGCCACCATCGAGCGATTCGGCCGCCAGGACAGGATGTTCTTCGCTCACTTTCGGAACGTTCGTGGAACGGCCCGCGACTTTTCCGAAGCCTTTCACGACGATGGCGACACGGACATGTTCGCTGCCATGCAGGCATACTACCGGATCGGCTTCCAGGGCCCCATGCGTCCAGACCACGTCCCCGCCCTGGAGGGAGAGCCCAACGATCGGCCTGGCTACAGCCTCTGGGGACGCTTCTATGCCATCGGGTATATGCGCGGCCTGATGGAGGCCGTTGAAAAGACCGGCTACTAGCGACGAACGGCAGCCCTGACGGGCATGCTCGTGGCCGAGCGCCATCTCGCTCGCCGGCTGATGATCCGATCGCGCCGACACGGATGCATGGCTCGGCATCAACTCCCCGCTGGTTGTCACGGGCGTATCCGCATGACTCCGTATCGTACTGTGCCCGGCCCGCAGATCCCTGCGCCTGAGGCTGGCACACAATCCGGCGCTCGCGCGCAGGATCTCACGGCCAACCACCCTCCTCTCCCGCGCAGCCGTATGGGCGCTACGCGACCAGCGATGGACGCGTGCCGCGGGTTGCGTTACGATTGTGAGCATCAAGCTACGCCGTCAACAGCTATCGGGAGGTGCCACATGGCCCTGGCGCTGGAGGGACTTTGCGTACTCGATCTCTCACGCGTACTGGCGGGGCCTTATGCGTGCATGGTCCTGGCGGATCTGGGCGCCGACGTGGTCAAAGTCGAGATGCCCGGTAGAGGCGACGATGCTCGGGCCTACCCTCCATACATCGAGGGGGAGAGTGCCTACTTTATGAGCCTCAACCGCAACAAGCGCAGTGTCACGCTCGACCTCAAGAACCCCGCCGGTCGCCGATTGCTCACGAACCTGGCGGCGAAAGCGGATGTACTCGTGGAGAACTACCGGCCCGGCGCCATGGCACGGCTGGGCCTGGCCTACGACGACCTGCGCCAGACCAACCCTCGCCTCATATACGCTGCCATATCGGGATTTGGTCAGACCGGACCGTATGCTCAGCGTCCGGCCTACGATGCCGTCGTTCAGGCGCTTAGCGGTCTCATGAGCATCACAGGCCCCGAGGGTGGGCCGCCCACTCGCGTGGGCACATCGATTGCGGACGTAACGGCCGGCCTCTTTGCCGTGATCGGCATCCTGGCGGCACTCTACCGCCGCCAGGAGACGGGGGTGGGTCAGATGGTGGACGTGGCCATGCTGGATTCGGTGGTCGCGGTACTGGAAAACGCCGTCGCCCGCTTTGTGGCCACGGGCGAAGTACCGGCCCCACTCGGGAACCGGCATCCGGCCATCTTTCCATTCGAGCCCTTTGACACGGCGGATGGGCAAGTCATGGTGGCTGCCGGCAACGACGATCTCTGGGGCCGGCTTTGCAGCGCGCTCGCGCTCCCCTCGCTCGCTTCCGATCCTCGCTTCCGCACGAACCCACTCAGGCATGACAACTACCGGGCGATGCGCGAAATCCTATCAGAGGCCTTCATCCAGCGAACAACGGAAGAGTGGCGGGCAATTCTGGACGCTGCGGGAGTACCCAACGGGGCCATCAACAGCATCGCCGATCTTGTACAGGACCCGCAGATTGCGGCTCGCGAGATGCTCCAGGACGTCGTACACCCTGTGGCTGGCCGCACCATCATCCCGGGCATACCCATCAAGCTCAGCCAGACTCCCGGTACCATCCGGCGTCCGGCGCCCCTGCTGGGCGAACAAACAGGGCAAGTACTGATCGAGTGGCTGGGGCTTTCGGGCGAGGAACTCGCGGGACTGAGGAATTCGGGGGCCATCGGATAGTCCGATCATGGGGCGGGAGGGGATCGAACCCTCACGACCTTGCGGCCAGCGGATTTTAAGTCCGCAGCGTCTGCCATTCCGCCACCGCCCCTGGCTGGAGATCATATGGCGCAAGGCCGTGCCTGTCAATGACCGGTGCGGCCTTGCGCCAGGCGCCCTTCGCGCTAGAATCCCCCCATAGTGTAACTGGGGGGCACGTGCATGCGTGTGGTTATGATATCCAAAGCGCTCATCGTCAGCACCTACCGGCGCAAAGCCGTCGCCATAGCACAGGCTGCCGACATCGAGCTCACCGTAATTGTCCCACCTTATTGGCGTGAGGGGACGAACCGGATCGCGCTGGAGCCCTCTGAAGCCTCGGGATACCGGTTGCTCCAGACGCCCATGGCGATGAATGGCTCGTACCACACCCACTACTATCCGCGGATGGCCCGAATCCTGGCGGACATTCGCCCGGATCTCGTGCACATCGACGAGGAGCCCTACAATCTCGCCACCTACCTGGCAATCCGCGCGGCCAGGCACATCGGCGCGAGAACGCTGTTCTTTACATGGCAGAACCTCAACCGTAGGTATCCACCGCCTTTTTGCTGGCTGGAACGTTATGTTCACCAGCATGCCGATGGAGCGATCGCGGGCAACCACGCGGCCCAGTCCGTGCTATCGAGCAAGGGGTACGACGGACCAATCCCCGTGATCCCCCAGTTCGGAGTCGACACCGACGTCTTTCGGCCTTGCCCACGCCTGACGGATGGTGACCGGCCCTTCACCATTGGCTTTGCCGGACGCCTTGTGGAGGAAAAGGGGCTCTTTGTGCTGTTGGAGGCGCTCCAGGCGCTGGGCGGCGAATGGCAGATGCGCTTTCTGGGCGATGGGCCCCTGGGCCCGGCGCTCCGTGCACGCGCGGAGGCCCTCGGGCTCGCACGTCACTGTTCCTGGCACAGCCGCATCCCTTCACAGGAGATGCCCGCCGCGTTAGCCGACTTGGACACAGTCGTTCTTCCCTCGCTCACACGCCACAACTGGATGGAGCAGTTCGGCCGGGTCTTGATCGAAGCGATGTCCTGTGGCACGCCCGTCGTGGGCTCGGATTCGGGTGAGATCCCGCACGTGATCGACTCCGCCGGCCTGGTGGTGCCCGAAGGTGATCCCAGCGCCCTGGCTCAGGCGTTGGCGCGCCTCCGTGCCAACCCCGCTCTCCGCGCAGAGCTGGGGCAACTCGGTAGATCCCGCGTTCTCGCACAGTACACTCAGGAGCGGATAGCGTCGGAGACCGTCGCATTCTACCGGCAGATCGCGACGTCCAGCTGAGCGCCGCCTCGTCAGATCGTTGACGGGGCTTGGTCGCCATGGCTATAATGGCAAAGGTGGAACGCACGGCGCGCCTCGCCGGAAAGCAACGGAGGTTGAGCCCCATGGCGACTACCCGCTTGACCATGGCCCAGGCCGTAATCCGCTTTCTCCAGAACCAGTACGTCGCCCGTGATGGCATCCTTCAGCCCTTCTTTGCGGGATGCTGGGGTATTTTCGGTCACGGAAACGTGGCGGGCATCGGCCAGGCTCTCGAACAGGATGCGAGCTCCTTCCGCTACTACCAGACACGCAACGAGCAGGCCATGGTCCATACCGCCATCGCCTATGCCAAGTTCAAGAACCGGCTACAGACCTTTGCCTGCGCCAGCTCGATCGGCCCTGGCGCCACCAACATGATCACCGGAGCGGCCACAGCGACGGTGAATCGCCTTCCGGTCCTACTCCTACCCGGGGACATCTTTGCGCAACGGTTGCAGGCGCCCGTTTTACAGCAACTGGAGTGGGAACATTCGCAGGACATCGGCGTGAATGACTGCTTTCGACCGGTCTCGCGCTACTGGGACAGGATCTACCGGCCGGAGCAACTGATCACCGCCTTGCCCGAGGCGATGCGCGTTCTCACCAGCCCCGCGGATACCGGGGCGGTTACGCTGGCGCTTCCTCAGGATGTGCAGACCTTTGCCCACGACTATCCCAGCGCGCTCTTCGAGCGCCGTGTCTGGACCGTGCCAAGGAACCGGCCGGATGCGTCTCTGATGCGGCGAGCGGCCGAGTGGATTCGGAGCGCAGAACGCCCTCTGATCATCGCCGGAGGGGGTGTCCAATATTCGGATGCGACCGCCGCCCTGCGGTGGTTTGTCGATGCCACGGGGATCCCCGTCGGGGAGACGCAGGCCGGGAAGGGGTGTTTGCCCTATGACCACCCGGCGAATCTGGGTGCGATGGGTTCCAGCGGCACGTTGGGCGCCAACCTGATGGCGCGCGAGGCGGATCTGATCCTCGGCGTCGGCACCCGGTACACCGATTTCACCACAGCCTCCAAGACGGCCTTCCAGGATCCCGGTGTGCGCTTTGTCAACATCAACGTCGCCGAGTTCGATGCTTACAAACAGGCGGCCATTCCCCTGGTGGGCGATGCGCGCGTCACGCTGGAGGAGTTGCTGCCGCTCTTGGGCGGATATCATGTGTCATCCTCGTACGCGGAGCGTGCGGCCGCGTTCAACCGAGAGTGGGACGAAGAGGTCGAGCGCCTATACACCCTCAAGCACGGCATACCAATCAGCCAGGGAGAGGCCATCGGGGTGGTAAACACACTCTCGCGTCCTCAGGATGTGGTGCTGTGCGCCGCAGGGAGCTTGCCGGGTGACCTGCACAAGCTCTGGCGTACCCGGGATCCCAAGGGCTATCATCTAGAGTACGGATACTCCTGCATGGGCTATGAGATCGCTGGAGGCATGGGCGTTCAATTGGCGGACCCATCGAGGGACGTATATGTCATGGTTGGCGATGGGTCCTACTTGATGATGAACAGCGAGATCGCGACGATGGTTCAAGAAGGGATCAAGGTCACGATCGTACTGCTGGACAATCACGGTTTTGCCAGCATCGGCAGCCTGTCCGACAGTGTCGGTAGCGGAGGATTCGGCACCGAGTACCGGTACCGCAAAGCCGGCAGCCTGGGCGGTGACCTGCTCCCCATCGACTATGCGGCCAACGCCGCCAGCCTGGGCGCCCACGTTGTTCGAGCACACAGCCGGGACGAGTTGGCCGCCGCCATCGAGGAGACCCGGTCCGTGCAGAATCGGCCGGTATGCATCGTCGTGGAGACCGATCGCGACCAGCGGGTCGGCACCTACGAGAGTTGGTGGGACGTTCCCGTCGCGGAGGTGTCGACCAGCGAGGAGGTACGTCGCGCCCGAGGCGAGTACGAACAGGCACAACGACGTCAGCGATACTACCTGTAGCCAACAGGGGGGATCCTTGGGCGGATCATTGCGTGTGGCCAATGCCCCCTGCTCCTGGGGTGTGCTCGAGTTCGAACTCGAGGGTGAGATAGCGCCATGGCGCCAGGTGCTGGATGAGATGGCTGAAACGGGATACGCTGGCACCGAGCTGGGAGACTGGGGCTACCTGCCCACTGAGCCGGACATACTCAGCCGCGAACTGGCCTCACGGGGCCTACGCCTCGTCGCAGGATTCGTCCCCCTGCCGTTGGCGACTCCCCAGGCGCATCGCTCAAACCTGGCCCTTGCTTTGCGCACGGCACGCTTGTTGGCTCAAGTCGGAGGTGAGCGGTCCGTCCTGGTGCTGGCGGACGCCAATGGCACGGTTCGGGAGCGAACCCTGAACGCCGGCCGGATCGTGTCCTCGATGGGCCTCAGCCACGACCAATGGGGCGTGTATGCCCAGGGCGTCGAGGATATCGCAAGGATCGTGCTCGATAGCACAGGGCTCCGAACGGCATTCCACCATCACTGTGGGGGCTATGTGGAAACGCCTGCCGAGATCGAGCAACTGATGTCCCGCACCGACGCCTCTCTGCTCGGGCTCTGTCTGGATACGGGTCATGCCGCCTACGGTGGAGGGCATCCGCTGGCACTGCTGGAACGGTATGGGCCACGCGTCTGGCATGTGCACCTGAAGGACATGTCCGCGGCCGTGGCCTGTTGCGCGAGAGAGCGTGGTTGGGACTATTTCCGTGCAGTCGCTGAGGGGGTGTTTTGCGAGCTGGGGCAAGGTGCGGTCCCCTTTGGTACGCTCACCCAGAATCTGAGAGCCAATGGCTATGATGGCTGGCTCGTCGTCGAGCAGGACGTCCTCCCCTCCATGGGATCGCCCGTTGCCAGTGCACGACGCAACCACGCCTATCTCCGTGACACAGGAGTAATATGACGGTACCCGTAGATAGTCTGCTGAACGTTGGATTGGTGGGAGCCGGCAGAATCGGATCGCTCAGGGCTGAGGCGCTTGCACATCGTGTGCCGCAGGCGAACGTGGTCGCGATCGCCGATGCGAACCTGGATGCAGCCGAGAGTCTCGCAAAGAGGTGCGGCGTCCTGCGCACCTATCGAGACTATCAGGAGCTTCTGGACGACCCGGACATAGGCGCCATCTGTGTTAGCACGCCCACAAACACGCATGCTGAGATCATGGTGGCGGCTGCAGCCGCAGGCAAACACCTGTTTGTCGAGAAACCGGTGGCGCTCGATCTCGCAGAGGTAGATCGGGCTCTGGATGCTGTGGACCGAGCGGGCGTTCTGCTCCAGATCGGCCTGAACCGCCGGTTTGACCCCACCTTCAGACGAGTCCGGCAAGCCGTATTGGATGGCACCATTGGCGACGTGCACCTGCTACACATCATCAGTCGTGACCCAGCTCCTCCGCCGCTGGCTTACGTCCAGCACTCTGGCGGGCTGTTCGCCGATATGACGATCCATGATCTGGACATGGCCCGCTTTCTGGTGGGGAGCGAGGTGACCTCGGTCTATGCGCAAGGCACCGTTCGCATCTCGCCCGAGATTGGCGCCGCAGGAGACATAGATACGGCCATGTTGCTCCTCGTCTTTCAGTGTGGCGCACTCGCCACCATCGAGAACAGCAGACAGGCGGTATACGGATACGATCAGCGAGTGGAGCTCCTGGGAAGCCGTGGGGGCATCTCCACCGGTAACATGTTCCCCAACGAGGTCACTATCAGCACGGCTGACGCCGTGCGTCGAGATCTGCCTATGTGTTTTTTCCTGGAGCGCTATGCCGAGAGCTATGCTCTCGAAACGCGATCGTTTGTAGAGTCGGTCCTGGCCGGTCGGCCGCCCTCGCCGAGCGGCGTGGATGGCCGCAAGGCTCTGGAGTTGGCGATCGCCGCGCGAGATTCGCTCGCATCGGGCAAGCCCGTCGCCATTGCAGTGGGCTGACGTCATGTGCAGCCTCCGTCGCCGCCGCTACGTCTACGGCCAGCTCGACTCGTCGCCAGTGGCGCAGTTGGCGGCAGGCGACGTGGGCCTATAATCGCAATCGCAATGCACATACATGCACAGGACCCAATGCAGGAGGCCCACACAGTCCTGGCTGGCCAGCCCACCCTCGGGCTCAATGCCCTCCTGTTATCGCTGGACGCTAGCTACCGGAACGCCGGGCTCTCTCGCTACATCTCGAATCTGATGGCACATTTGCCCGCCGCCCTGCCAGACTGGAACTGCCTTGCATATGTGAGTCGGCCGGGCATAGACATACCGGGTTGGCACGTCAGACAGGCGTCCTGGAACACCGCAAAGCCGATGCGCCGCATTCTGTGGGAGCAGCTTGCCCTGCCCCTGGCAGAACGGCGCGATCGAATCGATCTGTTGCATGCAGCGGTCAATGTCGGGCCGATCGCCGGGCGTTGCCCGATCGTTGTGACGATCCATGATCTCGCCTTTGTCCGGTTTCCGGAGTTGTTCCCCCGGGCGAATCGAGCTTATCTGCAATACATGGCGAGCCGAACCGCCAGGCGCTCGGCTGCCGTGATTGTGGATTCGGCCAGCACCGGACGAGATGTCGTGGAGTTGTTGGGCGTTCCAGAGAGCCGCGTGCACGTGATCTACCCGGGTTTGAACGCCGGATTGTGCCCGGCGCCATCCGAGGAACGGTTGAGCGCCTTCCGGCGCCGGCAACACCTGCCTGATGAATACGTGCTGTTCGTGGGGACGCTCGAGCCCCGTAAGAACATCGCGACGCTGCTGGAGGCATGGTCGATCCTCGTTCGACGAGATCCCGAGTGTCCGCCTCTGGTAATCGCTGGCGGAAAAGGCTGGTTCTATGAGGAACTGGAAGACCGTGCGCGCGCGCTTGGGCTCGAGGATTCGGTTCGATTCGCCGGGTTCATCCCTGACGACGATCTCGCTGGCTGGTATGCGGCTGCAACGCTCTTTGTGTTTCCGTCCCTTTATGAAGGCTTTGGTTTTCCCCCGCTGGAGGCCATGTCTCAGGGAGTTCCCGTGATCGTATCGGACCGGTCATCACTGCCTGAAGTCGTCGGAGATGCCGGTCTGCACCTCCCCCCGGAGGAGCCCGCCTTGTGGGCGGAGAGCATCGCCGGGCTCCTGGCTTCGCCGGAGCGACGGCGCAGTATGCGGGCCGCGGGGCTCGCCCAGGCCGCGCGATTTACCTGGGAGGAGACGGCCCGCCGGACAGCGGAGGTCTACAGACAGGTATTGTCGCATGGCTGAGCATCACCGCAAGGCTCGCTTTGGATCGCCCTGGCAGTATGTCAAGCCCCTCGTTGACGCCTGTCTGTTCGCGTTGGCCTTTCTGATTGCCTACCTAGTGCGATACAGGCTGCAATGGCTCCGAGAGGTAGAGCCGTCCTTTCTGGTGCCGATTCGTGTATACATTCCGAGCATCCTCGCGTTGACCGTCCTGCTCGTCACGGTGCACTGGGTGGAAGGCGCGTACCGGCCGACTCGGGGCAGAACGCTCCTGGACGAGTGGTTCATCGTCTTTCGAAGCACCCTGGTGGGCATTGCAGCGCTCATCTTTTTCGTGTTCCTGGCCTCGCCGAGCTACTATTCCCGCCTGATATTCGGGTATGCCGGCATCGCCTCGCTGATCCTCGTCGGCGTCAGTCGCACCATTGAGCGCATCATCCTGAATCGCCGGCATCGGGCCGGGAAGGGTATCGAACGCGTGCTGGTGGTCGGCGTGGGTGAGACCGGGCGCTCTGTGATTCGCGCCATCATGGCTCGCCCGGAGCTCGGCTACCGCATCGTTGGTTTCCTAGACGATGATCCGAACAAAACCCACGCGAGCATTGGCCCCTACCCCGGGCTTGGCAGCACAGAGGGCCTTGCCGAGGCGATCGTCGCGCACAAGATCGATCAGGTGATCATCGCCCTGCCCTCAGCCTACCATCGCAAGACGCTTCAGCTCACGCGCGTCTGCGAGAGCGTCGGCGCTGGCGCTCGAATCGTGCCGGACCTGTTCCAGATCGCGATGAGCTCCGTCGTGATAGAGAATTTGGATGGCATTCCGCTTCTGGGCGTTCGAGAGCCCAGCACGCTGGAATGGCAAAGAGTTTGGAAACGTGTCAGCGACATCCTGTTTAGCCTGCTAGTCCTCGTCGTTGCGCTGCCCCTCTATACCGTCATCGCCCTGGCTATCACGCTGGATTCACCCGGACCGGTGATTTTCCGTCAGATTCGCGTCGGCCGGGGGCGACGCCAGTTCACCTGCCTCAAGTTCAGGACCATGGGTACGGACGCCGAAGCACGCCTGGCAGAGCTCAAGGAAAGGAATGAAGCGGACGGCCCGCTGTTCAAGATGCGTGATGACCCCCGCCGTACTCGGGTCGGGCGCATCCTCCGCCGTCTCAGTCTGGACGAACTGCCTCAGTTCTGGAACGTACTTCGCGGAGAGATGAGTGTCATCGGGCCCAGGCCGCCGATTCCTGCCGAAGTAGAGGTCTATGAACCCTGGCATTTGCGCAGGCTGGTAGTCTCGCCAGGAATCACAGGTCTCTGGCAGGTTAGCGGGCGGAGTGACCTCACCTTCGATGAGATGGTGTTGCTGGATATCTACTACATCGAAAACTGGTCGCCTTTGCTGGATCTACGCATCCTGATCAAGACGATACCCACCATGTTGTTTGGGAGCGGCGCGTACTAGCACCGGCCGCTCCCCGATGCGAACAGCCAGATACCGAGGTGTAGCGTATGCCATCATACAACCCACAGCCCGACAGACAGGAGCTGGACGATTTTTGCCGTGAACTGGTGCAGATCCCGAGCGTCTCTGGATCGGAGCGCGACATCGCTCGGCGTATCCTGACCGAGATGCAGCGCCTCGGCTATGACGAGGCCCGCATGGACGGCATGGGCAACGTAATCGGGCGCGTGGGCCCGGCGTCGACGCCAACCGTCCTCTTTAACGGGCATATGGATACCGTGGGCATAGGCGATGTCGACCTGTGGCCTCACCCTCCTTATGCCGGCGTGGTCGAGTCCGGAATCCTCTTTGGTCGGGGCGCGTCTGACATGAAGGGCGGCCTGGCTGCCATGATCCATGGCATAGGATCCCTTGTGCCGAACAAGGACAGCCTGACGAGCGGCGTCTACGTTGTAGCCGTCGTACAGGAGGAGCCCTGTGAGGGGCTGGCCATGCGGCACCTGGTAGAAGTCGAAGGCCTGCGCCCGCGGGCGGTCGTATTGGGGGAAGCCACGAATCTGCACCTCGCGCGGGGGCAGCGGGGAAGAATGGAGATCGAGGTCGCGATCCAGGGAAAGAGCTGCCACGCCTCGTCTCCGCAACGGGGTGTCAACGCGATCTATGAGGCGGCGCGCTTTGTGTTTGGCCTACAACTCTTGGCTCCACAACTGGCCTCCGATGCCTTCCTCGGGCAGGCAACCATTGCCGTCACCGAGATCGAGAGTCGCGCCGGCAGCAGCAATGTCGTGCCAGACTATTGCCGTGTGCACATCGACCGTCGCCTCACGGCCGGTGACACGGAGACCCGGGCACTCACCGAGGTACGACGCATTCTGTCTCGCGAAAGCATCCAGGCCAACGTCGAGGTGCCCACCTATCATGGCACCAGTTACACGGGCCTGGCGGTCGAAGCGCCGGAGAGCTATCCGTCGTGGAGCACGCCTGAGGATCACCTGCTCGTGCGAAAAGCCGCCGGAGCCGTGGAGTCCGTGCTCGGCTATGTGCCGCGCATTGGGCGTTGGGAGTTCTCCACTGATGGCGTCTACACCATGGGGGTTGGCGGAATACCCACCATCGGCTTCGGCCCTGGCGAAGAGAAACACGCCCATAGCGTAGATGATCAGGTGCGCCTGGAGGACGTATTCGCGGCTGCCCGCGTCTATGCCCGCCTGGCGCTCGATCTGTGTTAAGCTGGGCCACGGCTGGGGCTAGCGCCAGCTAGTTGAAAGGAGCGCCATGCTTTCGGAGGAACTGGTCTACAGGTATGACCGGTACGAGCTCACGTTGGCGGGACCTCGAGAGGGTAACCCCTACCAGGACGTCTCCCTTCGGGCAAGGTGCACCCTGGGCTCACGAACCGTACAGATGGACGGCTTCTACGATGGAGGGGGCAGCTATCGGGTAAGGTTCATGCCCGATTCTGAGGGCACCTGGGAGTTGGTGACCGAGAGCAATGCCACCGAACTCGATGGCATCCGTCGCCACATCACCTGTATCTCTGCCCGCGAGGGAGTGCACGGTCCCGTGCGAGTGCGGGACACCTACCACTTTGCTTACGATGACGGCACGCCTTACTATCCCTTTGGCACGACATGCTACGCCTGGATTCATCAGACGCGCGATCTTCAGGAGCGCACTCTTCGCACACTTGCGCGGGCGCCCTTCAACAAGCTGCGGATGACGGTGTTTCCCAAGCACTATATCTACAACAGCAACGAGCCCGAGCTATACCCCTTTGAGCGATCCGAATCAGGCTCAAACGACTACTGGAAGCCCAACCCCGGCTTTTTCCGCCTTCTGGAGCAACGTATAGACCAACTCTCGCGTCTGGGCATCGAAGCAGACGTGATCCTGTTCCACCCTTACGACCGCTGGGGCTATGCACGCATGAGCCATGAACAGGACCTGGCCTATCTGCGCTATGCCATCGCGCGACTTTCTTCCAGCCGCAACGTCTGGTGGTCGCTTGCCAACGAGTACGACTTTATGCTTGAGTGGAAGACCATGCCTCACTGGGATGCCCTCTTCCAGACGATCGAACGCCATGATCCGTACAGCCACCTGCGCTCGATCCACAACGGCGACCTGGGCTCCAACTACGATCACACCAAGCCGTGGGTGACCCATGCGTGCATTCAGAACCCCTCTGTCGAGCAGGCGCCACGCTGGCGTAGGGCTTATGGAAAGCCCATCTTGGATGACGAGTGCGAATATGAGGGTAACGTTCCCATGCCCTGGGGTAACATCACAGGCCGTGAGCTCGTTCACCGCTTCTGGGTGATGGCCGCAAACGGCGCCTATGCTGGTCACGGGGAAACCTATGCGGACGCAAAGGAAGAGCTCTGGTGGTCAAAGGGTGGCGAGCTCAAAGGGGATAGCTGGCGGCGCATCGGCTTTCTGCGAGAGATCATGGAGCAGGGCCCGGGGCCACTGACCCCGCTGGAGCGCGAGTGGGTCTGGACGCGAGTGGCAGGAGGTGCCTGCGGCGACTATCGATTGCTTTACTTTGGCCCACACCAGCCGGTCGCCTGGGGCTTTGGCCTTCCATCGGGCGTTCCCTTTGAGCTGGACTGGATCGACACCTGGGCCATGACGATCACCCCGGTTGCAGGTGCCTTCTGCGACGTGCGGGAGATCCCGATGCCCGGCCGTGCGTACATGGCCGCGCGCATCCGGCCGTTGTCCACAAAGCCGGACTAGGTCGACCCGAGACGGTGCTCCGTCCGCGTGATGATCTCCTCCTGCAGAGCTCGACCCAGGTCACAAAAGTAGTCGCTGTATCCCGCCACCCGAACGATGAGGCTGCGATACTCCTCAGGATTCGCCTGGGCCGCCCGCAGCGTTTCAGCGTCCACCACATTGAACTGGATATGGTGCCCATCGAGCGCAAAATACGTCCTCACCAGATGCACCAGGTTGTCGAGGCCCTCGTCCGTGCGCAGGAGCTCAGGAGCGAGTTTCTGATTGAGGAGCGTACCCCCGGTGCGCACATGGTCCATCTTGGCTGCCGAACGTATTACTGCGGTGGGCCCCCGACGATCGACCCCCTGCACCGGTGAGATGCCCTCCGAAAGCGGAGCTCCGGCCCTGCGCCCGTCGGGAGACGCTCCCGTTACCGAGCCAAAGTACACGTGCACTGTCGTGGGCAGCAGGTTGATGCGGTAGGTGCCTCCTCGCGTGTTGGGGCGCCCGTCCACAGCGGCATAGTAGGCCTCGAATACATCCTGCATGACGTCATCGGCATAGTCATCATCGTTGCCATACTTCGGGGCCCGGTTCAGGAGCCGTTGACGGAGTCTCTCCTGTCCGGCGAAATCCACATCTAGCGCGTCCGTTAGCTCTTGCAGCGAGAGAGCCCCTTCGTCGTAGACCAGCGAGCGGATGGCCGCCAGTGAGTCCGTGATGGTCCCCAGCCCCACTCCCTGAATATACGTGGTATTGTAGCGTGCACCACCGGCGTGATAGTCCTGTCCCCGGCTGATGCAGTCATCGATCAGGAGCGACAGGAACGGAGCGGGCATATGCAGGGCGAACAGGCGCTCGATCACCTGGTTGCCACGCACCTTGACGTCCACCCAGTAGCCCAGTTGCCTGACGAATGCCGCCCAGAGCTCGGCGTAGGTCGTTATCTCGTCGGCCCGCCCCGTATGCGGGCCCAATTGCCTGCACGTCCTGGTGTCCCAGCCGTCATGGAGTGCCAGCTCCAGTATCTTTGGCAGATTCAGGTAGCCCGTCAGGCAGTAGTTCTCCTTGCCAAAGGCGCCAGTCTCCACGCAGCCGCTCGTCCCGCCCTGGCGCGCATCCGCCAGCGACTTGCCCTGGCGTAGCAACTCCTGCACAACCAGATCGTTGTTGAACATCGATGGCTGGCCAAACCCCGTCCGCACGATGCGGCCGGCTCGACGGATGAACGCGTCCGGGTTGCGCTTGCTCACATGGATCGATGCGCTCGGCTGGATCAGTCGCATCTCCTCGACGACGTCCAACAACAGATAGGTGACTTCGCTGACCCCGTCGGATCCGTCCAGCCGCACGCCCCCCAGGTTGATCTGGGCAAAATCCGTATAGGTACCGCTCTCCTCGGCAGTCACGCCGACCTTTGGCGGGGCGGGCTGGTTGTTGAACTTGATCCAAAAACACTGGAGCAGTTCTTCCGCGCGCTCTCGGGTGAGCGAGCCATCGACGATGCCGGCCTTATAGAACGGGCAAAGATGCGAGTCCAGCTTGCCAGGGCTGAAGGAGTCCCAAGGGTTCATCTCCAGCGTGACGCCGAGATGCACAAACCAGTAGGCCTGGAGCGCCTCATGCAGGTTCCGCGGGGGGTGAGCCGGAACGTGCTCGCAGACCTCGGCGATATCCAGCAGCTCACGCCTGCGCTCCGGATCCGTCTCATCAGCGGCCTGCACCCGCGCTTGCTCCGCATAGCGCTCGGCAAGACCGATGACGGCCTGGGCGCAGATGGCCATGGCCTTGAGCTCCTCGGCACGATCCAGTGCCAGAGGATCTCGCCCATAGTCCAGGGCCTCCAGGGCTGCATGAACATCGGCAACAAGCCCGGCCAATCCTCTCCGATACAACTTGTCGTCCAACACCGTATGTCCGGGCGAGCGCTGCTCCATGAATTCCGTGAACAACCCCGCCTCATAGCCTGCACGCCACTCTTCCGTCATTTCGTGGAAGATCCGTTCGCGCATCGTCTTGCCGCGCCAGAACGGTATCACGCTCTCTGCGTAGGCTTGCCGGTCCTCTGCGGACACGCGGTACGCCGTCTTTTCCCGTGCATCCAGGATGTCGAGATCGGCAAGCGAATGACAGCACAGCTCCGGATAGGTAGGCGCCGCCTTCGGGCGAGGTCCCTTCTCTCCGACAATCAATTCGCCTGGCCGGATTCTGACCGTGATGTGTTCCATCAGGTAGCGAAAGACCTCTGCCCGGCGCATTGGCTCGGACTTTAGCCCGTCATGCTCCCGGTACCAGCGAGTAACCAGCTGAGCGCGCTCAGTGGAAATGCAAGGGACGGCGTCCAGGCTCTCCTGGCGCAGGCTCTGAACACGGGCGCTGACAGTCATTCACCCTCCTCCCTGGCACGCAAGCACGAGTCCATTCCGTGTGGCGCTTGTATGATAGCACGCCTAGCGGCGTGGGCAACCGCTTGTGTGTTGTGCGTCACGCTCCTGCTCGGCACAAGGAGCATGACACGGCAGCCTTCTGGACACACGCCGGAAATGGGCGTATAACCGCAGACACAACGCGCGGCTGCGGACCGCCTCGCAGCAGAGGAATTGGCTACAGGTGATCGAGGTACACTCATCAGCCGATGTCTCACCAGATGCAACAGTCGGCGAAGGCACTCGCATCTGGCACCAGGCTCAGGTCTGCTCAGGTGCACGTGTAGGCCCGGGTTGCACACTGGGCAAGGGCGTCTATATAGACTCCAATGTCTCGATCGGCGCGCACGTCAAGCTCCAGAATGGGGTTAGCGTGTACCATGGCGTCACTCTGGAGGACGGGGTCTTTTGCGGGCCGAACGCCGTGTTCACCAACGACCGCCTTCCCCGCGCCATCAACCCCGACGGCTCCAGTCGTGCGGCTGAGGACTGGGAACTCACACCGACCCTGGTTCAGAGAGGAGCGAGCATCGGCGCCAATGCCACCATCGTATGCGGGGTGACGATCGGACGCTGGGCGATGATCGGCGCCGGGTCGGTGGTGATCCACGATGTCCCAGAATACGGGCTCGTCGTGGGGAATCCGGCTCGACTCATTGGCTTTGTGTGCGCCTGTGGAGGCCGGCTGGAAGGGCCACCGCTTCTCTCAGATCCGGTGGTGGCCCTGTGCCCCGGCTGTTCTTCGGCCGTAGAGATCCCGCTGCAAATCTGGAGCCAGGCCCAGCGAAGGGAGCCTGTGGATGGCTGATCTCAAGGCGGCCGTGATCGGCGTAGGATCGATGGGCAGGAACCATGCGCGCGTCTATCGCGAGCTTCCTGAGACGCACCTCGTCGCCGTAGCTGACGAATCCGCCGCCCAAGCCGAGTCATTAGGCGAGCTTCACGGATGCCACGCCTATACTGACATATCGGCGATGCTCGCAACCGAAAAGCCTGATATCGTCTCGGTCGTCGTGCCGACCACCGCGCACTTGTCGGTAGGGACTCTGGCACTGGAGGCGGGCTGCCATGTGATCGTGGAGAAGCCCATCGCTGCAACCGAGGCCGAGGCCATGTCTCTGATCGAGACGGCCCGCAGAGTGGGACGGCAACTGATGGTCGGGCACATCGTCCGCTTTGACCCCGCCATCCAGACTCTCACCGGCCATCTGCAGGATGGTGAGATGGGTCGAATCTATCAGGTCAAGAGCCGTCGCCTGGGGCCCTTTCCCAACCGCATACGCGACGTAGGGGTCATCGTGGACCTGGCTACCCATGATCTGGACATCGCTCGCCATCTGACCGGCCAACCGATCACGCGCGTCTACTGCGAGATCGCCAGAAGACTGCATGCCGGCCACGAGGATATGGTCGTTGGCACCCTCCGGCATGCAGATGGCACGGTCGGGCTGATCGATATCAACTGGCTGACGCCCAGCAAGGTGCGCGAACTGACGGTGACGGGTGAGGGCGGCATGTTCCTCGTCGACTACCTGACGCAGGATCTCTACTTTTTCGAAAACAGCGACGCCGAAGCGGTCGAGTGGGACCGGATGGCCCTGATCAAAGGCGTCAGCGAGGGCAAGATGATCCGGTATCCCCTGCGCAGAGCGGAACCCCTCAAGCTTGAGCTTGAGGCCTTTGCGCGTTCGCTGCTGGATGGCACACCGGTCCCGGTTAGCGGCCAGGATGGACTCGATGCCCTGACAGTGGCCATGGCGCTCTTGCGCTCCGGTGAGACTCACGAGCCCGTCTCGGTACGCTACTGCACGGTGGGGGAGAGATGCAACTAGACCTCTCTGAACGAATCAGCAAGCGAACAGCACGCGTTGTGGTGATCGGGCTCGGCTACGTGGGCCTGCCCGTGGCCACGCTCGTCGCCGAGGCCGGGTACATGGTCACCGGTTTGGACGTCAGGGCCGATCGAGTCCGATCGATCTCCGCGGGCCTCAACCCAATCGGAGGTGCGGAGCCGGGGCTATCCGAGCTTTTGACACAGATGGTGACTGCGGGAAGGCTGAAGGCAAGCACGGACTATGCCGAGTGTCGTGAGGCCGACATCGTCTTGATCGCCGTCGAGACACCCGTGGACCCGATCTCGAACCGGCCGAGCTATGACGCGCTGCGTGCGGTGCTGCATGGCCTCGCGGCGCACTGCCCGGCACACGCCCTGGTCATCGTGGAATCCACCATTGCGCCCGGCACAATGGAGCGCGTGGTGGAACCCGCCCTGCGCGCGGCTGGCGCAGAGCTGCACCTGGTCCACTGCCCGGAGCGCCTCACTCCAGGCCGCCTGTTGCGCAACATCCGGGAGATGCCCAGAGTGGTCGGCGGCATGACTGCCAACGCCAGAGACCTGGCGGTGGCCTTTTACGAGCACTTTGTGCACGCGCCTTTGGAGGGAGTGGACGCCCTCACAGCGGAGACGGTCAAGACGGCCGAGAATGCCTATCGAGATGTACAGATCGCATTCGCCAATGAGTTGGCGCTCATCTGTGAGGACCTGGGTACCGATGTCTGGCAAGTGCGCGAGCTCATCAACAAGGTGCCTGGGCGGCAGGTTCACATGCCGGGGCCCGGCGTGGGCGGGCACTGCATCCCCAAAGATCCGTGGCTTCTTCTTACTCACGTTAGCGAGGGCACGAGGGCGCGGCTGCTCCCCACCGCTCGCGCCGTCAATGATGGAATGCCACACCACGTGGCTGCGCTGATCACGCGCACGCTGGCAGAGTCCGATCGCGATATCGTCGGCGCGGAGATAGCCATCCTCGGGTACGCCTACAAGGAGGACTCGGATGATACGAGGAACACTCCCTCGGCGGCCCTGGTTCAGCGGCTGGAAGAGCTCGGCGCGCACGTCCGCGTTCAGGATCCCTGTGTCCCGCACCTCGACCTTCCTCTGGCCACAGCCCTGAAGGGAGCCGACTGTGCGGTGCTCATGGTTGCGCATGAAGCATACCGGCTTGCGCCGTGGTCAGAGCTCGTCCGGGCTCTTCGGATCCCGATCCTGGTCGACTGTCGCAACATCCTGCCTAATGCTCTAGAAGGGGTTCGCTACGTTCGCCTGGGCGACGGGCAGACGGCCCGGCGGAACGGGCCTCCGGCCGATCTGAGGCTCGATGGCTAGGCTGCTCCTGCTAACCCACAGATACCCGTATCCCCCCGGGGAGGAGTTTCTCGAAGCAGAGCTACCCTATCTGGCCAGGGCGTTCGACCATGTGGACGTTGTCCCAACCGGTCTCGACCCGGCGAACGCCCGTCCAGCGCCCATCCTTCCGCCGGGCTGCTCACTGCGCACAGATATCGCCCTCGCGATCAGTGCAGCCGACGCGGATCTCACCGTGTCCTCGCGGATGGGGAGACTACTAAACGCACAAGCCTTTCGGCTGTTTGCCGCCGATCTGCCGCGGGCCCTCACAGCAGGGGCCGATTCCGCACGAAAGCTCACGAGGTACGTTGCCCGCGCCATCCTGATCGGTCGCGTGTTGCGGGGCGCCTATCCGCTCCCACTGTCCGAGGACTGCCTGGTGTACAGCTACTGGTTGGGCGCAGAGGCTCTGGCGGCTGCCCTGGCTCTTCCAAGTGCTACCCTCGTTGCCAGGGCCCATGGAGGCGATCTGTACGAGGATCGTCGCAACCCACCCTATCTCCCGCTGCAACACGAGACGATCACGAGGCTCGACCGGCTGTATGCGATATCGAACCACGGTCGTCTCCACCTTCACAGGCGTTACCCTGATCTCGCTCACAAGGTTCACTTATCTCGTCTGGGAGTCCCGTCGCCGGCAGGGCGTGCGGTCCAATCCACTGACGGCGTAGGCCGAATCCTCTCCTGCGCCTATGTGCGTTCGGAAAAGCGCCTGGATCTCCTGATAGAGGCCCTCCGCCTGTGCCAGGACCCCATCGAGTGGACGCACATCGGTTCCGGCCCCGATCTTGACCGTATCCAGCAGCTGGCTTTGCAGCTGCCGTCGCACGTCCGGGCATGCTTCACCGGCCAACTCTGTCATTCGCAGGTTATCGACTACTATGGAGGGCATGCGGTCGATCTTTTTGTATCATGCAGTATCGCGGAAGGGCTCCCAGTGACGATCATGGAGGCCATGAGCTTTGGGGTGCCGATTCTGGCAACGGGGGTCGGCGGGGTCCCCGAACTGGTGGATGACACCAATGGGTGCCTGCTCGATCCGGCAGCTTCCCCTGACACAATCGCAGCCGCGCTGACAAGGTTGCTCCGGCAGGGGCCGGAGACTCGTGGGATGCTGTCGGATGCCAGCGTTGCCCGCTGGCGCGACCTGGTGGATGCAAACACCCAGTTCCCGCTGTTTGCCGCGGATCTCATCGCGTTGCTGAGGGAGAGCACCGAGAAACGCCGCCTGGAGGTGGCATGAGGAGTCGAACCGACCTCGGGCCCGGGATACGGACCAGGATCGGTTGCACACCTCGCGGGCGCCTGGCCACTGCTCAGCAGCATGCACCGCGCTGCGCGCCCCGCCGTCAGCATCCCCATGCAGAACTGGGGCTTTGGTGCCGGCGCGATGGCTGGCCGATTCGCACACGCACGCAAGGGCGGCGGCATGTCCACTAGGCCTAGCGCGGCGCTGAACCTCAGACAGGTCGGTACGGCCAGCGGGATCACCATGCTGCGCCAGGCGGTAGCTATGGGCATCGCCTTTGTCAGCTCGGTGTTGCTCGCCCGCGTTCTCGGGCCCGAAGGCAAGGGGATATACGGTGTCGCCCTGCTCCTGCCGAGCACAGCCACCACGCTGGTGAACCTCGGCATCGCCCCGGCGACGGTCTACTATGTGGCACGGGGCGACTTTAGCCCACGGCAGGTTGCCGGCAACGCCATCCGCATGAGCATCATGCTCAGCGCCCTGGCCATAGCGCTGTCCTTGGCCGTCACCGCCTTCGCATCGGATACGCTCTTCCCCGCAGTGCCCGTCCATCTGCTCCGCATAAGCCTTCTCTACATCCCTTTCGCGCTCGGAAACCTGTATCTGCTTTCGATCATCCAGGGACTACAGGACTTTGGTACGTACAACCTGATTGCGGTAACCTCTCAGGCATGCACGCTGGCCATCACGATTCTGCTGGTGTGCGTCCTGAACCTGGGCGTGGCCGGCGCCCTGGTGGGCTTTTCCACAGGCCACCTGGCGGGCATATTGGCCACCATCTACACGCTCAAGCTGCGGCCACGCCTCACGGGTCGCCTGCGCATCTGGGTGGGTGGAGACTATGTGCGCAAGGTGCTGTCGTACGGTTTGCGAGCGCACCTCTCCAATGTGATCACCTTCCTCACCAACCATGCCGACCTGTTTCTGGTGAACCTGTACCGGAATCCGGCGGAAGCTGGCATCTATACCCTGGCCGTGGGGCTCGCAGAGAGGCTCTCGATCGTGTCCTCCTCGGCCAGCACCGTGATGCTTCCACGGATTTCGGAACTGGAGGGCTCCGAGCATCTGCGTCAGGAGCTAACGCCCATCGTCGCCAGGCACGTATTCCTCGTAACGCTCGTTCTCTCTCTCCTGGCGGCATTGGGCGCTCGCCTCTTTGTTCGATTGATATACGGCGAGGCCTTTGAGAGTGCGGCGCTCGTCTTTGCCGCTCTGGTGCCCAGCACTGTGTTCCACAGCCTTTCCAGGGTACTCAGCAGCGACATCGCCGGAAGGGGCCGCCCCCAGATCAACGCACGCATCGCCGCGGTGCAGATGGCTGTGACGATCGCCCTGGATTTTGTGTTGATCCCCGCCTTCGGGATACTGGGCGCAGCCATGGCCTCATCCATCGCCACGACCGTGAGCACCCTGATCAAGACCATCTACTACACAACGTCGTTCGGAATCACGTGGAGAGCGCTATTCGTATTCACAAAGGATGACGTCGAGCGCTTGGGCCGCATCGCAAGGGTCCAGGGAGCGGCGCTGATCGATAGAGTGCGTCGCGTGCTCGGTCGTCGTTGACGGGCACGGCGCCAGAGCGCCGCTACCCACCTCCGCATGATGATTGCCGAGCCAAGGAGGCGGAGTTGCATATCGCTATCCTGTCTTTCACGGATCTTGCCAGGGACCAACGGGTGAACCGGCAGATACGCTTCCTCGCGGAGCGGCACCGGGTGACGGCCATTGGTGGCGCATCGCCCAACGTGCCCGGTGTCGATTTCGTGCCCGCCTCAATTCTGCCCAGATCCGTCGTGGGCCGGGCCGTAACGGTGGCACAGATGCTCCTCAAACTGGAAGATAGTCGCCCGATGGTCGATCGCTTTGGCAGAGAGGTCCTGGCGAGGCTCGAGGCGCTGGACGCGGACCTGTTCGTCGCCAACGACCTTGAACCGCTTCCGCTGGCTCTGTCGGTCGCCAAGGGACGCCCCGTTGTCCTGGACGCTCACGAATACTACCCGCGACGGTATGAAGATCGCCTGAGTTGGCGCTACCTGAGGAACCCGTACAACGCGTGGCTATGCCAGAGGCTCTTTCCCCGGACGGACGCCGTGATGACTGTGTGCCAGGGACTCGCCGAGCAATACGATTGCGATACCGGCATTCGTCCCCTCGTTATCACCAACGCACCGGAGCATGCGGACCTCTGCCCCGTCTACCGCAAGAACGGCGAGCCAATTCGGATGGTGTACCATGGGCTCGCCAGTACGTCGCGGCGGATTGAGGAAACCATGGCGCTCATGGCCTACCTGGACGGGAGATTCTCTCTCGACATGTACCTCGTTCCCGGGGACGAGGCATACATTTCCCGTTTACGTCGGCTGGCCGAGAAGGATACGCGGATCACGGTCTGCGAGCCCATGCCGGCGGATGAGATCATTTCGCGGACGCACGGGTACGACATTGGCGTCTTTTTGCTTCCGCCGACGAGTTTCTCCTACCTTCACGCCCTGCCGAACAAGTTCTTTGAGTTTGTCCAGGCGCGTCTGGCCGTAGCGGTCGGCCCTTCGCCCGAGATGGCCTCGCTCGTGCATCAGTTCGACCTGGGAGTCGTGGCCTCGGATTACAGCGCGCAACGCCTGGCATCCGCACTCGTGCGCCTGGACCACGATGCAATCAACGCCTACAAAGCGCATGCCGACGCAGCGGCACGCACGCTATCCGCTGAAGCCAACAAGACCGCGCTGCTTGAACTCGTCGAGCAGGTGTTCCAGCAGGAGCGGCAGCCGTGAAGGTGCTTTTCGCCGAGTATCTGACGTGGCACACACCGAATAGGGTTGGCAGCCACTACTATGCCCGGCACTTTCTGCAGCTAGGGTGGGAGGTTGGCTGGCTCGGGGGTGAGTTTCACGTTTGGAACCTGGTGGGTAACCGGCCCGAGTTGCGCCGCAAGTACCCGATATGGCGGGCGGGTGGAATTCGGCATGACGATGGTGTCTGGGAGTACACCCCGTTCAAGCTGCTCCCCTTCCGCGACCTCGGTCCGTTGGGCGCGGCGGAACTGGCGTGGAAAGGCTCCCGTCTGTGTATGCCGCCTATCCGTTCCGTGCTGGCGCGCAGCGGCTTTCTACAGGCCGACCTGCTCTGGATCAGCAATCCTCAAGCCTATCCCTGGCTCGCTCGCGAGCCGGGCTATGATCGGTTCGTCTACCGTGCTGCCGACAACCACGCCGTGCGCGAAGGCATCCCCGCATTGGTCGCTGGCATTGAGAACGAGATCGCGAAGCGCGCCGACGCGGTGTTGGTTGTCCCACCTGATTCTCTCGATCGGCTCTCGCAAGCTGCCCCCGGCCGCACGCACTATATGCCTAACGGCGTGGACCTGGCGCGTTTCGCCGGCGAGCATCCAAAGCCGCCAGAGTACGAGGATCTGCAAGGTCCCATTGCCGTATACGTCGGCAGCATCAACTACTGGTTCGACGTCGTCCTGCTGAGTGCGGTGGCAGCAGCAAGGCCCGATATTGCCTTTGTGCTCATTGGAGAGCCGCTGATCGAAATCGGCCCTCTGCGCGAACTGGGCAACGTGCGGATCCTGGGCGCCCGCCTCCCCGAGGAGATCCCTGGCTACCTCAAACACGCGGACGTCGGGCTCTTGCCCTTTAGAGATACGCCGTCAACGCACAACATCCGCTCGCTCAAGCTGTACGAGTACGCGGCGTGCGGGCTTCCATCCATCCACTCCAGCGTTACCGCCGAGTACGCCCGGTCGCTGCCGGTACTCAGAGCCACGGACTCGGCATCGTTCAGCCAAGCCCTCGATCGCGCCCTGGAGTGGGGGCCAAGCGAACGTGAGTCCGCCCTGAGGTTTGCCGCTGCCAACAGCTGGGAAGAACGCTTCACCCGAGTGGATGCTCTCATGGAGGGCTGGTGGTAGTGCCCTCGATCCTGTTTCTGGAGGTCCTGACGGAGATAAAGGGCGGCCAGCGGATGCTCCTGGATCTGATGCCCGCCTTCTCGGGCTGGGAGCGGCATGTCGTCGTGCCGGGGCTAGGGCCTCTTTCAGATGAGGTCGAGCGCGCGGGCGGCCTGGTTCATGTGATGCCTATGGCGCAGTACGGCCTCCTGACCAAAGGCGCGCTCGACGTGCTGGCCTTTGCGCGCGAGCTTGGCTCTCTATCGCGTCGCGTGGCCAAGCTCTCTCGGCAGCTGGGCGCGGACGTGCTGTTTGCGAACAGCTCGCGTGCCTTTGCCTGGGGAACCCTCGCCGCACAACAGGCCCGCCTGCCCATGATCTGGCAGGCACATAATCTCCTCGTCGACGCCAAGACCTTGCACCTCACCCGAACACTGGCGCGACTGCCTGCCGTTCAAAGGATCATCGGATACTCGCCAAGTGCGACGCGTCAGTTCCACACGGGCAAAGGCGCAACCGTTCCCCTCGCCGTGGATCTCACGACATACCGTCCCTCGGAGACGAACCGCTCACAGCTGCG
>JAAYAW010000053.1 GCA_012719135.1 Chloroflexota bacterium
ATCGGCGGATCGGAGCCGCTGGGGGCCTCCTATCTAGGCTCGAGCATCTGGTCAGCCATCCGCGCTCGCCTAGGGTGGCTCGTCCTGCTGCTGGTCACGACTGCCCTCGCCGGCACTATCATGAGCCTCTATGAGGAGCAGCTCCAGGAGGTGATCATTCTGGCTTTCTTTATACCCATGCTCATGGATGCGGGCGGAAACGCCGGCTCGCAGACCATCGCCAACGTCATCCGCGCCCTGGCTGTGGGCGATATCACCCTGGGTGATGCCCTGAAGGTGCTGGCGCGCGAGTCCCGCGCCGGTTTGGTCCTTGGTCTCGTGCTGGGCATCTGCGCCTATGTCATCGCGCTCGTGTGGAGCCCCGGCCTCGTGGCACTCACCGTAGGTCTCAGCGTCGGGGCAGTCATTACGTGGGCGAACCTCCTCGGCGCGGTCTTGCCCCTATTTGCGGTGCGCATCGGCCAGGACCCCGCCCTGGTGTCGGGACCGCTCCTCACTACCATCATCGACGTGACCGGCCTGCTGATCTACTTTACCATCGCGCGCCTGGTGCTGGGCATATGAGGTCGCATGGGTCGGTCACCGGTGTTCCTTGTTCAGACAAGCATGTCTGTGGTCGCGGTTTCGCGACGCGCTGCCGACAGCTGACTGCTGATCGCCGATCGCTCTGTTCTGGCAATTCGCGTCTACGTGTGGTACAATATTCCTGTCTGGGGATGACAGGCTTCGACAGGGAGGGCTGGTCAGCGATTGCAGGCCGAGGTGCCTCACCCTCGCTAATCAGGGGCAAAATGACAAGTGCCAACAACACTTACGCTCCGGCTTATGCACTCGCCGCGTAAGCGGTCATCATAAGCCACCGGCCGACAGAGTCGGCCGCGTCCGCCTCCTGGCTTTGCCCGAGAGCCGGAGAACGGGCGTCGACTAATTCGGGATGCGGGTGGCGCGACGCCGATACCGTTGCCCAAAGATGCATCGGCTGGTAGTCCGGAGCCTTTGTCGGGCGAGGGCCGGACTACGAGAAATCAATGACCGACTATGCCTGTAGTATATCTCTGGTCGAACTTTCTGGACGCGGGTTCGATTCCCGCCATCTCCACCTAGGGCGCCCAGCGCCGACACACCGACGCGACTCCAGTCATCCGGAGTCGCGTCGTGCATTGTCAGGCCTGCCTGCTCGCCGACGGCCCTAGTAGCGTGCGGGGCCGCATCACGCAGCAAGTTGTTGAACGATCAGCTCGGCTGCGACGCGCGCCCCGTCGGTAGGGATCGGGGGATAGGTCGCCTCTCGTCCCATCTGGGCGCGGGCGGCTTCCGCCAGCACTTCCGGCGTGGTCTGCGAGTAGACCATGCGGACTCCGGCACCGTGGCGCGCGATGCGCGTGGCCACCGAGACCTCCTGTTCGCTGTGCCCTTCCACGGGGAAAAAGAGGAACGGCGTGCGCAGCGCCGTAAGTTCGAGCGTGATCGAGCCCCCGCCGTGGACGATGGCAAGGTCAGCGGCCGCCAGGCGAAAGAGCCACACATTCTGGAGCCACGACTGGCGTGCCTGGAGGGCATACTGGACGAGATTGGCGTGCATGTTCTGGGCGATGGCTTCTGCGGGGTCGCTGTCAGAGGCGTACTGCGCGGCTTCGGGGAGGAGTATCTCGCCGGCGTCGGCGAGCACCTGGCGTGCTCGGTCCCCAGCCATCCACGAGATGCGCGTATCGGGCCGGAGACGACGGATTTCGTTGGCGATGGCGAGGTCACGAAACACGTGCCCCAAACCGAATGATCCGCTGATAAAGAGCAACTCGGCCATTGGGAGCCCCCCTTTCCGGTAGCAGAAGACCGGCACGAACAGGGACGGCAGAGCTACCC
>JAAYAW010000054.1 GCA_012719135.1 Chloroflexota bacterium
ATTGGCCGCCTGCAGAGCCCGCAAGGCGTCGTCCGTTTGGTCCCGCAGCGGCCGCGCTGTGGTGACGATTGTGGGCAGCTTGGGCTCCTCGTCGTGATCGGCGATGGGCTGCGCCAATGCCCGCATCTCCTCGATGAGGGCGCGCACGTCGCGCCCCGCGCAGTGGGCATCGGCAAGGTCCTTGATGCCGTCTGGTGGCGACATAACCATCGCCCTTGGGAGCGACCGCTTGATCGCTCCGACCAACACCTCTCCGTCCTGGTCGGGTTCTCGCCATGCGTATACCTTGATGCCCTCCAGGTGTTGCACGGCGTGGTCGGCCCACATCGCGGCGCCAGGGACCCCGAGGGCCGGGACATCGTGCAGCCAGGCGGTCAGGGTGTCACTCTCGCCCTCGACAATGAGGACCCACCCCGCCTCGCGTAGCTGCTTGATGCGATCGAGCCCGAAGAGGAGACCCTTTGGCCGATCACCGTGACGCCATCGGAAGCGATCACCGGACCGGGCGATCCGGTAGCGGACAGCGATGGTGTGGCCGGCCTCATCGCGGTAGGACATGGCCACAGCTGCCTTGCCCCGCCAGCGGCCATCCTGAAGGCCCTCGTGCTTAAGGAAGCCGACCGGCAGCCGCTTGTCAGCAGCGAACTCCTCGAGGGAGTAGCCGCTGGACACGGGCCGGTCTACCGTGAGTCCCAGCTCTCGCGCGAGTGACCGGAGCCCGCCCTTTCTGTCGCAACCGAAGCAGCGGTAACCCCTAGGCCCAACATGAAAACTCGGGGTCCTATCCTCGTGGCCCGGAAATGGGCATCGCGCCTTGTAGTCGCCCCGGCGGTTGGGCCTGTCCGAGCTCAGCAGCCCACGAGCACGGAGTTCGGCGATGATGGAGTCGAGAAACTCGTTGCCGCCCATGGGCGTTGCCCCCAATCGGGCGAGAAGCGCATGTGCCCCGAGCCCATTCGGACGGCCGACCAGAAGCCCGGACGAGAGCGTCAACGGGTGAGCGAGCGGCGTGAACGCCGACCAAGTCCCCACGCTCCTGTCGGAGGTAGCACATGACGATGGGCAAGCTCCCGTGGCCCATGAGGCGCGACAGCGATACGATATCCGCGCCCGACCGGAGCATGTTGATCGCGAACCCCCGCCGAAAACTATGAAGCGTCGGCGCCGGCACGCCCGCACGTGAGGCGCGCCGTCGGACCGCATCCCTCAGAGCCGTGTAGGAGAGCCGGCCCAACTCTTGGCCATGCCGTTGAGCCACAAAGAGCGGATCGTCAGGCGCTGCGCTGGGTCGCACGCGACGATAGGCGCGAAGGGCGTTGCGTGTCTTGCGACCGACAAACACCGTGCGGGGTCGCCGCGATTTGGAGTGACGCACGATGATGGCGCCGGACTGGAGATCGACGTCGTCGATGTTGAGGGCAATCAACTCCCCCGCGCGCAACCCCGAATCGAGGAGCACCATCAGCGCGGCGGCGTCGCGCAGCCCCACCAGGGATCGGTCGCAGGTGGCGAGTAGCGCCTGCACGACCTCGGGCTCGACGGGCTCGAGCAACTCCTCATCGACCTTGGGTGGTCGGACGCTGCGCAGGGGATCACGCTCCAGGGCGCCCTCGCGAACAAGGAACCGAACGAAGGCCCGGACCGCCCGCCAATAGGCGTGTGACCCGCCCGGCGTGTGGCCATCGGCGAGGGCATCCATGAACATGCGGATGTGACGCGGGGCAAGGTCCGCCACCTGATCGACTCCTTGCTCCTGCACAAAAGTCGAGAAAGAGACCAGCTTATGGCGGTAGAAGCGCAGGGTGCCGTCCGCGCGGTTGCCGGCGCGCGCGTCGGCGAGCCCCTCCTTGAGCGTCAGGGCGCTGACAAGCATTGCGGGGTACGGCTCAGCGGCGTTGTGCGTCTCATGGCCTCCCATCGTCGCCCCCCGTCACCAGGTCATCGGCCATGCGAACCGGAAGGCCAGCCGCGAGCAAGACCGAGCGGGCAAGCTGCGCCTCCGCCCGCAGCAACGCAGCCAGGACCCGGTCGGGGCACTTGCGCGCCCCATCAAGATAGTCGTCGATAATATCCTCGACTGAGCTGCGGA
>JAAYAW010000055.1 GCA_012719135.1 Chloroflexota bacterium
TCCTGCGCTCCACGCGAGTGCTCGGCGCGGGAGATCAGAACGAGCAGGAAAGAAGCCGCAAAGAGCAGCCCCGCCGATAGCGACGTAGGGATGTTGAACTCGCGGTCCAGGCTCATGAGCGTCAGGGCGTTCTGAGGGGACGTGATCTCCAGGGCATGCGGGAGTAGATCGATTGCGAGCCCGGGGAGCAGCACGATGGCCGTCAGTAGTGTCAGGAACAACGTAATGGTGCGGCGTGAAACATGAACGGTGGCCATCGTCGCTTTGTCACCTCCAGGGAAACCGGTTGGCTGCAGATGCAACGGCTTTACGCATCATATACGGTGGGGCCAGCGTTCGCAAGGGTTTCCCTGCCAGCTCCAAACGTTTCGATCCTGGCGCCATCGGGCTACAATAGGTGGGTTAGAACTCAAACCCAGAGGAGGGCTGTGATGCCTGCAATCCATGGCAAAATCGTGTACACCGGCCGTGAGGTTCTGGAAGACGCCGCTGTGGCGTGGGAAGGAGCGGAGCTCAGCTCGGTGGGCCCGGCTCAGGCCGATGTGCTGGCCGAGTATGAGGTGGTGACGCCCGCCATCATCGATGCCCATTGCCATATCGGCCTTTTCCGCGCCGGTGAACCCAGTGGAGAGGCCGAGGGGAACGACCACATGGACGCGATGCTGGCGCATGCGGACGTGCTGGATTCGATCCAGATGGATGACGCCAGCTTTGCGGATTCCGTCGAGTGCGGCGTGTTGTACTCGTGCGTGCTTCCCGGGAGCGGCAATATCATCGGCGGCGACACGGCGGTAATCCGCAACTATGGCGTGCACACGAACGCCGCGCTGATCCGCCGAGCGGGCATCAAGGCGGCGTTTGGGTTCAACCCCATGCACGTGCGCGAGTGGAAGGGCGTGCGCCCCTGGACGCGCATGGGTGCCGGAGCGATCCTTCGGGGCAAGCTGTACGACGTCCGGCAAAAGATTGCCAAGGAGGACGCCGGGGACGCGAGCGTGAGCTACAGCGCGGAGGAGGCGGTGCTGCGCCAGGTCCTCAAGCGCGAGCAGCGGCTGCGCGTCCACGTCCACAAGGAAGATGACGTGGCCACGGTGCTGCGGTTTGTCGATGAGTTCAACCTGGATATCACCGTAGAGCATACCTGTGATGTGCACTCTGAGGGCATCTATACCGAGCTGAAGGCGCGCGGCATCCCCGTCATCTATGGCCCGATGGACACGCTGGCCTCCAAAGTCGAGCTGCGGCACGACCACTGGCGCAACATCGAGTACCTGATCGCTTCCGGCGTCACCTTTGGACTGATGACGGATCACCCCGTGATCCTGCAGCGTTCTCTGTTGCTCACCCTGCGCTGGTTCCTGCGCGCCGGGCTCAGCAAGCAGCAGGCGCTGGAGATCATCACACGGAGCAACGCCGAGATCCTGCGGATCGACGATGTGCTGGGTACGCTGGAGCCCGACAAGTGGGCCTCGCTCGTTTGCTGGAATGGGGATCCGTTCAGCCTCGAGAGCTACCCGGTGGCCGTGTATGCCGAGGGCGAACTGATCTACCAGGACCGGCAGTAGACGCATTGGGTAGAAGGCTGTCCGGCCGGGCTCCTCGCAGGAGCCCGGCCGGACAGCGCTGTGATGCGAGCGTAGTACCGATCCATTCAGATCGCGACGCCCCGTCACCATGGTTCACGTGGCGCGCCTGCCGGGCCGCCGGGGCGACTCACGGCCTCTTCGGCGAGTGCGTGGAGACGGGGTGGACACCTGAATACGGTGCGGTGTGGTGAGCCCAACGATGGAACGCCGCGGGCACGTTCACGGCAGCGATGCCAGCGCACGTCGATCCCATCGGGACAAACGCGCTCGTGATCGGCTCGGGCGCGTAATGCCCACCGCCACGTGGCCCCTGCGGCGCTCTGCTCGCGCGCAGCCCTGCCAGCCGGTGCCAGGCGGCTGGCTACTCAGCGGATCTCCACAGAGCCGATCACCAGATAGGTCCCCTGGCCTTCGCGCGCCAGGCGCTCGTCCAGCACCGCCAGAGGGCTAAGCGTGAACGCGTCATAGGCCTCCAGCGTCACCTGGGCTTGCCCCGGCCCGGCATCCTCAGGCACGACCGGCGCATAGAGCGACGTGACCTCCCAGCCGGTGAGCCACTTGAGGGTAGGAATGCCGCCGAGGGCGGGCGTGCCATCGGCCTTGGCCTCCCACCGGCCATCGCTCGCCGCGATCCCGACGGACAGACTGTAGTCCTGTGAGAGGGGGTGCAGGGCGCAGAGCTGCGGGCGCACACTCAGGGGCTGGCCCGGCTCGGCCGCCTGCTCCGGCGCACGACTTCCCACGTAGGCGAAATGCCCGCCCAGGGGAACATAGTGCTGAGGGCCGGCGGGCAGCCTCAGAGCCAGCGTGGCCTTCCCTTGCAGCCGGAAGACAGTGAGTGGGCGCAGGGTCTGCTCATCTCGCTGGAGAGCGAGCCGCAGCGCCTCGGGCTCCCCCGGTATGTCCAGCACCGCTGTGGCGGTATCTCCACTGGAGAGCGCGGGAAGGTGGGCCTCGGCCACGACCTCTCCTCTGTCATCGAGAGCGACCACAGTCGTGGGGGTTCCAGGCGTCTCGACAGAGCGCACCCAGTGCACATAGATTCGTGTCCACTTTGCGACGGTGCGATCCACGTCGTATCCCCGAAGGGCATACCCCCCCTGAAAGTGCACGTCCATCGGGCGCTCCGTCGCCACTGTGCGGTTGCTTGGGCGTACGGTGACTTCGCCCAGCAGAACGTGGTCCTCTCCCCCCTCCGTCGTGAGCCGCTCCCAGCTGTCGGCCGTCTTGGTATAGTAGCCGACGATGAGCTGGTAGGTGCCCGGCTGGGTCTGCAGGAGCAACGGCAGGCTGTAGGATTCGGCACGCATCTGGCCGGGCGGGTAGGTGCTGGTGGTCTGAGAGCGATCTGCCTGGCCCACGACACCCTCCGGACCCACCATCTGGATGGAGACCGCATAGTCGCGATCAAGACGGACGAGCGGGCGCCAGTATAGATGCACATTCAGGGCCCGGCCGGGATGGCTGGCGTCCGGCGCCGTGACCGCATCGATCCGTATGCGATCGCCCAGGACCTGGCCAATGCGTTTGGCGGCGTCGGGCGGTCGCTCGGACGGACGGGTGCTGGCGAGCCAGGCCGTGGCAAGGGGCTCAAAGACGAGCCCGGAGCCTTCGTACTCATAGTACCGGTTCGTCACCAGGACCGGGCGCATATCCACGGCGTCCTGGACGCGCGCCAGCCATGTCTCGGCGTTGCTTTGCGCTCCCTCCGGGTAGACGTACTCCACCTGGACATCGGGCCGGACGCCCTCGACGATTTGCAGGTAGAGAAGGGGCGTCACGCTGTGCCAGTTACTCAGGATGATGGCGCCCTCGGGCGCCTGGCGCAGGATCGCCTCGGCCGATGCGCGCGTTGAGGTATCGCTGTGCTGCAGGAGCATATCGGGCCAAAGAAGTGCCACCTGGCGGACCAGCAGCACGCTCACCAGGGAGAGCATCAGCCCGGTGCGCCTCAGGTTGGGGAGCCGCTCTACGACCAGCCGAAGGCCGCAGCCCAGGGAGGCCGCCATCGCCACATACGAGGGGATGAGATACTCGACCGTCTGAGGGGCGCGATAGGTGATGGCCGAGAGCGCGTTGACGAGCCAGACGCCCCCCAGTAGCACGCCGAGGCGCCAGTTGCGCCAGAGCACGCCGGCCAGGCCGAGGAGCATGGCGACCGGTAGCCACCCGCCGAACTGGAGGCGCAGGATCTCGACATAGACGAGGCAGCGTTCCCAGAGGGACGCGAGAGAGTCCAGGTACAGCATATCTCCGCGAAACCCGAGGGCCAGCACATGGTCGAGGAAACGAGCGACGCTGGTGACGGGTACGGGGTCAAAGGCGGGCGCCATGGCGCTGCGGATCGGCAGATACAGGAGCACCAGCAGCGACGCGGCCAGAGCGATGAGCGGTCGTATCCAGCGCACCTGCTTGAGAGCGCCGTGGGTGGACACAAGCAGGTAGGCGGCGATAGGCAGGCCCAACAGAATGAGCGAGCTGTGGTGCCCGGCGGCCAGGCCAAAGAAGAAGAGCAGCCAGGCGAGGCGCTTGGGCGTCGGCGAACCGGCGCAGCGGATCGCGAGCACCAGGAGAGCCGCGGTAAACAGCGCCGTCAGGCTGCGGATGTTGGCTGTGGTGGCCTGAACCCAAAAGGTCGGGCTGCAGGCCAGGGCGGCCGCGCCCAGCAGCGCGGCCCAGGCGACACCCCGCGAACCGGGTAGGCTGGAAGGCATGCTACGCACGAGGCGTGCGATCAGCGCCAGAGTCAGCGAAGCGAACACCACGCTGAGCAGGCTGATCCGGTGGGCGGTGTCCCCGGCAGGGACCAGGCTGGCCAGGTTCGCGATCATGGAGTAGAGGGGATAGCCCGGGGGATGAGCGATCCCGAGGACGCTCCCCACGATCTGGAACTCGCCGGCGTCCGCCGGAAGGATGGTTGGCGCCACGGTGGCGCTATACAGGAGGAGGCCGGCAGCGAGCGCGCCGAGCTCTGGCACCCAACGTGCCGCCGTGGCAAGCCAAGACGCACCGAGAGGGCGGATGCGCCACAACCACACGCCGCTCGCGAGAAGCCCCACCGCCCAGGCCACCGGGATGCTCAGCTGCGGCCAAAAGACATAGATCAGCAGCAGGCCAAGCTCCGAGTGGCGGATGCGCAGTGTGCTCAGGAGCCGCGTCGCAAACCAGGAAGCGACCAGGCCCACCATCACGGCAAAGATGAGTTGCCAAGCATCGCGCGTGCCCGGAATGAGCTCACAGCCCAGCCGAGCGGCGTACAGGCCCAACCCCAGGATCGCCGCGAGTTCGGTCCACAGGGGCGTGGGTAGCGACACCCTCTGCCGTTCCGTGGACGTGTCAGCCATCGAGCGCCTCGCCATAGGCCTGCGCCGTGGCGCGAGCCGTGGCGGCCCAGGAAAACGCGCGCGCGTGGGCGAGCCCGGCCGCAGCGAGGGAATCGCGCAGGGCATCATCCAGTGCGAGGGATCGCATCGCCTCCGCGAGGGCGCCGGAGCTGGCCTCCTGGACGAGCAGGCCGCCGGAACCCGCAACCTCGTCCAGCGAGGATCCCCGGCAGGCGATCACCGGCGTGCCGCAGGCCAACGCTTCGAGCACGGGGAGGCCAAACCCCTCGTAGGAGGAGGGGAACACAAAGGCGCGTGCCCCCCGGTAGAGGGCCGGTTTGTCGCTCTCCTCGACCCAGCCGGTGAAGATGACGCACTCCTCCATAGAGAGCGTGCGGACGACCGACCGTGGATCGGGGTGAAACGCCGTATCGCTGCCCGGGAGCCGGCCCGCAATCACAAGCGGCAGCTGGTTCGCCAGGCCGGATTCGCCATAGGCCTGCAGCAACTCGGGGACGCGCTTTCGCCGGTCAAAACCGCCGAGATAGAGGAGGTAACGCTCGGGGAGTCCGAGGCGCTCGGCGAGGCTATCGAGTTCCGGGTCCTCCGCGCGCGGCGCCGGGTGGTAGCACGCGTCCGCCGCGAGGTGAATCACGCGCAGGCGCTCGTCCGGGATGCCAAGATGCGTGCGGATATCCCGTGCGGCCGCGTGCGAATCGGTCAGCACAAGGGCCCCCTGACGAGCGGCGTGCGCCACCCAGGCGGTGTACGCGCGCACCAGTGGATTGCCGCGATACCGGGGCAGCAGGAGCGGAATGATATCGTGAATGGTCACCACGCTGGGCACGGCGGAATAGCGCGGCGGCGCAAAGTAGGGCACGTGCAGCACGTGGGCTCCCTGAGCCACGGCGGCGCGCCCAAAGGCCCGCTGCTCAAAGGCGAGCTTGCCCAACCCGCTGCGCACATCCACGGAGGTGGCGCACACGTCAGCGCCGGCGGGCGGCTTGTGCACGGAGACGCCCCTGGGCGCCACGAGCAGCAGGTCGAGATCCGGAGCCTCCTCCGCGAGATGCGCTGCCAGGCGGCGCACGTACTGCCCGCTCCCGGTGGCCGGTTGATTCCAGAACAGGGCGTTGATGGCGACGCGCACGGCATATCCCCCGTCAGGCTGGTCTCTGCACACAGGCTGCATGAGGGATGGTAGAGCATCCTGTAGGCGCTGGCAAGTTCGGATTTCGAGGCACGTGCCGGATTTCTCCGGGCGGCGCGACGTTACCTGTCGCACCGGCGATGTATGCTGTAGTCGAACAGCCTGAGCGAACGTGCCACCGCAGCAAGGAGGGGCCATGAACGCCGACCGCACACACATCTCGGTAATTCTGGATAGGACCGGTTCGATGGAGGCCATCCGCGACGATACCATCGGCGGCTTTAACGCATTCGTTAAGGAGCAGCGGCGCGCACGGGGAACCGCCACCCTGACGCTGGTGCAGTTTGACAGCCAGGATCCCTACGAGGTCCTTCAGGACTGGGTGGATATCCAGAGCGTGCCTTTGCTCACGCGGGAGAACTACGTCCCACGGGCATCCACGCCCCTGCTCGACGCCATGGGGCGCGGCATCCTCGAACTCGAGCGGGCCCTGGAGCAGCGCCAGGGCGCCGACGCGCCGGACAAGGTGATCACGCTGGTGATTACCGATGGGCATGAGAACGCCAGCCGTGAGTTTACCCGGGAGACCATCCGCCAGATGGTGGCCGAAAGGCAGGCCAGAGGCTGGCAGTTCGTGTTCCTCAGTGCCGATCTGGAGGGGATCGACGACGCGCTGCACGCGGGCGTGCGTGCCACTCAATCCATGGCCTTTGACCGCGACGGCGGCGGCATCGGCCGGGCGATGGCTTCCACCTCGCAGCGGGTGACAGAATACCGCGCCAACCGCCGCGACGACGTTCAGTTCGAGGACGCGGATCGAGACCAGCAGGCCGCGGAGCGACGGCGCCGGGCCCGGCGCCCTGGCGGTGCTCCGGGGCGCGAGCGCTCTTGACCGGGCCACCATTCTACACTAGTATGTCGTTGTGCCGAGGGGGTGGACGAGTCCCGGTGGGCTCCGCAGTCTTCAAAATTGTCGAGGGGCGCTGAACAGGCGTCCTAGGTGGGTTCGACTCCCATCCACTCCCGCAAGGTGGAACAGGTATGCAGGGAGGCTCCCGAGCGTATGCTCGGGAGCCTCCCTGTTTGGGGCGTGTGCATGGCCGCAGCATCTCCGGATGAGGATTGACACCGGCCGGGGCGGGCGCTAGATTGAAAGTAAGGGCCGCCCGGGCGGACAGTCCCGCAGGCATCGTCTGCGGTAGGCGCAGGCCGCTTGTTGGCATGCGCTGTGGTGTGCCAGGGTGGGCGGCAAGGGGGGCGCATGCACAATGCCGTACCGGGTATCTGCAGGTTCGTGTTCTGGGTGCATCTCTTGGTGGCCGCCGTACTGGGCGTGTTGCTGCTCGTTTTTCCGGGCCTGGTCGCCGAGTGGCTGGGTTACCGGGCATGGGCCGAGTGGATCCCGGTGATCAGAAGCTATGGCGCGATGATCCTGGGTATCGGCGGCGTGACGTCCTATCTGGGCACCCGCGCCCGTGGCTGGGATCAGGTCGAGTTCATCGTTCGGGGCGAGATCGTCTACCTGCTGCTTTCGACGGTGGTGTTGCTGATTGGGCTGCTCCAGGAGTCGGGCCCCACGCTCGCGTCGGCCGCCATGGCCGGGCTCAGCCTGCTGTTCCTGATCTTGTTCTTTGTCGCGTGGCTGAGGCGCCCGATCGCATCATAACGGGAGGCGGTGGCCGAGCGAGGCGAGAGGCGATACATGGGAGCGAACAATCGTTCGCTCCCCTTTCCTGTGGGTATCCCGGCCCGCAGGGGTCCTAGGCCAGCGGGATGTTGTGCTGCCCGCGAGGGAAGCTCTGCAGCGGCAGGCCCGCCAGATCGAGGACGAAGGGCACCGGCGAGTTCACCGAGAGGAGGCCGGGCTGCAGCCCGACGTCGATCATGCCGTGGGGCGTGGGCGCCCGGCCATGCATCCAGCCCAGCGGGCCGGGCCGGGGCGCGATTCGGGCACGCGTATAGCCGGGATCCTCCGGCGTGACGCCGAGCGTGTAAAAGACCAGGTCTCGGGTCGGGGTGGAACTCCAGCCGTGGACGTGGGTGCCGTAATCCCAGCACTCGCCCAGCGTGTCATAGCCGTTCACCAGGAACTGTGACCAGCGCCGGCACAGGCCCGGGAGGCGCCTGGCCTCCCCGGCGAGTGCGACGGCATCATGGACCACGTAGGACATGAACGGCTGGGCCAGGACGACTTCCCGTTCGGCGTCCCAGTCGATCTCATAGTAGCCCTCGCGCACCTGTCGCATCCACTTTTCCATGGATTGGCCACCGTGGCCGTCGCCCGTCCAGGCGCGCATCACCAGGCGCTCGGGATCGGTGATCGTCTCTACGATGCGCTTCCAGCGTTCCACGGGCGCCAGGCGGGAGACGATCGCCAGCGCCCCGGCGATCTGGGTCATCTCGGGGCGACGTTCGCCATCGACCAGATGGTCCACGTAGGACCCCCGCTGCTCGTCCCAAAAGAGCTCCATGCCAGCACGCGCCCGCTCGTAGAGGCCCTCCGCCCAGCGCTGGCTGTAACGCTCCTCCAGCCAGCCGCACATCTCGGCGAATTCGCGCAGCCCGCGGGCCCAGAGGCCCGTCAGCGCGGCTGAGGTGTCCTCGGTGGACACGCTGGACCAATCCACCAGGTTCCATTCGGTCACATCCTTGAGCGCTCCCGCGTCCGTCTGGTAGGGCGCATACCAACGCAGAATGCGCTCGACCGTGGGCAGGTATCCCTTGATCTCGTCGGCATCGCCCATGTATCGATAGAGGTTGTAGACGCCATGGACCCAGTGGAGGGACCAATCGGGTATGGTGTACATCCCGGACATCTCGATATCCCCGGCCACCGTCATCGGCAGGATCCCGTCCGGGCGCGGGGAGTTGCCCAGGTCGATAAAGCGCCGGGCCAGGCGCCAATCCGCATTGGTCGCCAAATGCACCATCTGGTGAACGACGCCATCGCCCACCCAGGCGCGTTGTTCCCGTGTGGGGCAATCGATGAACGCATCGTGCGAGTTGAGTTCGACCGTGCGGCGTCCGGCGGCGTATATCCGGTTGATCTCCTCATCGTCGCACTCAAAGCAGGCATCTCCATCCCAGGGGTACACCCATTCCTGAACGCCTGCGCTCCGGACCGTCACCGGCTCGGCGCCGCCATGGACCAGAAGGTAGATGTAGCGCAACCCGTTGGAGTCAAAGAGCTGGAAGCGATCGTCCGAGCCCCGCGCGATATAGCGGGCGCCGGCCGTCATCCGGTCCATCGTGAGGTTGGGCGTCAGCGGATCCTCGGTAAAGGAGAGATCGAACTCGGTCCCCGCGGGGGCGTCTACCTTGAGGTAGACCAAGCCGGATACGATGCGGCCCATGTCCATGCTGAGCCGAACACCCTCCAATGGCTCCAACTTGATCGGGAGCGTCCCCTGCGCACGGGTCCGGACCGTGCGGGAGAGGGCGGCGCTTAGGCGATCCACCGGGCTCCCCGGCAGGGAGCCCTCGGCCGGCTCGAGCCGCTCCACAATCAGACTCACGGGAGCCCGCTGCGGCCCGCCTAGCTGGGCGATGCCTCGAGGATACAGAGGGCCGTAGGGATCGGTGGGCGGTTGCGTGCGCCGAAAGCCTCCGATGTGCATGGCCGGCACGGGAACGGCGTGGCTCCAGGCCGAGTCGTCAAAGGCGGCCTCCTTCCATTGCGCATCGAGGCGGCGTGCATCGAACACCTCGATGGGAACGCCGTGGTGGTGGAATCCTTCGCCTTCCCAGTCTGTGAGCCAGGCGTCGCACTTGAGCGCGCGCCAGCTAGCATCACTCACGAGCCAGCCTTCCTCGAGGCGCGCCTCGAACACGAGCACGCCGCGGGCGCCGAGGGAGTTGTTGGGCATCGCGGGGGCCCAGTAGGAGTTGGCCGCGCCATAGTACTTGACATAAATAGAGATGGCGTTAAGGCCAGGGCGGAGATACGGCGCCAGGTCATAGCGATCATAGTGCAGGCGACGGGGCTGGCTGCGCACTGGTCCACGGCCGACCTCGTGTCCGTTGACGTACAGGGCATAGCGCGAGTCCGCCGTGATGCGCGCCGGCACCGATTCGGGTATCTCTGCGAGGTCATACACCCGGCGGAACAGACCGTGGCTCTCGGCAGGCTCTTGTTCGCGGCCGAGGGTCCAGAAGCCGCCGGGGGCTACCACCTCTTCTGCCAGCCAGATCCACTCTCCGTGCCAGCGGATCTCGCCGAATCCATCGCTGTCGCGTGCTCTGCTCATCGTGCATCCCTCCGTTGGGAGCCCGGGGTCCCGAGCGCTGCCTTTTGCCACCATGGCACAACCATTCTCAGCGCGGCGGGCCGGGTTGTCAAGCGAACCCTGCGCAACTAGCCGCGTGACAGACTGGGCGGTTTCCTGTAGGATGGCTTGAGTTCCTTGTGGAGGGTGTCGCGGCATGGAGCCTGGCCGCAACGACCTGCTTGCGGAAGTGCGCGGCGCGGCGGCCCACGGGACGGGGCTGTGGCGAGCGGCGCGATATCTCGGAGGGCGAACGGCGGCCTTGCTGGCGAGCGTCGTGCTCGCCGTGTACCTGACCATCTATGTGGTCAACCTGGGAGGGTTTCTCGACCAGGTGATCAGTGCCGAGATCAGCCTCGGGGTAGCCATGCGCGTCAAGGGAGGCTGGCTGAGGGAACTCTCCGCCGAGGAGCGTTCGGCGCGGGTCGAGGTGACCGTCGCGGCGCTTGAGGAGGCGGCCGGACTGAGCGAGCCTCTGGCGGCCCGCAGTGCGCGCTGGCTCTGGCGTGCGCTCACGCTGCAGTGGGGTGAATCCAGGCTGGCCTCGGTGCGTGTGAACGGCCGGATGACGCAGCAGGTCCATGACCTCGTTCTGAATGCGCTACCCAAGACGCTGCTCCTCTTTGGCCTGGCCAACCTGGGGGTGTTTCTCGCAGGGATCGGGCTCGCCCTGCCGCTCAGCCGCAACCAGGGACGCTGGGTCGATCGTGCCATTGCGGTACTCTCGCCGCTCTCCGCCGGCCCGCCCTGGATCTATGGCATCCTCCTCACGGTGGTGGTGTTCCAGGTCCCCGCGCTGCGCTCACTCACCAGCTACCTGACCACATGGCCTGACCGGTTCTCCTGGCCACACCTGCTGCTGATTCTTCAGACGATGTGCCTCCCGGTGCTCTCGGTGATCGCCAGCAAGTTGCTGCAGAGCGTCAACCAGTGGCGTTCCTACTTTACGCTGTATCGCAGCGAGGACTATGTGCAGACTGCGGAGGCGTTGGGTCTAGGCCGGGGGCGTGTGGAGCGACGATTCGTGCTGTTGCCGGCGTTGCCGGCCGTGCTCACCCATCTCGCCCTGCTGCTGACGGCGCTCTGGCAGGAGGTCATCGTGCTGGAGTACTTTTTCCGGGTGGCCGGCGTCGGGCAGCTCCTCATCCGCGGGCTGCGTGCCCACGACGTGCCGACGATTCTGGGCCTGGTTGTCCTGTTTGCCTATCTGTTGGCCTTGACGCTGCTGGCGCTGGAGGTGGCTATCGCGCTGGTTGACCCTCGGGTGCGGCTGGGCAACAAGCAGGGCGAGGGGGGAGGCCGCCCACGGCGGCACCTGCGCGCGCGTGCCGCGGGCCCCCTTCGTGACGGTTTCCGCCGGCCACGGGTTCGCCCGGGGACTCTGCGCGTGGCGTTGGGGCGCGCCTGGGCTCAGCTCTGCACCCGCGCGAGCAGGATTCGGGAGGCTCTGGGGAGCCTCGGCAGGCAGCCCGGGGCGGCGGTGGGCCTTGTCGGCATCGTTCTCCTCGCGATGCTGGCGGTTTACACTGTCGTCACAATCCCCTATGGCGAGGCTGTGCGGCGTTGGCGCGGCGTCCAGCAGGAGGACTATGCGCGCCCGGAGAACGCCTTGCCCGTGTGGCTGGACTGGTTCAACCGCGAGCGCATGTCGCGGACCATTCGGCTGGATAGCCGGCTTGGGCAGGTTGGCCGAACAGAGGTGGGGGGCTCGGGCACGAGTCGCGAGGTGGTACTGACCTTTCCCGTGGAGATCGCGTATGATCGCTTTCCTCAGGACGTGTCGGTCTATTACTACCCGTCGGCGGTCAAGCCACCCTACGTGAGCCTTGTCTGGCGCAAGCCGGATGGCGAGGAGGTCCCGCTCAAGAGCGAATCCGTCCGAGCCGCGGCGGCGTACCGTGTCTCCCAGGATGAGGGTTTGAGGAGAAGGCTGGGCGTCACGCATCCGGCGCAGGCGATCTTTACGCCAGAGGATGGAGGCGAGGATCTGTTGCGCGGGGAGTACACGCTCGAACTGACTGCGACGCTGTTTGCGCCGGAGGACAGACTCGATGCCGAAGTGATCGTGTACGGGGAGGTGTTCGGGGGTGCGGGCACGGATGCGCGTCGCCGGGATCTGATGGTCGCGGTGCTCTGGGGCACGCCGGTGGCGCTCGCCTTTGGGATCCTGGCGGCCGTGAGGAGCACGCTGGCCTCGGCCCTGATCGCGGCGGCGGCAACCTGGTACGGGGGTGTGCTGGATGCCCTGGTGAGGCGCATCAGCGAGATCAACATGGTGCTCCCGACTTTGGCTGTGAGCCTGATGGTGTTTACCCTGTACAGCAAGAGTTTCTGGGTGATCCTGGGGGTCACGGTGGCGTTATCGATCTTTGGCACCGGCATGCGCACCTACCGGGCGGCACTGCAGCCGGTTGTGGGGGCGCCCTGGGTCGAGGCGGCGTGCGTGCAGGGGGCGAGCGGATCCCGGGTGATCTGGCGGTATCTGCTGCCTCATCTGGCGCCCATCATGGTGCCTCAGATGGTGATCCTGGTGCCCTCCTATGTGTTTCTGGAGGCGGCCCTCGCCTTTCTGGGGATGAGCGATCCTTCGCTGCCGACGTGGGGCGGGCTGGTGCAGCAGGCCTTTGCCGGCGATGTGTACGGCGGCACCTACCATCTGGTGCTGGTGCCGGCCATCCTGATGCTGCTCCTGGCGCTCAGCTTTGGTCTACTGGGGCGCTCGCTCGAACAGGTGCTGAATCCGCGATTGCGGACCCGCTAGAGGAGGAACCCAACGCCGTGGTGAATATCGAGCAACCGGGAATCGTAGGCGGAACACGGCGCGCAACGCGAGCGCGTGGAGCACTGACGGGCCTCCTGCCCGTGGCCCTGGCGCTGGCCCTCGCCTGGCTGGTGCTCGCGCCGACCATGGCCGATCCCGATCTGTGGGGACACCTGCGCTACGGGCTGGACAATCTCGATGCGCGAGGCGTGTTGCGCACCGATGTCTATTCCTACCTTACCGAGCCAGGCACTTGGATCAACCACGAGTGGCTGGCGGAGATCTCGCTGGCGGCCGCCTTTCGCGCGGGCGGCTCGGCGGGAGTGGTGACGCTCAAGATGCTGCTGGCACTGGCGAGCCTGGCCGCCATCTATGCGGCCGCGCGGACCAGAGGGGCCGGTGAGGTGGCAGCCACCGTGGCGACGCTTTTCGCAATCGCCAGCCTCAAGCCGATTCTCGGGCCGGCGCGGCCCCAGATGTTCACGGTGCTGGGCTTTGCCGTCCTGCTGCTTCTGCTGGTCAGCCGCGAGCGACACCCCAACGCGATCTGGTGGGTCGTCCCACTGTTCATCGTGTGGACCAACGCCCACGGCGGGTTTCTTGCCGGCATCGGCTTCCTGGGCCTGGCGGTGATCGTCGAGGCCGTCCAGACCCTTCAAGTGGCCGGCAGTGCCCGTGTGCTGCTGCAACCCCCGTTTCTGCTGCTGGCGCGCGCCGGGCTGGCGGCCCTCGGAGCCACGCTGGTGAATCCTTACGGCCTGCGCCTCTGGACCTTTCTCCTGAAGACGGCAACGGTGCCGAGGCCCGAGATCGAGGATTGGCAACCCCTCGTCACCTATGGGAGCTACACGCTGTTTGTGGCTGTCCTGGCGCTCCTCGGCATCTGGGCGCTGTACCGCAGCCGGAGGGCGCTCAACCCGCTCCTCCTTGTCACCTATCTGGTGTCCGCGATACTGGTCAACAGTGCCGTGCGGCACCTGCTCTTCTTTGGGATCGCATGGGCCGTCTTTCACGCCGAGCACATCGACGTGGCGGGGCGCTACCTGCTGGCGCCAATCCGGCTTGCGCCGCGACTGCGGCGGGTCCTGCTGGCCGTGGCGATCGCCACCACCATCGGTGCCTGGGCCGGCGTCCTCACGCAACCCCTGCGGGTTGAGATCCCACGGCAAAGCTACCCGGCGCGGGCGGTGGGGCTCATCCAGCGGCATTTGCCACAGGGGCGGATTGTGGTGCTCTTTGACTGGGGCCAGTACGCGCTCTGGCACCTGGGGCCCGGCGTTCAGGTATCCATGGACGGCCGTCGAGAGACCGCCTATTCCGAGGCCATCTACCAGGAAAACCTGCACCTGACCTTTGGGTATGGCGAATGGGATGTGCTGCTGGAGCGTGGCTCGCCCGATCTGGTGTTGGTGAGCAACGAGCATCCCGCGGTCAACCTGATGGGGCTGCACCCTCAGTGGACGCTGGTGTACGAGGATCCCCTGTGTGGCCTCTATGCTCGCGCGGACACGGACCTGGCCGGCGAGATATCGGCGGCACTGCCGCCGGCGATCCCTTACGACGGCTACCGCTGGGACTTTCCGTGAGAGGTGGGTGGCGGCGGCCGGCGCTGGCGTGGGAGGCACCATGAGACGGACGGACCGTGAGATCCTGGAGCGCGAGCGCATCGACTCGATCATCCGACGCTGCGGCGTGTGCCGGCTCGGCGTCGTCTCGGAGGGAGAGCCCTACGTCGTTCCTCTATCCTTCGGGTATGACGGCTCCGCCGTCTACCTGCACATGGCCGGATCAGGGCGCAAGCTGGACGCCTTGCGCACGGGTCAGCAGGTCTGCCTGGAGTGGGACCTCCCCGGCAGAGTTCAGCGCGGAGAGGACGCCTGCGCCTGGGGGCAGGCGTACGAGAGCGTTATCGCCTATGGGCGCCCCGAGATCGTGGAAGACCAAGCGGGCCGCCGCCGGGGCCTGGAGTTGTTGATGTCCCACTATGCCGGTGAGCCACAGACGGGCAGCTGGGATATGCGGGAGAGCGTGCTGGCACGGACTGTCGTCGTGCGGGTGGTGCTCGATCGGGTTTCGGGCAAGGCGCGCGATCCGGAGCCGGGCCGCTAGCGAACCGTGGGCAACCAGCGGCCGTCCACCCGTACGGCCTCGTCCGGGCCTGGCCAGGGGGGCATGGTGATGCCGATCGCGACCAGTGGCTCCGTGCCCAGCGAACGAAACTGGAAGGCGGTCCCCACCGGGATGCTGAGGCAGGTGCCTGGTCGGAGAGGGTCCACTTGCTCCTCACCCTGCCGGCAACGCCACATCGCACCGTTCCCGGCGGTGATGAACCAGATCTCCTCGACGGTTCGGTGGGCGGCGGCGATGGACGTCTCTCCCGGCGGCAGAGTGAACTGCGCCATGGATCCTCCGGCGAGGCTCAACAACTCGCGGACCAGTGAGCCATCCGGGGCGGTGGTGACGGGCGCCTCATCGAGATGTCCGGTTTCGCAACGGGCCATGCGTCCCTCCACTGGCGGGCATTGCGCGGCCGCAGGCCAAGCGCGGCGGCATGGTTGCGCCTCCCTCAGGCGAGCCTCTCCCGGGCCTCGGAGGCTAACCGCGCCTGCAAGGCCGCATTCGGCGCCCTCCCTGAGGCTTCCATGGCCAGCAGGACGCCCCCGACGACGGGCGGTGCGTGCAGCAATCTTGGATGCGCGTGCGGCGCTACCGCGCGCACCGGCGCCATGATCGCAGCCACCATCTCGCTGCTCCTCGCTCGGAAGAGGCCCCCGGCCAGCACGACAGGGAACGTGAGAGCCCCCATCTCGAGATGGCGGATGATGGCCGCGGCGTTCACCCCCTGTTCGTGGCCGACGTGACGGATGATGTCGGCGGCCACCGCGTCGCCGCCCTCGGCCGCCGCAAAGACTCGCGGTGCCAGGGAGGCCGGAGGGCGCGGTGCTGTCCCGCGGACGAGGCCCTCCAGCATGGTGAGGACGTCGGGAGCGCCATAGTGGGCCAGCAGGGCGTCCGTCAGGGCCGTGGCTGGCCCCGCACCGGTATAGGCGCGCGCCACGGCGCGCAGCATCGCGCTCACGATACCGCAGGCGCCCCCCGTATCGCCGAGATCCTCACCCTCTCCAAAGGTGCGCCAGCGCTCGCCGGCCGGGTTGCGCCCGGCGATGGTCGTCCCGGTACCCGAGATGATGACCACGCCCACGCCATCCTCGGCGCCTGCGCGCAAGGCCACGGCCGTATCGTTCACCAGCGCGTGCGGTCCTGGCACTCCGAGCCCTGTAATCAACGGCTCGAGGCGTGCCGCATCGCCGGGCCAATCATAGCCGGCCAACCCGTATCCGGCGGCCGCAAGGTGCGCCCTGCTCAGGCTGGCCTCCGCCAGAGCGCTCTCAAGGGCCTCCCGGTAGGCGGAGAGGGCCCCTTGCAGGCCGACGCCTTCCCAGTTGCCCGGCCCGGCCACGCCGGCGCCTCGAACATGGCCCCGGTCATCGGCGATAAGCGCGTGGGTCTTGGTGCCGCCGGCGTCGAGGCCGAGATAGCAGTTAGCGCACATGTCGCCCTCCAAAGGCCGGGAGATAGGGTGCGTGTGTCTGCAGGAGGTCCTCCCAGAAGGGCAGCGCATGGTCAGCGCCAGGCCCCAGGGGATGGGCGACCAGGGCCTGCAGAGCCAGGTCCACCGAGCCCGTCACGGCGGCCTGAGCGGTGAGTTGCTCGTAGGATTTGACGGCATGTACCAGGCCGTCGGCGAGCGGTGGCAGGGGGCGCGCCGGCAGCGGGAATACGCCGGCCTCGCTGACCCGGCAGGGGAGTTCGGCCACCCAGTCCGCCGGCCAGCCTGGAACAGCGTCATGGATGCGGGTATTGACGATGTGCACCTCGCTCCGCGAGCGCTTCAGGGCGCGCATCAGCGCCACCGCTGCGGTGGAGTAGTAGGCGCCGCCACGCTCCATCAACTCGGGGGGCAGGGCTGTGAGCTCTGGATCGGCGTAGCGCCGGAGCAACTGCTCCTCGATCTCCATCACGCGGGCAGCGCGGGGCTGGCGGGTCTCCTGGGCCTGAACGACCGCCGCCGTGCGGTAATAGTACCGCAGATACCCCGAGGGGATCGCGTCCATGCTGCGCGCAAGCCACGCCGGTGCGGCGCTATCGACATGGCCCTCCATCTCGGCAAGGCAGCGATCCCGGAAGGCGGGCCAGACGTCGCGACCATGCACGCGTGCGCCGCGGACCCAGGCTAGATGGTTCAATCCCAAATAGTCCAGGGAGACCTCATAGGGGCCGGTGTGCTCCTGATCCGCGATGCCCATCTGGATGCCGATGGGGCTGTTGCACAGGCCGACGGAACGGATGCGCGGGGCATAGCGCTGGAGCGCCTCCGTGACGAGGCCGCTGGGATTGGCAAAGTTGATGAGCGAGGCCTGCGGACAGAGTTGCTCCATATCGTCGGCGATCGAGAGGATCACGGGCACGGTGCGCAGCGCTTTGGCCATGCCGCCCACGCCGGTGGTCTCCTGCCCCACGAGGCCCCAGCGATGCCCCAGTTGCTCATCGGCCAGGCGTGCGCGCATGCCCCCCACGCGAATCTGCGTTTCCACAAAGGCCGCATCGCGAAGGGCATCGGCGCGGCAGGTGGTGAGATACAGTGAGAAGGGCCTTCCCGCGGCCTCGACCATCCGCCAGGCGTATCCGCCGACGATATCGAGGCGTTTGCGATCGACATCCATCAGCCAGACCTCGTCCAGCTCGAGCTCCTGCGCACCGAGCACCAATCCATTCACCAACTCGGGAGTATAGGTCGAGCCGCCGCCGATTACCGCTACCTTCATGGCTCTCTCGCTCCTTCAGGGTGAGAACAGGCTCACACTGCCGTCATTCTAGTGGGCGCGAAACAGACCCGCAAGGGAGAGAGGCACCTGACGCTGGTTGACTTCTGCCTCCTGAGCGCGTTATGATCCGACACGGCCTGCACGCAGAGAAAGGAGCGGCGATGGATCTTGAGAGACGTATCTGGGAGCACATGGAGAGGCTCTGCCGGGATATCGGGCCCAGGCCCGTGGGATCGCCCGCACACCGGGCCGCGGGAGCGTACATCGAATCCGAGATGGCGGGGGCCGGGCTTGCGGTGCGCCGCCAGGGATGGGAGTGCCCCGATTGGCACTGTGACGAGACCCGGCTGGAACAGAACGGGCTCCCCCTGAGGGCGGCGGCCAACAAGTACCGCCTCCCTGCCGAGTGCAGGGGCTTCCGGTGTTCGCCGAGACGCTGGAGCAGCTGGACGCGGCGGAGATCAGCGGCCGGATCGTCGTGCTGGCCGGCGCGCTCACCCAGGGCGACGTCACGCCGCGGGGAAGCGTGGTGTACTATCCTGAGGCGCATCGCCGCCTGAACGATCGCCTGGATGCCGCGCGGCCTGCGGCCATGATCGCGGTAGCGATGCGTACGGGCTCGGTCCGGCGCGTGTTCACGGATCCCCACCTGACCATACCCTCGGTCACCGTGCCCGCAGAGGTGGGGGCGCAGCTGCTCAGGCATCGCGATGCGCCGGTATCCTTGAGCATCGACAGTCGCTCGGAGCCGGGATCGGGGTACACCGTGATCGGTGAGATCCCTGGCAGCGCAGAAACACGGCTGGTCCTCAGCGCCCACTATGACACCGTACTGGATACCCCGGGCGCGATCGACAACGCCAGCGGCGTCGCAGCGCTATTGGCCCTGGCTGAGATCCTCGGCCAGCGTCCCCATTCGTGCAGCCTCGAGTTCGCCGCCTTTGGTGCGGAGGAGTGCGGCTGGTACAGCCTGGATGCCTATCTCGCGCCCTATGGGCTCCAGCCGATACCGGCCCAATGGGGCCGTGACGTGGGTGAAGTGAGCCCGGCGTGGCTGCCCATCGTGGCGAACATCAACATGGACGGCATCGGCGATCTGCTGGGCCCGACCAACGTGTGTGTGATCGCGGGGAGCCCGGCGCTGCAGGATAGGGTTGAGGAAATCCGTGGCCTCCGGCATCCGGCGATCATCAGGACGGCGCCCTGGCCCGCGAGTGACCACCACATGTTCTACTCCCATGGCGTTCCGGCTATTGCCCTGAACTGCACCGGGATCGCCGGGTACATCAACCACGAACCGGAGGACTCGCTGGAGTGGGTGAGCGCCGAACGCCTGGCCTCTGCAGTGCGGTTTGTGGAGGAACTGGTGGAGGCGCTCCACGAGGCCACGCCGGAGTGGGTGCGGCCCTGACGTCCGGCAGGACTCGCGCCGCGCCAGGCGCCGTTCAGCTCGGAACCGACAAGCGGCGCCGCATGGCCGTGGCCAGCCAGGCCAGCCCGCCGGCCACCAGCAAGACCACGGCCTGAAGATACAAGCTGGGGGCGACAAAGTTGGACGCCGCGGTGATATAGTACGGCCCACCGGGATCAGACAGGACATAATGGAGCAACGGCCCCAGCATGTAGGCCTCCGAAAGCCCGGCTAACCAGAGCGCCAGGGCCGAGGGGGCCCGGCAGTGGCGCCACACGCACAGGGCCGTCATCACAGCCAGCCAGGCGCCCGCAGCCATCAGGCTGAACAGGGCGACGCGTGTGCCCGTGCCTCCCGAGAGGAGGGCGCCCCCTTGCGGGCTGGCGGCCCGCAGAAGCAGGAGCGGCGGCACAAGCGCCGCGCCATCGGCGCCGAGCCAGAGCAGCGCTCCCGGATCCACGGCGGCCTGCCGCCCCGGGAGGAGCGCGCCGGCGAACCCGATCGCCGTGGCGACGGCGGCCGCGGCAGCCAGGGGCGGCGGCAACACCGGCGCTCCGGCGTGCCGTGTGATAGCATAGACTCCGGCGCCCACGGGGATAGCATAGAGCGCCCACAGGCGCCACCAGGCGGGGGGCTCCCAGGCCCTGCCGCCGAGGCGGCCCAGATGGCCCCCCAGGAGGCACCGCGCGGTCCAGATGCACAGCAGCGCGCCGCCGGCCACAAGGCCGGCCATCGCGTAGCGGGAGCCCGTGAGCGCGTCAAAGGGCTGCGCACCCCTGTGTTCGTAGAGAAAGACGATGTAGCGGTTTGCACAGGCGTACCAGTACAGCGTGATCCCCAGCAGAAACGCGGCCAGAGGCGCGCCTTCCAGTGCGGCCCGCCGCCAGGGAGCGCTCATGCGGTGTGGCCACCCTGTAGGGCGGCCCAGCGCCGCAGGAAGGCAGCGGTCAGCTCGTCCACGCGGGGGTCCGTAAAGCCGCCGTGTCCGCCCCCGGGCACCGTGTAGAACTGTACGGCAACGCCCGCCCGTTGCAGGGCCGACGCGAGCAGAACGGACTGGTGGTGAGGCACGAGCGGATCGCGATCCCCATGGACGATCAGAAAGGGCGGGGCTGAAGGCGTTACGTAGGTCACGGGGTTGGCGGCGGCCACGCGCTCTGGGTGCTCCTGGATCGCACCTCCGATGAGCTGCGATTCCGGCGAATCGGCAGGATCGTGGGCCATTCCCTCCGGCAACCGGTGGGCATCCATCTGGCAAAAGTCGGTTGGGCCGAAGTAGTCCACCACCGCCTGCACGGAGCTATCCTGTGCCAGGTGATCGCCCAGTCCCCAGGCGTACACGTGCGCCGAGACGCCAAGCATGGCCGCCAGGTGCCCCCCTGCCGAGGGTCCCCACGCAACCAGACGGGAGGGATCCAGCCCGTAGGCGCCGGCGTGGGCCCGCAGCCAGCGCACAGCGCTCTTGCAGTCAACGATCTGGGCCGGCCACAGGGCATGCTGGCTCAGCCGGTAGTTGATGGCCGCCATGGCAAAGCCGCGGGTGAGATAGTGAGAGGGGAAGGGGTCGTTCTTGCTGCCTGTGCGAAAGGCGCCCCCGTGGATCCAGACGATCAGGGGCCAGGGCTCGGTGCCCGGGGGGAGGTAGAGGTCCAGTGCCTGGCGCTCGTGGATAGCGCCGTAGCGCAGATCGCGAACAACGGTGACGCCTTCTGGCAAGCCCTGCTGTGTGTCCATGATGCCTCCTCTCGAGCGTGCTCCCGCGGATGCTAACACAGCGGCCCCATGCGTGGCAAACGGCTTGCCGGCAGGGCTCGGCTCGGGATAGAATCCCCTGGCGACAGTTGGCTCGAATCCTTTGCCGGGCATGCCTGAAGGAGGGCTGATGCGGACATGAACCTGGGAATGCTGACGAGCGAACTGAGCCGGCCCACGGCCAGCGAGCTGTTTCGGGCGGTGGCCGGCTACGGATTCACTGAGGTGCAGCTGGATCTGGCGTCGGTGGCCGCGGAGCAGATGCCCGAGCGGCTCGATAGAGACCTGGTGAGGAGGATTCGCTCGGAGGCGGATGCGCACGGGGTCGCGATTGTGGCGATCAACGGGACGTTCAATATGAGCCACCCCGATCGGGCCGTGCGGGAGGAAGGCATCCGTCGTCTGACCCCGATAGCCGGTGCCTGCGAGGCGCTCGGCTGCCGGTTCGTGACGCTGTGCACCGGCAGCCGCAGCCGGGAGAGCATGTGGCGCTGGGACGATGGCAACCTCGACCCTTCCGCCTGGGCGGACATGCTGGATACCATGGCCTCCGCCGTGGAGATCGCCGAGCGGTATGATCTGCTCCTGGGCATCGAGCCGGAGGCCAGCAACGTCGTGAACACCGCGGCGCGCGCCCGGCGCCTGCTGGACGAGATGGGCTCGCCGCGGCTCAAGATCATCATGGACGTGGCGAATCTCTTTCAGCCGGGAGAGGCGCGGCCGGAGAACGTTCGCTCGACCATGGACCGTGCCTTTGCGCTCCTGGGGGAGGACATCCACATCGCCCATGGCAAGGATATCCGCGCGGGAGAAGGCCTCGCCTTTACCCACGCCGGAGAGGGTATCGTCGACTATGGCTACTTTCTAGAGTGCCTGGAGGCCCTCGGGTACCGGGGTGGGATGATCCTCCACGGGATCAAGAACGAGCGGTATATGCCCTCCTGTGTGAGCTATATGCGCGCGGTGATGGCGAGCCGGCAACGGGTGTAGCGCGCCGGAGTGGTCGCGCCATGGATGATGGCGATCCACCGATGGAGGTTGGGGACGATGTACAAGGTGCTCGATGCGAATCTGCTGGGGATACCGGGGGCTGTGCGTGAGTTGGCTCCGCTGGCTGCCCGCTACGGCTTCGAGGGGATCAGTCTGCCCGCGGCGGCCCTCACCGACCCGCGCGCCGCGGCCGAGGCAGCGGCCTGCGCCAGAGACTATGGGCTCAAGTGGGGATTGCTGGCGACGCCGGTCGACTTTTTCCACCCTTCGGTAGAGGGACCGGCGCTTGAGGAGGGCCTGCGCACACTGGACCGCTGGGCTGCCACCGGAGAGCGGCTGGGCGTGGCCCGCGCCTACAACCACGTGTGGCCGAGCAGCCCGGACAAGCCGTTTGCCGAAAACATGGCCTGGCACGTCGAACGCCTGGAACGCGTTCAGGCCGTGCTCCGCGATCACGGCATCCATTACGGGCTCGAGTTCCTCGGCCCCTATGAACTGCGTGCGCGGGACTCGCATTCCTTTGTGCATACGCTGGCCGGGGTCCTCGCCATCGCCGATGCGGCGGGCGGGTATACCGGGTTCCTGTTCGACACCTATCACTGGTACACGGGCAGCCGCCGGCTGGACGATCTGTACCTGGCGGCCGCGCGGTGTGATCGGATGATCAATGTGCACCTCAACGATGCGGTGGCGGGCCTCGCTCCCGACCAGCAACGCGATCTGATCCGGGCCATGCCGATGACCACCGGCATGATCGATGCGGCGATGATCTACGGGTTGTTCCGTGACTGGGGATACCAGGGGCCGGTGATGTGCGAGCCGATGCGGCCCACGACCTACAGGTACGCGACTATGGCCGCGGAGGACTCCATTGCGGAGGTGGCGGCCGCTTTTGCGCGGGTCGAAGGACGGGAGCCTGCGGCGACATGGGCGTGAGCCCCCGCGTGGCTTCGAGGGGAGAGGGGGAACAGCAGATGGAACTTGTGGATCAGTATCGGTATCTGCGAGTGGTGGACGTATCCGACGCCATGGATGGCCTGGGCTACTTTGACCTGGGCCTTATGGATCCCGAGATCCGGCCGCTCTGGCAGGGGATGCGTTTCTGGGGCCCGGCGGTGACGCTGCGCTGTGTGCCCTCCAACCGGCCCATGTGGAAGCTGGAGAGCACGGAGGATATCGTCGCGGACCATGCCCGCTGGTACGGCCGCTACCCGAACCCGGTGAACCTGCGCGAGCAGGTGAGATCGGGGTGCGTGATCGTAACCGACACGGGCGGAGCGAGGGAAACCGGGTACTGGGGATCGAACAACGCGATGGGGATGGTCCTGGCGGGGGCCGCCGGCATCATCACCGATGGCCAGTGCCGGGACACGCAGGAACTCACCCTGCAGCGTACGCCGATCTGTTCGAGAGGACGCGGGCGCACGATCATACCGGGCCGCATCATGGAGATCGAGGCCAACGTGCCCATCGGATGCGGCGGTGTGCAGGTTTGCCCCGGGGACATCGTGGGATGTGACGATGACGGTGTGATCGTCGTCCCGCAGGATATCGCCGGAGATGTCGCCCGGCATGCCCGCGCGATCCTCCTGGCGGACATGCGTGGGCGCCGTGAGTTGTACGAGCGTCTGGGGCTGCCCGAAGATGAGACCGTAGCCGTGGAGCAGGTGGAAGCATACTACGCCGGGCTGAACTAGCCGGGCCATCGAGGGGATAGACACATGAAGACGATCAGCGCTCAGGGGCCTACGCGCGCTCTGCTGTTGATTCTGGAACGTGGCGATGATCCCATCGCCTGCATCAAAGAGACGCTGGCACGGGAAGGGGCCCGTAACGGGCTGGTGACCGCGGGATTGGGCTCTTTCTCGCTGCTCAAGATGCACACCATCAGCACCGCGCAGCCGCCGGCGCGGGACGTGTACATGGATACGTCGGGTCCCATCGAGGTGGGCTCCATGCTGGGCTCCATTGCCGATGGCGAGCCCCACGTCCATCTGGTGGCACACAATACCGCGGAGGATCGCACCTACATCGGGCACCTGGAGCCAGGTACCGTGGTGGCCTGGCGGGCGGAGCTCGGTCTGATCCTGTTCGACGCGACCAGCTGATCGGACCGGGTGCGGCCGAGCGGTGTCCCGGAAATCGAACGTCCGGAGATGCCCGCATGGGCATCCCCGGACGAATGCGTCTCAGCACTAGTGGGCCGGGCGCGTCTCCAGTGCGATCGTGACCACCAGCTCCTTGCCTTCGCGGAGCACCGTCAGAACGATCTCGTCGCCCGCCTCGCTAAAGGCCACCGTCTCCAGCAGATCGGCAAAGTCGTTGATGGGCTGGCCGTTGGCCGCGATGATCACGTCACCACCGACCGCGATGGCGACGCCGCCGTACTGGCGCGCGCCGCTGGACCCGCGAAGGCCCGCGCGCGCCGCAGGGCCGCCCACAGTGACCTCGGCGATGTAGGCGCCCCTCTGGATCCCGAGATCACCCGCCTCTGCGAGCAGCATGTCCACGTCCGTACCGCTCACCCCGATCCAGGGCCAGGGATAGCTGTTGCCCTCTTTGAGGTAGGGGACGACCATGCGCACGATGTTCACGGGGATCGCGAACCCCACGCCGGCATTGGCTGCGGTGCGCCCATCGGTATAGATCTGGGCGTTCACGCCGATCACCTGGCCGGCCATGTTGATGAGCGGTCCTCCCGAGTTGCCGGGGTTGATGGCGGCATCGGTCTGTATCGCCTGAGGGATAGAGTACGAGCCGACGCGGGCAGGGATCATGCGACCGACGGCGGAGACGATACCATAGGTGATGGTGTTCTGCAGGCCAAAGGGGTTGCCGATGGCGACCACCCACTGGCCGGGCTTGACCTCATCTGAATCGCCCAGAGGAACCGCCCGGGCGCCCTCCGGCATCTCCTCCACCTGGAGCAGGGCAAGGTCGCTATCGGGATCGCTGCCCAGCACGGTGGCACGCGATGCGCTGCCATCGGAAAAGATCACCTCGATCCGGATGCCATCGGCAATCACGTGCTCGTTGGTGACGACCAGACCGGACTCGTCGATGATGAACCCCGAGCCGGAGCTCTCTCCCAGTTGCCCGTACTGCTGGACATACGTCTGGATCGCGACGACGCCGGGCTCCATCTGCGAATACAGCTCGCTGAGGTCCGCCTCATCCACTGACTGCGGGCGAGAGTCCGCGGTCACGTCCCCCTTGCCACTGGAGAGCGTAGGGAGCGAGGACTTTTCCAGCGTGGGCTCGGGCCGTGTCTCCTCCAGGGCAGGTGCGGCCGTCGCTACAACAATCTCTGGTACAGGGACTGCGGAGATGGCATCGCTCGACGGCCTCAAGTAAAAGACCGCAACGACTGCCACGGCGCAGCAGAGGAACATCGAAATAAGGAGCAATCCGACCAGGCCCAAGAGGACTTTCTTGTTCATTTTCTACCTTCCGTTCCATCAATTGCCAGCTCATACATTCACGGATTGGCAACCGCTTGGCCTCATTATACTCAGGTCGCCTGCGCCGTGAAGCCTTGTAGGGCCTTCTGGACGCCGTTCCGTAAAGACACACAGAAACACCACAAACGAGAGCCGGCGGCGCGACAGGGGCAGTCTCAGAGTGGGTAGCGCCCGCCTTCGCACAGGACCTGCCCATTGCACGATAGCGTCGGCCGCAGGAGGCCCACGTCGATGTGCCCGGCGCTCTCGACCGTGCCTCCGAGGAAGGTGTTCCGGCCGAAACCCACATGGGCGGTGCCCCTGGCCATCTCGGCCTCCATGATCTCACCCAGAGGGTCTGAACAGGCATTCGTGCCGAGCCCGAGCTCCGCGACCATGGCAGAGCTCCCATCACGGGTGAGGTCGGCCTTGAGCATACGCTGCGCAGGATCGGCTGTATCCAGTTCATCCGCACGGATGACGCGTCCGTCCGCCACCTGCAGCGCAACGGGTGCGCTGGGAGCACCCCAGTACAGGGCTCCATCGACCACCAGGCGCCCGTGAGCGCCAGTGACCGCGGCACACACTTCTCCATCCAGGCCTGTCCACTGGCCGACCGAGAGGTACAGGTCGGTCCCGGCAGGGGTGGTGACGTGCATCTCCCGCGCGTGCCCCAGCCGGCGGAGCAGCCACCGGGTCCAGGCGGTCAGGGCAGCGTAATCCGCCTGGAGCATCCGCAGCAACGCGGGAAGGGGCAGCATCCAGTCGCAATAGAGGTGCTCCTCCGGGAAGGCAACGGCCTCGTCCGGCCGCCCAAGAAGCTCAAAGACCCAGGGAGCGTACGCCTGATCCATCAGGACCACGAGCGAGCCGGCGCTGGCGGCCGCGAGGGCGCTCTCCCTGGCCCGATGGAGGAGGGCTCGATCCCCTGGGGAGCGAGGCGTATAGAGGTGGTGCCGGACGCCGCTGGCGGCGCAACCCTGCGCGAGGCCATGACCCAGAGGTCGCTTGTCCTCGGAGCAGACGACCACGACGGGCTCGCGCGGGAAAGGCCCCATGCGACAGAGTATATTTCGGATGGCCGTCTGGAGAATCGTATGATCCACTTGCGTGTATCCATGGCTGTGCTGCGGGCTGCCCAGGGCGCTCTGCGCCCGGAGTGGGCTGCTAGGGTGACACCCTCTGCCCGCTGGGACCAGCCGGCAGGTGCGTGGTAAACCAGCGTGCGGCCAGATCGGCCACCTGCTCCAGGGTGCCGGGCTCCTCAAACAGGTGCCCGGCCCCGGACACGATGGCCAGCTCCGCTCGTGGCAACCTTTGGGCAGCCTTTCGATTGAGTTCGAGGACGGCATGGTCTGCCCCGCCGACGATCAACAGCACCGGCGATCGCACCGCGGGCAGCGCATCTCCGGCGAGATCCGGCCGGCCGCCACGGGAGACCAGCGCGCGAACCCGAACCGTCTTTTCCGCTGCCGCCATGAGCGCGGCAGCCGCCCCCGTGCTCGACCCAAAGAGACCCACGGGCAGGCCGCGCAGGGCGTTACGCTCCTCTGCCCAGTCCACAGCCTGGCCGACCCGGCGGGCGAGCAGCGCCACGTCAAACCGCCACCCGCCGCTGAAGCGATCCTGCTCCTCCTCATCCTGGGTGAGCAGATCCAGCAGGAGGGTGGCGAGGGCGTGCGCCTGGAGGGACGCCGCCACCTGACGAATGCGCAGGCTGAGGCGTGAGCTTCCGGACCCGTGGCAAAAGATCACGAGGCCGCGCGCCCCTGCCGGGCATGCCAAATCGGCCAGGATCTCGCCGCCGTCGATCACGATGTGCATAGGTTCCGGGGCAGGCGGAATCGCGGTCACGGGGATTTGGCCTGCTGCGGAGCGGCCCAGGAACGGGCCTCCTGCAGGCAGCGGCGCACCTCGTCATCGCTCACCTGGTCGAAGCGGGCATACCATGCCCCCACGCTATAGAAGGGGTCCGGCGTGGCGATGCACAACACCTGGTCGGTCAGGCGACGGATGGCGGCGAGCGTCTCGGGCGGCGCCACGGGAATGGCGACGATCACGCGCTCGGGGCGCGCCTCACGCAACGCCGTGAGCCCCGCGCGCATGGAAGCGCCGGTCGCCAGGCCGTCATCCACCATGAGGACGGTGGCGCCGGCGAGATCTATCGCCTGGCTGTCGCCGCGGTACTCTTGCTCCCGGCGCTCGAGCTCTGCGCGCTCGCGGGCCACCAGCGCGTCGATCACGCCGGGGCCGATGCCCATGAATTCGATCAGATCCTGGTTGACGACGTAGATCCCGCCTGTGGCGATCGCCCCGAGGGCCAGCTCTGGCTGCGTGGGAGCGCCCAGTTTGCGCACCGAGAAGATATCGAGCGGTGCGGAGAGGGCGCGCGCGAGTTCCAGTGCCACCGGAACCCCTCCCCGGGGCAGGCCCAACACGACCACGCGGGACTCGGCCGGGAAGGTGGGGAGCAATGCCGCCAGCCGCTCTCCGGCCTGTGACCGATCGCGGAAGAGGGACATGCTGACCTCCTTTTGCGGCAGAACGGGAACGGCTGCGCACGCAGGGATACGGCGCCTGTCCATTGTGACGCCGCGTCCGCTGGCAGCGCACAGGAACACCTCAGCGGCACCCCGGTGCCACATCGGCACGGTGCCGATGTTCTCAGGCAGGCGGCTCGCCGGCCGTCGACCGGGCTGGCAGGCTCGCGAGCGCATTCTCGATGAGCGTAAAGGCGCCGTCCAGGCCCAGTTTGCTGGTGTTCACCACGAGATGGTAAAGAGAGGCGTCGTTCGGATCGACATGGAAGAACACCCGGAGATACTCATCCTTGGCCTCGTCGCTCTCCTGGATGTAGCGGCGGGCCTGGCCGGGCGTCATGTTCTGCTGAGCCTGGAGCCTGGCGACGCGATCCTCGTAGGTGGCCACTATGCGCACGTGAAGCACGTCCGGCTTGGACTCGAGGATGGCCTGGCCGCCACGCCCGATGATCAGGATGTTGTCGCGCTCGTAAGCTGCCGTCACAGTGGCCCTGATCAGATCGATGGCGCCATGTTCGTCAAGGATGCGGGCGCGCCGCTCATAGCCCACCGAGGGGCTCCCGACCCACATGGAGAACTCTGCCACCGGCCGCGACCGCCTAAAGAGCTGGTCGAAAAAGCCCCGCCGCTCGTATTCGATCTCTGAGTAGTCGACGATCTCGCTGGTAGAGATGCCAACCTCCGATGCGACACGGGCCATCAGTCGCTTGTCAAAGGCGATCAGGCCCAGATCATCGCAGAGGCGCTGCGCCAACTCGTCGCTCCCCGAGCCGATCTGCCGAGACATGGTAATGACTGCCATTGTCGACCTCCTCGATTGGCATTCCCCGGGACGACACTGTCTTCCGGCGCGCCGCCCCACAGGCTTGTCCTGCCCCAGGCGAAGCGGGGTGTGAGGCTTGCTCCATGGGGATTATACCACACCGCAGGCAGCGGGAACAGGCGCCGAA
>JAAYAW010000056.1 GCA_012719135.1 Chloroflexota bacterium
GCTTTTGGCTGAGGGACAGGGATTCGAACCCCGATTGACTGATCCAGAGTCAGCTGTCCTACCTTTAGACGATCCCTCAGTGCGAGCGCGATTATAGCACAGGCACGCCGGGCGACCAAATCCGTGATCGCCTGGGGCCCGCCGAGGCTGCATCTGAGCCGGAGTTGTTGGTAAAGTTGAGCCAGGCCTGGAAGGTTTGATGATTATGATCAGGTTTAATCTGCTTTTCTACAAGAATCTAGGCTCTGCTTAGCCGTGCCCTCGGGTTGATCTGCGCTGCGACGTCCTTCTCGTTGGCCTTTCTTGACAAAGCCGGTCCGCAGTGCTATGATGTTGGCACTCGATGCTTGAGACTGCTAAAGTGGCTCGAGAGATGGGATGTAAAGATGGACCGCACGGGTACCGGGCGTATCTGCGACGACCTGACGGCGCGCCAACGGCAGGTTCTGCGTCTGTTGGTGCAGGAGTATGTTGCCTCTGCATCTCCGGTGGGCTCGGGCACGCTGTTGCGGCAGGGTCAGATGGGGGTTAGCTCGGCCACGGTGCGAAGCGAGTTGGCGCTCCTGGAAGAGTTGGGTTATCTGCATCAGCCACATACATCAGCCGGACGCGTGCCCACGACCAAGGGGTACCGGTACTATATCGAGCGTCTGATGGACAACGTGGAGTTGCCTGCTCCGCACCGGATGATGATCGGGCATCAGTTCCACCAGATTCGGCTGAACATGGATCAGTGGCTGCAGCTGACGGCGGCCGTGTTGGCGCATACAACGCGATCGGCATCGGTGGTGACGGCGCCGCACGCCGCTCACTCACGCCTCAAGCACATCCAACTGATCGCCACGCACGACACGCTGGTTCTCATGGTGTTGGTCCTGCAAGATGGTAGTGTACACCAGGAGATGCTGGCTGTGGACGAACAGGTGACGCAAGATCGCTTGAGCGTGCTGACCAGCCAGATCAACGACCTGTTCCGCAATATGACGGCGGATGAGATACGGGATGAGATAGCGCACGAACCGCCGCTCGTCACGGGTTGGCCGGCGCGTGTGGTGGAGTGGTTCGCCAGCCGGATGCAGGAGGTGGACCTCCGCACGGTCGACGAGATCTACCAGGCGGGGCTGGCCAACGTGCTGGAACAGCCCGAGTTCGAAGACGTGGCTGCTTTTCGCCGGCTGGTCGATATGATGGAACAGCGACAGCGGCTGGAGGTGGTACTGGCGCGCACGCTGACTGCCAACGGCGTACAGATCATCATCGGTGGCGAGCGACCGATCGAGGAAGTGTACGATGTCAGCCTTGTGCTCTCGCCCTACGGGATCCGCGAGAAGGCGAGCGGTGTTCTGGGGGTGGTGGGTCCGACGCGGATGCCCTATGCACACGTGGTCTCCACAGTGAGATACGTGGCACGGATGATGGACGGGCTGATCGATGAGGTCTACGGCGAACCATCCGCCTAGGCGAGTACTGAAGCGAGGGAGAACAGAGAGATATGACGGATGATCGTGATGAGATACGCGTGCCTCACGAAGAGGACGCAGAGCCGGTCGAGTCCTCTGAGCCCGGGCTGGAAGAGCAGTTGGAGACGGCGCAACAGGAGATAGAGCAACTCCGGGACAAGTACTTGCGCAGCCTGGCGGAGATGGACAACTATCGCAAGCGGGTGGCTCGCGAGCGGGAACAGCAGCAGCTTCGATCCCGGATGGAGCTGATCCGGCAGTTGCTGCCGGTGGCGGATGACTATGGCCTAGCGCTGAGCCATGTGCCGGAGGAGTATGCCGGGCTGGCCTGGATCGAAGGGCTGGCGTTGATCTACCGCAAGTTGGAGCAGTACTTGAGTGGCGTGGGCGTAGAACCGATCGAGGCTGCGGGCCAGCCCTTTGATCCCCACTACCATGACGCGCTTATGAGGGAAGCGAGCGACACGTACCCGGAGGGCATTGTCACGGAGGAGATACGCAAGGGCTACATGATGGCCGGCGAGGTTCTCCGCCCGACGCTGGTCAAAGTGTCGATGGGCGCGGGCGTACAGCATGAAGAATAGCGCGAAAGCGATCAGAATACGAGATTGGAGTGCAAGGAGCACACAATGAGCAAGATCATCGGAATTGACCTGGGAACAACGAACTCGGTTGTGGCGGTGATGGAGGGCAATGAGCCCACAGTGATCCCAACCGCCGAGGGTGCTAGGCTGTGTCCGTCCGTGGTGGCCGTCAATCCAAAGACGGGCGAGCGGCTGGTGGGGCAGGTGGCGCGCCGGCAGGCGATCACCAACCCGGAGAACACGATCTTTTCGGTTAAGCGGCTGATGGGCCGCCGCTTCTCCGACCCCGAGGTTCAGAAGGCCATCAAGCTGCTGCCCTACAAGATCGTCGAAAACGACAACGGCGATGCCTGGGTGGTCATGGGAGACAAGCAGTATTCGCCGGCGGAGATATCGGCGATGATCCTGGCCAAGCTCAAGGCAGACGCAGAGGCTTACCTGGGGGAAACGGTCACGCAGGCTGTGATCACCGTTCCGGCGTACTTTAACGACTCTCAGCGTCAGGCGACCAAGGACGCCGGCCGGATCGCGGGGTTGGAGGTGCTGCGCATCATCAATGAGCCCACGGCATCGTCTCTGGCCTACGGCCTGGACAAGTCCGCGGATCAGGAGATCGCGGTCTACGACCTGGGCGGTGGAACCTTTGACATCTCAATCCTGGATATCGGCGAGGGAGTGTTCGAGGTTCGCGCGACGAATGGCGATACCTTCCTGGGCGGTGACGACTTTGACCAGCGGATCATCGACTGGGTGGTGGAGGAGTACCGCAAGGATCAGGGCATCGACCTGCGCAGCGACCGCATGGCGTTGCAGCGTCTCAAGGAGGCCGCCGAGAAGGCCAAGATCGAGCTCTCCAGCACAGCGCAGACGGAGATCAACCTGCCGTTCATCACGGCGGATGCGAGCGGCCCCAAGCACCTCTCCATGACCCTCACGCGCAGCAAGTTCGAGCAACTGGTTCAGGATCTCGTAGAGCGCAGCCTGGGACCCTGCCGTCAGGCCCTGACGGATGCAGAGCTCTCGGTCAGCAATATCGACGAGGTGATTCTGGTGGGCGGGCAGACGCGCTCGCCGCTGGTGCAGCGCAAGGTCGAGGAGTTGTTCGGGCGGGCTCCCCACAAGGGTCTGAACCCGGACGAGGTCGTAGGCCTGGGAGCCGCGATCCAGGCGGGCGTTCTGGGTGGCGATGTAAACGATGTGCTGCTACTCGACGTGACGCCGCTCACGCTGAGCATCGAAACGCTTGGGGGCGTTGCGACTCCGTTGATCCCGCGGAACAGCACGATCCCGACCCACAAGGAGCAGGTGTTCTCCACCGCATCCGATAGCCAGACGCAGGTGCAGATCAACGTGCTCCAGGGTGAACGCCCGATGGCAGGCGACAACAAGCTGCTGGGCACGTTCTCGCTGGACGGGATTCCGCCGGCGCCGCGCGGTATGCCGCAAATCGAAGTGAGCTTTGACATCGATGCGAACGGTATCCTGAAGGTATCCGCCAAGGACAAGGCCACCGGCCGTCAGCAGGATATCACCATCACCGCCTCGAGCGGCCTCTCCGAGTCGGAAATCGACCGGATGGTGCGCGAGGCAGAACAGCACGCGGCTGACGACCGGTCCCGGAAGGAGGCCGCCGAGCTGCACAACGAGGCGGATACGCTTGCATATTCGGCGGAGAGGACCTTGAAGGACCTGGGCGATAAGGTCCCTGCAGAGATGCGCTCCGACGTTGAGCAGAAGATCAGCGCCGTGAGGGAGGCTCTGAACGGCAGCGACGCGGCCAGGCTGAGACAGCGCCGGGATGAGCTTCAGGAGGCGCTCCAGAAGGTAGGGGCTCAGGCCTATCAGCAGGCCGGCGGGCAAGAGGCGGCAGGCGGGGAGCAGCAGGGGCCGGAGGACGGCACCGTGGATGGCGAGTTCCGCGAGGTATAGCCCCCTGTACTCGGTTACGGCGGGGCCGGGAGAGGGGTCCAGGCGATCTCTCTCCCGGCCCCGTTTTTGATCGCGAGGCCCAAGCGCTCAGGGCTTTGACCGGTCCGGCCAAACGGACTAGACTCTCACAGCGATTCAGTTATCTCAAGTGGAGCAGCGAACGATGTCTTCCGAAGGCAGACGCGACTATTATGAAACATTGGGCGTGTCGCGCGATGCATCCAAAGATGATCTGCGGTCGGCCTACCGAAAACTGGCCCGGCGTTATCACCCCGATGTGAACAAGGAGCCGGACGCCGAGGACCGGTTCAAGGAGATCAACGAAGCGTACCAGGTCCTGAACGATGACAAGCTGAGAGCGCAGTATGATCGCTTTGGTCACGCGGGCTTGGAGGGACAGGGCGGCGCTGGTGGGTTCGGCTTTGGTTTCGGCGGCTTTGAGGACATATTTGAGGATCTGTTCGGCTTTGGCACAAGCCGTGCGGCTCGCCAGGGACCCAGGCGGGGAGCGGACCTGCGGTATGACCTGGAGATCGCCTTTGAGCAGGCCGTGTTTGGTGTTGAGCGTGAGATCGAGATCACGCGATTGGAGACGTGCGATCATTGTGCCGGCAGTGGCGCCGAGCCGGGAACGTCGCCGATTCGCTGCTCCGAGTGCAATGGCACCGGGCAAGTGCGCCGTACGCAGCAATCGGTGTTTGGCTCCTTTGTGAACGTGGCCACGTGTCCCCGTTGCCAGGGGACCGGTGAGGTCGTGACTTCACCGTGCTCCGTGTGCCATGGCTCCCGGCGCAGCCAGCAGACCAGGCGGCTGAGCGTGGATATCCCTGCCGGGGTGGATGACGGGATGCGCATCCGTCTCGCGGGCGAGGGCGAGCACGGGCTATTTGGAGGCCCGCCTGGCAACCTCTACGTCATGCTCCATGTGGCTCCGCACAAGTTCTTTACACGGCGAGATCAGGACGTCCTGCTCAACGTCAACATCAACATCGCCCAAGCGGCTCTGGGGGATGAGATCACCGTGCCTACGCTGGATGGCGACGAGAAGCTGCTGGTTCCGGGGGGCACGCAGGCGGGAAGCGTGCTGCGCATGCGCGGCAAGGGCGTCCCGCGGCTCAACGGGCATGGTCGTGGCGAGCAGATCGTCATTCTCAACGTCGTGATCCCGACGGATCTCACGGTGGAACAACGCGATCTTCTTAAGCAACTCGGCAAGACGCTCGGCTCAGAAGTGGCCCCGCAGGCGGGCCGTGGCTTTCTGGACCGCGTGAGAGAGGCACTGGGGATCTGATGGCACTGGATGACAAGCGACTCGTGGAGATCAGCGTGCAGGCCGACCATGAGGCCGTTGACGATCTGATGGGATTGTTTACGCGCTACTGCTCCGGCGGCGCGGCGGTGGATGAGCGACGAGAGGGCCCCAACTGGGCAGAGCAGGAGCGGGTGACCGTCAAGGGGTTTGTCGAGGAGAGCGACGAGGAGACACTGCAGAAGCTTGAGATCGCGCTGCTGCTCCTGAGCAAGTCCGGAGTCATCTCGGCGCCTTCGACGCGGGTGCTGGAGGCCGCCGACTGGGCGGAGGCGTGGAAGCAGTTCTTTCCCCCACTCCCGATCGGCGAGCGGTTCGTGGTGGTGCCCAGCTGGGTTGAGTACAAAGTTCCAGCGGGCCGACTTGCCCTCCATCTCGATCCGGGCATGGCCTTTGGCACGGGGCTCCACGCCACCACGCGTCTGTGCCTGAAGGCGATGGAGAGCCTGCCCATCGCCGGCGCTCAGGTCCTGGATGTGGGGACGGGCTCCGGGATTCTCTCGATCGCAGCCGCTTTACTGGGTGCGACTCACGTTGAGGCCATCGACGTGGACCCTGTGTGCGTGCAGGTGACGTTGGAGAACTGCGAGCGGAACGGTGTTGCGAGCCAGGTGGACGTGAGCCGTGCGACGCTGCCGAGCCGAGCGCGAACCGGCGTGGAATACCATCGGGGCGGCCCGTACGACGTGCTCCTCATCAACATCCTGGCTGAGATCATCATGGATATGTCGGCCAGCCTGCCGGGCTACATCAAGCCTGGCGGCATCTGTGTGGCCTCCGGCATCCTGGCGGAAAAGTCGGCCGCCGTTCAGCAGGCGCTGCAGGAGGCCTGCCTGACGGTCCAGAGCGAGCGCGTCGAAGATGGCTGGGTGGCGCTGGTGGCAACCAGGCCCACCTGAGGCACGCGCCATGCATCGCTTTTTCGTGCCGGCCGAGACGATGCAGAGCAAAGCTGTGCTGCTCGCAGGCGACCTGGCACACCAGCTGAGCCGCGTCCTGAGGCTGCGCGCCGGGGACCAAATTGAGCTGCTTGACAACAGCGGGAGGGCCTGGCTCGCGCGGCTGGACGAGGTGAGTCCCCGGTGCTGCCGAGCGACTACGCTGGCCTGCTATCGTCCCTCTACCGAATGCCGGACTCGGTTCGTCCTCTACCAAGGCCTGCCTCGCGGGCACAAGTTCGACCTCATCCTTCAAAAAGCCACAGAGCTCGGGGCGAGCCGGATCGTTCCGGTGAGGGCTGCCAGGTCCATCCAGATGGCGGCTGAGGAAGCTACGCCGGCCAGAGCCAGGCGCTGGGAGCGCATCATTCAGGAGGCGGCCGAGCAATCAGGCCGCGCGCTGATGCCCGCGCTCTCGGAGGCGATCTCACTGCCTGCGGCCATCGACGAGATAGAGGAGGGCGATCTGTGCCTGGCCGGTGCCCCGGGGGAGAGGGCCACGCCGATCCGCCATGTGCTCGAGCGCATCCCTCAGGCTCCAACGAGCGTGCGGCTGTTCGTGGGGCCGGAAGGCGGCTTGGACGATGCGGAGCTCGGTTCGCTCCAAGCGGCAGGCGTCTCGCTGGTATCGCTGGGTCCCCGTGTGTTGCGGACAGAGACAGCCGGGCTGGTGATGCTGGCACTGGCGAGCTACGCCCTGGGGGAGATGGAATTGCCGGGCGAACATGGTTTCTGAGATGAAGAACGGCTCGGGGAGGCGGTTCGCACATGCTCTCCTGGTGCTCATCGTATTCTTTGGTCTTGCGACTGTGTGCTATGGATTGCAGCAACTGCCTGTCATCGAGACGGTCGGGGTGGGCGAGCCCGCGGGTCTCTCGACCGGTGGGATCACCATCGTCCAGCTGAGCGACTTGCACGTGACCGGCAGGGCGGATGTGTGGCGGTTGCGATACGCTCTGCGCCTCATCGAGCGGACGGACCCCGATCTGATCGTGCTGACCGGCGATTTCGTGCGTGGGAGCGCCGCAGGCATCGACCTGGCCCTTCCCGTGCTCCGGACTCTGGAGGCTCCTCTCGGGGTGTATGCGGTGCTGGGCAACCACGATCTGTGGAGTGATCGTGAGGCCGTGGCTCGCGGCCTGGCGGAGGCCGGGATCGATCTGCTTGTGAACCGCGGCCTCGCGATCGAGCAGGGAGAGGCGCGGTTCTACCTCGCCGGCCTGGACGACGCCTGGAGTGGGCGGCCCGACCTGGATGCTGCTACGGCGGGCAACACCGGGCATCTGCCGGTAGTCGTCTTGCTCCACGAGCCCGATCTGGGGCAGGAGATCCTCCGCTCCGGCCGGGCCTGGCTGTTGCTGTCCGGCCACTCGCATGGGGGCCAGGTTCGGTTGCCTGGCATCGGCGCGATCATACTGCCGGAACATGGGCGCGAGTATGATCAGGGGCTCTATGGTGTCGGCGAGGGCTGGCTGTACGTCAACCGCGGGCTGGGCACTGCCGCGATACCGGTGCGACTCGGCTGCCGGCCCGAGGTGACCGTGCTTGAGGTGTACCCGCCGCAGGTGCTGAAGGTGAGGGCTCCGTGACGGACGGTCGCCAGTCTACAGCCGATCCGCACATCGGCCGGCTCAATGAGCGTTCGCTGCATGCCGCCCTGAAGGAGTGGTGCCGGCTGCCGGGCGACGCGCTCGAGACGGTGGTGGACGGATACGTCGTGGACGTGGTGCGCGACGGGCTGCTGATCGAGGTGCAGACCGCGGGGATCGGCGCGATAAAGGCCAAGCTCGAAAGCCTCGCTCAGAGACACGCTGTGCGGGTGGTGTATCCGATCATCTCCCAGAAGATGATCCAGACCATCGCGCCGGATGATGGGCGCGTGCTCCGGAGACGCCGGTCGCCGGCCAGGCTGGTGTGGGCCAATGTCTTTGACGAACTGGTCTACTGTCCGACGCTGCTGGATACCCCGCAACTGGACATGCTGGCCGTCCGGGTGGCCGTTACCGAACTGCGGTGTGATGACGGCCAGGGCGCCTGGAGGCGGAGGCGGGTGAGCATCCGCGATACCCTGCTCGACGAGGTGCTGGAAAGCCGGGTGTTTTCCTCCGGCGGCCAACTGGCAGAGCTGTTGCCGGAGGACCTCACGGGAGCGTTCACGCATCGGGAGATGGCCACGGCCATGGGGATAGCGATGCGAACGGCACAGCGGGCCTCCTATTGCCTTCGGAAACTCGGGCTGTTGCGCGTTGTGGGGAGACGCGGGCGCGAGATGCTCGTAGAGCGCGCCGGCTGAGCCAGACGTTCGCCAGCAGGGTTCGATCTCGGTCCTCTTCCTGTACATTGCATCTGCCAGGTCGTAGAATGGCCATGTGGGCGCCTGGTGATGCATGTTGAGGAGGAGATATGGCCACACTTTCCGATGGACGCCCCCTGCCGGGCCGCCTGTTCGTGGTCGAGGGCATCGATGGTTCTGGCAAGAGCACGCAGCTGGACCTCCTTCACAAGTGGCTGACCTCTCTGGGTTACGTCGTGGCCTTTAGCGAATGGAACTCCTCGCCCGTGGTGCGCAAGACGACCAAGGTGGGGAAGAAAAAGCAGTTGCTCACCCCGACGAGTTTCAGCCTCATCCACGCGGTGGACTTTGCGGACCGATACCAGCAGCAGATCGAGCCGGCGCTCAAGGCGGGCGCGATCGTTCTGGCGGATCGCTACATCTACACCGCCTTTGCGCGCGACGTTGCCCGTGGCGTCAATCGGGACTGGGTGCGCAAGGTCTACTCCTTTGCCGCGAACCCCTCTGTAGCGCTGTATTTCCGCGTGCCGTTGGATGAATCCTTGCGACGGATCATCACCGGAAGGCCGAATCTCAAGTTCTACGAGGCAGGGTTGGATTTAGGGCTATCGGACGATCCGCTTGAGAGCTACCGGATCTTCCAGGGGCGCATCCTTCGCGAGTACGAGCGGCTGGTCGAGGAGTACCGGCTGGCCGTCATCGATGCAAGCCTGCCTCTGGTGGAACAGCAGGAGGTGGTTCGGGAGATCATCCGGCCGCATCTGGAGGGGGCGCTGATGGCTGAATCGAACCCCTGGCGTAAGGTCCTGGCTGCGGAGGGACTGTCCGGGCGGTATCTGGACAGCCTGGCACGAACGGGGGAGCGTTAAGATGGCCACACTCAGGTTCTACGGAGAAGGCCTGCCGGCCGCTGAGAATCTCGACGCGGGGGGCAAACTGATCGTGTTGGAGGGACCCGATGGCGTCGGGCGCTCCACGCAGGTAGCGCTGCTCCGTGAGTGGCTGGAGGCCGCCGGGTACGCCGTGTTTTCCAGTGGGTTCAAGCGATCGGAACTGGCAAGCCAGGGGATCGAGGCCGCCAAGCGGGGCCACACGATGGGAAATCTCACGATGGCGCTCTTTTACGCCGCGGACCTGGCGGACCGGCTGGAGCGTGAGATCATCCCGATGCTCAAGGCCGGCTTTGTGGTCCTCACGGACCGCTACATCTACTCGATGATGGCCCGGGCGCGCGTGCGCGGAACCGATAGCGAGTGGCTCAGGTCGCTGTTGGGCTTTGCGGTGATCCCGGACCGCATCCTCTACCTGAAGGCCGATGTTCGCAGCCTGCTTCCTCGGGTGCTCAGCTCGCGCGGCTTTGACTATTGGGAGTCCGGGATGGACTATTTGGGGTACTCGGACTATTACGCGAGCTACCTTGAGCACCAGGAGCGGATGCATCGCGAGTTGGACGCGATGAGCGAGGAGTATGGTTTCTACACCATCGAGGCATCGCAGCCGATCGATCGCGTCTTTGCTGATCTGAAGCGAGCGGTGGAAGAGGTCGTTCAGGACCTCAAGCCGGCACGCCTCGCGATGCCATAGAGGGCGAGGTCAGCGGGGCGACGCCAGCCTGCCGAGTGGCGACTTGACGAGCTCTATCGCGTCATGCGGACACAGCTCGTGGCAGCAATAGCAGCGTATGCAGGTGTGCGAGTCCATGCGGGCGCGTCCGTTGATGAGGCTGATCGCGTTCACGGGGCAGTGCTTGACGCAAAAGCCGCAGGCGATGCAGCGGTCCGTCGCTCTCGGGCGCGCCACGAGCTGCTTCCAGATCCAGCCCTGTGCCAGTGACCGGAGCGCGCGCGCCCCGCGGGTATCCGGCTTGTCGTTGATCGTGGAGGGAGTCGCCAACCTCACCAGGGGACGGAGCGGCGCGGGCAGGAGGCCAGGATCCAGCGGGGACTCGATGCCCTGCAGAAACCCGGATACGCTCAGATCATCAAGCGAATCGCCGAGAATCACCAGATCCTCGACCTTACCGGTTGTCAGCCCGCGGGCAGCGGCCAGGCGCGTTGTCAGGATCTGCAGAGGATCGATCCCGACCAGAGCGGCACCCAGGGTGTCCACGTCGAGCGGGTCCGCAGCGGCGATGATTGCGCCAACGGGACGGGGTGAGCCGCCGGTCGGTCCCTCGCCCTCCATGGCGACGATCGCGTCCATGATCGTGAGCGCCGGGCGGACATAGAGCATTAGGTCGAGCAATCCCTCACAGAAAAGCTCCCGCTCGATCAGCTTGGAGTGATAGCCGATCTTGAGGGCGCCAGGAACGAGGCCGAACAGGTTCTTGACGCCCATGGTAAGCGTCGTCAGGTTGTGCGTCTTGAGCTTGGGCAGGTTGATGACGGCATCGGCTTGCAGCAACGGGTCTATGAGATCGAGTCGGTGGAGAACCCTCCCGCCGGGGTTGGACACCTGGGATGCGCCCGTATCATAGTTCAGTTCCGCGCCGGATAGCTGGGCGGCCGCTTCGATGCCGGTTCGCCGGTAGGTGGATTTGAGGGTGGCGGCGGTATAGGGTCCACCGGGCGACTCGGCGATAACCGGAGTGGCCCCAGCCTCGCGGACAAGGCGGGCCACCGCTGCGACCAGAGAGGGATGGGTAGTGGCAGCCCGCTCCGGGGCCATGCTCCGCACCAGGTTCGGCTTGAGTAATACCCTGGTTCCGGGCTTGATGAAGGCCTCGATTCCCCCGATGAGGTCAATGGATTGCCGGATGGCGCCATAGACCTTCTGGGCATCATAGTCGCCACAGGATACCAGCGAAACGTTGCGAGCGCTCACCTGTTGGGACATCTAGTGACCCGCCTGAGCGAGCACACTCACCGCCTCCGACAGGAAGCGAAGCTGGCGGGCGGCCAAGCCCAGCTTCAGGGGGCTCTCGGGATCCGCCTCGATGAGCCGCTGAAGGTCGCCACTCTGCAGGCACTGGGTCAGGCGCTGAATCTCATCCACGAAGGAATCGAGAGAATGGATGCGCAGGACGCGGTTGCCGTCGCGCGTGACGGGTTCCAGGCGGGAGAAATCCTCAGGGGGCGATGCACCGGCGAACTCAGGCTCGACGGCGTCCTCCCAGGGCGCAGGGGGGTCCTCTTCGATGTCGCCGATACCGTCGCGGCCGCCATCCAGGCTTGCTGCGCTAAAGCTCCGGATCGGGTCCTCGTGGCGTGCCTCGACTCGGGGAACGTCCTCTCCGCGGCGCAAGATGGCCAGGGCGGCCGCGGGCGCGATATTCGGGTTCCTGGCGAGAGAGGCGCAGAGGCGTGCTAGCTCGGCGGCCGACAGCGTCTCTTCGATGACCAGGTCGGCAATGGCTTCCTGGCGTTCGTCCGGCGTGATGTCCACCAGGTGCTGAGCATGGGTAACGCCGATGGCTCCGGTGGCAACGCGCTGCCTTACCTGTGGGGAGAGTTGAAGCAACCGGAGGTACCGCTGGATCTGCCTGGACGAAAGCCCCAGAGTGCGGGCCATGCGATCGAGGGCATCACCCTGGGATACGCCGCTGGCGGCCAGTTCGCGCAGCATGGCGTCAAAGGCCTGAGCTTTGTCCATGTCGTTGAGATCCAGGCGCTGCAGGTTTTCCAGAACCTGCTGGATCATCACATCCTGAGGGGCGCTGGCCTCCACCGTGACACAGGGCACGCGGTCCAGCCCAACCACGATGGCAGCGTCCCGCCGGCGGTTGCCGTACACCACGCGGTAAGCCTGCCCCTCTGGGGCAACGCCGAGTGGCTGGAGCACGCCGTGTTCCCGTATCGTCTCCGCGAGGCCCGCCAGGTTGCCGGGGTCTGAGCGTACGTTCTGGCTGCTCGGCAGGATGTCGCGGGGGTTGAGATAGATGATCTGCTGGTCAGGGGGCATCTCTACTCCTGATTTGGAAGGAAGATGGGCAAACGCTAGAGGTCGCGCTCGAAAGTGCCATACCGAACAAAGGCCCGGCAAGCGATGTCCTGCCAGGCTGGATCGAGCCCAATGGAGGCATTGTCCGAATAGTAGCCGGCGACAAAGCCGCCGTCTGGGCCACCCAGCCGCTCGATCAGCTCCCGGGCTTCCGCTTCGATGGCGCGGGCATCTCCGCTCTGCAGGGTCTTCTGGATGTCCACCGGGCACCAGAAGGCGATCTGGCCATGGAAGCGAGCCAGGACATCGATGCCGTGCAGCTGCGGCTGATCGAACTGAAGCAGATCGATCCCTGCTTCGACTAGATCAGGCACGATATCCGTGATCTTGCCACAGGAATGCATGAATACGCGCACGCTGTGCTCGTGCGCCACCTGGCACAGATTCACAAAGCCTTGCTTGAACGTGGCTCGCCAGGCATCCGGCTTGATCATGAGCCCGCGCTGCGTGCCCCAGTCCTCGGGGAACATGACAGCGTCCACGCCGCTCTCGGCATAGGCGACGATGGTCTCGGCAAGGAGCGCCTCTATCCGGCCGCAGAGCGCTTTGACGCGCTCTGGCTCGAGCAGGATATCCATCAGGAACTGGTCCAGCCGGCGCAGCTTGCGGGCCAGGTTGAAGGGAAACCCGGGCAGGTGACCGATCACAAAGCGCTCGCGAGCATTGCGCTCGCAGGCCTGGCGCACCACGGCGTAGTTCTCCCGGCGGGCAAGATCGGGCATCACGAGGCGATCAAGATCGTCCCAGGATTCGAGGGCCCCCCTGGAGACTTCACCTTTGCTGGTGCGATCCAGCCGCGCCCAGGTGTTGCCCCACTCGTCGACATACTCCTGCCGTTCGGGGCCGACCTGTCGCCACTCGGGAGCGTAGCCCTCAAGCTGAAGACTGGTCTGTACAAAGTCGTTCCAGTACGGCTCCGGAAGGGTCGCCGCGACGCGTTCTGGTCCAGTGAAATCGAGCGTACGGATGACGATCTCGCGGGAGTTCATGGTCGTTCCTTTCAACGGGCTACGGGACACCATAATAGGGCGGATGGGACCTTCCCGCAAGCGCGTGCCCGTCAGGCGACAACGCGGCGTGTGCGTTGACGCCAATACTGCCTGATGATACAATCGGCCCAAGCGTGCAGTCGGGTTCGGGCCTATCGGTCTCTGTTGAGCGCCGTGGGTATCCCACTGGCGAGCTTTGGCCGCCTTTGGGGATGCCCCAGCGACCTTGAGGAGGGATGCGGACGGGCGCGGTGTCCGGCGGTGCGCCGTGTGATTCGAGCGCCGCGACAGGGGCGGCAAACCTTGGAGGATAGCATGGCAAAGAGACTGTATGTGGGCAATCTGCCGTACAGCACCCGCGATGAGGATCTGGCAGATGCGTTTGCCCAGGTAGGCGAGGTGGCTGAAGCGATCGTGATGATCGATCGCGAGACGGGCCGCTCGCGCGGCTTTGGGTTCGTGGAGATGGCCGATGATGCAGACGCGGATGCCGCCGTCGAGCAGATGGACGGAACCATGCTCGATGGGAGAGCCATTCGCGTGTCGATAGCGAGGCCTCGCGGCGAATCGCGCGGAAGAGACTGGTAGAACCCTCCAGCGCTCGGGGGCGGAACAAGCCAACAGCCCCGGGGTGAAGCCCCGGGGCTGTTCTTTGTGCGGACAGCAGCCAGCCCGGATCGGCTGGCGCCGCTGAGAGCGCTACTCCTCGGATTCCTCTCCGGGAGCTTCAGCCTGAGCCTCAACCTCGCCCTCGATCATCTCCTCAGCGCCTTCAGCCTCTTCCTCTTCCTCGGCGGCTCGAGGCGCCAGGACGCGGGCCACCACGGCCTCGGCATCGATAAGGGCGGTGACGCCCTCAGGAAGGGACAGATCGCTCACATAGATCACCGAATCCATCTCGGTGAGAGCGGATAGATCCACGACGATCTGCTCAGGAAGGTCGGCGGGCAGGCACTCGATCTCGAGTTCGTTGAGGAGCAGGCTCACCACGCCGCCTTCTTCAGTAGCGGGGGCTTCGCCGTGCGCACGCACAGGCACTGCCGTGGTGATCGCCTGGCCGGCCACGATGCGATAGAGATCGATGTGGAGCAGACTGCCGGTCACCGGATGGCGCTGTACGGCTCGCACCAGCACCGTCTCACTCAGACTGCGGTCTGATACGGAGAGCGAAAAGAGTCGCGTGGTGCCGACTGTGTTCAGGACTCTGCTGAGGGCGCGCTCCGGGATCTGCAGAGCCACGGAATCGAACTGGTTTCCGTAGAGCACGCCGGGCACAAAGCCCTCGCGGCGCAACGCCCGCGGCGTGCTCTGGGTATCGCGCGACTGCGCCTCAAGCGTCAGTGTCTGTGCCATCTGGTCCGTCCTTCATCATGGATTGGCGCAACGGCGCCCGCCTGGCTGCGCCGCGACCGAGTGCTATCGACAAGAAACAAGGGCCCTGCGTGGTCGCCCAGCTGGCCCCTGTCTATGCAACTGGCGTACCTGAGTGATTATAGAGCCTGCTTTGTGGGTGTCAAATAACGGGGCGCGTCTTAGGACGACACCGAGCGGGCACCGGATGCGCCACGCTGGTTGCGCTGGCGCACCCTGCGCAGCCAGTCCAGCAGGCTCCGTGTGGTCCGCAGAGCCTGCTGAGCCTGCCGATAGCTGGGCCGGAGGCCCCGGTGGACTGTATCATTGCGGAGCTCATTCAGCTCACCAAAGGCCTGCCAGAGGGTCCGGTTGTCGTTGCGGAGGCTAAAGCCGCAATAGGTTCCCATCAACGCAGCGAGCTTGGACGTGAGGCTGCGGGTAGAGAGCATGTGGTCGATCTGGTCATCATCGAGACCTCGGCGGAGCATGCCCTCCGTCAATAGGGCGGAGGCTGCGGCCTCTATCGTGGTGTGGCAGCTGGCGATAGTCTGGCGGGGAAACCGCTGGAACAGGGCGCGCTCTGCCTCAATCAGAAGCTCGTCAGCCAGTTCCACCGGCCTTTGTTCGCGCATGGCGCGATCCAGATCGCGATACCAGGCGCTGCTCTGGCCAACCAGGTCGAATATCTCAGCGCGGGCCTCCTCTTCCCGGATGAGCTGATCCTGCAGGGGGTCCTCGACCAGGACTGTGCCATCGTCAGCGCGTACGGTGAGATCGATATCATCACGGCGCAGATCGAAGAGGTGATACAGCTTGGCTTTGCGGCGGATGACGGCGACCAGGTTGTTGAGGGCCTCGAGCGCCTCTATCGCAAACCGATCGCGCGCGGCGTGCAGTTGCTCTGGCGCAGCGAGATCTAGATCCTCGGGGAGACGACGTACGACCGTAGCGCCGGAGTTGATCGATCCCAAGGCCGCGCGATTCTCGCCAAAGAGCACCCGGAGGACAAAGGGGTGGTCATACCAGGTGTAGGCGGTGGTGGAAGCCTGACCCTCGTCGAGAGCGCTGGCGTCCACCGGTTCTCCCTCGGTACTGACGGAGATCAGGGGGTTGAACCGCCGCTCAGAGATGTGGATGGTGAGAGGACCCGATTCGGTTGTTACGGTGTAGGAGCGCTCACGTACACCAAAGGGAAGGCTCGCGAAGGCTACCAGCAGGGTCATCGGTCACTCCTTCATGGGGCCAGGCGCGTTGGGTTACGGCTACCAGTCATCGGGCGCCGGGGCTCGGCGGCGGCGCTTGGTCTCGCTGCGGCGCGCCTTGGAACGGCGGCGCCTCTGTTTTTCGCCGCGGGATGGGCGTGTCCGCAGGCGTGTTCGGCGGGGCCGGAGGGCCTGTGCCAGCAGCTCCGACAGCCGCGCGAGTGCATCCGCGCGGTTTTGCCACTGGCTGGCGCTGGTCTGCGAGATCAGGTGGAGCACACCCTGGCGGTCGATCAGCCCGGCTAGCCGGCTGCAGATGAGGGCCTTCTGGACCTCATCGAGGCTGGGCGAGTTGGCCACGTCGAGCAAGAGCTCGACTCGTGTCGCGGTCTTGTTCACGTTCTGGCCGCCGGGCCCGCTGGAGCGCGTGAACTGCCAGCGGATCTCTGCGAGAGGGATGTTGGTGTCCGTGTCTACTTGAATTCCGGCCGAGTTCACTGTGATGGGTCCATCCCTGTGGAGAACCGGGGTGTGGCGAGAAGACGCTGCGACTGGAGAGGCGCTCCGGGATCCCACTGCATCTGTATCCCGGGCCATTCCGGTGCATGGCTGAAGGTCCATTGGGATAATAGACCGATATGGAGCAGGATGCCACTTGACCCTGCTGCGCTGAGAGGCCGCGCTGATGTATAATGTGGCGATTGTTACAGGAAGAACGCGAAAGAGAGAGGTGCGGTGGAAGGCCGAAGGCGGTTCATCATCTTGCTGCTTCTGGCCGCGGGCTGCCTGTTGGTGGCGGTGTATACGAGCCGCTGGGTTCGGCCGGCGCCTGGGGAAGCTGGCCGGCAGTCTACGCCTGTGGCTGTGCTGACTCTGGTAGAGCGACCGGTGGGAACCCCAGTGGTTGCGGTGGCGATGCCAGGGGCAACGCTCACGCCGACGGCTTACATCCTCGCGGCAGAGCCGAGCCCCGAAGCTACCCCGACGATCACGCCGACCCCGGCGCCCACGGTGGACTATGGGCGTGAAGGGGCCACGGGCCGGGTTCAGATCCCGGTTCTGGGGATCGATCAAGTCATCGTGCCAGTGCCCTGGCGAATTCAGTACGTCAATGGCCAGCCAGTGGCCCAGTGGGATACCATCGATGGTGCCGCTGCACATAACCTCGGCTCGGCGCCTCTGGGAGGGCCAGGGAACACGGTACTTACAGGCCACACGAGAGGGAACGGCCAAGGGGAGTTCCAGAACCTGTGGGACCTCGAGGCCGGCCAGGAGGTTGTCATCTGGGACTCTATCGGGCGCCAGTTCACCTATCTGGTCGAGAGCGTGCTCAAGGTTCAGGAAGTCGGGGCGAGCCTTGAGGAACGACAGAAGAACGCACAGTACATGATGCCGACGCAGGACACGCGGCTGACGCTCATCACCTGCTGGCCCGAATGGGTGTACACTCATCGGATCATCGTGATCGCGCGCCCTTTGTGAACGATCTGATAGCATCACATCTGGCCAGCAGGGGCGAAACACCCTTGCAATCCGGCGCTGGGGTGCTATAATCTGGGTATACGGGTCACACCTATAGCTGGGCCCGCCTGTGGTGGTGCGAGCAAAGGAGACAAACATGCCGGAGAACCCAAGGCGCATCCCGTTTGGCTGGATCGCAGCGCTGCTGTTGGTGGTGCTGGTGGCCGCTCTTCCTGCCGCCTGGGCCGGTCCCCTTGCGGAGCCTGCTCGCCAGACGATTCCCGGCGGTGACCCGACGCCGACGCCGCGCACGCCGGTGGTCGTCTGCAAACTCATCGAGCCCTGCGAGTTCGCCACGATGACCGTCCCTCTGGAGAACGAGGGTACGCTGGCGATGGAGGGCTGCGAGCTCAGGCTTGAAGAGGCGGCCGCCATCGAGTACCGTTATCAGGGGCAGACGATGACCGCTCCGTACGTCATCCCGATCCGGCGCCTGCTCCCCGGGGAGACGGTTAACGTTTCGTTCGAGGCCGGGTTGCTGTGCGATGATCCGGCGGCTTTGCCCTGCACCATGTATGTTCTGGATGTGACGCTCGTGTGCGGAGAGCAATCGTCGCTTGTGGATCAGATCTGCATCGACTCCCCGTGCCCGGTACTTCCCTCGGTGGGCAAGTAGCGCGCGGAACACTCGGACCGAAGCGGCGCGGGGATGCGGACTGGGGCATCCCCGCTTTCATTGGAGCGCTGTTGACGCCAGCGCTGCCCCCGGGTTTTCGGATGCCGGCATCCAATACCTCACGATCCCTCCGGCTGAGGACCCATGGCACAAGGCTATGCATCTGCCCGCCAGACAGTCGAGCCCCGTAACGAGCGCGACGCTCCAAGGGCGCGTGCGACTCGCCTTGCCCATGGCTTGCACATCTCCGAAAGAAGAACCCTGCTCGGCCTTCTGGACGCAGCGCTTCTCGGGCTAGCACTCCTTCTGGCCCTCTGGTCGCGCACCGTGATCTTTGCAGAGATGGACGGTGTGGGCTTTTACCCCCTGCGCGCCATCTGGTGGCTCACCCTCCTCGTGCTGTGGTTTCCCCTTGCGCTGGTGCTGGATTGTTACAGCCTCAGGCTGGCGGCGAGCCCGGTGCGCAGCGCATTGTTCGCCGCCGGATGTGCGGCACTGGTGAGCGCCGTATACCTCGTCGTCCCGGTCATCTCCGCACCGCTGACGCGTTCTCGTTTGGCATGGTTTCTCTTTGCGGGAGCGGCTACCTTGCTGGTGGGCACGGGACGCCTCGCTTACGCGCGCCTGGCAGGGACAGCCCGGCTATCCCGTCGTGTCCTGATCCTGGGTGCGGGCTGGGCAGGCCGATCCATGGCGAAGGAGATCCAGGACAGGGGGGCCTGGTCGGGCCTGCGCCTGGTCGGCTTTGTGGATGATGACACCCGGCTGCGTGGGACACAGATCGCGGACCTGCCGGTGCTCGGCGGCGGTGAGGACCTCGAGCGCATTGTGCGTGAGTCCGGCATCCAGGACCTCGTGGTGGCCATCACACGAGCCGGAACAATGGCACCCCGCCTCTTGCAGGGCTTGATGGAATGCTCGAACAATGGCGTAGATGTGGTGCCGATGGGCGTGTACTATGAGCGGCTGACGGGGTCGGTTCCTGCGCAGCATCTGGGGCAGGATCTCTTTGCGCTGGTGGATGTGCCAACCGGGGTGGGGCCGCGACTGTGGGACATGATACGGCGCGTCGGGGATGTGGTGATCGGGATCGCTGGCCTTGTTGCTCTCCTGGCTATCGCGCCATTTATCGCCCTGGCGATCGTGCTGGACGGCCCCGGGGGGGTGCTCTACTTTCAGGAACGCGTCGGGATGGGGGGACGACCGTTCACCCTCGCCAAGTTCCGGACGATGGTGCCTGACGCCGAGCAGAACGGAGCGGTTTGGGCGGTAAGACACGACACTCGCATCACGCGGGTTGGACGGTTCCTGCGCAGCGCGCGCCTGGACGAACTGCCCCAGTTCTGGAATCTGGTGAATGGGACGATGACGCTGATCGGCCCGAGGCCAGAACGGCCCTTGTTTGTGGACGAGCTCAGCCGGTCGTTTCCTTACTACCGGATCCGGCACTCGGTGCGGCCCGGCCTAACCGGCTGGGCACAGGTACGCTTTCGCTATGGCAATAGCATGGACGATGCTCTCGAAAAGCTGCGCTACGATCTCTACTATATCAAGCACAGGGGCCCGGCTCTGGATGCCGTGATTCTGCTGTACACACTGCGGGTCATCGCTCGGATGGAGGGCTGCTGATGGCCGCTGGCCTTGCCGCGAGACTGACGGGCGCCGTCGCTGGTTGGCGCCCCGACACGCGGCGATATGACGGCTACCCCTCGTCGCGGCTGACCTCCTGGCTCCAGATTCCGCCGGGCCGTCGAGACAAGTCACTCGCACCACTCTTTCAGGCCCATTGAGAATGAGTGATCCGGTGCGGGTATCGCCATCGGTAGCTTTGGGTGCGAACCGCGATCGTCCAGGCTGGCGCCGAATCCTCCCATACGGCCTCCTCCTACTCCTGCTTCTGTGGCTTGGCGTCGGCTGCTATCGCGCTCTCGGGAGTGCGATCCACGCGCGGGCACTTGCTGCAGACTTGGCCGCGCTGTGGAATGGCCGGGGCGAGCGTGGCGAGATCCCCGGTGAACTGCTAGGGCAGGCACAGCTGCAGGCGGGATATCTCACTCAGGATCTGAGCGGCTTGCAGCGGTGGGTGAGCCCGCTGGCCTGCGGTCTGCTGGCTCGGATGCCGCCCCGGGCGATCGCCGATTACGGCCAGTATGCCTGCGACGGGCTCCTGGTGGGGGCCGGCCTGGCCGAAACGTTGCGCGACGTGCTGGCGGCGGCGCACGCCGCTGCCGTCGATGGCCGAGTGGAGCAGGCGGATGCCATCGAGGCCGCGCTGGCGCGCCTGGCTGAGGGGCGCGCTCGCCTCGAGATGCTTCTGCCAGCCGCCGAGCGTCTGCAGCAGCAAGCGGCAGACGGTCGTGTTACGGAGCAAGCCAGGCAGCCCGCCAGACTCTCCTCCTTTGCGGTGAATGCCCTGATTGTGGCGCCGTCGGCACTGGGCGGCGACGCAAGCCGTACGTATCTGGTCCTGCTGCAGAACTCGGACGAGTTGCGGGCGACCGGCGGGTTCATCGGGAGCGTTGTGGTGGTGGCGCTGCAGGGCCACCGGATCACGTCCATGCAGTACCTGAACAGCTATGACGTGGAGCCGCGCGGGGCGCAGATGCCTCCAGCACCGGCCCCGTTGGTCGAGTACATGGCCGCTCCAGGTTTGGTGTTTCGCGATGCGAACTGGTCCCCGGACTTTCCCTCCTCCGCCGCCGTGTTGGCCGCGTTGTACAGCGCCCATCGAGGGCAAGTCGACGGGATCGTGGCCATAGATACCGAGTTCTTGCGCCAGGTGCTTTATGCGGTGGGCCCGGTGCCGGTGGCCAAGTATGGGATCGCGCTGAACGGCGACAATCTGGTTCATATGGCCGAGACCTACTGGGAGAACCCGCTGGAGGGCGCCGCACTTTCCGGTATCGCCGAGGAGCGCTGGGACTGGTCGAGACACAGGAAGGATTTCGGTGGGGATTTCGCCGACGCTGCCCGCTCACACGTGGCCTCAATCGACGCCGGCGCGTGGCTGCGATTCGCCGGGACCGCGGCCAGGATGGCCGAGGAGCGACACCTGCTGATCTGGGCGGCCTCTGAGTCCGTCCAGGCTGCGATTGCCCGTGCCGGATGGTCCGGAGAAGTGCGGCGGGATGCAGGCGATTTCCTCATGGTGGTTGATTCGAACGTGGGATTCAACAAGGTGGACCGCCGCATCGAGCGCGCGTTCCACTACGAACTCGATCTCGTTGAGGACACGCCCAGGGTTTCCGTGACGCTGAGCTATACCCATACCGGCACGGCCGAGGTGCAGGGTTGTGTCCACGAGGCCCGGGTACTGGAATCCTACGATGCGCTGACTCAGCAGTGCTACTGGAACTATACGCGGATTCTCGTGCGCACTGAGGCGGAGTTGGTCCGTGTGAACGGCAACACACAGCGGGTTGATGAGGGAGCAGAAGCAGGAAGCAAGAGCCTCGGTACGTTGGTTCTCGTGGCTCCCGGCCAGAGGGTCGACCTGGTGTTCACCTACAGTCTGCCTTCGGATCTGATCAGCTGTCAGGGCAGGACCTGCGAGCTGCGCCTCACCGTGCAAAAGCAGCCGGGAACCGACGCCACCCCTCTGCAGATCGCGACGGGAGCCGGGCTTCCAGGCGCCCAGGTGCTCGGAGTAGGCCTTTCCGAGGTGGATGGCGTGGCGACGACGGACTTGAGTGAGGACCGGAGGCTCGTACTCCGCTGGAGGCGCGGTGTGACAGGGGAGTGAGTTCAGTACAGGCTACTCTCACGCCGAGTGAAGGGGAACCCCTTGCGAGTATAGAACATACATTCTATACTGTGGGCGACGCAGGAGGGGCCATGGAAGACGAGGACATCCGGGCGCTGGTTCGAATCCTCAGGCGGATCATGGCGGACGAGTATGTCACGATGCAGGGAATGGCCCGCCGTCTTGGCTTTGCGACGAGCCACGTCTCCATGATCCTCGCCGGCAAGCGACGCCCAGGGCTGCGCTTTGTATGGGCCGCGATGGAACATATCCCGGAGGTGCGCGAACTGATGCTCAGCCGCCACGCGGGGAAAAGAAAGCCCCCTGGTTCGACCCCAGGGGGCTGACTGACCAGAGAGTGCGTTACCGGCGGGGGAGTGAAAGCAGGGCCGCCGCGAGGGCGACCTTGAGCAAATCCGTCCCCACGAAAGGCACGACACCCGCGGCGAAGGCGCGACTCAGGCTGCCGAGGTATCCTGCCAGCCACAGGGTTCCCAGCGAATAAACGATTCCTAGGGCGAGCGCGCCCGCCAACAGTCTAAGCGCTGCAGAAGAGCGGCCCGCTCGCCTGCTTAGCGACCCCGCGGCCAGTGCCGCGATGGGGAAGCTGATCAGGTAGCCGGCTGTAGGTGATAGAAACGCGGCGGGGCCGGCCAGACCGGAAGCGGTGAGAGGTGCTCCCAGTAGAATCGCCTGGAGATAGAGCGCCTGGGCCAGGGCTGCATCACGGCCGCCCAGCATATAGCCGCTGAGGATGACCACGAGGACCTGGAGCGTCAGAGGGACTGGCGAGCCTGGAATCAGGATGCTCATGCGCGCGCTCAGGGCCGTTGCCAGCGCGAACAGGACGATGCCGATGGCCCGAGTTACGATCGTGGCGTCGGTACGGCGGAGCGTTCGAACGTACATGGGTCCTCCCAACTTGCTGAGCCGAATAGTACCACTGTGCAACTATACGGACGGACGGGGCCGCGTCAAATCCAGACCCTGCTACACCGCTACCGCCAGAAGAAGAGCCTGTCCAGATCGACGCGAGAAAGCGTGCCATTCTCGATGCGTTCGCGGAATTCTGACACCTGCTGGAGGAGCGAGAGCGAACCGTGCCTGGAGAGGGCCGCGCGAGCAGGCGGCGGCGCAGTAGGCAGAGCTGGCGTCTCGCCACGCAGTACCGCGACGATATCGGCCAGCACGTTATCGTTGCTGACCAGAGCGTTGTGATTTTCCTCGAGGTAGTAGGTGATCACGTTGCTGGCGCGGGCCGACCAGATCGGCACCTGCTCGTCCCCGGAGCCTTCAGACTCATCATAGGAGGGCTCATAGGCGGTGTCAGGGTCCGCTGAGCGGCGTACCGCCGTCACCGTGGGCCTGTTGCAGCCGGCAAAGTTCACCATAGGGAGCTGGGGATCCGAACCGGCGATTGCCTCATGCAACGTGCGAGCACTATCGAGAAAGTCCTGCCGGACTGGCGTAGCCGGCCAGGCGGTGGCATCGTAGACGTCCCAGTCAAAGGGATAGGCCGCGGCTGCGGAGAAGAGGTCCTCCGGCGGAGGCAACAATTGATACACCGAGGGCAACGACCGCGAGAATCGAACGAGATCGTTGTGCTCATGGAGGTTCGCCACGAGGAGGAACGGGTGTAGCCGGGGGTTAAAGGTGAGGGCCGCGATGGCCGCGCCCTGCAAAGGGACGCCGACCATGATGAGGCGCTCGATTCGCTGCTCAGCCTCTTCGGGATAGAGCGCGAGATAGGCCCTGGCGACGAGCCCACCCATGCTATGGCAAACGAAAGTATAGCGCCGTGCTGGGCTGGCCACACTCCAGCGTTCGATGGCGTCGTGGAGTTGCTGCGCGGTCGTAAAGATGCTCTTGCGCCAGTCATACGGGAACTCGTACAGGCGGGAATGGCGAGCCAGGGTCTGAATCATGCGGAGGTAGGTCATCTTCTCGATGCCGATCGGGACGATATCCACGTCCGGCGAGGCATCGCTCTCCCCGCCTTCGTCCAGATCCAGCAGGTTAAGGTAACCACCCATCAAGAGCGATGGGTTGAGCCAAAGCACGGAGCTGATGCCTCGGGTGCTCGCCAGCAGGGAGCCCATGATGCCGGGGATCAGGATGGTGCACGCCTGACGATCGGCACCCTCGGGCATATCGAGGATGGCCCGCAAGTGAGCCGATTCGCGGCTGGCGAACTCTGCGGAGATCAGTCGGTCCATCGCGGGAGACCCGGGGATCTCGCGCAACAGCTCGGCCGGGAGGCCTTCGGCTTGGCTAAGCAACCACTGGACAAATGTGTTGGACAGATCCGGCATGATAACCTCAAGTTGTTGGCGATGCGGCTGCAGCGCTCGATCGCGTGTCCTATTGGTCAGCCATGGACTCGGCCGCGGCCGGGGGCAGCCCGATTCGGTCGAGGAGCGTGCGGACCACCAGTCCGTCGCCGGGCTGAAGATCGGCGTACAGTTCGGTGCTGCGCTCACCGGAGAGTATCCGCCAGAGGCGGCGGGCAAGACTCTTCGTCTGCTCGTTGTTCTCCAGCGATTCGAGAGTGCTGGCGGTGTCGGAATCCAGGGCCTCGCCCCGAACGGATTGCACAAGCGCTGTGATCAGGGGCTCCCAACGGGACAGCACGGCTTCGGCCGCGGAGGAGGCGCTGAAGCCTTCCCGGGCGGCTGCCAGCCACCTGGTCGATGCCTCACGATCTCCCTGTGTCTCGGCGATGCGGCTCAAGAGGAGGTATAACTCCCAGGGGACAGCGGATTGACTGTCGCCGGCGTCCGCGAGGGCGCGCTCGGCTGCCTGCTGCGCCTCTCCGGCACGGCCTGAGCGCAGGTAATGCTCAGACAGGCTGGCGCGAGCGCGCAAGAGGGAGCCGAATGCCCGGTTGTCTTCGTAGATCGACACGGCCTCGCGAAGGTGGTCCTCACAGGTCTCGTCGGAGCCATTCTGAGCGGCGATCTGGGCAATCTGGGTGTGGAGCTGAGCCTCCGTGGGCCACTGATGGCTTTGATGGGCGTAGGACGCTGCGGATTCCAGGTGCCTGATGGCATCCGGGAGGTCGGCTGGCGGGCGCATGGCGAGCGCCGCGAACTGGCTCTCCACCGATGCCAACCCGGGCAGGTCCTCTTCACTGGTCATGAGGTCCGCGGCATGCTGCAACTGCTCTCGTGCGCGATCATCGCTGTTCTGCCGCAGGGCCACGTAAGCACGGCGCACATGGAGCTCACTTCGCAGACGGGTGGCCTCGAGGCCTTCCAGGGATTCCAGGGCCCTCTCGCCCGCATCGGAAGCGTGCTCCAACTGACCGAGGCGGAGGTACACTTCGAGCAACTCACCGTACAGGCGGGCTCGTTCCGTGCGCACAGAATCGTCCGCCTCGATTCGGTTCAGCAGGTTCAGGGCATCGCTCAGCGCGCGAGCGGCCACATCGGGGTGTCCTGTATCGCGCAGCACGCGCGCCAGGGCAACGAGGACCCGCACATGGTCCTCGGTAGCTTCGCGGCCGTGGTAGCTGAGGCCATCGCTCTTTTCCATGCGTACGGCCAGCTGGCTGAGCACGGCGCCGGCCTTCTGGAGATCGGGAGCGGCCATGAGGGCTTCGGCTTGCTTGAGGGCCAGAGCCACTCCGGCACGAGACCAGGGTTGATCCTGAGGGAGAAGGGCCTCCGCGGCCAAGTTTAGCGCGTCGTTGGCGCGTTTGGTTTCGGCCGCAAGGCCGAGTTCCTTGAGCAGGGAGGAGTATACCCATGCATAGTCCACTGCTTCTGCGACAAGGTTCAGCGCAAGAAGGCTGTTGAGGCCGAGGGCGATGTTACCGAGTTCGCGATAGATCAGCCGTGGACCCGAATCGCGCAACCTGGGCGCGGAGTTGAGTACCCAGGTGATAAAGCCCAGATAGGGGCCGTGTTGAGCGGCGGCGAGCTCGCTGCGGCGAGAACCGGTGAGCTTCCTGGCGCTCCACTGTTGGAGCGCGGGATGTAGCCTGACCCAGGGAATCGTCAATGGATCGAAGGGCTCGTTCCACGTCAGCCCGGCTCGTGATAGCGGCTCCGAGAGCGCCGTCCACTGTTCAGGGGAGAGACCCATGGTCTCCGGCCCAAGATTCTCCACGAACCCGCCAACAAAAAAGGCCAGATCGCCCAGGTGCTCGGCCAGGGGAGGGGCAACGCGTGTGGCGAGATGGTCCAGCGAAATGTCCATCGCACGGTTGCGGAAGCGGGCCTCGCCGGACGAGAGGCCCGGGATCCGGGCGGCGAGCTGCGACGCGACGTCCTGTAACAGAGTCCCCTCTGCGGCCGCCCACAGGCTGCGCAGGGCCAGCGGGTGGCCGCCGAGCCACTGGATCAGTTGACTCCAGGTCTCGCGTGACTGGGCCTCGCTCGCGGATCCGCCAAAGGCCAGGGCGAGCTCGATGGCCTCCTGATCCTGCAGCGGCCCGAGCGCGTACGGCCGCAACCGCGCCAGCCGGCGCGCGCTGGGAGGCAAGGCCGCGCCGTTGGAGATAACACACAGCGCGCTGGGGCTACATGCTGCGATCCGGTTGGCCAGCTGGTACCATGTCACAAGGGCGGACTGCTCCAGGGCGAGCGAGCCGCCATAGAGGATCGCATCCGCATCATCCCAGACCACCAGGGTGGGCACAGCCTGTAGCGCCTGTTCGATCTGGGCCGGGGAGTCCTCCGTCAGCCGGTATCCGGACCCGAAAAGCACCTGGCCGAGATCGTAGAGAACCGAATCCGCCACGCCGGTGCGACCGATGCTCGTGTAGACGATGCGCTCAAACCGGCCGGACTGGAGAAGGCTGCGGGCGACATGGGTGAGCAGAGCGGTCTTGCCGATGCCGTGGTAGCCGGTAACCCACAGGGGGCCCTCATCCGCGGGTGACAGGAGAGACGCGAGCTCGACCGCCTCGGCTCGGCGTCCGATGAGGCCGGTTGAGGGGGCTGGCGGTAGTGCACCGGGTTGGCCGAGTGCGGGCAGTACGTGGTTGCTATCCAACAGGATCCTCCCTAGCACTTGAACGACGACTCTGTCATTCTGCCAAATGGCAACTTTGGCATCTGGAGGGCATTATAGCGTATCGGACGTCTTTTGCTAAAGGCTTCCCTATGCTATATCATTGGCAGCCACGCACTATGCAATAACAAAGGGGTATCTGCCCTATGGCTCAAGAGTTCATGGACAACTCCGGGATGTTCGAGGATTGGCTGGAGGAGGACTTTGAGCGCTTTCAGTCAGAGGAAGAGGACAATCCGGTAGAGATGCCGGTGCTGGCGTTGCGGGACGCCGTGATGTACCCGCATATGATGATTCCTCTGTTGGTGGGCCGGACCAGCTCCCTGAGCGCGGTGGATGCCGCGATGGAGGGAGGCCGGCGCATGATCGCGCTCGCGCAGCGCGAGCAGGACGTGGAGGAACCGGGAGAGCAGGACCTGTACCAGGTTGGTACAGAGATCGTCATCGGACGGCGCCTGCGAATGCCCGATGGCACCGCCAGCATCTGGGTTCAGGGCCAACGACGTGTACGGGTGGAGCGGTATACTCAGCAGTACCCGCATCTGGTGGCGCAGGCCACGGCTCTGGAGGACCGCTGGGAAAAATCGCTTTCGACCGAGGCGCTGATGCGTGCCGTACTGGCGCTGTTCGAGAAAGTCGTTCAGCTGAACCACAACCTGCCGGAAGATGCCTACGTAGCTGCGGTCAACGCCGAAGAGCCGGGTCTCCTCGCGGATCTGGTGGCTTCCATCATCGATCTCGAGGTGCCGCGCCGGCAGGAGCTGCTGGAGGAACTGGATGCCACGAGGCGTCTGGAGCATCTGAGCATTGAGCTCGCGACCGAGCTGGATGTGCTGGAGCTTGAGAACCGGATTCAGTCCCAGGTGCAGGAGGGGATCGACAAGGGACAGCGAGAGTACTTCCTGCGCGAGCAGATCCGCGTCATGCAGGATGAACTGGGGGAGGGCGATCCGTATCTCCAGGAAGTCAAAGACCTGCGCGACCAGATCACCGCACTCAAGCTTCCTGAGGAGATCGAGACTCGTGCGCTGCGAGAGCTTCACCGGCTGGAGGGGCTTCCGGCCGCCTCGCCCGAGACGGGAATAATCCGGACGTATCTGGACTGGATCGTCTCGCTTCCGTGGACCGCTCAGACGGAGGATAGCCTGAATATCGAGGAGGCCGCGCGGATTCTCGATGAATCCCACTTTGGCCTGCCCAAGGCAAAGGAACGCGTCCTCGAGCATATGGCGGTAAGGCATCTGGCCGCGGACAAAATGAAAAGCCCGATCCTGTGTTTTGTTGGGCCTCCGGGGACGGGCAAAACATCTTTGGGCAAGTCGATCGCCAAGGCACTGGGGCGCAACTTTGTGCGCGTGAGCCTGGGGGGAATCCGGGACGAGGCCGAGATCCGCGGGCACCGGCGTACCTACGTTGGCGCACTGCCCGGCCGCGTCATCCAAACCATGCGGCGGGCAGAGACCCGCAACCCGGTCTTTATGCTGGATGAGATCGACAAGGTTGGGACCGATTTTCGGGGGGATCCCTCGGCGGCTCTGCTGGAGGTCCTGGATCCAGAGCAGAACAACGCCTTTTCCGATCACTATCTGGAGCTCCCTTTTGACCTCTCCGGGGTGATGTTCATCACCACAGCCAACATGCTCGACACGATCCCCGATGCCCTGCTGGATCGTATGGAAGTGATCGAGTTCCCCGGCTACCTGGAGGAGGAAAAGATCTCGATTGCACAGCGGTTCATCATCCCGAGGCAACTGGAGCAGAACGGCCTGGCAGATCTCAGCTTTTCTCTGGGGACGCTGCAGACTCTGATTCGCGAGTACACGCAGGAGGCGGGCGTCCGCAATCTGGAGCGCGAAATCTCTAGCATCTGCCGCAAGGTGGCTCGCCGGGTCGCTGAGGGGAAGACGGTGCCGCGTGTGATCGGCAGGCAGTCGTTGACCAAGTACCTCGGGCCACCGCGGTACAGCATCGGCGAGGCGGAGCAGGTGGACGAGGTGGGCGTGGCTACCGGGCTGGCCTGGACGGAGGCTGGTGGCGATACGCTCTCCATCGAGGTCAGTGCGCTCCCTGGCAAGGGCAACCTGCTCATGACCGGCCAGCTTGGTGAGGTGATGCAAGAGTCCGCGCAGGCGGCGCTGAGCTATACGCGTTCACGGGCTGAGGAGCTGGGTCTGGAGGACTTGGACTTTGACAAGGTCGATATCCACATCCACGTCCCGGAGGGGGCCGTGCCGAAGGATGGTCCATCGGCAGGTATCACGATCGCCACAGCGCTCATCTCTGCTCTGACGGGCCGACCGGTGGCTCACAGTGTAGCGATGACCGGCGAGATCACCCTGCGTGGCCGGGTGCTCCCCATCGGTGGCGTTCGCGAAAAGTTGCTCGCAGCACATCGGGCGGGGCTCAAGACCATGCTGCTGCCCAGCAAGAACCGCCGCGATCTTTCAGAGATCCCGCCAAAGATGAGGCGCGGGCTGAGCTTGGTGTTTGTGGACACCATGGACCAGGTGATTCCTGTCGCCCTGCTACCGGACGTAGATCCGAACGCCCGAATCCAGGCTCTATACGACCAGTCCTAGCCCGGTCATACCCAGGCATGCGAACCCGGTGGTCTCTACAGGCCACCGGGTTTCTGCGTCTGCGGGCCGGGTCGCAACGGGCCGCCGCGTGCTGCGTATAGCAGGCAGTGCGGAGGAGGTGCCGATGGAAAGCGAACGACCGCTGTATCTGGGCCTGCTGATGGTGGCTGTGGGGGCTACATTGGCGGGGGTGCAGTTGCTGGGGGCGCTGCTGGGGCGCTCCGCCTGGCCATTGCTTTGGCCGCTCCTGGTGTTGGACGTTGCTCTGGCCTTTTGGCTGCCGCTGGTTGTGTGGCGAGGGCGCCGGTCGCTCGCCGGCCTGGCCGTGCCCGGGATAGTGCTCGCGCTGAACGGCCTGATCCTGCTGTATCAGTCGCTCACGGGCCAGTGGCGCACCTGGGCGTATCTCTGGGCGTTGGAGCCGATCGCGCTAGGGGCTGCGTTCCTCTACATGGCGGGCGCTGGTGTCGGTGGGCAGGGTTTGCGTTCCGTTGGGCTCTGGTTCATGGGCGTGGGCGGCCTGCTCTTGCTGCTGGCCATCTCGCTATACGGGGGCTGGCTTGCCTACATCGGGCCTATGCTGCTGATCGCCGTGGGCCTGCTGCTCTTGCTGCGGGGCCGCCTGGAGAGATCCCGCCAGCAATAGCGTGCCGGGGAATGAGCACCGGAGCCCCGGTGCGAGTGCGCAGCGGGGCCGCCGTTACGCGGCGTAGCGGGCGGCAAGAAGCGTGGCGCAGAAGCGAGGCGTCCGCACCCCGGGTGAAGCCGGTGGCCGCGATTCAGGACGGCCTGCCGTTGGCAACCTCGATCAGCAGGGCAATGCCGAGAGCCACTAACCCGGCCGGCGCCAGCACTCGCAGCCACCTCAAGAGGCCCAGGTTGCGCAACAGGAGGCTCAGCCCGACTCCGACAAAGACGACGCCGACCAGCACCAGGGCATCACTCGCAGACCGCATAGCCGGATCCCCTGGCTGCTCGGAGGCGTCATAGAGTCGCTTTGTGTCGGAGCCAGCATCGACAGTCTCCCGGCTCAGTCGAGCCTCCTCCTCTCCAAAGACCTCCCGCGAATCGGGAACCGCAATCCAGAGCAGCAGGTAGAGCGGGATCGATATCCCGCCCGCGATGCTGAGAACGGCGAACAGCGCACGAAACAGCAGCGGGCTCAGCCCAAAGTGCATGCCCAGCCCCCCGCACACCCCTGCGATGACGCGATCGTGCCGGCTACGGTACAGGCGTCTCATGGTTACCCCCCAATCAATGCGCATCTCCACATCCTATACGCAGGAGATGCCAGACGGTTGCTCGGGGCTACGTTCGGGAAAAGTACCGTTCCAGCTGGGCCTGGCTCACGTGGATCATAGTGGGGCGACCGTGGGGGCAGGTATGTGGCAAAGAGGTGTGCTCCAGTTGCTGAACAAGATCGCGCATCTCTACGGGCGAGAGCGTCTGGCCTGCACGCACCGCGGTGTGGCAGGCGACCGTCATCAGCGCCTGGTCCGCCCAGGAAAAGTCGGCTCCCCCTTCCGTGGCTGCGTCCAGGACTTCGGAAATCGCCACCGGGATCAAGTCCGACGGCAGGCCGACTGGCACGGCTTTGACCAGGAACGCGTTGTGACCGAACAGGGTCACGTCGAACCCAAAGGCGGTGAGTGCTTCCAGGTGGTCCTGCAGGAGTGTGCTCTGCTGCGGGCTGAGCTCGAGAATGGGCGGCGTGAGGAGTTGCTGGGTAGGAACCTGATTGGCGGCGCGTTCCTCCTGCAGGGCTTCGTAGCGGATGCGTTCGTGGGCGGCATGCTGGTCGATCAGATAGAGCCCCCCGGGGCCTTCGGCGATGATGTAGGTCTGTGCGATCTGGCCTACGATCCGGAGCATCGGTAGCCGCTCTGTCGGACGGGGCTGCACCACAAAGAGGGGCGCGGCCGTCTGTTGGGATGCGGGCAGATCGCCCGTACGCTGAACATCCAGAGCCATCTGTGCCTGGCCGGGGTAGAGTGGGGCCTCGCCATGACCGTGTGGCCTCGTCCAGCTCGCACTGGAGCGACCGGGCAGCTCGGCGGCCGGCACCGGGCGTTGCGACATGAGTGTGCTGCGCACGGCCCACTGGACGGCGGCGAACACCGCTCCCTGTTCGCGGAATCGGACTTCCTGCTTGGTGGGGTGGATGTTCACATCGACCTCTTCCGGTGGCAGAGAGATATTCAGGATCACCAGCGGATGCCTTCCCTGCGGCAGGAGGGTATGGTAGGCCTGAGTGACGGCATAGGCGAGGGCCGTGTCCTGGATCCAGCGATGGTTCACGAAAAAGATGACATCGCGGCGGTTGGCACGGTGCAGAGAAGGCGAGCCGATCATGCCCCATACGGCAACGCCATCACGCTGGTAGGTGTTCTCCGGCACGTCGAGCATCTGCTCGGCCACGTCCAGGCCGTACAGGGCGAGAACTACATCACGCATCTGGCCGGTGCCCGTGGTCTTGCTGACCAGGCGGTCATTGCTGTAAAGCTCAAAGCGGCGCTCGGGGAAGGCTAGTGAGTAGCTGCTGATCAGGCGCGCCACGTGGCCGGATTCGGTGGTGTCGGTACGCAGGAATTTCAGGCGGGCCGGGGTATTGTAGAAGAGATTCTCTACGGTGACCTCGGTGCCCCGATTGCGCGCTACCGGGCCCACGCGCACCATCTCTCCGCCCTCAAAGAGGATGGACGTGCCGACCGGCTCATCGCCGGCACGGGTGGAAAGAGCCATGCGCGAGACCGATGCGATGCTGGCCAGGGCCTCGCCTCGAAACCCCAGCGTGCGCACGCGGTACAGATCCTCGACGGAGGCTAGCTTGCTCGTGGCGTGGCGGGCAAAGGCGGTAGGCACCTGATCGGCCGGGATGCCAGAACCGTTGTCCGCGACCGAAATCGTTCGGCGCCCACCCTGCGAGGTGGCGATGCGAATGCTGGTCGCCTCTGCATCGATGGCGTTCTCGACGAGTTCCTTGACCACCGATGCCGGACGCTCGATGACTTCGCCTGCAGCGATCTTGGCGGCGAGGTCGGGCGGCAGGATCTGTATTGGCATGGACTGTGCGTACCTCCGGGCTGCATATATCATTCTGCGGTTGATTGTAGCACAAGGCCGGTCGCGGCCAACCGGCTCACCGGCATCGCGGCATTATCGGAAGGCGCTGCCATCCTGAGGACGGCAGCCTTTGACAGGCTCTGGACGCGGGCTTACTATCGAGCTTATTCTCTTGCGGGGCGGCAACGTGTCACAGGTAGAGCGGACAGGCGTGAGACATCCCTGGCAGCACTATGGAATGCTGCTGTGCGGCATTGTGGCGGTGTCCTGGTCGTCCGTGCTCATCCGACTCGCGGATGCGCCAGCGCTGGTGGTGGGAGCATGGCGTTTGCTACTCGCTGCACTACTGCTCACGCCATGGGCGCTGCCCCGAGCCCGACAGGAGTGGCCGCTCCTTAACAGGCGTGAACGAATCTCGCTGGCATGTTCGGGCCTGGCGCTGGCGCTTCACTTTGCTGCCTGGATCTACTCGCTTTCGCTCACCAGCGTGGCGAGCTCCACGATTCTGGTATCCACAAACCCGATCTTTGTGGGCCTGGCTACCCACTACCTGCTGAGGTTGCCTGTGAGGCGCGGCATGGTTGTGGCGATCGCCGTCACAATGGCGGGGAGCATCCTGATTGGCTACGGGGACATGAGATTCTCGGGCAGCGCGGTGCTGGGGGACCTGTTGGCCCTGGCCGGCGCCGCGGCCGGATCCGCCTACATCCTGCTCGGACAGAGGGTCAGGCGGCGTGTCTCTACGCTCACGTACATCTGGCCGTGCTACGGTCTTGCTGGCCTGTTGCTGCTGGCCGCCAGCCTGGTAGCGCGGCAACCATTGCTTGGATACGGGGTCAGCACGCTTGGCGTGTTCCTGTTGCTGGCCATAGTCCCACAGATACTGGGGCACTCGGCCTACAACTGGGCACTGGGGCATTTTAGCCCCTTGTTGGTGACAGTGGCGCTCCTTGGCGAGCCGGTGGGGGCCACTCTGCTGGCCTGGCTGATCCTGGGCGAACGGCCGACGATGCTGGCGCTGTTGGGCGGCCCGCTGATCATAGTGGGCCTTGTGCTGGCATCTCTCGCTGAAGCTCGTATGGACAGGATAGAGGCAACCGGCACTCAAGTTGGAGGCACGCAATGCCCGTGAAGTGGGAACAGCTGTACGCACAGCGGCTGAAGGGTATGTCTACTTCAGCAATTCGTGAGATTCTCAAGGTCGCGCAGTCGTCCGACATCATACCCTTCGCGGGGGGATGGCCCGAGGCCGCCCTGTTCCCGATCGAGCAGATCACCATGATCTGTGAGGAGGTGTTGAACGATTATCCCCGACAGGCCCTGCAATACGGCCTCACGGATGGCGAGCCCTTGCTGCGCGACGCGCTCGCTACCGAGATGCGCGCGCGGGGAATCCCCGCTGGGCCGCAGAACATCGTGATCGTGAGCGGCTCTCAGCAGGCGCTGGATCTGCTTCCGCGGATTCTGGTGGATGAGGACGACGTGATCCTGGTTGAGAACCCCACCTTTCTCGGTGCGATCCAGTCCTTCAACGCCTACGGGCCGAGGTACGTATCCGTTCCTCTGGATGAGCAGGGCGCGAGTGCGGATGCAATGGAACGCCTCTTGCGAGAGGAACGCGTCAAGCTGATGTACCTGATCCCGACTTTTCATAATCCCACAGGGATCACGATGAGCCGAGCGCGGCGCGAGCGGATCGTGGCCCTCGCGTCTGAGGCGGGGGTGCCGATTATCGAAGACGACCCATACGGTCGCTTGCGGTACCGGGGCGATGATCTGCCCACTCTGGCCCAGCTCGATGCGGCGCGTAACGGCGGCGATCCGGAGCGGGCGACGGTGCTCTATAGCGGCACCTTTAGCAAAACGCTGGCCCCGGGGCTGCGCATCGCCTGGCTGGTATGCCCCGAGAGGATCGCCGATCAGCTCGTTATGGCCAAGCAGGGAGTTGATCTTCACAGCAACAGCCTGTCTCAGATGATCGCCTACTCCTTTCTCAAACACGACTGGCTCGATGACCAGGTGGAGCGCATACGAGACACATACGGGCAGCGATGTGACGCGATGTGCCAGGCTATTGATGACTATTTCCCGCCGGAGGCGCGCTACCAGCGGCCGGATGGCGGGCTCTTTCTGTGGGTGACGCTACCGGAGGGCATTGATACGGCGGAAATGCTCAAGGACGCGGCCGCCCGAAAGGTTGCTTTCGTCCCAGGCGCGCCCTTCTTTGTGGGAGGGGGCGGACACAACACCTTCCGAATGACCTTTGCCAGCGTGCCAGCTCCGGTGATTCGCCAGGGCATCGCGATTCTGGGCGAGGTGATTCGCGACCACCTGCGGGATGCGGGCGCAAGTAGCGCCGATTGACAGAGGGCCGGAGGAGGGCATAATGGGTGGCAGTGAGCGAACGACGTGACATGGAGGGGATATGCCTCTATACGAGTACCATTGTGCCGGTTGTGATTTGACCTTTGACAAGCTCCGCCCGTTCTCTCAGGCGGACGCACCGATCCGTTGTCCCGAGTGCCAGGGGGACGACACGCGCCGGATGATTACGCGTTGCGCCAGCTTTAGCCGCGGCGAGGACGGATCCACGCAGGCGGTGGGCGGCGGCGGATGTGCCGGCTGTGCAGGCGGTTCCTGCGCGACCTGTCATCACTGAGCGGGATTCCGAGCGCCCGGCGGCCTGCGAGACTGAACGCCTCGCGGGCCGTTTCCTATGATAGCCAGTATCTAGGGCGTTACAGCCAGAGCGGGGAAGAAGCGGGAATGGGTATGGTAGAGAGTGCCCCCGGGGCCTTTGAGCTGATTGCGCGAGATGATGTCACCCGCGCGAGGCGGGGAACCGTGCACACAGCGCATGGGGCTGTGCCCACACCGGTTTTCTGCCCCGTGGGAACGCAGGCCACCGTCAAGGGGCTGGCGCCGCGAGATCTCCTCACTCTGGAAGCGCCCATGATCCTCAGCAACACCTATCACCTCTATCTTCGCCCTGGAGCCGATCTCATCGGCGAACTGGGCGGGCTGCACCGGTTCATGGCCTGGCCCGGGCCCATACTGACGGATAGCGGTGGTTTCCAGGTATTCAGCCTGGAAGGGCTGCGGAAGGTCGACGATGAGGGCGTGACGTTTCGGTCCCACATCGATGGATCGGAGCATCGCTTTACACCTGAGAAGGTGATCGAGATACAGCAGATCCTGGGCTCCGATATCGCCATGGCGTTTGACGAATGCGCCAAGCCGCATGACCGGGCCTACATCGCAGAGGCCATGCGGCGGACCCATCTCTGGGCCGAGCGCTGCCTCGCCGCTCACTCCCGGCCTGACCAGGCGCTATACGGTATCGTCCAGGGGGGGGTCTTTGAGGATCTGCGTGCAGAGAGCGCTCGTGTGCTTTCAGAGATGGATTTCCCGGGATACGCCATCGGCGGGCTCTCGGTCGGTGAGAGCAAAGAGGACATGCTGCGCATTCTGGATCACGTCGTGCCTCTGCTTCCCGATGGCAAGGCACGCTATCTGATGGGGGTAGGCTCGCCGGAGGACCTGGTGGAAGGCGTGGCGCGTGGGATCGACATCTTTGACTGCGTGCTACCCAGCCGGCTGGGGCGCAACGGTGCCGTCTTTACACCAGAGGGACGGATCAACTTGCGAAATGCGCAGTTTCGGGACGATCCCCGGCCGATCCAGGAGGATTGCGCCTGCTATACCTGCCAGCACTTTTCCCGGGCGTATCTCCGGCACCTGATCATCTCTCGAGAGCTCCTGGCGCCGCACCTGAACACGCTGCACAATGTCCACTTCCTCTTGAACCTCATGAGCAGGATTCGCGAAGCCATCGAGGGCGACCGGTTTGCTGATCTTCGGGAGTGCTTCTGGGCGGAGTACCGGCCCGCCGACGAGGTTGCCCGCCAGCGGAACCATGCCAACTATCGGCGTTCCACGGGGCCGCCCGAGGGAGCAAAGAACGAACGGAAAGGACGTACTCATAGTGAGCGTGTATGAGGCTGCGCTGTGGGGCCTGCTGCAGGGACTGACCGAGTTTCTACCCGTCTCCAGTTCCGGGCACCTTGTGCTCGTTCCGTGGCTGCTGGGGCTGGGCGTTCCGAGCGTGACCTTTGATGTGCTCGTGCACCTGGCGACGCTCGCTGCCGTGCTGATCTTTTTCCGAGCGGAGCTGGCGATGCTGATCAAGGGGGGCATCCAGATCCTGGCGACGCGACGCGTGGCGACTTCTGAGGCGCGGCTCGCCTGGCTCGTGATCATCAGCAGCATCCCCGCGGCCGCGGCCGGCCTGCTGCTGGAGTCGGTGCTGGAGCGCGCATTTGCGGTTCCGGGAGCGGTGGCTGTTGCGCTGCTGATAACCGGTACGGTGCTGTATCTGGCCGACAAAAGCCGGGGAACGCGGGCCATCCCCGATCTGTCCTGGAAGGATGCGGCAGTGATCGGGTTGGCGCAGGCCGTGGCCCTGATCCCGGGGATTTCGCGCTCAGGGGCGACCATGTCGGCGGGCCTGGGCCGCGGGCTGACGCGGGGTGAGGCGGCGCGCTATGCCTTTGTCATGTCGATTCCCGTGGTGGCGGCGGCCGCCGCCAAAGAGTTGCTGGACATGCTCACGGGGACCATCCCGAGCGATGGGTATGGCGCCATGGCGGTCGGCATGACCATCGCCTTTGGCAGCGGCTATCTGGCGCTGAGCGTGCTCTTCCGGCATGTGCAGCGCCACGGGTTGCGCGTGTTTTCCATCTACTGCTGGGCGCTGGGGCTCCTTAGCCTGGTGGTCCTGCTGGTGCGCGCAGCGTGGGTATGAAGCTGACGGCGGTGCAGCAAGCGGTGTGGCGCGCGATCGCCCGGGCCCTGTTGGGGCTCTGCGTGTTGCTCTGTGCCGGATGTGAGCAGGTCTTTGTCCCCCTGCGGCAAGCCCCTGCGCCGGAGCGATCGGGAGGCGACCTGAGTTCTCTGTTGAGGATGACGGTTGGCTGGGGGGCCGAGCCTCTGGCGGAGGATCTGCTGGCGGCTTACGCCAGCTACCGGCCGGGCGTGAGGGTGCAGCCCAACACGATGAGCAACGCGTCCGCACTGCAGGCGCTGGGATCCGGGGCGGCGGATGTGGCTTTTGTCGCCGCCAAGGACGATGAGAGGCTGCTCGAACTGGTGCGCACTGTGACTGGATCGTCCGCCGCAGCCGTGCAGCACGTGGCGATCGCGCAGGATGGGGTAGCCCTGGTGGTGCCTCGGCGTTCGGACTTGTCTCAGATCGACATCCAGGGCCTGCGAGAACTCTTTTCCGGTGAGATCACGGACTGGTCCGCACTGGACTGCGAGGGCGGCCTTCCTCTCGCCCTGGTGCAGACGACCGGCTCAACCGCGAGGCAAGTCTTTGACGAGGCCGTTATGGACGGAGAGGACGTCTGGTCCAGCGTGCTGGTGCTGCCGAATGACGCCGGTATCCTGGATCGCGTGGTACTTGAGCCGCAGTCCGTAGGGTATGCGGGAGCGGCATCGGTTTCCGGGAGGGATGTCCGCGTGGTGGCCGTGGACCGGATGCTGCCGACGAC
>JAAYAW010000057.1 GCA_012719135.1 Chloroflexota bacterium
CAAGCTCAAGCAGTGGCGCGGTATCGCGATGCGCACCGACAAACTCGCCCGCAACTACCGAGCCGCCATCGCCCTGGCCGCCACCCTGATCTGGCTACGCAGCAGCTTGATCAACACGGCCTAGCCGACGCTGCTCGAACGTGGCGACTTGACACCGGCCACTGCGTGGGTAGGTGCATCCGCTCGGAACGCCACGCCAGAGGTGCTCTTCACAGCCCAGGCGGGTCGGCCATTCAGCCACTCGTAGGCTCGGACGAAGGGCCGAACACCCCAACCGCCCTCCCTCCACGCAAGCGCCACAAACGCGAAGGAGCCTGACAGGTACGCCAACACCGCCTGATCCCAAGGAGTCCAGTAGTACAACGCACCGCCTCGCAGGGCGAGCGCGAGGGCAAACAGCAACCAGCCTGCTGCAGCGCGTGATCCTTGCATCCCCGATCGAATCGCCAGACCGAGTCCTAGGGCCATGACTAATGAGGCGGGAGTAGTCAGGACGTGAAGGATGGCCTCATGCCGTTCCTCTCCGGGCCACTGGGGTGCGATCCATCCCTGCAAGAGACCGAGAGGCAGGATGGCGCCCTGAACGGTGAGCAATAGCAGACTCAGCGGCACCAGCCATGCAGCCTTCTGCTGATGCCAATGAGTGCGGTTGCGATGAAATGCCCAGGCGGACACCAGAACCGCGGCACCAAGAGCCGCGGTAGCGCCATACTCGGCCTGCCGAATCGTGAACTGCGCATGCAACCCTCCCGCCGTCAGACCGGCTCCGAGAGCAACGAGCCACAGGGTTGTCCAAGTTCGCCTGCCTTTCATTCCCGGTAGGCCCGTACAACCGGCGAAGATCAGCACTGCGAGTCCAGGGAGTGCGCTCGCAACTCCAGCGACAAGCCCGTACCCTGCCGCCACGTTTCGCCCCATCCCGATCAGGAACACCCCGAAAGGAATGAATGCGAGTGCGACAGCAGTATCTGCGCCCGACACCTGGAGCGATCCCTCGAAGTTCCGCCAGTGCAGAAGGGCCGTGGAGATCCACGACATGCTGGCCAGCACCATCGTTACCCACAGCGGCATGCCATGTGGAGCGGTCGCAACCCACACGAACGACGCTGCACTGACCGCCTCCAATCCGAAGGACCAGCGCTTACCTGCGTGCCCTCCCCGCGTGAGAAGCCCCTCCTCCGGAACACACGCAAAAAGGATGACGGTGAACGCCAGAGCCCCGCCGACAGCGAGTATCTCGAAGGGATCAAACCAGCCGGGCACAAGACCGAGGAGAAAACCAGGCACGACGCCGACTACGAGCCAGCTAACGATCTCCGCGGGGGTCCTCGGGACCACGTGGTTTTCTTGTTGCGAAGTCACGCAATAACGATGCCACGAGACACTCGCCCTGCCGCGCCCAACCGCGTTCCCGGCAGGGGCGTGACGCTCTCAGGCCGAGCGACGCGCGCTGCTGCGCATCAGGAGCCAGTAAGGGGAGCACAGGCGCGAACTGAGTGTCGTGCGCTCGTCGACGCCATACCCCTCCCGGCGATAGGGGGCATGTGCGCGATGGTCCTTGATTGGGCGGATCAGTACCATGTGAGCACCATGTGGTGACACGATCTGGGCGCCACAGGACTGCTGGCCGGCTTTGGAAGCCCGCGATATTCACCGGTCGCGCTGTTAGAGAGGGGTCATGCGATGAGCCCGCGCTACACAATGCCTCGGCCGCGAAGCCGCACCCGTGCGGTCGCAGCACTGGCAATCGCTATGAGCGCGAGTGGCTGCAGCGGATTTGCTACGGAAGGCCCAGCGTCGCCGACAGAGCTTCCAGCCATCCTCAGCTGCGACCAGGTCGAGTCAGCTGATATCGACTACGGCGAAGGTAGCGGCCCACGCGAGGACACTTCAGCCGAAGCTGCCCAGCGCGCTTTTCGGGCTTACGCGGCACCCCCGGGTGAAGACCGTCAGATCTCGTCCAACCTGTGGATTCGCGTCGATGATGACGGAGAGATCGTCGCCACCGTTCGCCTTGAACGCCATACCGGCGGAGGCTACCGACCCACGGTCGTCCAGGCCTGCACTCCCTAGACAGGGCACGTCCCTTGCGGCGG
>JAAYAW010000006.1 GCA_012719135.1 Chloroflexota bacterium
AGGTTGTCCATGGCCATGACCTGGTGTCCCTGCGCCAGCAAGAGATCACACAGGTGAGAGCCGATAAAGCCCGCGCCGCCCGTGATGAGAACGCGCATTGTGTTCTCGTACCCCCTGAACGTCCCAACTCAGATCCCTGTATGCACCGATGTTCCCCCTGGACGATCGCCTACAACCGCCATGGAAGGACACGATACAGGAAAAGTCAGCGGACAAACGGCCGCACGTACGAATCCCGGTGTTCATGATCTGCGATCGCGGCGTCTGCCGCTTGACATCCGCAAATCCAGCGGGCATAATGATAATTGACTGGCGATGGTAGATATGTCAGACGGATGGAGGTACTTATGACAGTCATTAGCACTGTAGGACGTCGAGGGCAAATGACCATCCCCCGGGCGATCCGTCGCTCGCTGAATCTCAAAGAAGGAGACCGCGTCGCTTTCATACAGCGAGGCGATCAGGTTGTCCTGCAGCCCCTGACGAACACGCTGCTTGATCTGCGAGGCAGCGTACCTGTAGTCGAGCCCCAGGATTTTGACGCTATCCGTCGTCAGGTCACCCAGGAGCATGCCCGAAAGGTAGCCCAAAATGGAGGCTGAACGCGTCTTTGCCGACACGAACCTGTTCCTCCGCTACCTGACGAACGATGTGCCTGCCCAGGCCGATGCGGTTGAGCGACTGCTCCAGCGCGCATCCGCGGGGGAAATCGTCTTGGTCATCAACAGCTTGGTGATAGCTGAGATCGTGTGGACGCTGGAATCGTACTATGGTCTGCCCCGTGATCGCGTCAAGGAGATGGTCCTCGCCACTCTCAATACTCCTGGCCTAGAGGTGGAGGAGGGGGACCTTCTCCTTCAAGCCATCTCCTGGTATGCAGACAAGAACATCGACTTTGTTGATGCTGCCAATGCGTCCTGGATAATCGCGCGAGAGCTGCCATTCGCTTACACCTTTGACGCCAAGCACTTCTCCCGCCTGGAAGGAATTAGCGTCCGGGTGCCCGGAGAATAGATCTCAACGCGGCGAGAAGTATAGCAGAGCGGTACAGTACGGTCAATCGGCGCGTAGCAGCTCCCACGTGCGCTAGCTCGCCAACGCCGGCTCTCGCCGCGGCTCGGGCTGCGCCGGCGTCCGCATGGCCAGGGCGAACCCCACCGAGATCGCGATGATGACGGCGCTCAACAGGTAGACGCCCGAGTACCCGACGACGGGCACCATCGCTCCGAACAGCAGCGGCATGGCCACCGAACTCACGTGGTTCACGCTCACGCCGGCCGATAGGGTGGGCGTCATCTCTTCGATGGGCGCGATCTGCCGCACGTAGACGCTGAGGCCGAGGTTGAGGATCTGCGCCAGGCGCATGATGCCATAGAGCCCCGCGAGGATCGCCGCGTTGGGGATAAAGGCGTAGCCGATGCAGGCCAGCACCAGGATGGCATAGCTGCCCGCCAGGGCGTGTCGCGGGCCAAAGCGGTCCACGAGCATCCCCAGGGCGGGGGCCAGGACCATGCTCAGGACCGCCGTGCCGACGAGCAGCGGGCTCAACTGCCACACCTTCCACCCGAACCGCTCCACGAGCACCAGCGTGCAAAAGCTGCCCAACACCTCCTTGCGCGAGCCCTCAAAGAAGGTGAGCACATAGTAGAGCCAGTAACGGCGCCGCAACACCAGCCGCGGCTGCTTGGCCTGCGTGGCGCCCAGGTTGCGCGACAGCCGCATGAA
>JAAYAW010000058.1 GCA_012719135.1 Chloroflexota bacterium
CTCGGCGGTCTCCTCGATCGTCTCGGGTCGGCCATACTCTGAGGGGCGCCCGCGGGTGGAGCGCCCGGTGCAATAGACCGTGGCCCCCGCGGCGCCGAGCTCCACGGCGATCCCCCGTCCCGCGCCGCGCGTGGCGCCGGCCACCAGCGCGACCCGGCCAGACAATGCGCGTCCCATGCGTGCTCCTCTCAGTTGCTCCTATCTACCGGGGCAGGGTCTCGTCGAAGAAGAGTTGGTAGGTCACGCCGTCGGTGACATCGTCATAATAGCGAGGCATGGTGTAGGCCGCCAGAAAGCCGACCGCCTCATAGAAGAAGCGGCCGCCCAGGTTGCCCACTGGCGTATCGAGATAGATGCCCCGCGTTCCCTGCGCGCGGGCCCAGTCCACACCCGCCGCCACCAGCGCCCGCGCGATGCCCCGCCGCTGCTGCGCCGGATCAACCGCCAGCCACTGGATCTGGGCCAGCGTGTTCCAGGCGTGCATCTCTACCGCACAGAAACCCGCGGGCGTCCCCGCGACGAGGGCTACGTTCGCCGAGGCATCGGGGCTATCGGCCAGCATCGTGGCGGCGCGCTCGGAGCCCGCGATGTAGCGCTCTGCCCAGCCGATGGCCAGCAGGATGCGCCGGATGTGCGGCAGATCGGCCGGCCGAAAAGGCCGGATCGTGCAGGCGTCTGAGGCATTCGTCATCGTGAGTCTCCTGCCGTGTGGGGCGGGCTGGTCGGGGCTAGCGGCCGTGCAACGCCAGGTGGATCGTATAGTACAGGAACCAGCGCGCCTCGGCACGGCGCTTTCCTCCGGCAGTCCACTCTTCCATCGCAGCTCCGAGGTAGCGCAAGCCCATGTAGCGGCTCATCTCGTGGAAGCGATCCATGAACGAGAGCACCGGAATCTCCGCGCCGTGACGCGCCAGAGCGTCCCTGTAGATCAGCGCGGTCTCGACGGTAAAGTGGTTCGGCAGGTCCAGGTAGAGCGGGCCGTAGGAGGCCTGCTCCCAGTCGATAAAGCGAGCCTCGCCCCGCCAGAAGCGGATGTGCCCCGGGTGCAGATCGACATTGAGCAGTGTCAGCGCGTCCTCCTCGGCGGTGAGCGCCTCCAGCGCCGCCATGAACTGCTCCATGGCCGCATCGAGGCCAGCCGTGCACGCGCCAAACTCGTTCCGGAAGGTCGGATCGGCGAGGTTCGCCTCCCACTGTTCGCGCCAGGCCCGGAGCCAAAGCCGGTCCAGATAGCCATCGGCGGTGAGCGGCAGCCAGCTCGGACGGCGCCCCAGATTGTTGGCGTGGATGCCTGCGAGGCCATCGGCTACGGTGAGCGTGGTGGGGCTCCACGGATGCCGGCTGTCATCGGGCAGGCGCGCCTCCAGGTAGGGCATGTAGACCGGTGCGCGCCCCTCCCTGATCGGATCGGGCATGTACAGCGGCGGCACGGCGCAGCCGCGCGCGCTCAGGTGCTCCAGGATGCGGCGCTCCAACAGCACGGCATCCTTGCTGACCACCGTTTCCCGGCGGAGTGCTCCCCGTACGTCTCGGCTGGTGACGTCATAGTAGCGGATGGCCGAGCCGGAGTAGCCCTGCTCACCCCCGGCGCGCTTGACGATCTCCACCGGGCTCAGCGACTCGCCGTGCAACTCGCTGAGGTGCCGCGCGATGTGCGTCGCGATCTCCCCACTCGGTACCCTCATGCACGTCTCCTGGGCGAGAGCACGAGCACGAATGCGGCGTTGCAGACGATCACCGCGAGGCCAAAGGTGATCGCCAGAACCAGATGGGTCTCCTCCAGGCCGGCGGCTAGCGCGCGGCTGGTCCCGATCACCAACAGAGCGGTCAGCAGCGCGTTCACGATCAGGTTGAAGAGAAGCATTCGCATGGTTGGCCTCCTCGGGTGTGCGCGGGCTGTTGCTCGGGTCGCTGCGGGCTCAG
>JAAYAW010000059.1 GCA_012719135.1 Chloroflexota bacterium
GAGTTCGCCGCCGAGGTGGACCTGGAAGCTGTGCCGGATTCCGACGATGAAGAAGAGAATGAGCGCCGACGAGAGCGCAACAAGGGACGTCGCGATCGACGGCTGGAGTATGACGAGAACCTGGGCCGTGTGGTTGCGCGTAAGCAGCACAAGCGGCGTGATCGGACGGACTGGGGCGAGGACTGGGAAGAATAGCAGGCACGGGGCAGATGGTTAGGAGACGGCCGCAGCGCACCTGTATAGGGTGCAGACAAATCGACACCAAACGCGCTCTGGTCCGGGTTGTGCGCACGGGAGACGGTCGCGCGATGGTAGATCCGACGGGCAAGCTGGCCGGCCGCGGGGCGTATTTGTGTACGAGCCGTGCCTGTTGGCAGCGGGCGCTCGATCAGAAGCTGCTCAATCGGGCGCTCAGGATGACGGTGTCAGAAGAGGATGCGGCCCTATTGCGAGCTTATGCCGAGAGCTTGCCTGAGCCGGTGGTGGGAGCCGAGGAGGCCGCGGGGAAATGACTGCGGGCGATGTGAGCCGATGCGTCGTTCGGGTCAGGCAAGGTCGTAGTGGTCCGGGCCAGGGGCCCGGGCGAGACGGGCCCAGGCTGGGGCGATCTGCAGAGCGTGTAGCCGCCTGCGAGAGAGAGAGTGGGAGCTGAGGATGAAGGTGTAACCGGCAAACGGAAAGCATCGCCCTCGAGCCTTTCCCCTTCTCCTCCCCCCTGTGACCTGCGCACCGATTTGCACCACAAGGCCCGCAAGTGTTCGCCACCACCATGGCGGCCGCGAGGCCTGTCCGCGCGAATGGATAAGGGGGGAACCATATGAAGCGAAATACCCGTTACAATAGGTCACCTCGGGGTGGACAACAGAACAACGCTGCACGACCTGCCCCACAGCCCCGGCCGGAGGCCCCGAAGGCCAAAAGCCAACCCACCTCCATGGAGATCGAGCTTCCCCCGGTCATCACGGTGCGTGAACTTGCGGACCTGATGCAGCGCAGCCCGATCGATTTGATCAAGGAGCTGATGAACGCTGGCGTCATGGCCAACATCAATCAGCAGATAGACTATGACACGGCGGCCATCGTGGCCGAGGACATGGGCTATCAGGTGATTGAGCACGCCGAGCCGGAGCCGGAGGAAGAGGCGCCGCAGGAAGCCACGCCGGTGGTCACTCGCAAGCGGCGAGAGTACACAGATGAGGAAGCGCGCCAGCTTCGGCCGCGCCCCCCTGTGGTAACGATTCTGGGGCACGTAGATCATGGGAAGACATCGCTTCTGGACGTCATCCGGCAGACGAGCGTTCAGGCCTCGGAGGCTGGCGGGATCACCCAACACATCGGCGCGTACCAGGTTGATGTGAATGGGCAGCGGATCACCTTTCTCGATACGCCGGGCCATGAGGCTTTTACGGCGATGCGGGCGCGCGGCGCCAGCGTGACGGACATCGCGGTCCTCGTGGTAGCCGCCGATGATGGCGTCCAGCCACAGACGCGTGAGGCGATTGACCACGCTCGCGCGGCGCAGGTCCCCATCATCGTCGCGCTGAACAAGATCGATCTGGCCTCGGCCAATCCGGATCATGTGAAGCAGCAGTTGGCCGATTTGGGCCTTGTGGCGGAGGACTGGGGCGGCGAGACCATCTGCGTGCCGGTTTCCGCGCGGACCAAGCAGGGCATCGGCGATCTGCTGGACAACATTCTCGTCGTTGCCGAGATGAGCGACATCAAGGCCAATCCTCGTCGCAACTGCGAGGGCGTCGTTGTGGAAGGCCGGCTGGATCGCTCACGAGGGGCCACGGCGACGCTTCTGGTACAGGAAGGCACGCTGCAGGCCGGGGATTCCATCGTCGTAGGGACCACCTACGGCCGGATCCGCGCGATGTTCGACTATACGGGGGCGACGCTGGACAAGGCCGGGCCGTCCACCCCTGCGGTCGTCATCGGTCTGCGCGATGTGCCGGGCGCCGGGGACACCTTTGTGGCGGTCGAGAACGAACGGAAGGCGCGCGAGATTGCGGAGCAGCGGGCTGAGGAACAGCACAGCAAGAGCGCTGGCTCTGCCGCCAGGCTCAGCCTGGAGGACGTCTACAGCCAGGCTCAGGCGGGCAAGGTCCACTCACTCAATCTGATCCTCAAAGCCGACGTTCAGGGGAGCCTTGAGCCGATCCGCAACTCTTTGCAGCAGATCGAGATCAAGGATCTCTCCGTGAGCTTTGTGCACGAAGGTGTGGGCACAATCGCCGAGTCGGACGTGATGCTGGCGATCGCATCGCATGCCGTCATCATCGGGTTCAGTGTGGGCGTGGATCCTTCGGCAGAACGGCTCGCAGAAGCGGAAGGCGTCGACATTCGCATCTATGACATCATCTATCGGGTGATTGAGGATGTGGAGAAGGCCCTCACGGGCATGCTGGAGCCCGAATATCGCGAGGTTCTTCAGGGTCGAGCGGTCGTTCGCCAGGTGTTCAACATCTCGCGGGTGGGGCTCGTAGCGGGCGCGCAGATTTCCGAGGGGCGCGGTTTGCGCAGTGCTTCGGCCAAGGTCATGCGGGACGGCAATCTGATCCATCAGGGACGTGTGTCGTCGCTCAAGCGATTCACAGAGGACGTCCGCGAGGTGACCACGGGCATGGAGTGCGGTATCGGTGTTGATGGCGCCAAGGATATTCAAGCCGATGACGTCATCGAGTTCTACACACGGGAACTCGTTCAGTAGCAGCAGATCAGGCGGATTCTAGACCATGCCACATCGTAAAGAGCGGGCGGACTCATTCATCCAACAGGAACTCACGGTGATACTGCGCGACAGGGTGCGCGACCCTCGGGTGGATACCATCACCATTACCGAGGTCAGCCTCACGACGGACAGGCGCCTGGCGCGTGTATATGTCGCTTCCTACGCTGATGAAGACGTCGTGAAAGAAGCCCTGGAAGGGCTGGAGAGTGCCAAGGGGATCCTGCGCAGGGAACTGGCCAAGGTGCTTCACTGGCCGTGGACGCCAGAGCTGATGTTCCGCATGGATGAGTCCTGGCAGTACGGGGAGCGGATGGACAAGCTCATCGATGAGGTGCGGGAGGAGCGTGATCCTGAGGAGGCGGACAGTGGTGAGCACGCCGAGTAGGATAGCTGAGGAACTGCTCAGGCACCGGCGGATACTCATCGTCTCTCATGTGGATCCCGATGGGGACACGATCGGATCGGCTCTCGGCTTGGCGTGGGCCTTGCGGTCACTCGGACGCGAGGTTCTGATGGGTTGTGACGATCCGGTACCGGAGGAGGCTGCGGCTTTGCCCGGAGCCGACGAGTTCTCCTCGAGCCCGCCGCAAGATGTCGATGCCATCGTCGCGGTGGACGCCAGTGACGAGCGGCGCATGGGAAGCCTGTTTCGCCCCTCAGCGGAGCGAGGCGGCCCGCTGATCGTCATCGATCACCACATCACAAACGGTGGCTATGGCGATCTGAACCTCGTGATGGACACCTCCGCGACGGCGGAGATCGTCCTTCTGGTGGTGGATGCCCTGGGGGTGAGCCTGGATGCGACCATCGCCCGGTGCCTGTTGACCGGCGTGGTGACCGACACGCAGGGCTTTCGCACGGCCAGCACGACTGCGAACTCGCTGGCGGCGGCACAGAGGCTGATGGCAGCGGGAGCCGATCTGGTGGAGATCAGCAACCAGGCCTTTAACCGGCGGTCGTTGTCCATGCTTTCGCTTTGGGGAAGAGCGCTCACGGCGGCGGAGATGAGATCCGGAGTCCTGTGGGCTGAGCTTCCCCTGGCCTGGCTTCCGCAGGGCAACTCGGATGGGCAGGTGGGGAGCGGGCTCGCGAATCTGCTCAACACCGTGCGCGAGGCCAGGGTTTCGGCGCTATTCACCGAACAGGACGATGGCCTGATCGATGTGAGCATACGCGCCAAGCCCGGGTACGACGTATCGGGAGTGGCGCTGGCCTTTGGAGGAGGCGGCCACGCCGGTGCGGCGGGCTGCCAGGTGAAGGGATCTCTAGCAGGCGTCCGGGAGGCCGTCGTGGATGCCTTGACTCGATTGGTGAATACTCAGGGATGACCGATCCGGCACAGTCTGGAGGAAGCGGAGAAGGTACGCCGCCAACAAGCGTTAGCGGCGTTCTTGTTGTGGACAAGCCGGCAGGCTGGACGTCACACGATGTTGTGGCGAAGGTGCGCCGGATCACCGGCGTGCGACGGGTGGGGCATGCGGGCACGCTCGATCCTGCGGCGACGGGTGTGCTTGTTCTCTGCCTGGGCGCAGCGACGCGGCTCGTCCAGTATCTTGAAGGCCTGAGAAAGACCTACGAGGCGACGGTGCTGTTCGGCGTCGAGACGGACACCTGGGATTCGAGCGGGACGATCGTCTCGCAACGAGACGCGGGCGCCCTAAAGCTCACCGAACTGCAAGGGATCTTGCCGCGCTACACGGGCGATATCATGCAGGTGCCACCCA
>JAAYAW010000060.1 GCA_012719135.1 Chloroflexota bacterium
CGGCCCCACCCTGCATGGCCATCACCTTTGTGATCGACGCTGTCAGCGTGGTCTTGCCATGGTCCACGTGCCCGATGGTCCCCACGTTCACGTGAGGCTTGTTGCGCTCAAAGACGACCTTTCCCATGCAACTCTCCTTTCTCAGCCAAAGGCTCCGTCAGCAATGGCCTGCACACACGGAACCCGTATTCAGCAGGCGCAAACGTTAACAGTATACGAGTCCATCCGCTATAGGCAAATGCCCGTCTCTGTCACTGCTCGTCTCTACACCGTATCTTCGCCCAGGATCCTCCTGGATACCTCGTCTGGCACCCTCTGGTAGTAGTCGAACTCTAGCGTAAAGGACCCCCTGCCCTGCGTGCCTGAGCGCAGGTCTGTCGCATATCCAAAGGTCTCGGCCAGCGGTATGTGCCCCCTAATGGCCTGCATACCGCCGATCCGGGGCTCCATGCCCTCAATCTCTCCGCGCCGCGCATTCAAGTCCCCGATCACGTCACCGAGATTCTCTTCTGGAACCACTACCTCGATGCGCATGTACGGCTCCAATAGAACCGGGCTCGCCTCGCGTACCGCACGGTTAAAGGCCATTACGGCCGCGCTCTGAACCGCACCCTCGGCACTCTGATCCTCTTCATAGCTCATGCTCATGAGCTCGACTTGGACGTCCACAAGCGGGTATCCAGCTAAGACTCCTCCCGCCATCGCCTCGTGCAGGGCTGACTCCATGTTCTTGAGGAATACCGGCGGTATCTTGTTGGGCCCCAGCCCATTGACGAAACGGAACTCTTGTCCCTTACCCAGGGGCGAGATGCGCAGCTGAACGGTAGCGTGGAGTGTATGCGCGCCTCGCTGCGCCAGGAACTCCTCCTCGACCTCCACGGTTCGCGTCACCGTCTCACGGTAGGCCACCTGCGGACGGCCCACCTTGGCCTGGACCCGAAACTCGCGTACGAGCCGCTCCACGAGGATTTCCAGATGTAGCTCGCCCATGCCTGAGATGATGGTCTGACCAGAGTTCTCGTCGGTGCCCACGCGAAAAGTGGGATCTTCTTCGGTCAGCAGCCGGAGCGACTCGGCCATGCGCGCCTCGTCCGCTGCCGTTCGCGGCTCAATGGCCACGTAGATGACCGGTTCGGGAAAGCCGATGGATTCCAGAACCACGGGAGCAGCGGCGTCGCACAGGGTATCACCCGTAAAAGTGAACTTGAGTCCGCCCAGCGCGGCGATATCGCCAGCGGTGACGATGTCCACTTCTTCCCGCCGGTTGGCGTACATCTGAAGCGGCTTGCCGATTCGCTCTCTGCGCTCTTTTGTGGGGTTATAGGTCGAGGAGCTGGCGTGGAGTGTGCCAGAATAAACGCGGAAATAGGCCAATCTTCCGACAAAGGGGTCCGTCACGATCTTGAACACCAGCGCGCAGAACGGCTCGCTGGGGTCCGAGTGACGCACCACCGGCTCTCCGCTGGTCGGATGCGAGCCCACAATGGAGGGCACGTCCAGCGGGGACGGAAGATAGTCTACAATGGCGTCCAGAACCGGCTGTACACCCCGGTTGCGCAGCGCCGCCCCGCATACCACGGGAACGACCTGATTGGCAAGCGTTGCTCTTCGCAGCGCTGCCCGCAACTCATCGGCGCCGATGTCCTCTCCGTCCAGATACTTGGCGAGCAAGACGTCATCCGTCTCGGCGATGCTCTCTACCATGCTCTGGCGCTTGGCCTCTACCAGATCTTTGAGTTCGGGCGGCACACCCGTCGAAACGGGTTCTGCCCCCAACTCATCCTGGTACAGGTGGGCACGTCCCTCGACAAGATCGACGTACCCGGCAAAGGAGGATTCGGCTCCGATAGGCACCTGTATCGCCACAGGCACAGCTTCCAGGCGCTCGCGTATCATCTCGATACTGCGCCAGAAGTCGGCTCCGGCCCTATCCATTTTGTTAATGAAACAGATTCGCGGAACGTGAAACCGATCCGCTTGCCGCCAGACCGTCTCGGACTGGGGCTCGACACCCTGCACAGCGTCGAAAATCACAACGCCTCCATCCAGCACCCTCAGACAGCGCTGAACCTCAGCCGTGAAGTCGATATGCCCGGGCGTATCGATAATGTTAATGCGGTGATCCCGCCAAAAGCAGCTGACAGCTGCCGATACGATCGTTATGCCGCGCTCGCGTTCCTGCTCCATCCAATCGGTGACGGTCGTACCGTCATCGACGTTTCCCATCCGGTACGTCCTGCCCGTATAGAACAGAATGCGCTCGGTTGTGGTCGTCTTGCCGGCATCGATATGCGCAATGATGCCGATGTTGCGAACGCGGTCCACTGCCTGGCCTGTCTCCACCGGTGACCCACCTTCTGCCATGCACTCCGCCCAAGGGAGCCTGATTCACTGCGCGAGCTGGAGACCGGAAAGACAGGAGCAAGCCGCGAGACTAGCCTACCCTACCAGCGATAGTGCGCAAAGGCCCGGTTGGCCTCCGCCATTCGATGGGTGTCCTCACGCCTCTTGACGGCGTTCCCAGTGTTCTGGGCGGCATCCATGAGCTCTGCAGCCAGCTTGTCGGAAAACGTCTTGCCAGGGCGGCTGCGCGCTGCATCCAAAAGCCACCGCATGGCCAGAGAGCTGCGGCGCGCCGGTGCCACTTCCACAGGCACCTGATAAGTCGCACCACCCACTCGCCGCGGCTTGACCTCGATCACAGGGCCGGCGTTACGCATCGCCTGCTCGAACACTTCGAGAGGCTGACGCCCGGTCCGATCCTCGATAACATCCAGGGCATCGTACACCAATCGTGTGGCGGTGCTGCGCTTGCCCCGCTCCATCACCTTGCTGATGAAGGAAGCCAGCTCACTGCTTTCAAAGCGAACATCCGGACTCACCACTCTGCGAGCTGGCCGATAGCGTCTCGGCATTCCCGATCCTCCTAAGTGCAACCTATGCACGCGTTGCGGCGCGCCCAGAACAGCCGAGGCTTACTTGGGCCTCTTGGTGCCGTACTGAGACCGTCCGCGAGCGCGACCTTCTACTCCTGAAGCGTCCAAGGCACCACGCACGATGTGGTACCGCACACCAGGCAGGTCACGTACCCTACCCCCCTTGACCAGGACCACCGAGTGCTCCTGCAGGTTGTGGCCCTCGCCGGGGATATAGGCCGTCACCTCAACACCGTTCGACAGGCGCACCCTGGCGATCTTGCGAAGCGCCGAGTTCGGCTTCTTGGGCGTCATGGTGCGCACCAGTGTGCACACACCACGCCGCTGCGGCGAGTTCGCCTTGGACTGTGTCATAACCCCACGCAACGAGTTATACGAATAACTCAGCGCTGGCGCCTTGCTCTTTTTCCCGGGCGTCTTGCGCCCTTTGCGTATCAACTGGTTGATGGTCGGCACTTGATCCTCCCCGTACCCTCTCGAGCGTACCTCGACTCACGGTTTTTCAGTATAGCAGCGCCCCGTTACCCTGTCAAAGCGGCGCTCGGCTCACGATCTCTCGCTGCAGCCGGCCCCGCTATCGCCATCATCACGACGAAGGCCCAAACCCAAGCCCGAATCCCAAGTTGGGCAGGATATCCACCGTCTCGCCACGCCCAAACTGCATGCGCTCGCCGTCGGCGTTGGCCACCTCAACAGAGAGACCCAGCGCCTGCAACTCTTTCACCAGGACTCGGAAGGACTCTGGAATCCCAAAACCCTCAATCGGCTCACCCTTGACGATCGATTCATACGTCTTGACGCGCCCGGTGACGTCGTCAGACTTGATGGTGAGCATCTCCTGCAGGGTGTATGCGGCGCCGTAGGCCTCGAGCGCCCACACTTCCATCTCACCAAAGCGCTGGCCACCAAACTGCGCCTTACCGCCCAGAGGCTGCTGTGTCACCAGCGAGTAGGGTCCGGTGGACCGAGCGTGCACCTTGTCCTGCACCAGGTGGGCCAGCTTGAGCATGTACACAACTCCCACCGTAACGGGCTGGTCAAAGGGATCGCCAGTCTTGCCATCATAGAGAACGACCTTACCCGTAGTGGGCAAAGGCAGTCCCTTTGCACGACCGACCTCAACCGCTCTGCTGGAGACACCCGCCCGGTCGAGGCCGGCATCATCATAGCCCAGATCGCGCAACCACAGGCGCAGACACACCTCACGCGCCATGTCGTCCTTTGCCTGGCGCTCATTCGGCCCCAAGCCCACGTTGTCATAGCTCAAGATGGAATCGGCGTCATAGGCCTGATCTTCGAGCCAGTGTGCGAGCCAGACTCGCCGTGAGCTCGTATGGTCGGCCAGCACGGCCTCGATCTCCTCGGCGTCCACACCTTTTCCGTAGAGGTACTCGCCCAGGTAGATATTGCGCGCTTCGGCATCATCACGCAGGGCCAGGGTGTCGATGCCGTTCTCCTCGAGAAACGGCCAGGAGGCCTGCCCCAGTGCGAGCCAGGCACGATCGATCAACCAGGCACGGGCCAGTTCCGCAGCAATCTCATCTTCGCTTGCCCCATCGGAGGTCGGGGTGGACACCCTGAAGCCGAGTCGATCGGCAGCCCAGCCGAGGTGCGCCTCCAGAACCTGGCCGACGTTCATACGTCCAGGCACACCCAGCGGGTTCAGTATGATCTGAACGGGCGTGCCATCCTCGAGGAACGGCATGTCCTCGATCGGCACCACCTTGGACACCACGCCCTTGTTCCCGTGACGGCCAGCCATCTTGTCGCCCTCGGTCAGCTTGCGACGCTGCGCCACAGCAACGCGCACAGCACGCTCTACCCCGGCGGGCATCTCGCGGTTATCGTCGCGATCAAAGACCTTGACTTCGACGACCTTCCCCTCCTCGCCATGCGGCAGCCGCAGCGAGGAATCCCGCACGTCACGCGCCTTCTCTCCAAAGATCGCGCGAAGCAACTTCTCTTCGGGCGTCAGCTCGGTCTCTCCCTTGGGCGTGATCTTGCCAACGAGCACATCGTTGGCACGTACCTCGGCCCCCACGTAGATGATCCCCTCGTCGTCCAGGTTCTTTAGGACGTCGTCGCCCACGTTGGGGATATCCCGAGTGATCTCCTCGGCGCCCAGCTTGGTGTCGCGCGCCTCCACCTCGTGCTTCTCCAGATGGATCGAGGTGAACTTGTCGTGGCGCACCATCTCCTCACTGATCAGGATGGCGTCCTCAAAGTTGCCGCCCTCCCAGGACATAAAGGCACACAGCACGTTCTGGCCGAGCGCCAGTTCACCGTTCTCGGTGGACGAGTTGTCTGCGACCACCTGGCCGGGCAGAACATGATCGCCCTTGTTCACGATGGGATAGTGATCGATGCAGGTGGACTGGTTGGACCGGTTGTACCGGCGCAACTCCAGCACCTCCTGACCTTCATCGCCCTCGATCACGATTCTGGACCCCGTCACACTGGTAACGTCGCCCTCGATCGTGGCCGTGATGACCTGGCCAGAGTCCAGAGCGGCGCGGTACTCCATTCCCGTGCCCACCACCGGTGCCTCGGACGAGACAAGCGGCACAGCCTGCCGCTGCATGTTCGAGCCCATCAAGGCACGGTTCGCGTCATCGTGTTCCAAGAAGGGGATCAATGCAGCGGATACGCCCACCACCTGCTTGGGGGAGACGTCCATATAGGACACGCGCTCAATCGATTCGATCAGGAATGTATCGTAGACTCGCGCAGATACCTGGTCTGTCTCGAACTGGCCCAAGGCGTCGATCGGTGAGTTGGCCTGGGCTACAACATACCGTTCCTCTTCATCTGCGGACAGGAACTCGACGCGCTCCGTCACATGGGGTCGGACGCGCCATTGCTCCTTCTCCATCTGCGCCATGCGCTCGGCCAGCTCTGGGCTGATTACAGCGCCAGACTCGGCCAGAACCTCGCCGGTGGTCTCATCCACAACGTTCTCGCGCACGGTACGTCCCACCAGGCGCTCCGCCTCGTTTGGGCAGGTTCGGACAACCCGCCGGTACGGCGTCTCGATAAAGCCATACTCGTTCACTTCGGCAAAGGTAGCCAACCGGCCGATGAGACCGATATTGGGTCCCTCAGGCGTCTCGATCGGGCAGATACGCCCATAGTGCGAGTAGTGCACGTCACGCACGTCAAACCCGGCACGATCACGCTTGAGGCCGCCGGGCCCCAGCGCCGAGAGCGTGCGCTTGTGCGTCAGTTCATCAAGCGGGTTGGTCTGTTGCATGAACTGAGAGAGCTGGCTTCCGCCAAAAAACTCGCGCAAAACCGCCACTACGGGACGGACGTTGATCAGGGAGATGGGAGAGAGCTGATCTGGGTCGCGGATGCTCATTCGCTCGCGCACGACCCGCTCCATGCGCAGAAAACCGACCCGCAACTGGTTCTGGATCAACTCGCCGACCGTCTTAATCCGCCGGTTCCCCAGATGATCGATATCATCGGCGTCCTCAATACCGTTGTTGACCTTGATGATCCGTGCCACGATGTGCACCAGATCCTTCTTGGTCAGGGTCCGGTGTGTCACCGGGATATCCAGTCCAAGCCGGCGGCTCAGCTTGTACCGCCCCACCCGCCCCAGATCGTACCTTCTGGGGCTAAACAGAAGCGTCTCGAGGTAGTTGCGCGCATTCTCAAGCGTAGCGGGATCGCCAGGCCGCATGCGGCGGTAGAACTCGGAGATCGCGTCCACGGCGTTCTTGGTCGAGTCATACCCGATGGTCGTACGCATGTACGAGCGGTCCGGCTCGTCATCTACGTCCTGAAACAGCGCCAACAACTCATCATCGGAGCCCTCAGAGATCGCCACGTCATCGATACCGTCAGAAACGGCCCCGAGAGCGCGCAAGAGGATGCTTACAGGGATCTTGCGCTTGCGGTCCACCTTTACGGACACAATATCCCTGCGGCTCGTGTCGAACTCTAGCCACGCCCCACGATCGGGGATCAACTTGGCCATGCACATCTGGCGCCCTGTTGCACGATCCTCGTCCAGGGTGAAATAGGCCCCCGGCGACCGGATCAACTGGCTCACCACCACGCGCTCGGCCCCGTTGATGATGAAAGTGGCATTCTCGGTCATGATCGGGAAATCGCCCATGTAGACATCCTGGACGATTGGCTGGTCGGTCTCGCGGTTATAGAGCAGCACCTTCACGTACAGCGGCGCGGCGTACGTAGCCTCGCGCTCTCGGCACTCATCTTCGCTATAGGGCGGCGCCTCAAAGTGAAACTCGAGGTTGAACTCGCGATTCAGCTGCTCGTCGCTTCCCGGAAAGTGCATCTCCAGATTACGGTTAAAGCTGACGATGGGCGAGATCTCGCCAAACAACTCGCGCATGCCTTCGACGAGAAACCACCCGAAGGACTCTTGCTGAGCTTTGATGAGGTCAGGGATCTCGTGAACTTCGGGGATACGCGCATAGGACTTGCGTGACCGAGGCCTGCCGTTCATCGCCGCCTCGCTGCGCACTGACGCTGGAGAAATCGTCATGGATGTCGTACTCCTTGAGCAGAGCGGCTCCGGGGAGTCTCGCCCTACGCTCCCATGGACTTGGATCGCCTACGCCGAAATGGCAAGCCACAGACACACTCCGACAGTTCTGTCAGAGTGTACGTGTGCTTGCCCTAATGAGAGGAAAAGTGGCCGTATGCGCAGAAACGGTCGTTGATGTGATGACCTCGCGTCCGCACTCGTGACATGGGCACCTGTTCCCGTCAACTGGCGAACAGGCAGTATACCACGCCTTGGGGCGCTGTCAACTCGGCGGTTGTGCTCGCAAGCGTGCCCCGCCAACACGCCTCCTCAGCTATCAGCGCCAGGGCGACCTCAACCCTCTGCTGAGCGCCTGCCCATCAGGTCATCAACCTCGCGCTTGAGAGCCTCTAGATCGGAAAACGATCGGTAGACCGAAGCGAAGCGCACATAAGCTACTTCGTCCAGGTCGCGCAGCCGTTCAATGACCATCTCGCCGATGACGCGGCTCGGGACCTCCGCCTTGCCCAGATTGTACAGGTTGGTCTCCACCGCGCTGACGAGTTGATCGATAGCGTCCGAAGAGATCGGACGCTTGGTGCAAGCGTTCAGTATGCCATCGAAAAGCTTCTGGCGATCAAAGGGCTCCCGCCGCCCGTCGCGCTTGATCACGAGCAGATTCACCTTGGCGACCTGCTCATAGGTCGTAAAGCGCTGATTGCACCCCTGGCACTCTCGCCGGCGCCGAATCCCCTCGCCAACCTCGCGCGTGTCCAGGACCCGCGAATCCAGGCTGCCGCAATACGGGCACTTCATCAGGACACCCCTTTACTTCTTGCGCGCCTTGTGCCTCAGGAACGGGGGAATATCCCAGTCATCGGCTTCAGTGTTCTGCGCAGGGAACTCTATGACCCGGCTCCTCGGCTTGGCCTCGGAAGTCTCCCGTGGCGAGCTTGCACGCAGCACCGCTGCCGAGCGCGGCTGGCCGTCGAACCCGGTGGCGATCACGGTGATCTGAATGGAATCGGCCAGGGTCTGGTCCACGGCGGCGCCAAAGATGATGTTGGCATCCTGATCCACCATCTTGCGGATCACTTCTGCTGCCTCATTCACCTCGAACAGCGTCATGTTCGGGCTGCCCTTGATGTTAAAGAGTACGCCGCGCGCCCCATCGATACTGATATCGAGCAACTGGCTGTTCACAGCCTGCATCGCAGCATCCACGGCCCTGCGCTCGCCCTTGCCCTGCCCGATCGACATGAGCGCAGAGCCGCCGTTCCCCATGATCGAGCGAACATCGTTAAAGTCGACGTTTACCAGGCCTGTCCCGGTGATCAGGTCCGAAACGCCCTGGATGCCCTGGCGCAACAGGTCGTCGGCGGTCAGAAACGCATCCTTGATCGATGCGCGGGGATCGATGATCTGCAGTAGCCGGTCATTCGGGATGACAACCAGCGTATCGACCTTTTCCTTTAGCCTGGCGATGCCCTCCATCGCCGCGGACGCCCGTCTTCCGCCCTCAAAGCCGAACGGCCGGGTCACCACAGATACGGTCAGGGCGCCCATCTCCTTGGCCAGGCCGGCAACAATCGGAGCCGCGCCGGTGCCGGTCCCACCGCCCATACCGGCCGTGACAAAGACCATATCGGCGCCGTCGAGCAACTCTTTGATGCCCTCTGCCGACTCTTCGGCCGCCTTCTCACCAAGCTTTGGATCGCCGCCGCACCCGAGGCCGCGGGTCACCTTCTCGCCCAGCCTGAGACGCACCGGCGCCTGTGAGTTGGCCAGGGCCTGCCCATCGGTGTTCAGCGCGATGAACTCCACCCCACGTACGCCCACTTCGATCATGCGATCTACGGCGTTGGATCCGCCCCCGCCAACGCCAACGACCTTGATCTCCGCATTGGTCCCCAGATCGAACCGCGAGTCAACCATTCGCTCCCCCTATCCCTTGTTCACCCCTCAGGGCATGATTCTCTTGAACAGGCTCCGGATGATTCCCCAGGCCGTGCGATCCACCCGCAGAGCAACCGGCGCAGGTTTTTCGCCCGCCGCCTTCATTCCCCACAGGAGCAGCCCCACAGCGGTCGCGTAGGCGGGATTGCTGATCGCCTCCACCACCCCATGAAGGCGATGAGGAATGCCTAACCGGACCGGCATCTGCAGCTGCCGCGCCGCCACGTCCCGGATTCCGCGCAGATCCGCCGTACCGCCGGTCAGGACGATGCCCGCCGGGAGCAGATCGTCATATCCCGATCGCCTGATATCCCGCGCAATGAGGCTGAACATCTCCTCAACCCGTGCCTCCACGATCTCGCACAGATCGCGCCGGGAAAGCTTGGCCATGGTCTCGTGTCCAAAGACGCTCAGCTCGATCTCGTCAGCCTCATCTACCTCGCTCGGCACCGCATGAGCATACCGCACTTTCGCCTCTTCTGCAGCCGTGAAAGGCGTACGCAGCAGCAGAGCGATATCGTTGGAGATGTGGTTGCCCCCCAGGTCAAAGACCATCGTCTCCCAGACGCTGCCGTCCAGATACGTCGCGAGATCGGTGGTGCCCCCGCCGATATCGATCAGCACCACACCCATGCGGCCCTCTTCCTCGTTCAGCACGGCCAGCGCCGAGGCCAATGGCTGGAAGACCGATTCGACCACCTTGATCTGGTTCCGCTCTACGCAGTGTTCCAGGTTCTGGATGCAGGTTTCTGATCCGGTAACGATATGCGCCTCGACTTCGAGCCGGTAGCCCATCAAGCCAATCGGGTTCTTGATCCCCGCCTGGCCATCGATGATGTACTCGCGTGGAATCGTGTGCAGGATGCGCCGATTATGTGGCGTCGCGATCGCCTCAGCGTCCTCCATCACGCGCTCGATGTCCTCACGGTCCACCGGGCGATCACCCCGCCCGATCGATACCGAACCACGATTGTTCTGCGATGAAATGTGGCTCCCACTGATCCCGAGATACGCCTCAGAGATCGTATAGTGAGCCATGCTCTGGGCCTTACGGACCGATTCCTCGATGGAGCGCGTCGCCACATCGATGTCCGTGATCACCCCCCGACGAACGCCTCGGGAGGGCACTACGCCCATACCGATCACGTTCAGCAGGCCGTTCTCGCCCACTCTGCCGATCAGCGTGCAGATTTTGGTCGAACCAACATCGATGCCGGCTATGATGCGTTCCACTATGGTCTTGCCTCCTATCCCGCGATCAGCTTGACGGCGGGGCGCCGCTCGTTCTTCAAATCGATATACTCTACTTGTGTTCCTTCGCGCATGAGGGCGGCGGTAAGCTCTCGAAGCACGATCACCTTGTGGTCCGCATCGCCTTTGGTGCCCAGGTAGACGGGCCAGCCTGCCGTGGTGACACGGACGATCAGCCCATCTTCGAGAGTGTACTCGAATTCCCGTACCCCGGGCAGCGCCGTAACCATCGCGCCAACATAGTCCCAGGGCACCCCGGCGATCATGCTTCCTTCCACCACCGGCAGTCCGCTGTGATCGTGCACCACCGGGAGGGAGCCGAGCCGAGCCGCGATGCCGAGTACTGCGCCCTGCCCGTCGATCCACCAGTGCGTCCCCTGGTTCTCCCAGAGCAGTAAGGCGCCCTTCTCACTCACTGCGATGCGTACGTGATCGGGCAGCTTGGCCTGCACCCGCACTCGATCAAAACAGCCGAACGCTTCGGCCACCTGTCTCTCAACGCGGTGGGCATCCACCAGAAAGATCGGTACCCCAGTCAGATTCGCAGCCGCCACGATGGCCTGAGCCTCGACCAGCGTAGCCCCCTCCACATCCACCGAACGTACGCGAAAGCGGCCATCCAGCAGAAACACCCCGAGCAACAGGCACGACAGAATCAGCAGGGCCGCGCTGAACCACCGCGCGCCGTGCCCGGAGGACCCCATTCTTGTCCTGTCTGGCAGCGCGACCGTGGGCGCCTCCGCCATCAGGCGTCTTTGCGAACGAGTCGCTCGATTAGGGAACCTTCTCGTCATCATCCGCCCTAGTGATCATGCTCGTAACGGGTCCGCGAACGCCGTTTGTCCTCGCGCCTCTCCATGGCCAGTTCGATCAGTCTGTCCAACAGCCGAGCGTACGGCAGGCCGCTGGCCTCCCACAACTTGGGATACATGCTGATCTCGGTAAAGCCCGGGATGGTGTTGAGCTCGTTGACATACAGTCTCCCCGTTGCCCGCTCCAAGAAAAAGTCCACCCTGGCCATCCCGGCACAATCGATCGCGGCAAAGGCCTTGAGGGCCAGCACTTGCACCTCTCGCGTCTGGGCTTCATCCAGTGGCGCGGGGATCAGCAGCCCCGAGGCGTTATCCACGTACTTGGCGTGATAGTCGTAGAACTCGTTCGAGGGGACGACCTCGCCCGGCAGCGAAGCGATCGGATCATCGTTTCCAAGGACGGCGCATTCGATCTCGCGGGCATCGATGCCGGCCTCGATCACGATCTTTCGATCAAAGCGCGCCGCCAGTGCCAGGCCGCTCAGGAGCTCCTCACGATCGTGGGCCTTGGCCACGCCAACGCTGGAGCCTGCGTTGGCCGGCTTGGTAAACATGGGGTAGGCCAGCCGCCCCTCGATCTCCTCCACCACGGCATCCGGCTCCGCCAACCAATGTGATCGCAGGATAGCGACATAGTCCACAATCGGGATGCCATGGGCCCTCAGGACCGCCTTCTGAATCACCTTGTCCATGCCGACCGCAGAGCCGAGCACATCGCCGCCCACATAGGCGAGGTCCGCCAGCTCCAGCAGCCCCTGAACTGTTCCGTCCTCGCCGTACGTCCCATGCAGGACGGGAAAGACCACGTCAACCACCGGGAAGCGGGCCTTTGTCGTCCCGGGCACCAACTCACGGCGTCTCAACGCGGCAGGGAGCTCCTCGTTAGCGTTCTCACACGGCTCCGGTGAGGCATCGTTCGCCACGCCCTCCGTTAGGAGGGCCATGGGATCGCCTTGAGTGATCCACCGTCCCGTCTGATCGATACCGATTGAGAACACCTCATACTTGTCCTTGTCCAAAGCGGCCATCACAGAGCGCGCCGAGGCCAACGACACCTCGTGCTCTCCAGAGCGCCCGCCAAACAGCACAGCGACTCGGATTCTGCTCATATCGTCACGATGTCCTCTCCGGATGCCCTGCTTCCACACGCAGCCCATCGCCCGGCCAGTCTCCGATCAGCTGGATCTCAGGCTCGAGCCGCTGGGCCAGGTCCCGCCAGACGCGTTCCTGAACATAGAGGATCAACCTCGCGATATCTTCAGCCGTGGCCGATCCTGTGTTCATGATAAAGTTCGCATGCCTTTCAGAGACTTGCGCGCCGCCGATGCGGTATCCCTTCAGGCCGGCCTGCTCGATGAGGAACCCCGCCGGATAGTGCTCTGTTCTCATAAAGGTGCTCCCCGCACACGCGCCTCTCGGCGTATGCGCCAGGCGCTGCTCGGTCACCGCGCGCGCCCTCTCCCGCAACTCGTCCGCATCGCCCGGACGCAAGGCAAGCCGCGCCTCGAGAACGATGGTTCTGGGCTTTGCAGGATCCTCCCGCTTGAGCGCACTCGTGCGGTAGCCATAGTGGAGTGCCTCGCGCGGTGCGCGCTCAACACGTCCGTCGGCCCGCAACAGGACAGCCTCGACCAGGATATCTCCCACGTATCCCCCGTAGGCACCGGCGTTGCCCACCACCGCACCGCCCAGCGTACCTGGGATTCCAACGGCCCACTCCAGGCCCGCCCAGCCGGCCTTTACCGTCTCGCCCGCCAGTTCGCAAAAGAGACAGCCCGATTCTGCCCGCAGGAGCCCCTCGTCACTGATCTGGTGATCGCGGCATTCGTTGATGATCACCAGCCCGCGTACCCCCCTATCGGAGACGAGTACATTCGTGCCGCTGCCGAGGACCAGGCAGGCTACTTCGGCCTCTCTGGCCAGGCGCACCCAGCTCACGAGATCCTCGACGCGCTGGGCCACGGCAAGAAGGTCGGCGCTTCCGCCCACGCCGAAGGAGGTATAGCCCGCCAAGGGTACATCGGCCGTCACCCGGTCGCCGTATCCGGCTCTTGCCATCGCCTCCACAAACCGGCGCAATCCGATCACTGCGTCCGCTCCTTCAAGGCATCCAGAACGTGCTCGCCGATCAGATATCCGTCGCCCGCGCCAAGCGTGAGCAGCACGTCCCCGGGCCTCAAGTCCTCGAGCAACGACGCTTCAACGCTGCGGCTCTCTGCAACATGGCGTACCGCCGGATGGTCGATTGCCTGGACCAGCGCCGCTGCGTCGTTCGCGCCATGCACCTCACGGCTGCGCGCAGCGTAGACATCGGTCACAATCACAGCATCGGCATCGGCCAGACAGGTCCTAAACCCCTCCCACAGAGCTTGTAGTCGGCTGAAGGTATGCGGCTGCACGACAGCCCAGATCCGCCGGTGGCCGTACCGCAGCCGCGCTGCAGCCAGCGTGGCCGCGATCTCCGTCGGATGGTGCCCGTAGTCATCCACCACCGTCACACCCCAAGCCTCTCCCTTGACCTCAAAGCGCCGCCGCACGCCCTTGTACTGGGATAGAGCTTGGCCAGCGACCAGCGGCTCGATACCACATTGCTCCGCGACGATCAGAGCGGCCGCCGCATTCAAAGCGTTGTGCACGCCGGGCAGGTAGAGCGAGCATTCCGCCCACGAGCAGCCGCCGCGGTCGACTCGCAGGTCAACGCCTCCGCGGCTGTTGGGCACCACATTGTCCACCCGGTACTCCGCTTGTGAAGCCAGCCCGTAACCCAGCGCCTCAAGGCCTTGCTCATCGAGCAGCCGCTGAACCTGTGGCCCGTCGATGCAGGCAACGAGCGCTCCGCCCGGACGGATTCGACCGACGAACTCTCCATAGGCCGAACGCATGTCATCGATCCCCGAGTAGCAATCTGGATGATCCATCTCTATGGTCGTAATCACGGCAATCTCTGGGTTCAGGCCGTGAAACATGCGTCCGTACTCGTCAGCTTCGATAACGAACCACTCACCAGAGCCCGCTTGTGCGTTGGTCCCGAGATCCTGAAGCACGCCTCCGACGATGAATCCCGGATCGTACCCCGCTTTGCGGAGGGCACACACGATCATGCCCGACGTGGTCGTCTTCCCGTGCGTACCGGCAACCGCTATGACCCGATTGCCTGCGAGAAGGGGCGCCAGAAACGCGCGCCGATCGAGCACGGGGATACCTCGCCTGACGCTCTCCTGCACTTCGACGTTGTCCGCGGGCACTGCCGACGATACCAGCACCAGTTCGGCGCCGACGACGGACCCCTCGCAGTGCCCGATGGTGATCCGAACCCCCTCGCGAGCGAGTTCATCCGTGATCGCGGACGACCGTGCGTCCGATCCGCTTACGCTATGCCCACGCATGACGAGAACACGGGCGATGGCCGATAGGCCGATGCCCCCGATCCCGATCAGATGGATGCGTTCCGGTAACAACACGCCAACTCCGTTTCCAGCCACTCAGCGAATCACACGTGCAATCAACAGAAACAGGGCCAGGTACAGCAGCCAGCTCTGCCCCAGAAAGAGCGTCTGGCCCAGCAGATTGAGCGGAAGGTAGGCTATCAGCGACTGCGCCTTCTCAGAGAGCGCATCGGCCCGCAGCCCCAGAAAGCCGATCGCATAGTCCCACCGATCCAGGTAATACCAGATCGAGCCCACGGCCAGATAGCCGTTCACTGCACCGGTGATGAGGCCCAGTCCCATCCCGAGCGCTCCTCCCAGCCGCTCGCCCCGAAACGAGAGCGTTTCGCCCGCATAGGAGATAAAGGCGGCGGACACGATGACGAGAACAAAGAACCAGGTCTGCCCGGCTTGGACGCGAGCGGTCTGAAGGGCGTCGCCAGAAGCAAGGATGCGGCCCAGTCCCTGTTCCAGAAGGGGCTCCAACAGATGCAGCGCCAACAACACAATCACCAGTACGGTGGTAACACCCAACTCTCGCAGAAACCCGCGCACAAGCCCGATGAGGGCAAACATGAGGACGAGCGCTCCGAAGAGGACCTCAATCGGTGCCACAGTGCCTCCTCACCCCTCGCCTCGGGCATGCCCCGAGGCGCTGTACAGGCCAAAGGCGATCAGGACGACCACCAGAACGACTACCATCTGAATCCGAAAGGCGCTGCCGGATAGGGTCTGCTGCACCTGCCCGCTCGACAGGGCGATCGTCGCCGTCGGTGCGGGAAAGACGATGGGCAACAGAATGTACAGCAGCGCCACGCCGTTCAGCAGCCCAACGAGCATCCCCAGCAGGCCATCGATGATCCCGGTCCGCGGACGTGCGAGCCGCCGGCCAACCAGGTACGAGGCCCCAAGAAAGCCCGCCAGCAGCGACAGCCTCAGGGTCCCGCGGTTCTTGTCTGTCTCGATGAGCGGCGGGGCCTCCCGCACCTCCTGCCACACGGCCGAGGGATTCTCCGCGCTCAGGCCGCCCGCTCGCGCAAAGCGCTGCAGGTAGTAGAAGCGGTTGATAGGTTCCTCCAACGCGTCCGCCAAAAAGCCGGTCACAGCGATCGCCAACAGCAGAGCGCCCAGCACATAGAGCTCCCGCCGTACGCCGCGCTTGAGCCCGACCAGCCCAAACACACCGGCAAAGCCAGCGATTACCACGTACTGGTTGAGCGTCCATCCTGTTAGGCCGTCCACGCTACCCCTTACCCGCTATCTCGAAAACGCACTGTGCCAATCGACTGGCAGCCTCCGGCACCGCGATAGCACGCATCGCCTCTGACATCGCGCGGAGTCTGTCGCCCTGGCTCAAAAGCTCCCGCACAAGCTGCGGCAGCCGTGCCGCAAGCTCGCGATCGGCGAGGACCTCCGCACCACCGCGAACGGCCAGATACTCGGCGTTCGCCTGCTGGTGTTGGCCCGCGTAGGGATAGGGCACCAGAATCGCGGGCAGACCAACTGCCGGGAACTCGGCCAGCGTACTGGCTCCCGCCCGCGCGACCACCAGATCCGCCGCGACCAGCGCATCGGCCATCTCCTCGTGCATATAGGCATAGATCCGATAGTCCGCCCGGCGCACCGGGTCGAGAGCCTGTCCCCGTGCGCTCAGCCCTTCGGCATCCGCCGGCCCGCTGACGTGCACGATCTGAGCCAGCGCCAGCAGTTCCTCCAGGTGCGCCGACACCGCCTCGTTGATAGAGTGGGCACCGGTGCTACCCCCCAGCACGAGCAGCACGGGCCGATTCCCGTCCAGAGAGAGACGAGCTCTTGCCTGGCCTCGATCGGCCGCCAGGAGCGCCTTTCGAACCGGGTAGCCCGTCACCCGGACCTTGCCCTGCGGCAGATGGCCCGCGACCGAATCGAACGACACGCACACGCGCTGCGCCAAGCACGCGAGCAGCCTCACGGCCAGACCAGGCTCCATGTCTGGAAGGTAGATCATGGCCGGCGCCCTCAGCATCCACGCCGCCAGCATCAGCGGCGCTGTCACATAGCCGCCTGTCGAGAACACCACGTCCGGCTTCCACGCCCGGATGATCGCCATCCCCTGCCGCACGCCGCGCACGATCTGCGCCAAACTGGCCACCGCCTGAAGAGGCGAACGGCCGCGGAGCGCACCGGCGCTCGTCGAAAAGTAACGGATGCCCTCGCGCTCTACGAGCCCCTGTTCGACACTTCCCGGACGGCCGACCCAGGCGACCTCCACCGCTTTCTCCGGCCGCGCGCGGAGGCTTTCGATCACGGCAAGAGCCGGATAGACATGGCCTCCCGTACCGCCGCCGGTAAAGAGCACCTTCACTTGGAGGCCTCCTTGCCGGATTTGTGCCCGCTCCGAGAGATGTTGAGCAACACACCGACGGACGCTAGAGCGGTGACGAGTGAAGAACCGCCGTAACTCATAAAGGGAAGCACCGTCCCCGTCACCGGGGCCGAGTTCGTCGCTACGGCGATCGAAAGGATCGCCTGGAAAGCCGTCCAGCACACCAGGCCCACAGCGAGTAGTCGCCCATATACGTCCGGTGCGTTCCTGGCGACGAGCAAGCCCCGCCAGACCCAGAGACCGTACAGACCGATGACGGCCACGGCACCCAGGAAGCCGAACTCCTCGCAGATGATTGAGAACACAAAGTCGGTATGCGAAAACCGCCCCAGATACAGCTTCTGCTGGCTCTGCCCCAGACCAACCCCCGTCAGACCTCCGAGAGAGAGCGCACGTAAGGATTGGAGGATTTGGTAACCCTCGTTCATCGGGTCGCTAAACGGCCCCTCCAGCCAGATGGTGTACCGCTCTTCCCCATAACCGAACAAGAAGAGAGGAAGAGAGCCGAGAAGCACACCGATCACCATGTAGATGACGAAATGCTTCATGTTGGCGCCGGCTACAAAGAACATCGCGGACGCCGTGGCAATCAACAATAAGGCCGTGGAGTAATCCGGCTGAAGGATAATCAGTCCCGCCATACCGCCCAGAATGATGATAAATGGCACCGTGCCGACGCTGAATCTCCCCAGCTGCGCCCTCTTGGATTCAAGCCAGACGGCGATGTAGATGATCGCACCGAGTTTGGCCACCTCGACGGGCTGAATGGAGCCATAGATCACCACATCGTTGGCAGCGGTCGTCATCTCGATCCAGCGCCCTCGCAGCGCCATGGCCACCAGAATCGCCAGGGTTCCTGCCAGCACCGCGAGCGCCAGTTTCTTGTACAGGTGATAGTCGATAGCCCAGGCCAGCACGAGCCCCGCCAGACCGATGCCGGCATAGCGAAGCTGCTTGACAAAGTGATACGTAGGGCCCGTCACGTCGGCCCACCCCATCAGGTGAAAGTGATAGGAGGAGCTGTACACCATGACCAGGCCCACGGCCAGAAGGGCGAGCGCAATCAACAGCATGCCCCAGTCGGTCCGTGCCAGCCTTCTCGTCAGGCCATCAAGCATCGCTATCCCCTAGTGAGCAAACCAGCTCCCTGTATGCCTCGCCGCGGGCTTCAAAGTCGACATAGGCGTCAAAGCTTGTCCCCCCCGGAGAGAACAACACCACCTCTCCCTCCCCGGCCAGCCTGGCCGCAAGCCCGATAGCCTCGGTGAGTGTCTCGCAGCGCAGAAAGGCCGTCTCTGGCGCCCCCTGCGCCATGGCCTCGCCCACCAAGGGCGCACACTCGCCAAACCCAATCACGAGACGCACGCGTCGCTCGACCCACTTGGCCCAGCTATCCCAGGGGAGGTGCTTGTCCCTACCCCCGGCGAGCAGTACCAGGGGCTCGCCGAAGGCTCGGATCGCCGCGATCGCCCGCTCCGGGGTGGTTGCGATCGAATCGTTCACAAAGGTGATGCCCTTCCAGCGGCGCACCACCTCCAGGCGATGAGGCACTCCCTCAAACTCGAGAACCACTCGGCGAATGGCTTCGATGTCCGCTCCCGCGATACGGGCAGCACAGGCAGCCGCCAGCACATTGGCCAGGTTGTGCTCCCCCCTCAGCCGGACCTGATCGCTCCGGCAGATCACGTTCAGGCTTCCCCCGTACGCGAGCTTTAGCTGGCCTTCGTCCAGGTAGCCGCCCTGCTGTACAGGCCCCGTGAGCGAGAACTCCACCAACCCGGCCGGCGTGCGCTCGCCAAACGAACGTGCGTATGCATCGTCACGGTTCAGAACCGCCCAATCATCCCGGCTCTGATAGTCCACGATCGCAGCTTTGGCCTGTATGTACCGTTCCATCGTGTGATGCCGGTCCAGGTGGTTCGGCGTGATATTAGTGACCACCGCGATCCTCGGACTCCAGCCCTCTAGAGACACGGCTCGGGAAGCCGGCGTTCGCTTCTCCTCGATCCGTGAGCCCTGCACTCCGGGACGAAAGAGCTCGAGCTGAAAGCTCGAAAGCTCCATTACGGCCAGATCGGCCAGGGCGCCGGCGGAAAGCTCGCCGATAAGCGGTCGCCCGATGTTCCCGCCGACCCAGGCGTGGAGGCCTGCTGAAGCGAGCATCTTGCCCACCAGCGTCGTCGTGGTCGTTTTCCCACTGGAACCCGTAATACCTACGACCGGGTTCGTGAACAGCTGCACGAACAGCCGGGGCTCGCTCGAGATCGGCACTCCTGTTCGCCGCGCCTCCTCCACGATCGGCACATCGACTGGCACCCCGGGGCTAAGGAAAAGCACATCGGTATCCAACAGGTCAGAGGGATAGCCGCCCAGCGCCAGGCGCACGGGCAGGTCCTCGATCCCCCGGATGGCGTCACCGAGCTTGTCCGCCGGCTTTAGATCGGTCAGGACCACCTGAGCGCCCGAATGGCAGAGATAGCGCGCCAGCGCCATGCCTTCGCGAGCAACACCGATGATTCCGGCCCTCATGCCGCGTAACGCCGTCCCAACCATGGCCTAGTGCACTCCCCGCACGGCGACAGCCAGAAACGATGCCACGGCCGTCGCGATCCAGAACCGCGTTGTCACCTGGACTTCGTCCATCCCCAGCGCCTCGAAATGGTGGTGCAATGGTGCCATCCGGAACACGCGCCGGCCCTCGCCGTATCGTCGCCGGGTGTACTTAAAGTAGCCCACCTGCACGATATCGGAGACGGCCTCGCTGACCATGGCGATTCCGGATACCAGCAGCAACAGAGCGTGCCCGCTCACAAGCGCCACGGCCGCCAGTGCAGCCCCCAGCGCCTCGGCCCCGACATCTCCCATGAACACGCGTGCTGGATGGGCGTTGTGCCAGAGAAACGCCAGCAATCCGCCCGCCAGAGACATGCACCAGTAGGTCAATCCGCCGGCATCATCTTGCGCTCCCACCACGGCCAGGCACACCACCACGAACGCGCCCGTTCCGGCTGCCAGCCCGTCCAAACCATCCGTGAGGTTGGCCGCGTTGACAAAGCCCACCATGACAAAGGCCGCCACGGGCACGAACCAGATGCCCAGATCCAGAGCAGGCATCCCAAAGGGCAGCCAGAACGGCCGGGCTGCGCCCCCCAGATACATCCCGAGCGCCAGGATCACCGCGATCCCCCACTGGCATGGGAACTTGGCGCGCGCGAGCCACCCGATGCCCTGTTGATCCTTGAGCCCTCGGAGGTCGTCATAGCAGCCCAGCGCGGCATACGCCGCCAGAGAAAGCATGGGCCACAGCGGCTGCGTATGGCCAAACGCGAGAAGCCCCACGCCAGCGATCAACGCCCCCCCCACAAACAACAACCCGCCCATGGTGGGAGTCCCGGCCTTGGCCTGGTGCGTTGCAGGTCCATCGGCGCGGATGCGCTTGGCGAGACCCCGGGCCTGCAGCCAGCGAATGAGCATGGTGCCCGCCGGGGCGAGCAGCACGAAAAAGGCCGCCCCCAACAGAGCCGGCTCGCTCACTCGTTTACCTCCTCAAGCTCCGTCACAATGCGCTCCATCTGCATTCCCCTCGAACCCTTTACCAGTATCACGTCTCCCCGTTGTTGCAGCTTGGCCAGATGCTCCACGGCTTCGATGGTATCTCTCGCCCGGAGGACCCTGGATTCCGAAAGACCTGCCTGAATGGCGGCGGCCGCAATCATCTGCGCTCTATCGCCCATCGCGAGCAGGATGTCGCAGGATTCCGCAGCCACGCGGCCGATCTGCCGGTGCCCCTCCACCTCCTGATCGCCCAGTTCGAGCATGTCGCCGAGCACGGCGACCCGCCGTCCTTTAAGGCCCCTGAGCAACTGCAGCGCCGCGCTGACGGAGGTGGGACTGGCGTTGTAGCAGTCATCCAGGATGGTGCTCTCATGGCGCCCTGGCCTCGTCACCAACCTCAGGCCCTGGCCCAGGTCGTCTAGCCCGGCCTGGATCTCGTCCCACGAGAGCCCCTCCATCAGACCCACCGTGATCCCCGCAAGTGCCGACCGCACGGCCGCACGCCCGAGCATTCGGGTGTGCATCCTCTGCGTGCGCTTGCTGGGCCCGCCCGGCACACTGCCGCTGGTCCGCACCGAGAGGCTCACACCATCCAAGCCTCTTTCGACAACTCCCTCGGCCTGCACGTCGGCATCCCCTTGGAGACCGAAGGTCACGATGGAGGCGCGCGTCTGGCCTGCCATGGACACCACGCGCCGATCGTCCGCATTCAGCGCTGCCCAACCCTCCGCGGGGAGCGATTCGACAAGTTCCGCCTTCGCCCGCGCGATCCGCTCGATGGTTCCCAGGCGCTCCAGATGGACGGGCTCGACATTCGTTACAAGGCCGGCGTCCGGCCTGGCGATCCGGCACAGATCGGCGATCTCGCCCAGGGCATACATGCCCATCTCAAGCACGATATACGGGTACGCATCCTCGGCGGCCATCAGCGTCAGCGGCAGCCCGATCTCGTTGTTGCGGTTTCCGCTGCTCTTGAGCACGCGGTGCCGCGCGCTCAGCACGGCGGCAACAGCCTCCTTGGCAGTCGTCTTGCCGACGCTGCCGGTAACGCCGATCACCCGGCCACCGATCCGCTGCCGCCGATGTGCGGCGAGTGTCTGGAGAGCCCCCAGCGTGCTTGCCACACGCACGCATACGCCCCTGGTGAGCTCAGGCGGCGCTATCCTCTTCAGGGTGTCGACACACGGCACCCCCGCAATGGCCCGCTCCACGAGGCATACATGTGCACCCATCGCTACGGCCGAAGACACATATTCGTGGCCGTCGGTCCTGTCTCCGGCCATCGCCACAAAGAGCGCTCCGGGTTGGACCAGCCTCGAATCAACACAAACCTGATCGGCGACAATCGCACTGGCACCCTTCACGAACCAGCCGGGCGCCAGAGCGTCCAGTATCTCGGCCAGCGAAAGGGCGGGCATCGGGAATCGGTCAGTCATTGGGCGGGATGCCCTCATAGCGCATCAGGTATTGGAACATATCTGCAAAGGCCGGACCCGCTTCCTCTCCTCCCCACTGCCCTTCGGTCAGCCCATCAAGCTTGACGAGCACCACGAAGCGCGGGTCCGGCATCGGACCGTAGCCCACAAAGGATCCGATATAGTACCCATCGATATACCGGCCCTCCTGCGCGACTTGAGAAGTCCCGGACTTGCCGGCAATGGTATACCCGGGAACGAGCGCCGAGGGCATGCCCATCTGCACCGCCTCAACGAGCATCTCGGTCACCTGCTCCGCCACCTGAGGAGAAACAACCTGCCTGCTCCAGGCATCCTCAACGATCCGCGTGCCTGCCTCATCGCTCACCGCCGCCACAACGTGAGGCCTTCGCATCATGCCTCCGTTTGCCAGCGCTCCGAACGCCGCCGCCACCTGCAGTGGCGTTGCGGACATCCCCTGCCCGTAGCTGTTCCGCCCAAGATCGGACAGATGCCATTCGTCTTGCCCGGGCACCCTCATGATTCCCCGCTCTTCCGCCGTGAGGTCGATGCCCGTTGGGTCCGAAAAGCCAAAGCGCTTGAACATCTCGTAGAAGCGAGCGGGCCCGAGTATCGATGCAACGTGCGCAGCGCCGACGTTGAGCGAGTAAGCCAAGAGCTCCGTCATGCTCGTCTCGCCGTGCGCCTTCAAGTCCGAGTTCCGCACTTCCTGCTCGCCCACGATGATCACGCCCTCATCCATATAGGTCGTGTCCGGGTAAATCACGCGGGCATCCAGCGCGGCAGCGATGGTGAGCGGCTTGATCACTGACCCTGGTTCGTAAATGGTGCTGATCGCGCCGTTTCGAAGTGTCTCGAGTCCCACGTCCCAGAACCGACCGGGCTCAAAAGTGGGGCTGTTTGCCATGGCGATCACGGCCCCGGTCCTAGAGTCCAGCACGAGCAGGCTTCCCGACTCGGCTTCACTGGACACCACGGTCTCTCGCAGAATCCGTTCGGCTTCATACTGCACGTTCCGGTCCAGCGAGAGTATGAGATCCGATCCATCCTCCGCTTCACGATACCCGCCCAACTCGGCCATCAGCCGAGATCCCGAAGGATGGTTGATCCCCTGCCACAAGCCGTTCTCTCCAGAGAGCTCGGAATCGTAATAGAACTCGAGGCCGTACTGCGGCTCACCGGCAAAGTTCACAAAGCCGAGGATGTGGGATGCCAGCGAGCCATCGGGATAGATGCGCTGAAAATCGAACTCGGTGATCAGGATATCCGTCCCAAGGTCTGCGATCGCCCGGCACTGCGATTCTGCAACACCGACGCTCACCGTATGCCGTTGATTACGACTCCCCGCGACTATCCGCTCCATATCGTTCAGCGGCTCGTTCAAGATCTCGGAGAGCATAGCCGCCATGCTGTTATCCATCGCGCCGCCCGCCGCGAGTGCTTGCGCTCTCAGGTCCGCAGCCCTGCCGCTCCTCGCCGCACTCATTTCCTCTACCAGCGACATCGTCAGCAACTCGCGGTCGGCCAGCGTATCCGCCAGCTTTCCCGCGAGGGCTCTGGGCGCTCCGGTCTTCGGATCGATCAGTTGCTCGGCAAGACGCTCCACAAAGCCCTGCGGCATCTCGCCCTCTTCAAAGGTCATCCCGCCGGCCACCACGGTCGCCGTCACGGCCAGTCGCTCCCGCAAGCGCGCCTGTTCGTCGGGCTTGTCGTAGTTGTCCGGACGAAAGAACACGTTGCACGCATAGGTCGAGGTCGCGAGATAGTGTCCGTTGATATCGAGAATGCTCCCGCGCACCGCCGCAATGACCTCTGGAGATTGGGTGATCGCAGCGATCCGCCCGAATAGCTGATACCATGCCAGCCGCCCGACGAGCAGCAGGCCGACAGCGCAGAGAACGATCTGCACCCACACGAGGCGCCTCTGCTGCCCTTCATCAGCATGCCGGACCACCTTCTCCATCATCGCCTTCCGGAGCCGGGTTCAGCTACCATGTCGGGAAAGCCGCCCTGAGCACGTTGCCCAGCCGCTCAACCACATCACCCCACAAGAGTGACCCGGCCTGGGCCCGCTCCATCGCTGCGTTCTCGTCGCCGACCCATGGTCTCGGAAGAGCACAATCCGCCGTGCACTCAACCACAAACGAGCCCTCACCCGCGTCCTCATCAGGCAAGGCGTATCCCAACTCCGTCCCCTCGGCCAATACCCGCTTGAGCGAACCCAACATGGCGACCTCTCCGCGCAGCGTCACCAGTGCGCGGTGGCGGTCTTCCTTCTCCAACTCAAGCTGCCGGATCTCGCTCGCCAGAGCGGCGACCTCGCTGGCCTGGCGAAGATACAGCCACCCGGCCAACGCCAGCAGGATCAGCACTGTGCCGAAAAAAGCGACCATGCGCAGGTCCACCCTGGCGCCGCCATTGCGAGGCCCGCGGCCATAGGGAATGAAGAGGCGCTCCCTATCGTGCATGGTGAGCCCTTGTCTGGTACTCACGCTCCGCCGCTACCATCTGCTCCTCATCCAGCTTCCTTGCCGCCCTCAACAGCGCACTTCGGCTCCTCGGGTTTCGACCGATCTCGCCCGTCGATGCCTGCACGGGCCGTCTTGTCAGCCTATCGAGTTGGACCCTGTGCCCGCATTCGCAAACGGGAATTCTCGGGGGACACAGACACCCCCGTGACTCGCGCACCATGAACTGCTTAACGATACGGTCCTCCAGCGAGTGGAAGGCGATCACGGCCATCACCCCGCCCGGGGCCAGCAGCGCCAGTGCCTGCGGCATCACCGCCTCCAGCGAGCCCAGCTCATCGTTTACGGCGATCCGGATCGCCTGAAACGTCCGCGTCGCCGGATGAATCCCTCCCGACGATCTCACCGCACCCGACACGACCGCCGCGAGATGCGCCGTATCGCGGATCGGCCGCGCTTGCACGATCCTGTGGGCTACGCGCCGGGCATACCGTTCCTCGCCATAAGCGGCAATCACCCGGGCCAGTTCCTGTTCCGGCCAGTGGTTGACGACTTCTTCGGCGCTCACAGGCGCCTCCGAGTCCATTCGCATGTCGAGGGGCCCTGCCTCCCGGAAAGAAAAGCCCCGTTCTGCGTCATCCAGCTGCAGCGAGGACACCCCAAGATCGAGGAGAATCCCCTGGCAGCCGGAGAAACCCTGCGCAACAGCGATACGCTCCAGATCACGATGCCGGCCCTGTACGAATGTCACGCGGCCCCCATCGTCGGAGAGCCGCCGCTCGGCAATGGCCAGCGCTTGAGCATCGGCATCGATCGCCAGCACGCGCCCATCCGGTGCCGATCTACTCAGGATCGCCTGCGTATGCCCGCCCAGCCCGACGGTCGCATCGATATAGAGGCCGCCCGATCGAGGCGCGAGATAGAGGAGCACCTCCTCCACCATCACGGGAACGTGGCCCCACTCCTGGTCGGACGTGGCACCCACAGACGCTCCCATCATCGCTCACACCGCGCTTCGTTCGGATAGGCTGTCCAGGATTCCCGGCAACCGATCAAGATCGGCACGCAAGATCTCGTCGTGGCGCTGCGGACTCCAGATCTCAATTGCCTCGTCGGCGCCCACAATCACGGCCTGCTCCTGCAGTTCGGCATAGGCCCGTAGATGGTCAGGAACAAGGATGCGCCCGAGCGAGTCCAGCGCGACCTCAATGGCGCCACCGTACACCCAACGCGTAAAGACGCGTCGTTCGGTGCTGGTGCGCGGGAGTGTGGCGAGCCGTTGAGTCTGCTCGCGCCATACACTGTGGGGATAGATCATCAGGCATGACTCAAAGCCACGGGTCAGTATCAGGCCCTCTTCAAGGCCCTCTCTGAGCCGCGCCGGAATTGTCAGGCGCCCCTTGCTATCGAGCGTGTGGGTGAACGTGCCGAGGAACGACACTGTGACCTCCCCCCATCTAGAGGTCTGCAGAATGCGATCGGCTTTGTGGCAGGCTGGGCCCCACAGTTATCCACTAGGGCCCACAAACTACCACCAGTATACACAACATGGGGGGAGATGCCAATCATCTGCGCGCAAATCGCCACAAATGCAGGAAATTCACGCGCAACTTGCGCACATCGAGATCACGGTGCGGCAACCGTATCTGCCGTGCGCTAGTGCACGAGCAGCCACGGGGGCGCCAGGCGGGCACAGCACTGTTTGACCTTCTTGCCAGAGCCGCAGGGACACGGGTCGTTGCGCCCGACGGCCCGAACCGGCCCTGGCTCCCGGCTGCCTGGAAGCAGGCTATCCCGAAGATGCATGAATCCCGCGTAACTGTGAGCATAGAACTTCTGCAGTCCTCTGCAGAGATAGTGCCGCTCGTTCCCGCCCAGCCCCACCAGGCGCGGGCAACCCTGCCTGCACAACATCTGCCAGGCGCACCGGGCACACTCGCTTCGAGGTATGGCCTTTGCCTCCGCAAAGGCCGCCATTCGCGGCCCGCCAAAGGCTTGCTCCAGAGAGACCCCTTCGATATTCCCCAGGCGCAGTTCCTCACGAACGGCAAAGTCACAGGGATACATGTCGCCGTTGTACTCCACCACCAGATACGCCCCGCATTGCGCCTGGTAGCTGCACACGCTGGGCTCCTCGCCCAGGTAACACCCCAGGATAGAGTCGAAATCGCGGATCGACACTTCCGGCCGCCCTCCGTTGTACCACCGGTCGAACACCGCACACAGCATATCCCCGTACTGCTCCGGGCGGACGGAGAACTCGGTGACGTGGCCCGTCTCTGGGTCAACCTCGACACAGGGGATAAACTGCAGGTAGCGGAAGCCCTGATCCACCAGATAGTCATAGATCTCGGCTCCGTGGCTCCCCGTGATGGCGTTCACGACAGAGAGGATGTTGTACGCCACTCCATGACGCTCCAGGCGTGAGATCGCCTCCATCACCTGAGCGTGGCTTCCTGCCCCGTTCCGGTAGTGCCGGAACCGATCATGGTAATGAGCCGGACCGTCGAGGCTGATCCCCACAAGGAAACTGTACTCGCGGAAGAACCGCGCCCAATCGTCATCCAGCAGCAGGCCATTCGTCTGTAGACCGTTGCTTACCGATTGCCCCGGATAGCCGTACCTTTGCTGCAACTCCACCACGCGCCGGAAAAAGGCCAGACCACACAGAGTCGGTTCACCCCCTTGCCAGCCAAAGATCGCCTGGCTCGGATCCAGCGCCATGGCCTGTTGGATCAGGCTCTCCAGGACGCGGTCTGGCATACGGCGCACCGGGACGCTCGCATACGGATCTGTCGGGCGATCGTGATAGAAGCAGTAGGTGCAATGCAGATTACAGTCTGCGGAGGCTGGCTTGACCAGCAAGCTGCGCGGTGGGGTCTTCTGTGGCATGTCGCGCCTCGTCGAGAACTGGTCTGAAGATAGCTGCACCGTTGCCAATGTCAATCATGCCCGGCCTGCAACGGGGCTGGCCTATGCCGCTATCGAGTAGTCATCGGGAGGTACGCGCGTTCGGGCTGTGGAGCGGGCTCATCACCGATATAGAGACGGCCGAATCCGATACCGGGGTCCCACCCGGTCTGCCCCGGGTACGGCTCCCCTCGCTCGATCAGGAGTGATTCGATCTCATCAGGCCCCCACCCCGGGTAGCGGCTGAGGATCAGCGCAGCCGCACCGGCCGCGTGAGGCGCGGCGGCCGAACTGCCCCCAAGCGGGGACATACTGGCGGTTTCGATGTCCCCGTAGCCCGCGATCCTGGGCTGCTCTATCCCCGGGGCCCCGACGCCTCCCGGCCCCTTGGCTGGCCCCATCGAGCTATCCGCCAGCAGACCGTAGGGAAACGCCGCTGATACCGCGGCAACGCCCAAGGACGCCTCAACATCTGCCGGGCTCGCGAGGCTCTGAGAGGCAACTCGAGTCTCCAGCCTCGGTTCGCCATCCAGAAACAGCTCGAGATGAACTCCGCGTGACACATCGTGCGCCAGGATAGATAGCGCATAGAGCTTGCCAGCCTCGTGCGTCACATAGGTCAATGCCTCGGTTGGCGTCTGGCCGGCCAGTCCCGTCTGCGCATCGGTGCTCGTGGCCACCGCCCGGGGCACGGGATCCTCGATGTCGTACTCCCAGAGATAGAGATCATAGTCTTCTTCAACGGCAGCCCAGTCGCTCCAGCGAAGATAGGCATCGATCCGAGTGCCGGGGCTGAGCTCGTAGTGGCCCTCCTCCAGCAACCAGTTCATGAGGCTGTAAGGCGTGAAGCGGTAGTAATCACCAGACAGCGGATTCTCCCAGTCTCCACACCAGTGCCGCTGGCGCTGATCTCCCGCCGAGGTCACCCACAGCACCCCCTCTGCCCGAACCCGATTCACCTGATCGGCGAGCAGGCCCGTACCGTCACCCGGCGATACGTCGAACCAGCCAAGGGAGGTGCAGATGACGTCCACCTCACGGGAAAGCAGCCACTCCACGGCCTCCACCAGATCGACCGTTGTGGCGATCCGGGCCAGAAAGAGATCCGATTCCGGGGCCACATCATGGATGATCTCGGCCACAGCGGTACCGTGCCGAGTGCCTCGATCTACCGATAGCCCCTCCTGTCCATCCACAAAGCTGCCCGTCTCGATCGAGGAGGGCAGCTCCGAACCCATCAGATCCTGGTAGCCCAGGTATCCAAGGTCTATCACGCCTACGCGGATGCCCTGTCCGAGGTATCCCAGATCATGCCATCGACTTGCGCCCATTGCCATCAGCGCATTGCTGGCAAGGGCACCTGGGACATCGTGAAGCAGGGGAATTGACGGAAGGCGGATGTAGCCCACTCCCGGAGGTATCGCCAGAAGGGGAATGCTGAGTAACGGGATCCAGGCCTGCACTGGCCGTCGTGAGCCCCCCACCCCCGTCTGCTTCCCGCCGTATAGCCGTATCGCGAGCGACGCCACTCGATCCATCTCAAGCGGCGGGAATAGGTGTACCTGGAGGAAAGCGCCGGATACCCAGTCATGGTGATGCCCCACCCAAGCCAACAACTCCCTGGAGTTGCCGGCGCGCAGTATCTCGCAGAGATCCTGAAGATGAGCGTCTGCGTTCACCAGGTTGGGCGCAGAATGGCCAGAGGGGGAGCGAACAGGGTCGGCGTAGGCCGCGCCCACCACGAGGAGAGCGGCCAACAGAACACAACCCGCGCGGTGCGCAACGGTCTGCATCCGCACTCCTGGCAGGATCAGCCCTGCCTGCGACAACCGAACACCTCACCAGCGCGGAGACTGAGCAACTCTACGGTCGCCCTAGCACTACGCCTCCGTTGGCGCGGCTTGACCACACACTTCCGCAGCCGAAACCTCTAGAAAGCCCCCGAGTCGCCGGAGTATATCCGGCTTACCAACGATCCACAGCTCGTGCGCACCACCAGATCCCCAGTCACCGGTCGCAGGCGAGGAATCCGCCCCCCCTGCATCTCCATCACGGCCTCCTGCGCCTGAGTGGCGAGGCCGTCCAGATCGAATCGAAAAGTCGTTAGGGGCTCCGCAAGATAGGCTGCAAAGGGCTCGTCACCGAATCCAGTCACCGCCACGTCTGAGGGGCAGGCCAGGCCCATTGAACCCAGGTGGTGAATCGTTTGAGCTGCAAGCGTATCGGAGGAGCATACCACGGCAGTGGGCCGTAGATTCCCGGCTAGAGCCTCGGAGATCCTTTCCTCGGCCAGGTGCCCCACTCGATCGGTAGAGACGACCCACGCCAGTGGCAGCTCCAGCGCGCCGTCCAGCATGCGGGAACGGTACCCCTGATACCGCCGCCAGCCGCCGGTCAGCGTCGGATCGCTACCCACATACCCGATCCGCCGGTGTCCGGCCGATATCAGGTGCCCGGTTACGCGGGCCATGGCGTCCTGTTCATCGATCGCGATCGTCGGCAAAGCAATCCCGGGTATCGAGCGCCCCAGAAGCAGGCTACGAGATGCATAGGGTGCCGTGAGAGCCCCATACCTTTGGGCGAGGCTGCGCTCCTCACCGGCAACAGCCCACAGGAGAGGAACTTCCTCCGGCACAGCCTGCGACCAGGCAACCTCGCCCTCCTCCTTGGGCAAGCGAATCATCTCCACAACGCGCCCCGCACGCGCAAAAGCCTCCACGCACGCCGTCACAATCCCCGTCAGAAAGCCGTCGTGCGCTGGCGCGATGACCGCCATGTCGCAGGCCGCCGGCTCCGCCCGTTGGCCCTCATCACTCTCAACATACCAGCCCAGCCCGTGCCGGCTGTAAACGCGCGACTGCTGCGCCAGATCCCGCAGCGCTCGCCGCACGGTGATCTGGCTGACCCTGAACAACTCACACAGCTCACGCTCGCTCGGCAGCTTCGCGCCAGGCGCCCACTTGCCCGCCCGGATCCCCTCCTCGATACCGGCCGCCACCTGCCCATACAGCGGACCCGCTTCGCGTGTGCGAGGACTCACCTCACTGCCTCTTCAGCCGCATGCCGATACCTCATATCTCACGCCGGCCGCCCTTGACGTTCAGCGAACCAGCGGTAATCGATATCCTCAAAGATCTTGTCAACCTGGTACAACTCCTCAGCGACCTCGGCCGCTGGCACCAGTGTGCCTGCCTCGATCATGCCCGCCAGCCGGTTGAACCGCTCGACATGGCCCAGAAAGCGTTCCGTCGCATACTCCTTGGCCTGGCCGGTTGTGACCAGGAATGGCCAATCGCTCGCCTGCAACAAGAGCAGTTCCCGCGCTGCCTGATTCAGCGCAATCGCAGCGTCACCGGTTGCCTGCGGGTACCGCTCCACCAACGCCTCCATCCTTTGCTCGGCAGCGTGGATCGGTTCCCACATCCAATGCGTTTCCGGGTTGTCCCACGTCCAGTGTGTACCGCCCGCTCCCCAGGATCCCTCCGGGATAGCGATCGCGTGGCGAGTGCTCTCGCAATCCAGATAGCCCGCAGTGGTTGTGAGGTCCACCACAGGGCTCTGCGCCAAGCGCTCAAGCACCTGGCCGATCCAGGACACGCCCTCGAACCACCAGTGGCCAAACAGCTCGGTATCATAGTTGGACGAGATCAGACCGTACTCGCCTGTCTGCTCGCGGTAGTCGGCGAGCAATTCCTCCACGAGAGTCGCAAAGTGCGCGGCATGCGCTCGCACGCGATCCGCTGCCCACTCAGGATGGTAAACGTCCTTGTCGCCGAGGTCAGCATCCGGCGATGTCACACGCCAGTACTGCAGTCCCGAGACCACATCCTTGCGATGGAACTCCCGGTAGTCGCTATCGCCGGGATAGCCCCACTCGGCGGACCACACCTGCATGCCCGTACGCTCGTTACGCCCAATCACCGCGACAGGAGGCTCTGTGACCGACCCATTGGGCTCCGCCACGAGGTAGGCGCGATAGGTGCTGCTCCCTGCAGACCCTTGATCTGCCACGGCCTGCGGTTCGATGCTCTGCGCCGCCTCCTGGAAACGCTTCTCGGCCAGAGCGTATGGACCGACTGCAAGGGCCGTCCGCGGCCGGTAGTCGGGCTGGCCCTTCTCCACCGACGACGTCTCCAAAAAGAAGCAACCGATCCCCTGCGCCGCGAGAAACGCCTCAAGGCCCGGGCGGATCGTCCCGTCGGGCTCCACTTTGGCGGGACGGTAGGCACACTCTGGAAGCCAGATGGTCCTCGGCGGCCTGCCAAAGTGCCGCGTGTGGCTGGCGACTGCGGTGCTGATCTGCGCATAGAGCGACGAATCCCGTGAGAGAAGGGGCAGATAGCCGTGCGTCGCCGCACAGGTGCTGATCTCTATACACCCCGCGTCCTGCAGCCGGCGGAACGCCGCGACGACATCTCGCTCGTAACGCAGCACAAAGCTGCGGCGGGTCTCCTCATAGAGCGTGCGATAGTAGCGCGCCAGGTCGTGCAGCTCGGGCTCCTGGGCCGGGTCAAAGCGAGCCTCATCGCGGCTCGCCATCTCGATCTCTTCGTCCAGGTACGCCACAAAATGCTCACACACGTCTGGATCGGCAAGTTGCTCCACGAGGACAGGAGAGAGACTGATCGTCAGTTGGGGGCAGAGGCCGCGCTCGTACAGGTCGTACAGCGTGTTCAGGAGAGGGATATAGGTCTCGGCGAGAGCCTCGTGAATCCACTCTTCGCCGTGGGGCCACCGCCCCGCCAACCGGCAGTACGGGAGATGGCTGTGCAGCACAAACTGAAACGCGCCGGCCCGCCTTGTGTTCTGCGGACCATTTGGACCACGAGCGGGAGCTTCCGTGCTCATAACGTCAGTCCCTCCAGACGAGTGGTTAGGCGCCTGACCAGCGCTCCTGGTGCAGACCATACCACAGGCGCGAGAAGCGAGTCAAGCACACCTGCCCGATGGGCAGGGCACCTGCGTTGACGTCGCCGGCCCCGCGCCCTAGAATCCTACCATGAAGCAGCCCAGACGCCCCGCTCGTTCGCACACCAACTTGCCCGGCTCATCCCAGGCCGCGTTTTCGCTTGGTTCGGAAGGAGAGGCCGTCGACGGCGAGTTCTGCGTTGACCACATCACATTCTCCAATCCGGATACGGGTTACGCCGTTGTTCGGCTGGTGTACGCCGATGCCGACACGGATTCTCCCGCCACATACACCGCCACGGGCATATTCGGGACTGTACAGGAGGGATCCTGTTATCGCGTTCAGGGGATATGGCATCATGATCGCCGCTATGGCCCGCAGATCCGCGCCTCTTCCGCCATCCTGCAGACTCCCACAACCCCCCAGGCGATTCGCCGTTACCTGGCGGGGGCCAGCATCAAAGGGCTGGGGCCTCACCATGCCGGACTCGTGGTGGATCATTTTGGCGCTCGGGTCCTGGAGGTCCTGGACCAGGGCGGCAGGGAGTTGCAGCAAGTACGTGGCATCGGCCCGGTCCGGGCGGCCAAGATACGGGAGAGCTGGGCCGAGCATAGGGCCATCAACCGCCTCATGGTCAGCCTGCAGGGCGTGGCTGGCCTCACGCCACGGCAGGCCCAGCGCATCTTCCGCGAGTTCGGCGATGCCGCGTGGCAGACGGTGTCCTCAGATCCCTACCTGCTGGCCGAGCGCGTGTCCGGCTTTGGTTTCCTGACGTGCGACCGCATTGCCCGCACGCTCGGCCTGCCCTCTGACTCTCCACAACGTCTACAAGCGGGCATCCTGCATGCTCTCAACCAGGCTCTCGATGAGGGTCACCTGTGGACCTCGCCAGACGAGCTTGTCACCCAGGCCGCCAGCCTCCTTGAAGCCGAACCGGGCCTGGTTGCGGCCCAGCTGGAACAACTGGTAGCCGGCCAGCGGGTGATCCGTCGCACTATCGTATCCGCCGACGGCAACACCGGCATCTACCTCAGGGCTGTCGCAGAAGCCGAGGAGCGCATCGCCTCCCGCCTCAGGACGTGGCTGGAACAGCCTGCAGCTACGCCTCTGAACCTGCAGCCGGGCGATGCGCTCGAACTCGCACGCCAGTGCAGCCAGACGGATCTGACTCAGGATCAATATGCGGCAGTGGTCTCTTTGCTTACTGGTACACGCCTGGTCGTGCTTACCGGGGGCCCCGGAACCGGCAAGACCACTGCCATGCGCGCGCTCATCCGCTCTCTGGAGGCGCTGCAGGTAACCTACGCCCTCTGCGCCACCACCGGACGGGCGGCCAAGCAACTCTCATACGCAACGGACCGGCAGGCGGCCACCGTACACCGGTATCTCGGCCTGGGCGCCCAGGCGCAGAGGCTTCCACCCGAGCCGGTGCGCGAGTCCGTCTTTGTCATCGACGAAGCATCGATGATCGATCTCTGGCTGATGGATCAGATTATGGCCAGGCTAGGTGCGCGTACCCATCTGTTCCTGGTCGGTGACGTCGACCAGTTGCCGCCTGTCGGCCCGGGGGCCATCCTCCACGACCTCATTGAGGCCTCTCCCCGGACGGCCGGTGGCCGGGTCACGGTAACCCGACTGGATCTGATCTTCCGGCAGGAGGCCGGTGACGTCAGCCTCATCGCCGCCAACTGCCGCCGCATCCGCGAGGGCCTGCGGCCCCTTCCGCCGGCGAACAGTGCCGCCGACTACTTTGAGATGCCCCGTGAGACTCCGGCGGAGGCGCTAGAGCTTGCGGTCGAACTCGCCGCTCAACGGCTTCCGGAGTATCTCGGCATCCCTTCCTCTGAAGTACAGATCCTAACGCCAGTGCACAGCGGGGAGGCCGGCGTGCAAGCCCTCAATGCCGCCCTGCAGGCGCGGCTGAACCCGCCCTCGCCTGTAAAGAGCGAGTGCGCCCTCGGGCGCCAGGATCAAGGCACTCCGTCAGTCATGAGAGTCGGTGACCGGGTTCGCCAAACGCGCAACGACTACCAGAAAAAGGTCTTTAACGGGGACTTGGGAACCGTAGTAAGCATCGATCAGGACGAGCACCGCGTACGCGTGGCCTTCGACGACGACACTGTGGACTATGCCTTTGCAGAACTCGACGATCTCGTGCACTCCTGGGCGATGACCGTCCATGCAGGCCAGGGATCGCAGTGGCCCGCAGTCATCGTCATCATGCTGTCCGCCCACTATGTGATGCTGGAACGGAACATTCTGTACACGGCGCTGTCTCGAGCTCAAAGGCTCGCGGTGCTCATCAGCCAGGAGCGAGCCCTCAGGATCGCCATCCAGCGCACCACACTGGTTAGCCGCCGCACCGACCTGGTGGGCAGGTTAGTCGGCTCCGAGACAGGCTGATCTCGCCACGTTGCGTGGGCAGCGTGATTCGGGATTTGCCGCCGCCTGGCGGTGAACCTATAATAGGGCGTCCGTGCCTGTATCAGGTGGGGATTCTGTGCACGTATATCACTGGATAACCAGTCATTGGGAGGAGTCGTTCCATGTCGAAAAAGTGGGTGTATCTGTCCTCAGAGGGCAACAAGGACATGCGAGACCTGTTGGGCGGCAAAGGCGCTGGCCTGGCCGAGATGACGAACGCCGGCCTTCCCGTGCCCCCCAGCTTTACCTGCACCACTGAGGCCTGCCTGGCTTACTACGCCGCCGGCAAAGCATTCCCCGAAGGGATGTGGGATCAGGTCAAGGAAGCCATGGCTGTCATCGAAAAGCAGGCCGGGAAAAAGTTCGGCGATCCGGTGAACCCTCTGTTGGTCTCTGTTCGCTCAGGCGCTCGTGTGTCCATGCCTGGGATGATGGACACCGTCCTCAACGTCGGACTGAACCCCGAGACCCTGGAGGGGCTCGCGGCGAAGGCTAACGACTATCGCTTCGCCTATGACTCGTACCGTCGGCTGATCTCGATGTACGGGCGCATCGTCAAGCGCATTGATGGCCGCAAGTTCGAGGAAGTCCTCGATCGCTACAAGGCCCAGACTTCCGGCGGGCGCGATACCGACCTCACCGTGGACATGCTCAAGCTCGTCGTGGCCGATTTCAAGGCCGTCTACAGGTCCGAGCTCGGTGAGGACTTTCCCGACAACGTCTGGGACCAGCTCAGCCAGGCGGTTGAGGCCGTGTTCAACTCCTGGTACGGGCCGAATGCAACGACTTATCGCCAGCTGAACAACATCCCCGACACCTGGGGAACCGCCGTGAACGTATGCACCATGGTCTTTGGCAACATGGGCGACGACTCCGGCAGTGGCGTAGCCTTTAGCCGCAACCCCAATACCGGCGATAACCGGATGTTCGGCGAATACCTTCCCAACGCACAGGGTGAGGACGTCGTCGCTGGCATCCGCACCCCGATGCCCATCGCTGAGCTGGAGCGCACCAATCCGGCCATCTACGAGCAGTTCGTCAGGTTGGGCAAGCAGCTTGAGCGCCACTACCGTGAAATGCAGGATCTCGAGCTGACTGTGGAGCAGGGCAGGCTCTGGATGCTCCAGACCCGTACCGGCAAGCGCACGGCTCTGGCCTCGGTCAAGATCGCGGTAGACCTGGCCAATGAAGGGCTGATCACGCGAAACGAGGCGCTGGACCGAGTCACCACCGAGCAAGTGGACGCTCTCCTGCACCCGATGTTCGATCCCCAGGCCAAGGCGCAGGCCAAAGCGCGTGGCGATCAGGTGGCACAGGGGCTCAATGCCTCGCCGGGCGCGGCCACAGGAATCGCCGTGTTCGACTCAGATCGCGCCATGGAACACGCTCGCAATGGCGAGGCCGTGATCCTGGTACGGCCCGAGACGTCACCTGACGATGTGGGCGGCATGCTCATGTCCAAGGGCGTTCTGACTCAGCACGGTGGCGCGACCTCCCACGCGGCCGTGGTTGCCCGCGGCAACAATATGCCCTGCGTGGTAGGCTGTGAGGAAATCACGATCGATCCGGAGAACCGCCGCTTCACCAAGGGGAGCATTATCGTCCGCGAAGGGGATGTGATCTCCATCGACGGCGCCACCGGCGAAGTGTTCGTGGGCCAGGTACCGACGCTTGAGGCTGATATCCACCAGAACGTGGAGCTGGCTCAGCTGCTTTCGTGGGCTGACGACGTCCGGCGCCTGGGAATCTACACCAATGCCGATTACCCCAAAGACGCCAAGCGCGCACGCGAGTTTGGAGCGCAGGGCATCGGCCTCTGTCGCACCGAGCACATGTTCTTTGAGGAGCATCGCCGCCCGGCCGTTGTGGGCATGATCATGGCCACCTCGGACGAGGAACGAAGCAAGTACCTCGAGCAGTTGTTGCCGTTCCAGCAAGAGGACTTCGAGGGCATCTTTGAGGCCATGGACGGCCTGCCCGTCATCATCCGCCTCATCGATCCCCCGATGCACGAGTTCCTTCCCAGCCGCGAATCGCTGTTGGAGGAGGTCGTTCGCCTTCGCACCACCGGTGAGGATCCAACGGCCCTCGCCGAGAGGGAGCACATGCTCAGCGTGGTTGAGAGCCACTGGGAGGTCAATCCCATGATGGGCCTGCGCGGTTGCCGCGTCGGGCTCATGCTGCCCGGGCTCACCGAGATGCAGGTGCGCGCGATCTTCCAAGCCGCCTGTGCGCAGACGCGCAAGGGCGTCAAGGTCAAGGTAGAGGTGATGATCCCGCTCGTCTCGCACATCAACGAGCTGCGCGCCGAGATCACCAAGCTCCGCGCTGTGGCTGAGCAGGTCATGGAAGAGCAGGGCGTCCGTGTCGACCACAAATTCGGCACAATGATCGAAACGCCGCGCGCCGCCCTGACGGCCGGCAACCTGGCCGAAGAGGCCGAGTTCTTCTCCTTTGGCACCAACGACCTCACACAGATGACCTTTGGCTTTTCTCGGGACGACTCTGAGGGCAAGTTCCTCCTGGACTATGTCAAGCGGGGGCTGCTCCCCAGCAACCCATTCCAGAGCCTGGATCAGGACGGCGTAGGTCAGCTGGTTCGCAAGGCTGTGAAAGACGGTCGGGCCACCCGCCCGGAGATCGAGCTGGGTATCTGCGGCGAACATGGCGGAGATCCCGCATCGATCGACTTTTTCCATCGCGTAGGCCTGGCGTACGTCAGCTGCTCGCCCTTCCGCGTGCCTGTGGCGCGCTTGGCCGCTGCGCAGGCGGCCCTTCGCAACGATCATAACGTCGGCGCAGAGAAGGACGTCTAGTAACCGTTAGTATGCGCTACACAATGAGGTCGGGCGATGAGCCCGGCCTCATTGCCTTTCTGAGCAGGCCCGCACCCGATCGAGCGTAGGCCGAGCTTGAGCCCCACACAGCAGCGTGTATAATGGCCCCGCAGTCAACACCATCTGTGCGACCGTTCGCCGCTCGCCGTGCCGCAGCGGCCCGGATGCCTATGGCCCCGTCGTGATCGGCCCCGGTCGGCTACCGCCAGCGCACCCTTCACAGGCAACGGTCGTTCATCGGCCCGAGCGTCTCTTGTGTCTCCCGTCAGGAGCTCAGATGTCCGTCATAGATGAGATCAAGCAAAGGCTCGATGCCGTTGAGGTCATCGGCTCATACGTGTCCCTCAAGAAAGCGGGAGCTACGTACAAGGGGCTCTGCCCGTTTCATACGGAAAAGACGCCATCATTTGTCGTCTTTCCCTCATCGCAGACGTGGCACTGCTTCGGCGCCTGTGGCACCGGTGGGGACATCTTTAGCTTTGTCATGCGCCACGACAACCTAGATTTCGGCGAAGCGCTCCGACTGCTGGCCCAGAGAGCCGGCGTGGAACTGGAGCCGCTCACGCCGGGAGCCCGCGAACACGCCGATCTCCTGGAGCGCCTCCGGCAGATCAACGCACTAGCGGCCTCCTTCTACCAGCAGGTCCTGGCCGATTCGCCCGATGCCGATGCCGCACGTGCCTATTTGGAGAGGCGCTCGGTGACTCCAGCCTCGCAGCGGGCCTTTCAGCTGGGCTATGCGCCCAACGACTGGCACCGGTTGGAGCAGTTCTTGCGCACTCAGGGAGTGGCGCAGGACGAGGCGCTTCAAGCAGGTCTCCTGGCCTCCAACGAGTCGGGCAACGTCTACGATCGTTTTCGCGCCCGAATCATGTTTCCCATACGCGATATGCAGGGGCACGTTGTCGGCTTTGGCGGCCGCGTGCTGGACGACTCGCAACCCAAGTACCTGAACTCGCCACAGACGCCTCTCTTTGACAAGGGCAGCGTCCTGTACGGCATTGATCTGGCGCACTCCGCCATCCGAGAGTCGGGCATCGCGATCATCGTCGAAGGCTACATGGATGTCATCGTACCTCACCAGTGCGGGGCCACCAACGTCATTGCCTGCATGGGCACCGCACTCTCCGAAGCACACATTGACGTCCTCAAACGCATCTGCACCACGCTCATCCTCGCCCTCGACCCCGATGATGCAGGCCTGAGAGCTGCCGAAAGGGGCGCACTCGCCGCCTCCGAGTCCCTGCCGCGGCAGGTCGTGCCGGTTCCCGATGCCCGCGGGCTGATCCGCTACGAGGAACGGCTGGGTGCCGAGGTCCGGGTCCTCATGTTGCCGCGGGGTATGGATCCCGACGAGTTGATCCTCAGCGACCGGGCTCTGTGGGACCGTCTGGTTGCTGATGCCTTGCCGGTGCCCGAGTTTTACCTGCAACGGGCGCGGCAGGAGATCGATATCTCCACGGCCAGAGGCAAACAGGACGCCGTCGAACGGATGCTTCCAGTGATCGCGGCCGTGGATAACCCGGTTCAACGGTCCCACTATCTTCAGCGAGTCTCTCAGTGGGTGCGAATTGACGAACGCCAGCTGATGCCTCAGCTTGATGCTCTTCGCGGCACCGGCGGATCGCCGCGCCGAAAAAGACCCGAACGCCGCATATCCTCCTCCCCTGCCGATGCGGCACCAGCCGCCCCGAGGGCGGAGATCTCGAGCTTTCTCAGCTTGGAGGAACACTGCATCTCGCTGCTCATCAGTGATCCAGGAGGAGCTTCAGGCCCCATCAGGGAGACGCGCCTCTCAGATAGCACCTTTGCCGATCCACGACACCGGGAGATATTCCGGCAGCTGCAGCCCTACATGGACGATGAGACGCGTCCGTATGACACGCGGGCACTCATCGCTTCACTTGACACCGAGTCGGCGGCTCACGTAGAATCGCTCAGCCGGAGACTACAGTCGGAGCCTAACCTGTCCGAAGAGGCTTTCAGAGAGGATCTCATCAAGTGCTGTACCCGGCTTCGCAGGCAGGAGCTCTCCCGCCGTATTGAGGAGCTGCGTTTCGTGCAGTTGGAGGCTCAAGAGCAAGGAGAGACCGACCGCGTTCGCGACCTAGCCGCGCAGATTGCGGCTCTGACCGGCGAGCACCTCCGCATCGAGCGACGTTTTGTCGCGGCGACCTACGGCGGCAAGCGCCAATCCTGACCCATAGAGCACACATGAACACAGGGATCTCGCAAAACAGCGCGCTAGACAGACTTCTCGCTCGGGCCGTGCGGGATGAGATCGTCACCAGGCAGGACCTGTTGTCGGTGCTGCCTTCGGACGAAAACCTGGATCAGCAAGTCGAGGAACTCAGTGATGCGCTCGCCGAGATCGGCGTTCTCGTGGTCGATCCGGACGTGGATCTGGTTGCCGAGATCGAGGAGGAGGTGGCGCCGGAGCGCGGCCAATCCGCCGCCTCACGCAAGAGGCGACCGGAGCCCCTGGGCGATTCGGTCCAGATGTATCTTCGCGAGATCGGCCGCGTCCCTCTGCTGGATGGCGAAGATGAAGTGCGCCTTGCCAAGGCCATCCAGGCTGGCATGGTCGCTGCAGAGCAGCTCGATTCCGAGGGAGATAGCCTCGATCCCCAAACGCGCAACATCCTGCACCTGAAGGTGCAGCGCGGCGAACTGGCCCGCCGCCATATGGCCGAAGCCAACCTCCGGCTCGTCGTCAGTGTTGCCAAGCGATTCTCTGGGCGCTCCATGTCGTTTCTGGATCTGATCCAGGAGGGCAATCTCGGGCTGCTGCGGGCCGTCGAAAAGTTCGACCACGAGAAAGGCTTCAAGTTCTCCACCTACGCTACCTGGTGGATTCGTCAGGCCATCAACCGCGCCATCGCCGATCAGGGGCGCACGATCCGCATACCCGTCCACATGATCGAATCCATCAACCGGCTCACCCGAACGATGCGCCAGCTGCAGCAGCGATTGGGGCACGACCCAACCCCGGAGGACATCGCCCTTGAGCTCGACTATGTATCCGAGCATGACCGCCGGGTGATCGAGGAAGCGCAGTCACGCAACAACCCGCTTCCCCCGGACGTACGCATCCGCCTCAAGCGTGCTGCACAAAAGGTGCGCCAGGTCATGGCCGTATCTCAGGAGCCCATGTCCCTCGAGATGCCCATGGGGAACGAGGACAACAGCGTTCTGGTGGACTTTATCGCCGATGACTCTATCGCCAGCCCAATCGAGGAGACCAACCGCGAGCTCCTGCGCGAGCAGATGCAGGACGTCCTTTCGCAGCTGGGAGAACGGGAACGCCAGGTTCTGGCACTCCGGTTCGGTCTCGATGATGGCGAAACGCACACCCTCGAGGAGGTCGGGGCGAGGTTTGGCGTGACGCGGGAGCGCGTCCGGCAGATTGAAGCCAAAGCCCTCCGCAAGCTGCGCCACCCCAACTACAGCCGGAAGCTTCGAGACTATCTGTCGTGAGCTTGAGCGTCCGGCGATTTGACGCACCCCCTGTTCTGTTGTAGACTCTGCACCGTTCCATTGTTCCTCGGTAGCTCAACGGTAGAGCGGTCGGCTGTTAACCGATTGGTTGTTGGTTCGAGTCCAGCCCGAGGAGCCTGACATACTCTCGCCCACCTGATGGCCGGCGAGAGTTTTTTGTGCTTCTGGCTCTCCGGCCGTGCTGTGGCCGCGCTTCCCTTGCCACGACGACGCGCGCGGCACTACAATGTCCGTGCCAGCCGATCCGGGACGACGCAGAGAGGAGAGAGACCATGTCACCGATTCCGGCCCAGATCGTACTGCAGTGGGCACTCGAGATCGAGCGCAACGGAGAGGCCTTGTACCGGGCCGTTGCGGCTCAGGCCGAGGATCGCGAGGTCAAGACTCTCTTCCACGACCTCGCCTACCAGGAAGAACGCCACTATCGGACCTTCCAGCGCATGCTGGCCAAAGCGTCAGAGCCCACGTCTGACCCCCTTGCCGCGGACTACCGCGCATTTCTGGAGCATGCTCTCTCCGGTGCCCTGACGGGCGAGGGCAAGGGCATGCAGCGCGCCAAAGAATCTCATACCGAGGAGGAAGCGTTGCGGGCCGCCATGGCCTTTGAAAAAGACACACTGCTCTTTTTCTACGAGGTCGCCGATGTTGTCGAGCCCGATCACCTTCCGGCCGTGCGAGCGATCATCGACGAAGAGCGCGACCACCTGCGCCAGCTGAGCCGGGTCCTCCAGGACGGTCCCTGGGTGTCGTGACGCGCCCGCGCGCTGCGGATCGGACGCCATACTACCCTATCAGGAGGTAGCGATGTCAACAGTCGCCGTCGTAGGGGCTGGACCAGCAGGCATCTTTGCAGCTCATGAGTTGGCCGGCCAGGGCCATCGGGTAATACTGCTGGATATGGGCAAGCCCGTCTCCGAGCGAGACCGCGAGAACGGCTTTGATCTCCTCCACGGGATGGGCGGAGCAGGTACCTTCTCCGACGGCAAGATCAACTTTCATCCTCAGGTGGGGGGAGATCTCTACGAGTTCATGTCCCCAGGCCAGGCGTGGGAGCTGATACGCCATATCGAAGCTATCTTTGGCGCCTACGGCGTACACGTTATGTCCACAAGCGATGAGGCCACCCTGGATCTGGAGAAGCGCGCCGCCAAGGCAGGCGTGCGCTTCCTGCCCATTCGCCAGGCGCACATCGGATCAGATCATCTGACCGAGCTCATGCAGCGTCTGAGCGAGGATCTGCAGAGAATGGGCGTGGTGTTTCGCATGAACACACGCGTCACCGACGTGCTTGCCAGCGATGGCCGGGCACGCGGCGTGGTCATCGAGGGTGGCGAGCAACTGCTCGCCGACGCGGTCCTGCTGGCGGCCGGCCGTGTGGGCAGCGAATGGACGCGTCGGGTGATCGAGCGGCTGGGGCTGTCCGTTGTCTACAATCCGGTGGATGTCGGCGTCCGCGTTGAGGTGCCGGCCATCGTCATGGCTGACGTGATCGATATCTGCTACGATCCCAAGTTCTACGTCCGCGCGCCCACCTATGACGATCAAGTCCGTACCTTTTGCGTTTCCCCGCATGGATTTGTCGTCAGGGAGAGCTATCCCGAGGAGGGCGTGGTCGGCGTCAACGGTCATTCTCTCAAGGATCGGCAGACGGAGAACACCAACTTTGCCCTCCTGACGAGCATCAACCTCACCGAGCCGGTGGAGAGCACCACAGCCTACGGCGTTTCGATCGCGCGGCTGGCGACAACCATTGGCGGTGGCCGGCCGACTCTCCAGAGCCTCGGCGATCTACGGCGCCATCGACGTTCCACCTGGAGTCGCCTCAGCAAGAGCCCTGGAGACGTCGTGCCGACCCTTGAGGACGTGACGCCGGGGGACATATCCATGGCGCTGCCCCATCGGATCGTCACGGACCTCCTGGAGGCGCTGGATGTGCTGGCGCGCATCATCCCCGGCCTGGATGCGGATCGTACGCTGCTGTACGCCCTGGAGCTCAAACGATATGCCAACAAGCCTCGCACAGATCGGGCACTGCAGACCGATCTTCCCGGCCTGTACGTCGCCGGCGACGGGGCCGGAGTAGCCCGGGGCATCGGGGGAGCGGCCGCAACCGGGGCCATCGCCGCGCGCGGTATCATGGCTGGTCTGGCTTGAGCGGCAGCCCTCTCCCGCGCACGCTATAGCGATGCGACTGCCGAACCTCGTCGCCGGGGAGTTTGTCGCCAGGGACAACCGGTTTCGTGCCTCGGTCACCGTGAATGGCGCGCTCACAAAGGCACGGGTAGCCAGCTCGGGCCGTATGGCCGAACTACTGCAGCCAGGGCGTCGCCTCTGGTTAGCATCCAAGCCTTCGCCAAAGCGGCGCACGCCGTATGACTTGGTGCTGGTTGAACACGAGGACTTGCTGGTCTCTGTCGACTCCCACCTCCCCAACCGCCTCTGGGCTGAGCATCTGCTCAGGGAAGGCTGGGAGGGTCACCCCATTGAGGATCTAGGCGCAGAGCGACGACTGGGCGAAAGCCGGATGGACTTTTGCGTCCGCTCGGGGGACTCTTTCACATGGATGGAGGTCAAGTCCGTTACGCTGGTGGAAGATGCGCAGGCACTCTTCCCGGACGCCCCGACGCTACGGGGGGCCCGCCATATGCGCGAACTGGCCCAAGTCGCCGCAAGAGGCCAACGAGCCGCCGTGATCTTTGTCGTCCAGCGTGCAGACGCCCTCGTGTTCTCTCCGCACGTCGCGTCCGATCCAGCCTTTGCCCATGCCCTGTGGGACGCCGCTCAGAACGGCGTGCGCGTACAGGCCTACCGCTGCCGAGTCGACCTCTCTCAGGTGGTCATCGAAGGCCAGGTGCCGGTTCACGTGCCGCATCCCTGAGCCCATGGGGCCCTGTCAGGCCGGGGCCTGCGGCGGTGCCGGGTTCGCACCGGGGGCAGGCACTCTCGGTCGCGTGGTGGGCAACGCCAGCGAGAGCAAGAGCGCCAGGCAGCAAAAGGCCACAGCAAGCACAAACACGGCCGGGTACGACACCGTGCCGACCACAACGCCTCCCAGAACCGGAGCGAGCATCGTGGTCGCCGAAAGCGTGTTGGCGAGGCCAATGTACATCGGTCGCCTGGTCTCTGGGGCGTACTCCAGCAGCCAGTTGCTAAAGGGCCAGCTCCCGGACCCGGTATACACACCCAGCATCAGGAACACCCCGCCGTACACCCATCTCGCCACCTCGGCGCCTGCTTGAGCCGCTGGTGCAGCGAGCAGGGCCAGAAGCGGTGCCGTCGCCGCCAACACGGTTTGCAGCCGGATATGCACCAGCGGCCCCAGGCGCTGCTGCATATAGCCCAGAAGAAACCCGGCGATCATCGAGCCGGCCACCTGAGCAGAGACGAACAAGCCCGTATCAGCCAGCGTGAGGCCAAGTTCGCGCGTTGCGTACAGCACGTAGAACGACGTGGCCACGCCCGTAAAGCCCACCAACAACTGCACGGCGATCATCCGGCGAAAAGGAGCGTCACGGGCGATCGTCGCAGGGAGCATGGCCATGGTCTGTCTTAACGTTGGCGCCGTCGAACCGTCTTTGGGCGTGCAATCCGGATCGGCGATGAACGAGATGCCCATCGCGGAGACGATATACAGCACCGCGGCCGCCAGGTAGACGAGCGCATAGTTGGCGGGATAGCCCCAGGGACTGGCCTCGCTGAGCAGATAGCCCACGGCGGCTCCCGCCCCAATCCCACCGATCCCGCCGATCACCTGGCCCACCCCCACGACGGCGCCTCTTCTCTGCGGCGATATGGTACGCGCCAGATGATCGAACCACGGCACGCTCACCACGGCATCCAGCGCGTAAAAGACAAAGAACAGCGTCAACACCGTCACCAGGGTGAACGTCGGCGCCGGTATCGCCCCTCGCCAGATCACCAGAGCGATAAGCAATACCAGCGGACGTGAGACCCACGCTACGCCTACAATCAGTCGCTTGCGGTGCGCCATCCGCGTCACCAGGCCCGCGACCAACAGCTGTGGAAGAAGCCAGGCCCCCCGGGTGATGCCGCTGCCCACGCCAATCGCCACCTCGGATCGGGTCAGGGTGCCCAGCAGCGCAGGCAGCACGGTGCTGGCTCCGACAAAGCTCATCGCCATGTAGAAAAAGGTGGAATCACATATCAGGGCCGCGATGTTGCGGCGATACTCGGAACGCGGGAGCTCTTCCGGTGTGCTCACGGCACCTCACCTGTGCGGCCGGGTTGCGCTGACACGCCTACTCTAGTCACGGTTGCGAGCCGGTCAAACGGGTTGGAGCGGCCCCGTCCTGCAAGCCGCCTTGTGCTCCACCCTGTGCCATGGTAGAATCAGTCGTTGTATCCCGGCTCGGCAATCCCTGGTGAGGTTATGTGGCGCACGATCGGGCACGAATGGGTGGCTGCGCAGCTCTCTGTCGGAGCCGCCTCCGGCGTGTTCTCCAGAGCCAACCTGTTCACGGGGCCGCCGCAGATCGGCAAGCTGCACTTGGCGAGGGAATACGCCGCCGCTCTCAACTGCATCGGTGATGGCACACCCCCCTGCGGCGTGTGTACACACTGCACGCGGATCATGGCGACGGCCCACCCGGATGTGAGCGAGTTCCTCCCCGAGGATGGGCACATCAAGATAGGACAGATAAGGGCGATGCAGCATCAGATCGCCCTCAGGCCTTACGAAGCTCGTTGGCGAGTCGCAATCATTGGGGACTTGCATACAGCCACAGAAGAAGCCGAGAACGCTCTGCTCAAGACGCTGGAAGAGCCGCCCGCACGCTCCGTGATCATGCTGACGGCCCGAGACGCCGGGCTCCTGCAGGCCACAGTCGTCTCACGCTGTCGCGTCTTGGGGCTCCAACCTGTGCCTTCAGCGACGGTCTCAAAGGCTCTCGCCGAGCGGGGCTTGGCCGATCCCGACGTGGCTGAAGAGATCTCCCGCCTTTCGGGGGGGCGAGTGGGCTGGGCGCTTCAGGCGGCTCAGGACCCTGCACTTTTGCAGGATCGTAGCGATATGGCGACCACGCTCCTGAACCTTCTCGAGCAGGGGCACGCGGCCAGGCTCTCCGCGGCGGAGAACATCAGCCGATCGGGCGATCCCGCCGTCATGCTGGCAGAGTGGCAATCCATATGGCGCGATGTCATGCTCATCTCGGCCGGTTGCGATGAACTTGTCGCGAATCGTCGGCTCAGCGAGCGCCTGCACAGGCTCTCGGACGCCGTCGGTCTGGGAGGTGCGCAGCGCGCCTTGGCGGACCTCCGGGACATTGCCGTTCAGCTGGACCAAAACGTCAACCCGCGGCTGGCCCTGCAGGCCATGCTTATCGGTTGGTGCACCATGGGTTTTCAGGCGCCCGAACGCCTTGAGAATAGAGGTTAAGAGATGCCGTTAGTGTGTGGCGTTCGCTTTCGAGGGACGGGCAAGGTGTACCACTTTAGCCCGGGCGACCTCAGCATCGATAACGAAGACTGGGTTATCGTATCCACGGCCCGCGGAGATGAGCTCGGCCGGGTAAGCCTGCCGCCTCACGAGGTCGCCGATACCGATGTAGTGGGAGAACTCAAGCCTGTACTACGCAAGGCTTCCGAGAGCGATATCTCCCGCGCGGAGGAGTATTACGCCAGAGAGACGGAGGTAGTTGCCGCCTGTCAGGAGCAGATCTCGCGCTCCGGCCTCGAGATGAAGGTGGTGAGCGCCGAGTATGCCTATGATGGCTCCCGTCTCACGTTCTTCTTCACTGCCGAGAACCGCGTCGACTTTCGCGCACTGGTGCGCGATCTCGCACGCACGTTCAAGACGCGGATCGATCTGCGCCAGATCGGCGTGCGTGACGAAGCCAAGCTGGTTGGGGGCCTCGGCCCCTGCGGACGACCGCTCTGCTGTGCCACCTGGCTCACACAGTTCTCGCCAGTCTCCATCCGAATGGCCAAACAGCAGAACCTGCCCTTGAGCCCCATGGAGATCTCCGGACTATGTGGCCGGCTCCTCTGTTGCCTCACGTACGAAAATGACTACTACCAGCAGGTGCGCGGCCTGTTCCCCAAAGTGGGTCGCACGGTGGATACGCCATACGGCCCCGCAAAGGTTCTCAAGGTCTCTGTCCTGCGTGAGACGGTCACGCTTCTCCTCGAGGACGGATCCACGACGGACATGACGGCCGACCAGTTATCCGGTGCGGAGCCCCTGGCTCCGAGGGATCAGCGTGTGGAGAGCGGCGCCCTCGCCAGCACGCTCCAGCGGACGGCCGAGCGGGGCGGGCGGCGCCCGCCTTCTCAGCAGCAAGGTCGGCCCACTGCCGGGCAGCCTCGTGGCCGAGACGGGCGGGATCAGTCCGCGGGCTCCGGGCGCGGCCCCTCGGGTGGTTCGCGGCGGTCAAGCGGCTCGCGGGATGCCTCAGACGGGCGCCCTGCTCCGCAGACCAGGCCGGGCCCGCCGCCGGATGAAGCCAAGGCCCCCGGAGGAGACGGATCCGCTCCGGCAGGCGGCAGTCGCCGCTCCCGCGGCCGCTCCGGCAGAAGGCGCAGAGGATCGCGCCGGCCGCAACAGCCCGCTCCCTCTGAAGGCTGAGTCACTCAGCAAGAGGTAAACACACAGAGCCGCCCCGATCGGGGCGGCTCTGTGTTGAGTTGCCGGTATATGTCACTCTGCGTGGCGTGCATCCAGCATTGTCACACACTCCTGGGGCACCCGAACTCCTCCCAGCGGAAACGCCCCCGGGGCTGGACCGTGGTAATCACTGCCTCCGGTGGCCACCAGCCCGTGCTCACGGGCCAGCCAGCCCAATCGTCCCTGCTGGCAGCTGTCATAGTCGCGGTAGTAGACCTCCAGCCCATCCAGGCCCTCGCTCACGAGCGATTCGAGCAGAAAGATCACATTCCAAGGATGGGCCAACACGGCCAGACCCCCGGCCTGATGGATCAGCTGGATGGCCTCCGGAGGGGTGACCTTCTCTCGTGGCACATAGGCCTTCTGTCCATGGTTCAGGTATCGGCAAAAGGCCTCCTCCACGGACTCGACATAGCCTGCGCGCACCATGACCCGCGCTATATGCGGGCGCCCAATCGCCCCATCCTGCCCCTCGTCAAGAACGTCATCCCAGGACAGACGGACTCCCAACTCGCCAAGCCTGTCCGTGATCGTACGGGCGCGCTCGAGCCGGGCTTCAGTAAAGTGTGCCAGCCTTCGCGCAAAGGCGGGCTCAAGGCAGTCCACAGAGTAGCCGAGGATGTGCGCCGGCACGCCATCGTGCTCAGAGCTGATCTCCACCCCCGGTATCACACGCACGCCACGGCCTGCGGCCTCGCGCAGAGCCTCATCAAGGCCACTCACGGTATCATGATCCGTAATGGCGATAGTGCTCACGCCCAGGCGCGCAGCCCTATGCACCACCTCCCGCGGCGATGAGACGCCGTCCGAAGCGGAGGTGTGTATGTGCAGATCGATTGCACTGCTCATCTCGGTTCCACAATCAACCTTACCGCCGTTCTCTCTTCGTCAGAGATGACGACGTCTGCAAAAGCCGGGATGCAGATGACGTCAATCCCATCCAGAGCCAGGTACGAGCGCGCGATCGCCACAGCCTTGGTCGCCTGGTTCACTGCCCCGGCTCCGATAGCCTGCACCTCTGCGCGTCCGTGCTCACGTACCACGCCGGCTATTGCCCCGGCCACCGCCGTAGACCTAGAGTGCGCCGATACCTTTAGGACCTCCATGGTGCTGACTCCCTCGGGATGGAACGGTGTGCGCCATCCCTCGCGCTCTGCACCTTGTGAGCTACGGGGCGATAGCCCACAAGCCCCAGCAAGCAGCCCGATGTCCCCTACTGCGCGTACTCGGTAGCTCTGAGCTCACGGATGACCGTTACCTTAATCCGACCCGGGTACTGTAGGCTCTCTTCGACCTTCCTCGCGATATCTTTGGATAGCCGCAAGGCAGCCAAGTCGTCCACCTGCTCCGGCTTGACCATGATCCGGATCTCCCGGCCTGCCTGGATCGCGTAGGAGGACTCCACACCCTCAAACGAGTTGGCAACCTGCTCCAGCGCACGGATCCTCTTGATATAGTTCTCCAACGACTCACGTCGCGCCCCAGGACGCCCGGCCGAAATGGCATCGGCGACCTGAATCAGCATGGCCTCGATGGAACACTGCTCGATATCGCTGTGGTGAGCGCCGATGGCGTTGACGATCGGCTCCGGCATCCCGTACCGGCGCGCGATCTCCGCCCCGATCAGTGCATGCGGCCCGTCCACCTCATGGTCGACGGCTTTCCCCAGATCGTGCAGGAGCCCGGCGAGCTTGGCTTGCTGGACATCTGCGCCCAGCTCGGCCGCGATCAGCGCCGCGACCATGGCCGTCTCTGTCGAGTGCTTGAGCACGTTCTGGCCATAGCTGGTGCGGTAGTGCAGGCGCCCCAGGAGCCGGATGATCTCCGGCGGCAGGCCATGGATCCCGAGATCCAGCGCGGCCTCTTCGCCCTTTTCCCGTATCGTCTGATCGATCTCTTCCTGCGCCTTCTCAACCATCTTCTCGATGCGCCCGGGGTGGATGCGGCCATCGAGGATCAGCCGCTCGAGGGCCATGCGCGCCACCTCACGCCTCACCGGATCAAAGCTGGAGAGGATCACGGTATCGGGCGTATCGTCGATCACCAGATCGACCCCGGTGATGCCTTCCAGTGCCCTGATATTGCGGCCGCCACGCCCGATGATGCGTCCCTTCATTTCGTCGTTGGGCAGCTCCACCGCGGAAACCGTCGTTTCGGCAACCTGATCGGTGGCCACCCGCTGGATGGCGATCGTAACGATCTCTCGTGCGCGCTCTTCTGCCTCTTCGTGCGCCTGCGCCTCCACCTCACGAATGATCCGTGCGGCGTCGATCCGGGCCTCCTCTTCCACTTCCTTCAGCAGCAGGTCCTTTGCCTGCTCCTGCGTGAGGCCAGAGATCCGCTCCATCTCTGCGATATGCTGCTGCCATGCCTGGTCCAGTTCGACCTGCCGCGCGTCAAGCCTCTGCTCGCGCTCTTTTAGCCTGGTATCGCGCACTTCCAGATTGTCGACACGCCTATCCAGGTTATCTCGCCTTTCCTGCAGCCGAGTCTCCTGGCGGGCGACCTCCTTGATACGCCGAGCCGATTCGTTCTCGGCCTCGTGCAGTATCGCCTGAGCCTTATCCCGTGCCTCGATCTGGATGGCCATCGCCTCCGTGCGCGCCTCGGCCAGAGCCGTGCGTGTCTCCTCCTGCAGTTGCAGGATGTTGCCGCCGATCGTCCTGTTCTTGAGATAGTATCCCACCGCAAACCCGGCCACTGTCCCGATCACCAGAAGAACAGGCCAGATGAACCACATTTCCCCTGTGAACATCCTTGATATTCCTTTCCACCAACAACATTAACGGACGGTGCCCTGCACCTCATCGGTTCCTGGCACCTGTCCTGCTCGCATCTCCTCCCATGCGCGCTCCGTGGCCTCTCTGGCTACACCATAAGGAAAGCCCCGGCGCTGCAGATACCCGATCAACCTTCTGGTAAAGACCTCGCGGTCATACCTCGCGTACCGCCTGGCAGCCCGTTCGGCCGCCCTGGCTGCGCTGGCCTGCTCGTCCAGGTCCTCCAGAGCAGCCTCGATCACTGGCGTCGCGATGCCCTTCTCCCGCAACTCAGCCCTGAGCGCCCAGGCCCCCTTCGGACGAAAGCTCTCCCGGTTGTCGACCCAAAAGTCGGCGAACGCCCGGTCATCGACCAGCCTCGCCCTCTTGAGCCGCTCCAGTACCTGATCGATCGCGTCAGATTCGAGAGCACGCTTTGCGAGATATCTCCGCATCTCATCCGTACTGCGCGGGCGATACGACAGATAGCCTAGGCAGCGCTCGTAGGCCTTCTCGACGACGTCAGCCGCTTGCAGCGCCGACACCTCTTCGGCGCTCAACTCCTGCCCCACGTGCAGCCGTGCGGCCAGGATGGCCTGCAGGCTGAAGGCGTACTCGCCATCGAGGTAGATGTTGAGCCGGCCCCGCTCCCGCTGTTGTGCTTTTATCGCCGTCAGCTTCATGATCGTTAGCCGGTAAACGAAAAGAGACTGCAGCCGCAGCTACAGTCCCATCACCTGTGCGTGCTCGCTTCACCCGCACTCGATCTTGGGTGAAAACGGATGGCCCACGCGCCGGGCCCAGTATGCCCTTCAACGCTTAGGCTCCCCGATACACACTCCAGGCACAGACGAACACGATGAAAAGATGCTCCTACCCGGCTCAGCCGAAAACCCACATCGTCGTGAGGTGACTGCTGCGTTGTCCACGCGCCGGCCGAAAGGCGCCTGATGGCGCCACCAGGATTACTCTTCCACTTGTTCCGATGGGTCTGCCACGGTCTCGCTGTCGGTCATCTTCCTGGAAAGCAGGCCGATCTGCTGCCGGACCTGCTTCTCGATCTCGGCCGCAACCTCTGGGTTATCCCTCAGGTATTCCTTGGCATTCTCGCGGCCCTGTGCCATGCGTACGTCACCATACGAGTAGTACGAGCCTCTCCTCTCGATGACTCCCGCCTCGACGGCGACATCCAGCATGCTACCTTCCTTGGAGATGCCGTGATCGAACATGATATCGAACTCGGCCACACGGAAGGGGGGCGCCACCTTGTTCTTCTTGATCCGCGCACGCACCCGGTTGCCGACGACCTCACCTTTGTCCTTGATCGATTCTGCCCTTCGCATATCGACCCGGATCGCGGCATAGAACTTGAGCGCGTTTCCGCCGCTCGTCGTCTCGGGGTTTCCAAAGAGCACACCGATCTTCATGCGCAGCTGGTTGGTGAAAATGACAGCTGCGTTGCTGCGCTTGATGGCACCGGTGAGTTTGCGCAGCGCCTGGGACATCAACCTGGCCTGCAGGCCCATGTGAGCGTCGCCCATCTCTCCTTCGATCTCCGCCTGCGGCACGAGGGCCGCGACGGAGTCGATTACCACGCAATCCACGGCGCCGCTACGCACAAGCGCCTCCGTGATCTCCAGCGCTTGCTCGCCCGTATCCGGCTGCGAGAGATAGAGCTCATCGAGATTGACGCCACAGCGCTCCGCATAGGCCGAATCCAGCGCGTGCTCTACGTCGATAAAGGCCGCCGTACCGCCCTGGCGCTGACACTCGGCTATGATGTGCTGGCAGAGCGTCGTCTTCCCAGAGGACTCGGGACCATAGATCTCGGTGATGCGGCCTTTGGGTATGCCCCCCACTCCCAGAGCGATGTCCAGTGCCAGGCAGCCCGTCGGTATGACGTCGACCTCCAGCCCAGTGCCCTCGCCGAGGCGCATAATCGCGCCTTCGCCGTAGCGCTTGCGGATCTGCGCCAGAGTGGTGTCCAGCGCCTTTTGCCTGCCGTCCTCCGTCATCCTGCCCCCCTGGATCTGGCCCTCTACACGCATCCAGTGTACATTATACGACAACGAAGCGCAAGTATTCGTTGCCCCACGCTCTGCTCATGCTCTGAAAGGAGTTCGCCGTGAACGACCTGCCAAGAGTGTCCCTGGGACACTGGCCCACCCCGGTACATGAGCTGGCACGGCTGAGCCGCGCCTTCGGCGGACCTCGCGTCTTTATCAAGCGCGATGACCTTTCCGGCCTCGCGTTGGGGGGGAACAAGACGCGCAAGCTAGAGTTCCTGATGGCTGATGCCATCTCCCGCAACGCCACCACGGTGATCACCACCGGGGCGATCCAGTCCAATCATGCCTGCCAAACAGCGGCCGCTGCCGCGCGGTGCGGGCTGAGGTGTATTCTGGCCCTTGCGCCCGGCGCCCCTGAGAGGGCGCAAGGCAATCTCTTTCTGGACAGGCTCTTTGGTGCTCAGATCCGCTGGACTGGGGATCGCGACCCGGCGCAGGTGATGGAGGAGTTGTGCGCTGAAGAGAGATCCGCCGGGCGCGTACCCTACGTGATCCCTTACGGAGGGTCGAACGCCGTGGGCGCGGCGGCGTACTTTTATGCGATGCGAGAGTTTGCACGGCAGGCTCGGGAGCTGGATCTCGAGTTTGCGGATGTGGTGGTGGCCTCGAGCTCTGGCGGCACACAGGCGGGCCTGATCGCCGGAGCAGCATCTCTCCACTTGAACACCAACGTGCAGGGGATCGCAATCTCCGATCCGGCACCCGTACTGGCTGAGCGACTGCACACGCTGGCCAATCTTACTCTGCAGCACCTGAACATACGGGCCGAAGTGCCCCCGGACGCTGTCCTGGTGAACGACGCCTACCTGGGCGCCGGGTACGCCCGCGTGGGCTCGGCGGAGAGAGAGGCGATCGAGACGCTTGCCCGCCTGGAGGGTCTCGTCGTCGATCCCGTCTATACCGGGCGCGCCCTGGCCGGCCTCATCGGGATGGTCAAAGAGAGGCACTGGAAGGCGAGCGACTCTGTCCTCTTCTGGCACACAGGCGGTACTGGCGCTCTCTTTGCCTACACGGAAGAGCTGCTCTAGCCCATCTGCTCGGCGTAAACGTCGAGGATCCGTCGCCCCGATAGAGCCCAGTCATACTCCGCTTGCGCTCTCTCGCGCAGCCGCAGGCCGAGTTCCCCGCGCGCAGGCTCGTCCAGGGTCATCTCGATCCGGCTCGCCAGATCCTGCCAGTCTCCTCGGGCGGCATACACGCCCAATTCGCCGAGGTACTCGTGACTCACGGGGACATCGTAGGCAATTGTGGGAAGCCCCATCGCCATATAGTTGAGCAGCTTGCCCGCGCCCTCCGTGGATGACATCTTGGGCGATACAGCCACGTCACCGAGCGATAGCAGATCCGGCGCCTGCTCGTAGAGCACCTTGCCGGGAAAGGTGCAGTGTGCCGCGACGCCCAGCTCGTCCGCCATGTGACGATAGTGCTCGACGTTCGGGAACCCGGCGATGAGGAAGTGCAGATCGTCGCGGTGCGCGCAAAGCGCCGCCGCCGCGCGCAGCAGGTGATCGGTCCCTTGGTATTCGGCGAGCAATCCCAGGTAGACGACGATCTTGCGCCCTCCCGGGATGCCCATATCCTCCCGCAGCTTCTCCCATCTCTCGTCTCTCGGCCGCGGCGCAAACACCTCGGTGTTCACGCAGTCCGGGATGTAGGCAACCCGTTCTGGCTTGCACCCAAAGTCGCTGCATAGCAGGTCCGCATTCAGCGCCGTGCTGGTGAGTATCCGGGGCGCGCTCCGCACAATCATCTGCTCGAGGCGACGAAACAGCCTGTGCGCCGGCCCGCCGCGGCGGAGAAAATGATGGTCCACCATCTCTCCCGTCAGGCTGCCCTGCAGGTCGCATACCAGCGGCCGCGAGTAGAGCCGCGAGAGAACCAGGCCGATCAGTGCCCCCTCATGTATATGCCCGTGTACGATGTCCGGGCGTACCCGGTGCATGTTTCGAAGAGCGCTTAGCCCCAACAGCACGTCCATGGCGATCTTGTGTCGCGACGAACCCACCTCATAGTCCACGCGCCAGGGCACCCCTCGGGACCGGCGTATGTCCAGGCCGTCCACATCCCGCCCCATCCTGTAGGTGCAGATCGTGACCTCGTGCCCAACTGATCTCAGGTAGCGGGCTTCTTCGAGGATGCGGACATGGCAGCCGTAATCGGCAAAGAAAGAGGTGGGCGCGATCATCAAGATCCGGAGCGGGCGCTCCGGCTTGTCAATCTCCGTCTGATCCTGCAACGTGCTCTGCATGGTCCAGGGAGTACTCCTATACGACCCGGGCGCTCTGCCGCAGGCGCGAGCGCAGGCGAATGAGCTCGCGAAACGCGCGCAGGATGACCGCCGGCCTCGCCCCGGTCTGGCTGCCCGCCACCCTCGGATGGTGGCTCACGGGAAGCTCAACGACGCGGAACCCGGCCCGGCGAGCGCACACGAGAAACTCGGCACTAAACGTGGCCCCTCTGGATTCCACGGCGATCGTCTCGATGACCTCTCTCCGAAAGAGCTTGTAGGCGCAATCGACGTCGCGCGCAGTGTAGCCAAACAGCAGATTGACCAGCCAGCTCCAACCGTGCCCGAACACCCGCCGAAACCACGGGTCACTGCGAGATTTCCGGTAACCGATAACGAGGTCCGCCTCCGCGATCCTGGCGATAAACCCCGGCAACTCCTCAAAGGTGAACTGCAGATCGGAATCGGTAAAGAACACCAGGGCCTTGGTCGCCGCCCACACGCCATCATAGACGGCGGCGCCGTACCCCTGATTCACCTCATGCCGGATCAAGCGCACCCCGGGGTCCTCGGCGGCAATCCGCGCGACCACGTCGGCGGTCCCATCGCGGCTGCCATCGTCCACAACGATGATCTCGAGATCATCCACCAGGGGGCCCACCTGATCGCGCACCCGGTCGATCATCGCCCCGATGTTGTGTTCCTCGTTGTACGCCGGCAGGCTGACCGTCAGGCTCGCAGTCGTGGCCTTGCCCATGGATGCCCCCTTGTGCCGTTGCTTGTCATACCCGTCATGCGGTGATCCGGTCTCCGCCGCGCTCAACTGGCGTCGTCGGCCGCCCGGATCAGCTTTAGCTCCTCGAGAAGCGTGTGATCTGGAAGCAGGTCCGGGGGAGTGTCATGCCAGCGGACCAATCCCACGACGCGAGGAGAACAGCCCGCCTCCTGACATAGCCGCGCGCCATGCTCGGCGTGGTGCATGAGCACGTGCAGCGGATAGGTCGGCCGGGCCGGATCCGGTGAAGGCACTCGCCCAAGCAGCCCAGCCGCGCGCAAAAGCACCGCCAGGGTGCGCCACCACAGGCCGAGCGGCGCCACTGTCTTGCCCACGTCGTGCAACAGGGCCGCCTCTTCCACCTCAGGCGACGGGTTCCCAAGCGCCCTGACGTGTGCCAGCACCCTCAGCGCATGGGCCTGATCTCCAGCGCTCAACCCCTCGAACAGTGCCCAGCTCTCGGCACTCAAGACCTCCCGCGCGGCTGCCGTGTTTACCCCTCCGCGCCGCAGTCTTGCGCCGAGGTGCGCAACCCCCTGCCAAATCCGGTAGCACCAGCGCTCCTTCATCGGGTGTTATGCGGGGTCGAACAGAGCGTGGCCAATCCCCGTGTGCCCATTTGGCAACTAGTAGCCCATCAGCAACCCGAACAGTCCATAGGCGGGCGCCCCAACTAAGCGATCCAGCAGGCCAAACCCGGTGAGTTGCGTGATGAGTATCACACCAAACAACAGCATCCAGCCGTAACGATACAGCCCCTCCATAGCGCCCACCAGATCATTCGCCCAACGGCTGCGCACAAGAGAGAACAGCGCGATCAACACGGCGTAGCCATCCAGTGGCGGGAGAGGAAGCAGATTGAAGCAGGCGATCACCAGGTTCAACAGCACGAGATACTCGAGCACCAGCAGCGCGATCAGCGGAAGTCCGGACCATCCGCCGATCAGCCGGCTGAGAAGGGCAACAACCGCCGCAAGCAGGATGTTCGCCGCTGGACCCACCAGCGAGACGATGCCATTTCCCACGCGAGGACCGTAGCGGAGACGGTATGGCGCCACGGGCACCGGCTTGCCCCAGCCGAGGCCAAACCCCGTGATCGTCGTGATGAGCATCATCACGCTTCCAAAAGGGTCCAGATGTGCCAGCGGATTGAGAGTGACTCGGCCCGCAACCGCGGCCGTATGATCGCCGAGCATCTTGGCTGCCCAGGCGTGGCTGCATTCGTGAACCGTGATGGCCGCGACGAGCGCCACAAGCATCACGAGAATCCGCACAACGGAGCCCGTCTGCAGGAAGACCAGAGCAACAAGAATCAGCAGGACAAAGATCCAAAAGCCCTTATCCCGGCCAAATCGCCCCAGGTTGATCTTTCGCAGTGTTTCCATGCGTGCGATTATACCACATCGGCGCTGGGTGGCAGATCCGGATTCGTCAGGGTGAATGCAGCCTTCGACAGCCGCAGCCCGCCAGAGCCGTCTTGTGGGCTGCCAGCCCTCACGCTATAATCGCAGCGTCGGGCGCAGGATTTCAGCCTTCTCCGAAACAAGAGCACCCTTCACCAACCGCTGAACACGCTCACCGACACCACCTCGATGAAACAAGTCCTCCGAAGCCTGGCCAGAGCACTAGATCCAGTGCTGGAGCTGCTCGCCGCACTCCTCGGCACGTACTACTCTGCCAAGTACGCACTGATCTCCCAACGGCTGGCCCGTCCCGCCGTCTCTGATGATGGGCGGCGTGGCTTTATCATCATCCAGATCGACGGGCTCTCCTATGATCACCTGCGCGCTGCGATGCAGGCTGGCTATGCGCCGCATCTTCGCCGGCTCGTTGAACGCCGCGAGATGCACCTGCATCCGTGGAAGCCCGGCATCCCGGGAACCACCCCTGCATCACAGGCTGGCATCATGTTCGGCGATAGCGATCCGATCCCGGCCTACCGCTGGTACGATAAAGAGACCGGGCAGGCCCACGTCTGCTCCGACCCGAGCGTTGCCCAGGCGATTCAGCAGGATCTTGCGAGCCGGAACCGCGGAATCCTCTCGGGCGGATCGAGCTACATGAACATGTTCGATGGCGACGCCGCCCTGGCGCTGTACACCCTGGGCGCCTTTGGGCGCAGCCGCTTCTTTGAAGGCCTACGGGGGCTTGGCTTTCTCGTGCTGTTCGCACTCAACCCTTTCCGCAGCGCGTCACTGGCCGGGCTGGCGCTGTGGGAGTACCTGACTGATCTTTTCCAGCGCATAAGCGCCGCAATCCGCCGCTCAACGCCCCGCCCTCTCAGCCGGATGTTCCCATTCCTGCGGGTGATGTCCAGCGTTGTCATGCGCGAGATTCAGACCTTTTCTGTCACGCTCGACCTCTTTCGCGGCGTCCCGGCGATCTACACCACCTATTATGGGTTTGACGAAGTCGCGCACCATTACGGGCCGCTCTCCAAGCCCGCCATGCGCGCTCTGCGCGCCATAGACAGCCGCGTCCGCACCATAGACCGGTTCCGCCGCATGGATCATGTCCGACCCTATGACCTATACGTGCTCTCAGACCATGGCATGACAGAAGATGTTCCCTTTGCTGCCGAGTATGGGCGGACGCTGGGCGAGGTGGTGCACGAACTGGTGGGCCGCAGCGCCGCCCTGCGTGAGATCTACTCGGCGCAGCAGCCAGCAAACCTTACCGCCGTCTATGTGCAGCAAGAGCTCGAAGCCATCGAAGCCGGCTTCAGCCCTCCCTTTTCACGCATACCACACTACCTGGCGAGCTATGTCGAACGCCACCTGCCCACCGATCTCGAGAGCGCCAGAGCAGAGCCTGCTGCTCCGAGCGATGTGGTGATCAGCAGTTCGGGATCGCTCTCGCACATCTATCTGTGCGCGCGCCCGGAGCAGCTGCAATTGAGCGATATCGGCGCACTCTACCCCATGCTGGTGAGCTCCATACTGTCTCACCCCGGGATATGGCTCGTGATCGGCCGCGACAACGGGCGTACCGTGATTCTCTCCAAAGAGGGCGTACTATCCGTGGGTGATGACACTCACCTCGAAGGGCAAAACCCCTTGGACAAGATAGCCTACGGCGCGTGGGCACAGAGGCAGATCTCCCGCCTGGCATCCCTGCCGAACTCGGGAGACTTGATCCTCATCGGACGCTACGATCCAGAGACACAGCGGGTCTGTTGCTTTGAGAACCAGTGGGCCTGCCACGGAGGCCTGGGGGGGCCGCAGGATATGGCCCTGCTGATGACCGAGCCACACATCCTGTGGCCACTGGCTGCCGTTGAGCGGGCCTCCGGTATTTACCATCTCTTTACTCAGCAGTACGGCATGGCATGATACAGTGCGCTGGAGAAGCACAGTGCATGATCCGTTGATATGCTTGCTCCGCTGATTGGCCATCGATGGGACCTGCCTGCCTCCGAGGCGATCGCCTTGCAGCATCAGTTGGCAAGGCAACTGGTGCTCGTCTCAAGCGACGTGGACATCGATCTGGTGGCAGGCATCGACGTCTCGATCCTTGGAAGCCTCGCCCACGCCGCCGTCGTTGTCATGCGGTACTCTGACCTAGCGTGTATCGAGCAGCATACCGCCCAAAGACCCGTGGCCTATCCCTATGTGCCCGGTCTCCTCACCTTCAGGGAGGCGCCCGTAGTGCTTGATGCCCTGGCCCGACTGACCACCTTTCCCGATATACTGCTCTTTGACGGACAGGGATTTGCGCACCCGCGCAGGCTCGGCCTGGCGAGCCATCTGGGCCTGCTGCTCGATCGCCCATCGATCGGGTGCGCCAAGTCCCGTCTGTGCGGTACCTTTGACGAGCCTTCGCCCGAGAGAGGCTCCTGGAGCCCGCTCAAGGATCAGGATGAAGTCGTCGGCGCCGTGGTCCGAACACGCACCGGGGTACGGCCGGTGTTCGTATCCGCCGGGCATCGTATGAGTCTGGAACAGGCCACATCCGTAGTCCTTGGCACTTGCCGCGGCTTTCGCTTGCCCGAGCCGGCCCGCCACGCCCACAGGATGTCTACGTCATGGGTGTTCAGCCAATGAAGCGATCCACCGTTGTTCGCGCGCTTGTGGGCTGCCTGGCAATCGCGATGCTCCTCGGGGCCGCGACCCTGCCAGTGCGCTCGGATTCCAGCCACGCCGGTGTCGCCGGGCGCGTCTTTCACATCGTGACCGGGGAGCCTGTGCCCGGCGCCGTGATCTCCGTCAGTGACAGCCTATCCTATTCCGATGAGCAGGGCTGGTACGCACTCCCTCTGCCCGCCGGCCGGTACACTGTGGAGGCGCGTGCCGCAGGTTACCTCAGCATGTCAGAAACCCTGGTTCGCGTCTCCGAGAACCTCACAGAGGTCAACTTTGCCATGCTCCCGGCCAAAGCCGATGATGAGATGCAGGCGATGGTGGAATCGCGGCTCCAACTCTACGAACAGACCATCCCCGTAGAGGTGGAAATCGCCGCTCAGTCCGGTGAGATGCTCTCCTCGGGCGTCACAGAGGTTCCCGCCACCATTCGCCTCCTCGTGCGCGAGGACCCTGCCATCATCGATAGCCCCCCGGTGGAGGTCATCACCCTCGATTTCGAAGAGTACCTCAAGGGCGTGGTGCCTTACGAGATGTCGCCCACATGGCCTGAGGAAGCCCTCAAGGCGCAGGCCGTGGCGGCACGCAGCTATGCCGCAGCCAACCTCAACAAGCACGCCTCAGAGAACGCCGACGTCTGCAGTTCGGTCCATTGCCAGGTCTGGCGGCCGACCCACTATGCGACCACCGACGCCGCCGTCGAGGCCACCCGGGGCGTAGCCGCAACCTACACGGGCTCGATCATCTATGCTTTCTTCCATGGCCATTGCGATGGTCACACCCGTAACAGCGAGGATGTGTGGTCGGCGGCGTTGCCCTATTGCCGTTCGGTGCCCTGCTCCTGTGGCTCTACCTCTCTCTACGGTCACGGCGTAGGGATGTGCCAGGTCGGCGCTCGCGCCATGGCCAACGCCGGCGCGACCTACAGCGACATCATCCGGCACTATTACACCGGGGTGAGTCTGCTCGGCGAGCCATCGAGCGAGATCAGTGAGGCAGCGGTGCAACCCTCCTCGGGCTCTGTGAGTACCGAGTTCGCCTTTAGCGCGCGCTTGGTTGGGAGTCCCGCTGTGCCCCCTGCCGTCGCCAACGTCATCATCGATGGCCATGCCCATGCCATGGTCCGGCAGAGCGGCGATCCATCCTCAGGGTGGCTCTATGTCTACACCTCCCGGCTGTCAGCCGGGGCGCACAGCTATCGTTTCGAGTTTGACGATGGGTTCGCGCGCGTATCCGCATGGCCCGCCTCTGGAACCATGGCTGGGCCTCAGGTCACCCCCGAATCGCCGGAACCGGACCCGGTTCCGATGCTGGAGGGCAGCATCAGCGCCTCCACAGCGCAGGACTGGGCCGGAGGCGTAATGGACGGGATCCAGTCGGTTACCGCCGACAAGGATGTCCTCGCGCTGGCCAGCGGCCGCTCCTCTGGCACCTACACCTCGCCCATCCTGAGAGCAGGCTCTCCCTTTGTCGCTTACGGCGCGCTATGGTACACCGATCTGCCGCTGCCGGCTCTCGTGACAATGGAAACACGCGCCAGCCAGGACGGCGTGAGCTGGTCCCCCTGGCATACCGAGGCCGGCGAGGACTATGTTCCAGGAAACAGACGGCTGCAGAGCGCAGCGCTCGTCTTTGGAGAGGCTCAGTATCTCCAGTACCGCGTCACCCTGAGAACCGGCCAGGACGGGCTCGCCCCCTCTGTGCGCAACATACGGCTGTCCTTCATCGACTCGCGCTCTGGCCCTTCTGCTTCGGCGATGGTCCCCGAACCAACCGCCCTGTCAGTGCCCCCGACCGTGATCTCCCGTGCCGCCTGGGGAGCGAATGAGAGCTGGATGACGTGGGCTCCCGAGTATCGCACGATACGCGCGATGATCATGCACCACACCGTCACCGATGACGGCGGCGTTGATCCAGCCGCGATCGTCCGGGCGATCTACTGGTATCATGCTGTGGAACGCGGCTGGGGAGATATCGGCTACAACTATCTCGTCGATCACGACGGCCGCATCTATGAGGGACGTTACGGAGGCCCCGGTGTCGTCGGTCATCATGCTGGCGATCCGTACAACTATGGCAGCGTTGGCATCAGCCTGATCGGCAACTTTGAGGAGAACCCGGTGCCCCCCGCCATGTACGAGGGTGTGCTTTCGCTACTGGCCTACCAGTGCAGTACCCACAGCGTCAATCCGGTTGGCGAGACCTATCTGATCGACCGTACAGTCCCGACGATCCTGGGGCACCGTGACGTGGCCGCAACGGCTTGCCCTGGAGCCTACGCTTATGCCCTCCTGCCCGCGATACGTGTCGAAACGCTGGCTCGGATGTACCCGGATCCCCCGCAACTTCTCTGGGCCGAGCCCGTGTCCGGGCAAGTTGTCCGAGGTGTCGTCACGCCGGTATTCACGACGCAGGGTTCGATCACCCGGATGTCCTACTATGTCGACGGAGCGCTGAGTGCCCGGCGGAGCGAGGAGTTCGTCTGGAAGTGGAACAGCACCCTGTACGCGGACGGCCCACACACCCTCCGCGTCGTCGTGGAGAACGGCGGCGGTTCGGATGAGGTTTCGGTGAGCCTGACGGTCGACAATACCGCGCCACTGACAGCGGTCTCCGCTCCTCTGTGGACCGCCGCGTCCGAGTTTGCCGTGACCCTATCCGGCGGGGATGCCAGCGCCGTGGCCTTTAGCCCGGGGTGGGCCTGGGAAGGAGAATCGCTGTACCACCAGACGGGCGTCTACGCGGCCGATCCATCGGCATCCCAGGGCGGTGCCTGGCTTGGTCGCGGCGGCGTAGATGGCGGAGGCGCCTGGTACGGCCCCTACACCTGCGTCTTGCCGCAGGGCGAATACCAGGTGGTCTACAGCCTGCGAACGGACGCCCCCGGCGCTGCTACGGGCCTGGCCACACTGGACGTGACCGACGAAGGGCACGTGAAATACGCGCTTCAGCCCGTGGCTGCAAGCGACTTTGTCGGCACCGACTACCAGGACTTTGTGCTCCCGCTCGCCTACAGCTCGGTCGCCGCCTCCTGCCAGGCCGGCACCGGTGGCATCGAGTTCCGTACGTGGTACAGCGGTCAGGGCAATCTCTGGCTTGATCGCGTGCGCGTCTTCACGGCGTCCGTCGCACGTTCCAGTGCCCATATCTGGCCCGCCCCCGCATCCGAGGGCTTGCTCCATCTCACTGTGCGTTTGCTGGATGAAGTCGGGAACGCCGTCGACCATGAGCTCACGGTGGGCATCGATCGCACCGGCCCTGCCTGGTCGGCCCCGTATGGCAGCGCCTACTGGGTGATCGATCCACTGGCCGGGCAGGATCCATCTCAGGCCGCCTATCGCGTATCGCACAATGGCGGCAGTAGCTGGGGAGATTGGGAGTCGCTGGCGATCTCGGCGTCCTCCGGGACAACCGGCTATGTCCTCTACGACGCGGGTCTTGCTCCCGGGGCCCTGGTCCAGTATCGCGCCGTGGACCGCGCAGGCAACATGTGCTCCAGTCCCCCGGTGGAGACGGGGATCGAGCCTCCGCCTCTGAACCAGCGCGTGTACCTGCCCGCCGTCCTGCGCTAGCGCTCGGGGATTCTCAGCGACTGCCCTTCATAGAGCTTGTCGGGCGAGGTCAGCCAGTCGCGGTTGGCCTCCCACAAAGCCTCCCAGCTCAGCCCGTACTGCTGCGCGATGCTGTAGAGCGTGTCGCCCGCTTGAACACGATAGTCGCCATCAACGGGCGCTTCTCCGACCGGCAGTGTAGCCAGTCCATCCGGCGTCCTGTCCGGGAACAGCGTGCGGTCCAGGTCCGCCGGCGAGAGCGTGGCCGTCTTTAGCCGGCGCGTCCTTGCGGGAGGGGGCTCGGGCTCTCCTTCCACACGCAGCGCCTCGCCCAGTGCCGCCGTCAGGCGCTGGCCGCGCCCAAGCGACACGCTTTCGGCCCCCTGGCTGACCCTGGCCGCGTCATAGCTCTCGACCGCCACCCGGTTGTCCGGCTGCACGCGACACCAAAAGCCCGTGCCCTCGATGGTGATGACGCCGGTCTCCAGGACGAAGGACCCGCCCAGCCCCAGGGCCCCCATGCTGGCTTCGATTTCGCCCCGCTGCAGGCCCAGCGCAACACTCACACCGCCCAGGAGAGGACGTCTGTGGAGCTCCAACACCAGCAGTTCGCTATCTCCGGCGAGCAGCACGAGCCCCTCCCCAACGGAGAATCGGGCCGCACCGTCCCCGGACGTGGCCAGGCTATCTCCGCGCTGCAGCGACGCGCTCTCACCCGGAGAGAGCAACTCGTTCGCTCCGGCGTCGGCACGGTGCACCACGACCTGACCGGATTCGGCCGTTGCCGTCGCCAGGAGCGGCTCGGGCGCGCTCCCGAGTCGCCAAGTGGCGTACAACGACAGAGCGATCATCGCCAACACGAGCAGCCGTCTGCCTCCGTGGTGGCGCTGAGCAGTTATGCCGTTCGTCCCTGCCGAGTCGGTCATGACTGAGTCTCCTCCAGGAACGTCTGCACCAGCCTCGCCCCGCAGGCCACTGCAGACGAGTCGGATTCGTCTGCCTCCACCCAGTGTATCGCGCGATCGCCCGTGCGAAACCAGTTGTACTGCTGCCGGACAAACCGCCGCGTCTGCCTCTTGACCTCTGCCACGGCCTCATCGAGGCTGCAGCGGCCCTGTAGGTGGGCGGCGATCTGCCGGTAACCGAGCCCGGACATCGCCGGAAGATCCGTCCCATAACCGCGGGCCAACAGCGCCTCGACCTCCTCAACCAGCCCGGCCTGCAGCATGTTCTCGACGCGCGCATCGATCCTCGCGTACAACCGCTCCCTTGGCATGGTCACGCCCAACCTCAGGATCGCATAGTTCGGGGGTACGCGCCTCTGCAGCGTGCTGAGCGGCACACCCGTCTCCAGGCAGACCTCCAGGGCGCGCACCACGCGTCGCACGTTTCGAGCATCGATCGCCTTGGCCGCGGTCGGATCAAGCCGTGCCAACTCCTGGTGTAGCTGCAGTGCCCCTTCGCGCTCAGCGCGCTCGTACAGACTCTTACGCAGGGGCTCGTTCGGCGGCACTTCTGGGACCGTCCACCCTTCGAGCAAGGCCCGCACGTAGAGGCCTGTGCCTCCCACCAGAAACGCCACAGGCGCGCGTGAACTGATCAAGGCGATCGAAGCTGCCGCCCGATCTCGGTACTGGGCCAACGTCAGGCTCTGGTCGGGATCGACCACATCGATAAGGTGGTGCGGCACGCGGGACCGCTCCTCCCGCGTGGCCTTGGCCGTGCCGATATCCATCCCCCGGTAGATCTGCCGAGAGTCCGCCGAGACGATCTCTCCCCCAATACGCTCCGCGAGCGCCAGAGATAGCGCCGTCTTGCCCACGGCCGTCGGGCCGACGATCGCGACCACACGCGGGCGTTCGCCAGTACTCATAGCGCGTCCACGCCGCGTATGTGGTTGATTCGCGGGTCGGCGGCCGTGGGCCCCAGTTCGATGGCCACCAGGTCGATGCGCCAGTCCACCTCGCCCACATCAACCGAGTCCAGGTACCATTCGGCCAGCTCGCGCAGACGAAGCAGCTTGCGATCTGTCAACGCATCCTCCGGATAGCCGGCCCCATGCCCGCGCCGGGTTTTGACCTCCACGAAAACCCAGCATGCGGCATCCCGCGCGACCACGTCGATCTCGCCCCGCCGGCAGCGCCAGTTGCGCGCCACGATCTCATACCCTTGCTCCTCAAGCAGCGCGCAGGCCAAGTCTTCGCCCCGTCTCCCCAGCGTCTGGCGGTACGCCATCACACGTCCCCTCCCGGCGCATCGCGATCGCCCTCGGCCGCGGTCAGCCGCCGATGCATCGCTCGGCGGAGCGTGTCATACCCGGCGCCCTCATAGAGAGCACGGGCGCCCGTGTTGAACTCGTATACGCCCAGTTCGATCTCATCCAGGCCGCGATCTCGAGCCCAGCCTTCGGCTCGCTTGAGCAGTGCGCGGCCGATCCCTCGCCGTTGAGCCAAAGGGAGCACGGCCAGCGTATCCACCACCGCATAACGTCGCGGGACAAAGAGCGAGACGTCCGGCGACGCCCGCTCGAGCACGTAACACAGTCCCACGGGCGCCCCATCCAGTTCGGTAAGAAGCACGGCCGAGTCCGCTTGCTCTATACAGGCTTTCAGGAATGCCTGGGTACGATGCCCACCTTCCCGAGGGCGGAACACCTCAGGGAGGGCCTGCTGGTGATACTCGTCCGCATAGTCCCAGATAGCCTTAAGCGCCGGGAGGTCGACGTGTTCGGCCAGTCTAGTCGTGAGCGCCATGGAACCTCCAGCGCGCGAATCCACGCGAGGGGTGCCGAAGGGGATGTACCGAAGGTAGGTGGCTGCCCGACGGCCGTTACGAGGAATGAAGGATCGTAGTCTGTGCCCCGGCCAGGACTCGAACCCGGGACCCACTGCTTAGAAGGCAGTTGCTCTATCCATCTGAGCTACCGGGGCGAAAAGGACCCTTCCGCGATCGCCTGCGATTATAGGAGAGCGGGGCCTCTACTGTCAAAGAACGCCGCTCCCGCCTAAAGTGTGTGTTCGAGATCGCACCCCTGCGCCCTTCGCTCGCCTCCGCATCGGCATCCGCGTATCATGATGGTCATACCGTTGGAGGGATTCGACCCGTGGTTCAGATCAGCAGTCTCCAGAACCCGCGCGTCAAGGCGATCCGTCGTCTACGGATGCGCAAGTACCGCACCATTGAGCAGCGCTATCTCATCGAGGGGCCCCGCATAGTCCACGAGGCGCTAGACCGGAAGGCCCCCGTCGAAGCCCTCCTGTACTGCCCGGAGCTGCTGCAGAGCGAGCACGCCCGCGCCATGGTACAAAGCCACACGGAGATGGAGCATGTCGTCCTTTCGCGTGGGGTCTTTGAGGGACTCTCCGGCCGCGACAATCCGCAGGGTCTGGCCGCCGTGGTACGCTTCTCTCACGTTCCGTTGAAGGATCTGGTGCCCGGTCCCGATGCACTCATCCTCGTTGCCTGGCAACTGCAGACGCCAGGCAACCTCGGATCCATAATCCGAACGGCCGATGCCGCGGGCGCCGAGGCAATCGTTATCATCGAGCCATCTGTTGACCTTTACGACCCGCTGACCGTGCGCGCCACCATGGGCTCTCTCTATGCCCTGCCGATCGCGATGGCCCAAGGCGACGCCGAATGGTTCGCATGGCTCGAACGCGTGCGCTGCGAGGGCGTCCCGCTGCGCGTCCTGGGCACATCCGCTCACGGATCCGCTCTCATCTGGGATACAGACTCCCGGGGCCCGCTCGCGCTCCTCATCGGCAGCGAGCAGGCAGGCCTGCCCGATTCCGTCCGCTCCAGCGCGGACATCATGACGCGGCTCCCCATGGCGGGCCGGGCGAGTTCCTTGAACGTCTCCGCCGCCACTGCGGCCATCGTTTTTGAGGTGCTACGCCAGCGCAGGAGTGCGACGCCTCCGCCCGCCTGATGCCAGTAGCCCTTGGCTACCCCTTGATCACACCCATCGGCGTCGTCTTTGCCACGCGTGTTGCCAAACCCGATGCATGGGTCACTTCCACGACGAGGTCCAGGTCCTTGTAGGCTTGGGGAGCCTCCTCCGCCAGGCCTCCAAGGCTATCCGTGCGGACGACGATGCTGCTGCGCTCCAGGTGATCGCGCAGCGCGCCGCCCTCAACCTCTCTACGTGCCTGCTTCCGGCTCAGGGCACGGCCCGCCCCATGGCAGCTGCTGCCAAAAGTCCGCTCTAGTGCCAGGTCTGTACCCGCGAGAACATAGGAGCCGTCCTCCATGTTCCCGGGAATCAGGACGGGCTGACCGATGCGGCCGTAGCGCTCTGGCAGTTCCGGCCGCGAGGGACCAAAGGCCCGTGTAGCGCCTTTGCGGTGCACGCACAGTCGCTGCAGGCGGCCTCCCACATCGTGTTCCTCAACTTTGGCGATATTGTGACACACGTCATAGACCAGGTCCAGCCGGCAGCGGCGACTTTCCTCCGCAGGCAACTCGTCCTCAAAGACCTGCCGTACGATGTGTGTGATGACCTGCCGGTTCGCCCAGGCGTAATTGGCTGCGGCACACATCGCGCGATAGTAGCGCTGAGCCTCCTCCGACCCGTAGGGCGCGCACACCAACTCGCGATCCGGTATATCTATCCCATAGCGCCTGACGGCCGACTGCATCTCTCTCACCGCGTCGGTGCAGACCTGATGGCCCAGGCCCCGCGAGCCACAGTGGATCCAGACCACGGCCTCGCCCACCGTCAGACCGTAGGCCTGGGCCGCTGCCTGATCATGGACCTGGACCACCCGGTCGATCTCCAGAAAGTGGTTGCCGGATCCCAGCGTGCCGAGCTGTCCCCGTCCCCGTTCCCGGGCCCGAGGGCTCAGTGCACCACCATCCGCTTCCGCGAGCCTGCCGTTGTCCTCCGCGAACTCTAGGTCATTGGCCAGCCCGTGTCCCTGCGCCACCGCCCAACCCGCGCCCTCATGCAGGACGGCATCCAGCTGCCCCGGGCTCAGCCGCAGGGCTCCGGACGCACCCACGCCGCTTGCGACGCGAGAGAACAGCGCGGTCATCAACCGGTCCATGTGCGGCAAGAGAGCGTCTGCCTCGATCCCGGTGCGAAGCAGCCGCACACCGCAGTTGATGTCGTACCCAACCCCTCCGGGCGAGATGACCCCGTCGGGCAGAGCCGTCGCCACGACGCCCCCGATGGGGAACCCGTAGCCCATGTGCATGTCCGGCATGGCCAACGCGTGCCCCACGATACCAGGAAGCGTTGCCGTGTTCACCAACTGCTCCATGGCTCGATCCTCGAGTGCCGCGCCCAGCATCTCTTCGCTCATGTATACCCGGGCCGGGACCAACATGTCAGCCCGATATCCGACCGGGACCTCCCACTCGAATGGACTCAACTGTCGTAGGTCGGCTCTGGTGACCATAGTTACGACTCCTTGATCAACACACCGGCGGCTCCTGCCCAGAGTCAGGCGTCGAGCACGATCTCAGCCTCAAAACCCGCCTCCCCACGAGTGATCGTGAGCCCCGCATAGGTGGCGGCCTTCAGCTCGCGCCGCGGGGAACACTCAGGGCACAAGTGAACAATCGCATCCAGCCGGGGGGGCACGCTCACCTCTACATGCTCCACCGTGGGACAGCAGCCGTGCCGCTCCACCAGGTACAGCAACTCGCCCAGCCAATCCACCATCAGCGTCTCCAGATCATCGGCCCCGAGCGCGATCTCGATGGGTGGACGATCTGGCGAGGAGGGCTCCCGCCCACACCGCAGCAGGTGCAAGAGGCCCCGGGAGGCGTTCAAGAAGAGGGAGGAAAGGTCGCTGCCTCGCACGTGCAGGGCAACATCGGCCGGGTGGTCTAGTTCGTGGTATCCGGTGCTCCGCATAGCGTCACATCCAGCGGGGGATTCTGCTCGAGGGTCGATCTGGCCTGAACCATGTCCTGATGCACCTGTTCGATGAGCTGGCTCGCATCATCAAACCGTCGCTCTGAGCGGAGCCGCGCCACAAACAGCACACGCAGGTGTTTACCGTAGAGAGATCCTGCGTAACCCATCAGGTGGACCTCCAGCAGCCGCTCTCCAAGATCAAAGCTGGGTCGCCTTCCGAGATTGGCCACCCCGGGGATCCAGGCATCATCGTGCCTGCCCCAAACGGCATACACCCCATCGCTCGGGCATCCGCAAACCTGCCCGATCCGCAGGTTCGCCGTCCGGAATCCCAGCTGCCGTCCTCTCTGGGCGCCGTAGCGGACCACGCCCCCCACCGCATAGTGCCGGCCCAGCAGACGACGGGCCTCCGCGACCGCGCCCTCCTCCAGCATGTAGCGAACGCGTGTACTACTGATCGTCTCGCCTTCCGACTGGACGCCATCCACCACGTGGAGCCGGTAGCCCATCTCTGCGGAAAGACGCTGCAACTCCGGGATGCTCCCAGCGCGGTCGCGCCCTAGGGCAAAATCCGGGCCCACCCAGAGCTCTGCCATCTGAAGATCGGCGCGCAATCGTGCCAGAAAGGCCTCTGCGCTCGTCGCAGCCAGCTCACGATCGAAGGGCTGCAAGACCAGCAGATCGATACCAAGCTTTTCCAGCAGGCGCGCGCGCTCAACGTCGGTGGTGAGATACCGAAGGTTCGTGCCGGGCTGAAGCACCTCGCGTGGGTGCGGGTAAAACGTCAAAACTGCCGATCTCAGGCCGCAGGCCTTGGCCCGCTGTACCATCGCTCCAAGCAACGCCTGATGTCCACAGTGCACGCCGTCAAAGGCACCGATGCTCAGGATGGCCGGCCCTCCGCCGCTTGCACCGGACATGTCCGAAACTACTTGCATAGCACCTCTATTATAGCCCAAGAGGTCAGACTGGTTGCGATCCTCCTGCCTGGCACCGGGCACGATCCGTACGCCCAAGTTCGAGCCGCGTCGCGGCGCTTTGGTAGTGCACTATCGCGTCAGAGGCCAAACACCTTCTCGGGCCGCCACATACCCGTCCTCTGATCGCGGCCGACCAAGGCCACCAATCGGCCGGCAGAATCCACGGCGCAGAGCAGTTCCGTGCCCTCGACACCGGCCAGGGAGACGGGGCGCCCGTACCGCAACTCGGCGACCTCCTCTTCGCTGAGCGACCTCCGCGGCAGGTGGGCCAGGGCCTGCGCCGAAGACTGCAGCAGTCCGAGCCAGGCCCCATGCTGTTCGAGTTCCTCCAGCGTATGGGCTTGCTCAAGCGTAAAGTGGCCGATGGCCGTGCGGCGGAGGACTTCGAGGCAGGCACCGGTGCCCGCGTCCTGGCCGATGTCATGAGCCAGCGAGCGGATATACGTACCTTTGCTGCAGACGATCCGCAACGAAAGTCGTTGTTGATCCCACCGAAGGACATCCATGGAAGAGATGGTGACAGGCCTGGGATCCCGCTCCACCTCCTCCCCCCGGCGTGCGAGCCGGTACAGGGGAGTCCCCTGCCGCTTCAGGGCGGAGTACATGGGTGGCACCTGCATGATATCGCCCGTGTAGCGCGGCAAGATCCCTTGCAGTTCGGTGAGCTTTAGGGCGCCCGCGTCTCGTTGCGAGACGATCGTCCCGCTCGAATCCCAGGTGTCCGTCTCGAC
>JAAYAW010000061.1 GCA_012719135.1 Chloroflexota bacterium
CTACCTGCCGGACGCTCTGGACAGCGTGCTGGCGCAGACGTACCCGGACTGGGAGGCGATCGTTGTCGACGACGGCTCGACGGACAACACGGCGGCTGTCGTAGCGGGGTATGCGGAGCGCGACCCACGGATGCGGTACGTTCATCAGGACAATGCCGGGCCTGCCGCGGCACGCAATCGCGGCTTGTCCCAGGGCGATAGCCGGTTCGTGTGTTTCCTGGATGCGGACGACTGGTGGGATCGCGGATTTCTGTTGGCCATGACCTATGCCCTCACTGAAACCCCTCTGGCCCCCGGCGTGGCATTCGCGGACTGGGCCTATGTCGATGATGCAGGCAGCGAGATAGCACAGGTGTGCGCGGGGCCGTGGTCTGAGGGAGCATTCGCCACACTGGTGAAACGCAATCCCCTGGCCATCCACTGCGCTATGATCAGGCGCGAGGCCCTGCTTGGCTTTGGCGGCGTCCCGGCTCAGGTCCCTGCTCTGGAAGATTGGGAGATGTGGTTACGACTGGCCATCGCGGGCTACGGATTCGTGCATGTCGCCGAGACGCTCGCTTTCTATCGCTGGCGTACGTCCAGTCGCGGAAAGGATCCTGATCGGCGGCGGGCGGACAGGCTGGCAACGCTTGATCGGCTTTGGCGGATGGCCGATCTGCCAGCAGATGTGCAAGCGCTTAAGCAGGGTTCCTATTCCGCCGCGCACGCGGATATATGTGTTAGCCTGGTTTCTTATCGTCGAGTACCAGAAGCCGCCGGAGAGCTCTTGTCGGTGCTCGTTTGCGATCCGCCGGCCAGTACCCTTGTAGACGTCTTCTACCGCATGGCGTGGGCGTGTACTGACGTCAACCTTCCGGCTATGCCCACCAACGGCAATACGCTGGACATGGCTGCTGCCGAAACAGTCGTCAAGGAGGTCGTCGACCATGTCTGCGACAACCTCGACCGGCCTCACGCGTCAGTGGTGAGATCGACGGCATATCAGGCCCTGGCGATGGTCGCATATCAGCAAAGACGGCTTCGCTGCTCACGAAGCTTCTGGTTGCGTGCGCTTCGTTTCGATCCAAAGCATGTGACAGGCGCTCACGTCAGTGGGCTCGCTAGAGCGCTCGCCAGGAGCGCTCTGGGCCAGGAAGCGAGCGCTCTGTGACGATCGCAATGTCAATGGTCAGCGTCTGTATTCCTGCATATGACCCTGGCCCATATCTCCTGCCTGCCGTAAAGAGCGTGCTCGCTCAGGCCTATTCTGACTTTGAGTTGCTAATTGTGGATGATGCCTCGGATCCTCCTATCTCGAGCATACTGGAAGGTGTCGATGACCCCAGAATCCGCCTGCATAGAAATGAAGCGAATCTGGGCCTAACCGGGAACTGGAATCGATGCCTGGAACTCGCCCGGGGACGATGTATCACCGTGTTCCATCAGGATGATGTGATGCGATGCGACAACCTGTCGGCCAAGGTAGGGTTCCTTGACTCGCACCCGTCGGTGGGCATGGTGTATTCGAACATCGAGCGCATCGACGCTGATGGTTGCACTATCGGTGGGCACTGGACCGACCAGCCACAGGCTGACACGGTGATGAAGGGCTCGGAGATGTTCGCGCTTATTGCGCGCCAGGGCAATCCGGTTTCCTGTCCGTCCGTCCTGGTTCGTTCGGATTGCTACCGCGAGCTGGGCCCATTTGATCCCCGTCTCGCGTTCGCTGTCGATCTGGAGATGTGGCTCCGCATCGCCTCACGATACGACGTGGGCTATATCGCCGACCCGCTAATCCAGCAGCGGCAGCATCCGGAGCAGGAAACCGTGCGATTTGCAGGCTCGGGCCGAGACTATGAGGATGTGCTCAAGGCGCTAGACATCGCATTTGCGGCGGGGCTGCCGAAAGACTGCGCGAGACACGCCCAAGAATCTTATCGAACGCTTGCCAGTCAGGCGTGGCCAATGACCCGCTGGAAACTTCGGCAGGGCCGACTGGACGCCGCCAGCAGGTATATGCTGGTAACAGCGCGCGCCGGGATGCGGTGTGTTCTGCAGAAGTCAAGGGGCAGATAGACATCATGCGTATCCTCTTCTTGACCAACTACTACCCTCCCTACGAGGTAGGGGGCTATGAGCAGCTCTGCCGCGACATGGTCGTGGCGCTCTCAGCGCGCGGCCACGTCTGCGAGGTGCTCACCAGCACAAGCGGCGTCGTCCGCGGGGTGCCGCC
>JAAYAW010000062.1 GCA_012719135.1 Chloroflexota bacterium
AGTACATCACCTTCGCGGCGCTCGGAGCACGCTCAGGCTTGGGTGTGGTCGGGCCGCATGGTACAATCACGACAACTTGCCCGGAAGGGACGTGGATGATTCGGATTGTGGATTTGGTGACGGCAACCGGAGGCACTCTTGTTTTCGCGGGTGCCGCGGCCGAGGTGAGCGGCTTTTGCTACGACTCCCGTTTGGCCCAGCCCGGGGAGCTCTTTGTTGCCGTGGTGACTGATTCGGGAGACGGCCACGACTATGTCCTGGACGCGCTATCCCGAGGCGTCAGCGGAGTGCTGTGCCAACGCGTACCGGAAGGGGGGCTACCCGATGGTATTGCGTGCATTCAGGTAGACGATACGCAACAGGCGCTGCTGGATTATGCGGCATGGGTGCTGGCAGATCGGGACGTGCGTGTGGTAGGCGTCACCGGCAGTGTAGGCAAAACCAGTACGAAAGAGGCTATCGCCTCCGTCCTGGAATGTCGCCTGCCCGTATTCCGCAACGAAGGAAGCTATAACGGTCGCTATGGCCTGCCGATCGCCCTGGGGAGACTGCGTGACGAAAAGCTGGCGATCCTGGAGATGGCCAGCGACAGCCCGGACGAAATCCGCGAACTGGCGCGGCTCTGCCATCCGCTGACAGGAGTCGTCACGGCCGTTGGCCGCAGTCATCTGGCGGATCTGGGCGATCTCGAGAGCATCGCCCAGGAAAAGGGGCGGCTCGTCGAAGCGCTGCCGGAGGATGGTCTTGCCATTCTGAACGGCGACGACCCTCACGTTCGGGATATGGCTCATCGGACACGGGCGCGTGTGGTTCTGGTGGGCCAATCATCGGCGAACGATCTCTGGGCGGATGATCTAGCCATCACCAGTCAGGGGACATCCTGCACGGTGCACGACGGGCGGGAACTCATCCGTCTGCAAGTCCCCTGGCTCGGAGCGCACCACGCCAACACGATGCTGATCGCCTATGCCGTCAGCCGTGAGTACGGGCTGAGTGCGGAGACGATCGCTCTCGGCCTTTCGAAGATGATACCGCTGCCGGGCCGCCTCCGGCCGCTGGCTGGGCGTGGCGGCAGCCTCTTGCTGGACGACACGTTCAACGCCAGCCCAGAGTCCTTCGCCGCGGCACTCGATACCCTTGCGGCGCTGCCTGCCCGTCGCCGGTGGGTGGTTATGGGCGATATGGCGGATCTCGGGCGTGAGGCGGAGGCTCTACACCGCGACGTGGGCCGGCGCGTTTCGAAGGTGTCTGACCGCATGGTTGCCAAGGGCGATCTGGCCGCGCTTGCCGCTGATGAAGCCCTGCGCGCCGGCATGAGCGCCGGCGCTGTGCGGGTGAGCTACTCTCAGCAGGATGTGCTGGAGGCTGTGGGACGAGAGCTGGCCGATGGGGACCTGGTGCTCATCAAGGGAAGTGCTGCGGCACGCATGGAGCAGATCGTTCGTGGCCTCCTGGCCGAATCGGAAGAGCCGGAGCAGGTGCTCGTGCGTCAGAACAGCGGCTGGCAGGCTGTGCACCTGCGTCGTCCGGGCCGGCCTACCTGGGTGGAAGTGGACCTGGATGCCATCGCCAACAACACGCGACTGACCCTGAACAGGCTCGCGCCCGGTGTCGAACTGATGGCGGTTCTCAAGGCCGACGCCTATGGGCACGGCGCTCGCCGCGTGGCGCGCACGGTGATTAACAAGGGGGCGACCTGGCTCGGGGTGGCCTGTCTGGGCGAAGGTATAGAGCTCCGCCAGGCGGGGATCCGCGTGCCGATTCTGAACCTGGGCTACACACCCGCGTGGCAGGCTCGAGAGGCGGTGCGTCACGATATCGCCTCCACAATCTTCTCGCTTGATGTCGCCCAGGCGCTGGCGAGGGCGGGCCGCGACCTGGGCAGGCCCGCCTCTGTTCACGTCAAGGTGGATACCGGGATGGGGCGTCTGGGTCTTTTGTCCGATGAGGTGCTGCCGCTGATCCGCGCGGCATCCAGCCTGCCGGGCCTGGAGGTGCAGGGCTTGTTCAGCCACCTGGCAAGTGCGGACGAGGAGGATCTCGCCCACACCGACGGGCAACTTGCCGCGTTCAGCAGCGTTGTGGAGCAACTCCGCCGCGAGCACCTGCTGCCGCTCAAAGTCCATGTGGCCAATAGCGCTGCGACGATCAAGATACCTGCCAGTCACTATAACATGGTGCGCGCGGGCATCATCCTATACGGGCTTGCCCCATCGCCAGAGACGCCGCTGCCCGAAGGATACCGTGCGGCCATGTCCTTCAAGTGTCAGATCGCGCAGGTTAAGGAACTCCCTGCCGGCAGCTGTGTGGGGTACGGGTGTACCTATGTGACGCAGGCACCGGCGCGCATCGCAGTCATCCCGGTGGGCTATGCCGATGGCTTTCGCCGCTCCCCGCGCCACTGGGAGTACGTGTTGGTCCGCGGGCACCGCGCCCCGGTGGTAGGCCGGGTCTGCATGGATCAGACCATGGTGGATGTAAGCGGGATCGCTTCCGTCAGGCAGGGAGACGAGGTGACACTCATCGGAACGCAAGGTGAGGAGACACTCTCGGCAGAGGACGTCGCCGGCCAACTGGGGACGATCAACTATGAGGTGGTGTCGGAGATCCTGGCTCGGGTGCCTCGCGTGGTCTAGAGTGGACGCGGTCCTGGCACGGGAAAGGTGTCGAGGGTCAGAATCGGTGTTCTGCACCCGAGGCGGCAGGCAGCCATACATTCAGGAGGGAATATGCCGGCCATTGAAGTGAGACCGGGAATCTACTGGATCGGGGTCAACGATCGAACGACGGATCTCTTTGAGGGCGTCTGGCCCATCACCGAGGCCGGCGTTTCCTACAACTGCTATCTCGTCAAGGGAGACAAGACCGCGCTCATTGACATGGCGGCGGGGCATCACGCCGCGGCGTTCGTGGACCAACTGCGCGACATCATCGATCCGGCCGAACTGGACTATGTCATCATCAATCACATGGAGCCCGATCACACTGGTGCGGCGGGCTTGCTGGCTGGCCTTGCGCCCCGCGCGGAGTTCCTCCTGAGCGCCAAGGCAGAGCCGTTGATGTCTGCCTACTACGGGCTCACCGGAAGGACGCGGGTCGTTGGCGACGGAGAGACCGTCAGTCTGGGCGGGCTGGCGCTGCAGTTCCACATGGTGCCCTTTGTGCACTGGCCAGAGACCATGGTGACCTACGTGCCGGAGCATCGCGTCCTCTTTTCCTGTGATGCCTTTGGCGGATACGGTGCTCTTCCCGGGAGGGTCTTTGACGACCAGTGTGTGGATATGGCGTTCTACACGCGGGAGGCACTCCGATACTATGTGAACATCGTCGCTCGCTTTAGTGGGCCGGTCCTCCGCGCGATAGACAAACTGAAAGGGCTGGATATCGACGTCGTCGCTCCATCTCACGGTCTGGTCTGGCGAGAGCATCCGGAACGGATCGTGGAGTTGTACACGCGCTGGGCGCAGCTAGCCACACAGCCTGCCGATCCGGGAGTGACCCTCATCTATGGATCGATGTACGGCAATACCGAGCGGATGATGAACGCGGTCGCTGAGGGTGTGTCGCACACCTCCCTGCCTCTCGAGATCTTTGATGCGGCCCGGACGCATGCGAGCTACATCTTGCCGGCCCTCTGGATGCACTCGGGAGTCATCGTAGGCGCCCCGACCTACGAGGTCTCGTTGTTCCCGCCGGTGGCGGAGATGCTCGGGTACGCCGTTCACAAGCGCATTATGAATCGCAAGGCAGCCTATTTTGGCAGTTACGGCTGGAGCGGCGGAGCGCTCCGCGAACTGAAAGAGATCGCGGAGCCGCTCAAGTGGGATTGGTTCGATGCTCTGGAGTTCAATGGCGCTCCCACGCGCGAGACGCTGCGCCAGGGAGAGGCTCTGGGTGAACGTTTCGCTCAGGCGCTCCTTGCTTCACGGGAGTAGCCTCTGCCGGCCGGCGGCGCGCTGAGAGGGAACAAGGGGATGCCAACAACCGACTATATCGAGAGAGTCGTGAATCTGCACATCCACACCGTGCACTCCGACGGATCGGGAACCGTTCCCGAGATTGCCGAGGCGGCCTCCGAGGCCGGCGTAGAAGTGCTGATCGTCACAGATCACAACGTATACCGGCCCGAGGAGGAGGGGTGGTACGGTGAGGTGCTCGTCCTTGTCGGCGAGGAACTGAACGATCCGGTACATCCCCATCGGAACCATCTGTTGGTGCTGGGCGCCGAGGACGATCTGGCCACACATGCGGCCACCCTTCAGGAGGCGATCGCGGCCGCGAAAAGGGCAGGAGCGTTGCCCTTTATCGCCCATCCGATCGAGCACAGCGGCGCGCGGGCGAACGAGCCCGAAATCAACTGGGAGGATCGCGACGTCACGGGGCTGCACGGCGTGGAGTTGTGGAACTATATGTCCGAGTTCAAGTCGTACATACACACCGTGCTTCACGGCCTGTTATACGCCTATCTCCCCAGCCTGGCCATACGGGGGCCATATCCAGAGACCTTGCGGCTTTGGGATGCCATGCTGACCGATGGGCCTTGCTGGGCCGTTGCCGGATCCGATGCCCATGCGAGCCTGTATAGGCTGGGGCCCCTGCGCCGCAGGATCCTCAGCTACCGTTATCTCTTTTCTGCCGTGAACACCCACTTGCTGCTCACAGAGGGCTGGAGTGGCGACGTGCGCCGGGACCGGGTATCTGTCTACGAGGCGCTGGCCGCTGGGAGGGCCTTTGTCGGCTACGATCTGGCGGCGCCCACGCGGGGAGCACGTTTTGTGGGTGAACGAGGTGAGAAGGGGTGTACGTTCGGTGGAACGCTCAGCGGAGGGAAAGAGGCGCGTCTGTCCGTCGATCTTCCGGCGCCGGCGAGCATCCGGCTGCTGCGCAATGGCGTGCCGGTCGCAGAGGCTACCGGCTCCCGGCTGGATTATGCGGCGGGCGAGCCGGGCGTGTACCGGGTTGAGGCTCGACGTCGATTTCGCGGGCGCTCGGTTGGATGGGTGTTTGGGAACCCCATCATTGTCACATAGGACGCATGCCGGCCCGTTGCCAGCAGTACTCCCAGGGTGGACTGCAACCGGAGATGAGCCCTGGCAGTCCTGGACGAACAGGATACTCCGGCCATAATACCAGAGAGGTGATCAGGATGAACGAACGTCGCCCGGATGGCGAGGTGTCCACAGGGCTCGTGGTTTCGAGTGCCCAGGGGATTGGCGCGACGCCCTGGTCTCCCGGGGACGTGCTCCGAGGCTCGCTGGTGGCCGTCGGGCTGCTTCTGGCGGGCATTATCGCCGTGGCGATGGTCGCCCTTGTGGCGGGCGTGGCCGGCCTGGACATCATGGATGAGGGGTTCATGAGGTTGCTCGTCTTTGCGAGCATGGGGCTTGAGGGTGTGTTCATTCTGCCGGCCTGGATCTGGGGCCCAAAGAAGCATCGCCTGCCTTTTCGAGCGTTGGGGCTCGCGCCTGCCCGATCGGCAAGGGTTGTCCTCCTGACGGTGGGCGGGCTGGCGGCGATTCTGGCCGTTGACGTACTCTGGGGGCTCGTTGCAGAGCGGTTTCAGCTACCGGGACAACCCGATCTCGTGCCTCTCTTTGGGGAGGGATTTCTTGGGCTGCTGGCCGCCATGGCGGTGGCCGTCGTGGTGGCCCCCTTTGCTGAGGAGGTCTTTTTCCGCGGCTTTATGTACGCGGGCTTCCGAGCGCGCTGGGGGATACCTCTGGCGGTCATCGTGTCCGCTCTCGTGTTCTCCCTATTTCATCTCTCCCTCAGCACGCTGGTGCCCATCTTGGCGATGGGAGCCGTTTTTGCGCTGCTTTACGAGCGAACGGGCTCTCTCTGGCCCTGCATCGTGCTGCACGCGCTCAACAACCTGATCGCGGTGCTCGGCGCCTACGCCCTGGCCTGATATGGGCTATACACAGAAAGAGGGGGAGCCCGCCGGGCTCCCCCTCTTTTTTCCAAAAGTCTACGGCTCGATCGTGAACACCGTGCCGCCTGTGCGGCCAAAGACGTCCGGCTCGTACATCTCATAGGCCTGTGCCGGTATGACTAGATACTCGCCCGCAGTGGTGCACCGGATCTGGTAGGTGTACTCGTAGGTCCCCCGCGGGAGGTGCATCGCGAACAGCACGAGTTTCTCGTCACGTAGTTCGCTGTGCGTTGGCCACTGGCGGTACCAGGCACCGAGGAAGTTCTCTTGCCCGTCCCCCTCTGGGATCAGGGCCATCGTATGACCCAGACGCCGGGTGGTGGCGAGGGACGGATCCAGGGCTTCGGTTCCCGCCGGCAGCGGGTCCTCCAGCACAAAGTAGTACAGGTCTCGCGGCGAGATCACCGTCAGCTTCACGGTGATCAGATCGTTGACGGCGGCCTGAGAGATGGACCGCTCTGCACCATCCTCAGCGAGGTACTCGCGATAGACGATGATACCGCGATCCAGCGGCTGGATCTGAGCGACAGGCAACAGGTACCGGAGATAGGCTGAATAGTAAAGCCGTCCGCTTCCTTCGGCTGGCTCCTTCTGCAGGTTGATGTAGGTGTCTGATCCGGGGGCTAGCTCGGCCATGCCGAGGCTCAAGCTCGCCGTCTCAGCCAGGGTGTCTGCAGTCGCTTCGCCCGCCAGGGCTATTACACCGTTGATGCTCAGACTATAGCCATAGTCAGGGGCGTGCTCTCCGGTGGCCGACATGTAGTCGGTCAGGGCCAGGATGGCCCAGACGTTCTCCTGGGTGGACTCCCAACGGCCGCTTGACCGTGCCATGGTGAGCCATCGGACGGCCTGAGGAAGGATACTCAACTCGGGATCCACCCAGGCAAGCGCCCGCAGAACGATCGCAGTGGTACGGGTATCCGTGTTCATCTGCCAGCGACTGCGCTCCTGCTCCTCCCAGTGGAGTCCTGTTGATGAAAGCATCCCTTCCTCAACCAACTCGTCCGCCAGCGCGCGTACGCGGCTGGGTTCATCCGGCTCCAGCAGGGAGAGCGCCATCGCGAGGTAGCCGCGCGCGAACAGCGAGAGGTGCTCGCGATCCTCAAAGAGCGTGACGCTGCGGCCTAGGTCGCCATCGCCGGCTTCGGCGAGGGCATACAGAACGGTCGCCCGTGTGTCATAGTCGTCCCGTGTTGCCGGCTCGGTATCGTTCAGGTACTGATACAGGAACTCGACGGCGCGCTCGATGACGACGTCATCGACCAGATAGCCGGCCTCACGCGCCTCTGCCAGCCCGTAGAGCGCATAAGCCGTTAGCGTCGCCGTGCTCTCGGTTCCGGCCCACCATCCCCAACCCCCGTCGAATGACTGCAAGGCGTAGACTCTCTGCAACGCCAGTGCGATCTGCTGAGAGAGCGCCACCTCCAGTTCTTGCCGCTCCAATCCCAGTGCGACGAGGGCACGCTGAGTGGCGAGGTTGGGCAGGAACCGGCTGACCGTCTGCTCGATGCAGTCATAGGGATAGGACCGCAGATACTCCAGGCCCTCCTGCATGGCGGCGGCCAGTGAAGGCTCAAGTGTTACGGTCAGGCCGCCCTGCTCGGGATTCGCCACCGCGGGGACGCGTATGACCTCCGTTTCACTCCCCTCGACGACTCCTGACGTCCCAACGGTCTCTGGTGTTGTCGCGTGGTAGACGGGTATGGACATGCGGACGGCGTCACGCAGAGGTCCACTTAGCGCGCTGAACGTCACCGTCACCCGATCGGCTACCCCAACCACGGCGGGCCAGTACAGGTCCGCGCGGTCTCCAGCATCCAGTACCACCGTTTGTTCGCTGCTGGCGAGCTCGAGCCCTTCGGCCTGGGCCGTCACACGGATCTCGAGGCCCTCAGCGGTGTTGTTGTGTACCACGGTCGCCAGGCGCGGCTGGTCGCCGATCACCAGGAACCTTGGCAGTGCGGGGCGGACCATGACGTCCAGATTGCTGACGATATCTGCCACGCCCTCGCCAACGAGGGCATCTCCGGTGGCTGCCTGAACGCGCAGTCGCCAGGTGGTCAGGTTGTCGGGCAGGGTCACAGAGGCGCTGGCTGTGCCATTTCGATCGGTCCTCAGCGCTGGCTCCCACAAGGCTGTCGCAGGGAACTCGGTTCGGAGCCCTCCGTCATCTCCAGCGCCACCGCCGCCCTTGCCCTCTTCCGGGACAACTTCTTCGGGCATGTGGCGGCGCACGAGCGACAACGCGGTAATCACACCGAGCCCGCGCTGACGGTAGAAAGCATCCACGATGGAGGGGGGCTCCCCGCCCACCAGCGTCTCGACGGCCAGGTCGACGAGTTGAACGGTCAGCTCAGCCTGGACCGGATTCCCCTGATGATCGGTGACCTCGATCTCAAAGTCGGCCTCATCACCCGGCTGGTACGCGCCACTCCGATCGGGGGAGATGGAGACGGCCAGCTCGCGTTCTGCGGCGGTCACCTCCAGCATGGTCATGCCGACTCGGTACCCGGGTTCGCTTTCGTCTCCCCCTGTGCCAGCAACCAGCACCAGCGAGACAAACACGTTCGGTGTATAGCCAGCTTCGATGGGCAGCCGCAGCGTCTCGCTATTGCTTTCGATCTCGATAACACGGTACTCGAGAATGGTGCCACGCTCGATGGTCAGCAGGGCCGTGACCGGCCCTCTGAACGGGGAAGGGACGAGTATGGACGCCACATCGCCTGGCGCATACACGTCCTGGTCAGGGACGAGCTCGATACGGTAGTTGTTGTCGTGCCCCCAGTTCACATAGCCGCTACCGCTGACCCACAGGTACAGCTCGCTGGAAATAGCGTTGCCCGACCGGTCCCGTGCACTCGCCGTGACGACGTACGTCCCGCCTTCCGGTGGAGTCCAATCTATCGCGGCTTTGCCAGCAGCGTCGGTACGAATGGTGGTGGAGTACACGGGCGTCTCACGGACATCGTTTTGCCAGACGTAGTCTCCGTCATCTGTGAGCTGTTGAACGCTGTACCACTCTTCACGCGTCACCAATGCGTCGATCGACACGCGGCCGAGCGCCTCACCCTGTGTATCCACAGAGACAAAGGACAGCGCCAGGCTCTCTCCAGCCGTGCCCACATATCGATCGGTCGCCAGCCCGATGTAGGTCTCGCCGGCGTGCACGATGGCTGTTGTGGCGCCGGTGACTTCCTGGTTATTCAGGTCCACCACCGAGCACTCGATCGTGAAACGACGGCTGTTGCTGCCCTGAAGCGCGAGCGGGACGTCAACCGTAAAGCGGCCATCGGGCCCCGTCTGACCGGCGCCTTCGGTGATCAGGCCGGTGTCCTGGATCGCGTCAGACGATCCATAGTAGTCGTACTGCCCAAAGGTGTAGTGGCCTTCGCCCTGCCATCGGTCGTAGTAGTAGGGCGTGCCAAAGATGCGCCACTGCACGTTGGCTCCGGAGACCGGTCCGCCGAAGAAAAAGCTCGCGTCAACCGATAGCTGCATCCTGTCGCCGGTGACGTACTCGGCCTCGTCGGTGCTGACGCTCACCTGGAACTCGGGCGCACGGTACTCCGCCACCAGGAACGATACTTCGCTGTATTCCTCATCCACTCGCAGGACGAGGCTGTAGTAGCCCAGCGGCGCGGTCTCTGCCAGCGCGATCTCGCCATCCAGAGAGCCCATGTCACCCAACGTCAACTCATCGCTCCATACGGCTCTGCCTTCGCTATCGATCAGCGAAGCCTGAACTGGCGTGCCCATCTCCGGCAGGCTGTACTCGCCATCGTCATCCAGCCGCAGGAACGCCTTGTAGTACACCGTCTGTCCAGGCCTGTAGATCTGCCGATCGGTAAA
>JAAYAW010000003.1 GCA_012719135.1 Chloroflexota bacterium
AGGGGGGAGGCGTGAGAAACAGGCTGGAGGAGCTGCGAAGCCAGCGGGGCTGGACCCAGCAGGAACTGGCCGAGCGGGTGGGAGTCTCACGGCAGACGATCATCTCGCTGGAGCGGGGCCGCTACAATCCCTCTATCCTGCTCGCCTTCCGGCTGGCGCACCAGTTCGGTATTCCCATTGAGAGCCTGTTCTTGTACACGGAGGAGGATCGGGATGAGTAGCGGTAGGCGGTGGTTCGCGCGTCAGCTGCGGCTGGGATGGTGGCTCTCTGTGGGAGGGGTGGCCCTCGTCCTGGCGGGGATCGGCCTGGACCGGTTGGCAGCAAAGCTGTCATTCGATCCCAGGATTGTTGCCGGCCTGGGCATTTTGCTTCTCGGGCTGGGGCTATCCTTTCTGTTGAGGGCGTGGGTGTTGCGCCATGAAGAGCAGGCCGCCCGGACGCTTCTCGCAGAGGAACGCGATGAACGCAGCCGGATGCTGCGCGAACGCGCTGGCAGCCGCGCCTACGGCGTCTCGGCCCTGCTTTCCTGGGGCGGGCTGATGTGGGCCTCGTTCGCGCATATCGGGTATCTGCCGGCGCTATCCGATGATGCCCACTGGAATCTTCTGGCGGGGCTGGTTATCGTGCCGTTCCTGGTGTACCTGGTGAGCTTTGTTGCGGACCAGCAGCGATACTGAGCCCCTCGGGGCAAAGCGCAGGGGCGAGGGCCATGCCCTCGCCCCTGATGCATCTTGAGCGGTGCGCGCTAGCTCAGCCCCATCTCCTTCAGGTTACGGTAGCTGATCGCCAGCGATTCGAAAGGATCGCGCTCATAGCTGCGATCCTGCTCCACCAGGAACCACTCCACGCCCACTTCTTCGGCCGCCTCAAAGATGGACGCCCAGTTCAGGTTGCCCTCTCCGATCTCGCCGAACCGTTGCTCGCGCTGTGGCGTGATCACCATATCCTTCAGGTGAAGGAGGGGCTGGCGCTTGCCGCAGTAGCGGATCCAGTAGGCCGGATCGGCGCCGCCGTGCTGAACCCAGTAGGTGTCGATCTCGAGCTTGAGTTGCTCGGCGGTGCTGCCATCGACCATCATCTGGAACCAGGTGACGCCGCCGTACTTGGCGAACTCGTGGCTGTGATTGTGGTAGGAAAAGTCCATGCCGGCCGAGGCCAGCTTGAGCGCCACCGGGGCGAGATCATCCAGGAACCGCTTGACGCCATCGGCCCCCTCATAACCGCGGAAGATGCCCCCGATAGCCGGATGGCTGCAATCCCATACTTGATGATCCTCGATGATGCCGTCCAGGTCCGTCATGAACCGCTCCCAGTCCATGTGGCTGGAGACGATTTTGAGCCCGTTATCGGCGGCAATCGCCCCGATCTCTTTGGCGGAGACATCCCCAAACCCGGATACCTGTATCGCGGTGTAGCCGATCTTGGCCACCTTTTCCATGCTGGCCCGCACGCCGGCCCGGTCCTGGCAGAACTCGCGAACGGTGTACATCTGCGCGCCCACTACGTGTCTCTTCATTGTGACCTCCTGGGTGGTTCTGGCAGCGCTCACAGCTCGAGCGTAACACATCGGCCGGCCGCGAACAAACGGTGGAGAAAGGTGAATGCGTCAGGGCATCAGCCGGTTCTGAGCTCTGTGCAGCAAGGTGGCCTCCCGCAGGCTGGGGAGATCCAGCAGGAGCATCAGCATGCGGCCAAGGCCAAAGCCCAGACCCCCGTGAGGGGGGCAGCCGTACCGGAAAAAGTCCAGGTAGAACCCGATCGATTCGGGGGATAGCCCCTTCTCCCGGGCCTGCTCCGCGAGCACCTCGTACCGGTGTTCTCGCTGCGCCCCCGTGGTGAGTTCCACGCCCTTCCAGATCAGGTCAAAGCTTCGCGTGATCGCCGGGTCGTCCGGCTGCCGCATGTGGTAGAACGGCCGCACCGAGACGGGGTAATCCGTCACAAAGACAAACTCGTGATCATGCTCGCGCCGGACGAGATCATAGAGCAGTCGCTCTCCTCCCGGGTCCAGATCGCCCGGGCGGCTATCGGCGGGCGGCCGGTAGCCAGCGGCAGCCAACGCTTCCTGAGCCGCGGCCATCCGGATGCGCGGGAAGGGCAGCGAAGGGACGCGGATCTCGACGCCGAACTGCTCCAGGATCGCCTCGCCATGCTTGTCGGCCACCTGGCTCAACACATGCTGCAGCCAGCTTTCCTCCATCTCCATCACGTCTTCGTGCGAGGTGATCCAAGAGATCTCCATGTCGATGGAGGTGAACTCGGCAGCGTGGCGCGTGGTCTGGGAGGGGTCGGCGCGAAAGACGGGCCCGATCTCAAACACACGCTCGAGGCCGGCGGCGATGGCCATCTGCTTGTAGAACTGGGGGGATTGCGCCAGGTAGGCCGTCTGCCCAAAGTAGTTGAGCGCAAAAAGCTCCGCGCCGGATTCGCTCGGGCTGCCCATGATCTTGGGCGAGTGGATCTCCACAAAGCCGTTGTCGATCCAAAAGCCGCGCATGGCGTATTCGGCCGTCGTTTGAACATCGAGCAACAACTGATTCCGCGGGTGCCTCAGATCCAGAAAGCGCCAGTCCAACCGCTTTGAGAGGTTCGTCTCTGTGCGGCCAAAGATGTCGATCGGCAGGGCAGGATCGGCGATGGACTCGATGGAGAGATCGGTGCACAGGATCTCCATGCCGCCCATGCGCACCCTGGGGTTGGCGACGAGCCGTCCCGTCAGGCTGATGGTGGACTCCTTGGTGAGCGCCGATACCTGCTCGTTGAGCCTCTGGTTATCCGCGCTTCGATCGATCACGACCTGGACCATCCCCGTGTGATCGCGCACCACGAGAAACTGCACGACCTTTTGGTCTCGAATGGCGTGGACGTAGCCCTGTACCGTCACTTGCTGGTCCATCTGCCCGGACAGGTCGCGGACAAGCGTGCGCTTCAACCTAATGCCCTCCCTCCGATCGCATTGCCACATAGTCTAGCACGGGCGCGGTGGAGAGACCAATCGCCCGTTGAGATCGATATCACGATCGGTCTCCCGGCTATCGCCTCGCCGGTGGATGTGCTAGAATGCCGTGGTCTGTTGGAGAGGGGGTGCCAACTCGCCCTCGCGTCCCGTTTGTACCCGTAGGAGGATAGATGCACAGCGTCACGGCTGCCAACGCCCCAGCGGCTTTGGGACACTATAGCCACGCCATCGTATCCGGTGGCCTGGTCTTTGTGTCCGGTCAGTTGCCCATCAACCCTGAAAGTGGGGAGGTGGAAGCGGATACGATCGAAGGTCAGGTGGCTTGTTCACTCGACAACGTGTCCCGCATTCTCGCATCGGCCGGCAGTGGGATGGATCGGGTCGTCAAGGCGACGATCTTTATTAGTGATATGTCCCTCTTTAGCCGGGCGAATGCCGCCTACGCCGCGGCCTTTGGCGAGCACCGGCCGGCACGCTCAGCCGTGCCGACGTTGCTGTTGCCGCGCGGCGCGCTGGTCGAGATCGAGGTGATCGCCGAGGTGACGGCGGATGCTTGAGCGGCGGCCTGCTGAGCACTTTGTGTGCACCCGCTGTGGCGCACGGTACCCTCTCTCTGCACCGGTCTGGCGCTGCACCTGCGGAGGCCTGCTCGCCATCGCCTACACACCTCGCTTTGATCGGCGGCAGATCACTCGCCTGGGCCCAACCCTCTGGAGGTACCGCGATGCGCTGCCATTGCCCAAGGATGTGGACGCGGTCTCTCTGGGGGAGGGGTACACGCCGCTCTTACATGGGCGTGTGGCCGGCGTGCCCGTGTATCTCAAGCAGGATCACCTCTTTCCCACCGGATCATTCAAGGATCGGGGCGCGGCCGTACTCATCAGCCAAGCCGCCGCGTTGGGCGTCCGGCGGGTTGTCGAGGATTCGTCCGGTAACGCCGGCTCTGCCATAGCGGCCTATGCGGCCCGCGCCGGGATAGCCTGCGATGTGTATGTGCCGGATGGGGCTTCGCCGGAGAAACTGGCGCAAATTCGGGCCTACGGCGCCCGGGTGCACCCCGTCGCGGGCGGCCGCTCGGCCGCAGCTGCGGCCGCACTTCAGGCGGTGGAGGCCACAGAACCACCGGGCCCCGCCTACTATGCCAGCCATGTCTGGAATCCCTTCTTCTTGCACGGCACCAAGACCTTTGCCTTTGAGCTGTGGGAGCAGCTCAACTGGAAGGCCCCCGATACGGTCGTGCTTCCCGTCGGAAACGGCAGTCTGCTGCTGGGCGCCGCGTTGGGCTTTGAGGAGCTCGTGGCCGCCGGGATGATCTCGGCGCCTCCACGGCTTGTCGCCGTGCAGGCGGAGGCCTGCGCGCCGCTCGCGACGGCGTTCGACCAGGATGAAGGGCTCCCGGCGGCCGTGGGCGTTCAGCCGACGCTGGCGGAGGGGATCGCCGTGCCCGAGCCGGTGCGCGGGGCTCAAGTGCTGGCCGCCGTGCGGCGCACCGGCGGCCAGGTGATATCCGTCACGGAGGAGGAGATCGCCGCGGCGCTGCGAGCCTGGTGGCGCGTGGGGTATGCTCTCGAGCCCACCGCGGCGGCGGCGCTGGCCGGCCTCTCACGCTACGCCGCCCAGGGCGCCCGGCCCCGTGAAGTCATCGTTTCGGCCATCACAGGCCATGGCCTGAAGGCCATGGGCCATGTCGCTGCGTTGCTCGACTGAAGGAGCCGGATGAAGCCAAACATTCAACGATACAGAGGTATGCGCACATCCCTCTGGATTGGGGCCGCGATCGCCCTTCTCCTGCGCTATGCCATGGGGGAGACCACCTGGCCCATCATCGTCATCGGCGCTTCACTGGTGATCGGGCTCGTGATCGATCTGGTGATACGGAAAGCCTGAGGCATCGCTCCCTACGGGGGCCAGCCGTGGGCTAGGTTTCCGGTGTCTCCGGTGAGCGGGAAAGCAGCATCGCCAGGGCGCCCATCCAGAGTATCCCGCCTGTGCCAAAGCCAGCGGCGAGGTTCATCGGGTTGCGATGGATCGAAGGGATACCGGGCACCCAGATCATCGTGGCGATCGCCAGGGCCACGATGAGCAGCCCGGCGATTCCGTCGCCCGGAGCTTTGTGGATCGGTGCCAGCGCCACAAAGTGCAGCCCCACAATCAGGGCGGTGGCGGGCGCCACGTAGGCGTGGTTTGATGTCAAAAAGAGCGCTGCCGAGACCAGGGTGATCGCAAAGCCCTCCACGCGCAGGACCCAGTGAGCGTGCCCGGTCCGCCGCGCTCGCTCGGCACGCGCCTCGGGGGTCATTTCCTCGTCGGCTATCTGGGATGCGTGCTGCATCGCGCGGAACGACCCGATCAGGAGGAGGCCCGTGATGACGCCCAGGGCGACGGCTGCCCACGGCATCGCCACCGGCCTGAGCTCCACCAGGCCGAGCAGAGCCCACGCTGCGCCCAGGGCCGAGTACAGCGCCGCACCACCGGCAGAGTGAAAAGCCAGGTAACGCCGTGGAAGAGCGGGGGGGGACATTGAGCGGGCACCTCGAATCCGGGAACCTGCAGGCTTGATAACCCGGCTATTCTAGCACTGTGAGCGGCGCCGGGCAACAGCGGAGCGGTTGGGCACGTGGGATGGCCAGTTGACTGGGCTGAGGCACTGCCGTAGAATCGGCGTAACCAACACAAAACACCGGAGAGAGCGATGGCAGAGGCAGATTCCGCTACCATACGTTATCATGACGAGTCCTGGGAGGCCGAAAGCGGCGTCACCATTCATCGTGCGATCGAGCGAGTGGGCATCGACCCGCACTCTGTGCTCGCTATTCGCGGGAAAAAGCTTGTCACTCACCAGACGCTGCTGGAGCCGGAGGACGAGATACGCCTCGTCGACATTGTATCCGGAGGGTGATGGCGCCCGCCGTAACCGGCGCGGGCATCGGTGCACAGGTCGGGATTTGTGCAGCGGGACGCCTTCGCCGTGGCGCCCATCGGAGTGGGCATGACTGAGCGCCAGCCGAGGCCGCGCACTTATCGCTACTATGATCTGATCGTCGCCGCCTTTGTGGCGGTCCTCCTCATCAGCAACATCGCTTCGACCAAGATCCTGGCTCTGGGCCCCTTCTCCTTCGATGGCGGCACGCTGCTGTTCCCGGTGAGCTATATCTTTGGCGATATCCTCACGGAGGTGTACGGCTATGCCCGGGGCCGCCGTGTCATCCATTGTGGCTTTGTGGCGGCGTTGACGATGGCCCTGACCTTTGCGCTCGTGGGGGCGCTGCCGCCCGCCAGGGGCTGGGAGAACCAGGCTGCCTACGAGGCCATCCTCGGCATGGCGCCGAGGATCGTCTCCGCTTCGCTCATTGCTTACTTTGCCGGAAGCGTCGCCAACTCCTGGGTGCTCGCTCGCCTCAAGGTGCGGACGCGAGGACGCTGGCTCTGGCTCCGCACGATCTCCTCGACACTGGTGGGAGAAGGAATCGATACGCTGCTCTTTGTGGTGATCGCCTTTGGCGGCGTGCTCTCCGGCGACCTGCTGTCTGACGTGATCGTATCCAACTATGTCTTCAAGGTCGGTCTGGAGGTCCTGATGACTCCGCTCACCTACCGCATCGTCCATGCGCTCAAGCAGGCCGAGGACGAAGACTTTTACGACATACATACCGATTTCAACCCGCTTTCGACGCGCATCTGAGCGCCGTGCGCCGCCGCTCGAACGGCGGATGGCGGAACACCTCCCGAAAGGATCGATCCATGGATACCTGGTGGCCTGAGGTCCCTGCCTCTGAACAAGAGCCCGATATCGACGCCTCGCCGCTGTTTGCAGAAGAGTTGCCTGCTTCCCACCGCAGCGGCTTTGTGGCGTTGGTGGGCAAGCCCAACGTGGGCAAGTCCACGCTGCTGAATCGGTGGATGGGCGTGAAGGTAGCTGCCGTTACCTCCAAGCCCCAGACCACGCGGACGCGTCTGCTGGGCATCCTCACCCGCAACGACGCCCAGGTGATCTTTGTGGACACGCCGGGCGTGCACCGGCCTCGGACGGCACTGGGCGACTATATGGTGGCGGCGGCCGAATCCGCCGTGCCGGACGCCGACATCGTCCTGTTCATGGTGGACCTGTCTTCTCCGCCCGATGCGAACGATCGCCATGTGGCCGAGCTGGTGGCCCGTTTTGTCAACGTTCCCGCGATTCTGGTGATGAACAAGCGCGATCTGGTGTCCGGCGAACTCCTCGATGGGCGCGAGGCCGCCTACAGGGCGTTGGGGCAGTTCAGCCGGGAGGTGACGATCAGCGCCGAAGAGGGGCTCGGCACGGACGAACTGCTCTCACAGGTGATAGGCTATCTGCCGGAGGGTCCACGTTTTTACCCGCCGGACCAGCTGACCGATCAATCCGAGCGCTTTGTCGCCGCCGAACTGATCCGCGAGCAGGTGCTGCTCAACCTGCGTCACGAGGTTCCCCATGCGGTGGCCGTCATCGTGAGCGAGTTCGCACAGCGCCCGAACGGGATGCTGTTCATCGCGGCGGGCATCTATACGGAGCAGGATTCCCAGAAGGGGATCGTCATTGGCGCGCGAGGGGAAATGCTCAAGCGGATCGGCTCGGGCGCCCGCGTGGCGCTGGAGGCCTTCTTTGAGCAAAAGGTCTACCTGGATCTCTGGGTCAAGGTGCGCAAGAACTGGCGCTCGAACGAAAAGTACCTCAGGGAGCTGGGCTACCGCTGAGCTGTGGCTGCGAGGGCTCCAGGCCTAGAACAGGAGCAGGCTCAGGGCCATCACGGCCATACCGCCCATCAGGCCGTAGAGCGAATCGTGCCCCCGCCCATAGGTCCGTGAGGTAGGCAGCAACTCGTCCAGCGAGATGTAGATCATCACCCCGGCCACACTCCCAAACAAAACGCCCATCAGCGCCGGAGTGATAAAGCGGCGCAGTACCACGTACCCCAGCAGCGCGCCCACAGGCTCCGCCAGCCCGGACAGCAAGGACCAGAGCAGGGCCCGCCGGCGGTTGCCTGTGGCGTAGTAGATCGGCACGGAGACGCTGATCCCCTCGGGGATGTTGTGCAGGGCGACGGCGAGCGCGATGCTCACGCCCAGCGCTGGATCCGCCAGCGCCGCAAGAAAGGTCACCATACCCTCGGGAAAGTTGTGGATGCCCACCGCCAGCGCTGTAAAGATGCCCGTGCGCTCCAGGTGCGCCGTGGGGCGTTCGTCCTCCGCGGGGATCGGGCAGAGATCGCCGACGCACGCCAGCTCCTCTTCTGACCGGGACTCGTGCGGGTTATCCGCGTGCGGAATCAACTGGTCGATGATAAAGGTCAGCGCGATTCCGGCAAAGAACGAAGCCGTGGCCATCCATTCGGCGCCGTTGAGACTGTGGGCCGCGTCGATGGACTCTACGGCCTTGGGCAGGATCTCCACAAAGGACACATAGAGCATCACGCCGCCGGAGAATCCCGTGGCCCAGGACAAGAACCGCATGTTGGTCTGCTTGGAAAAGAAAGCAATCAGGCTGCCGGCCCCGGTCGAAAGACCTGCGAAAGCTGTCAAGAGTAGTGCGGGCCAAAAGCCGCTCTCGGGCATGGCAGTACTCCTTGTGCCTGGTCCTCTTGCTGATTCGAACGGCGCTATTGTAGCATGGCCGCGGCCAGGCCGGAAAATGTGTCGCACGCAGGACGCCACAATCGGCACGGGCCCGCTGGACGCGCCGCGTGAGCATCAGGGCGCCACGGTCGCAAGTCAGTAGGCCAGAAGGCGCCGCAGGAGGGGACGAGGACTTGGCGCTCTAGCGCGACCGGGCCCCAGGGCTGTCCACCGGCCCGGTTGAGCTTTGCGCAAAGCGCAGTCTTGCCCGGCGGGCGGAGCGGCCGGTAACACCCGTCCCCGCGGGCAATGGGCCCCCAGAGAGGGCGCCGCGACGGTTCCAGACGTAACACCGGGGATGCCGTGCGCCACCGGGCATCGCGGAGCCAGATCTGGCTCGAGGCGTGCTGTACCAGGGGGGCGAAGGCGCCCCCCCATCACTCCTGCCGGCGCTAGGCCGTCAACTGCGCGCGGACGAGCCCTGAACGCACGTCCACCCACAACCCGCCGGTGATCTCGTCCCCATTGCGCCAGTGGCGGGCCTTCCAGTCTCCCTGCGCGTCGAACCCACCCTCCTCCACGAGGCAAAAGTCCGGCAGATCCTCGTTCATCAACGAGGCCGCCATGGAGGGGGTCAACTCGGCATCGGGAGCGGGCTTGCGCTTGAATGTCACCCGGAAAGGTCCACCGGCCAGGTAGAACTCGCGTTCGCCGGTTTGGATGATCAGACCTCTGGCTCGATCGAAACCCTCGGGGCCGCCGCGCCGGGGGTAAAGGTAGCCGCGCGGGTAGGGCATGTCCGAATCGGCATAGCGTACAAAGGCGAGATAGTCGCCGACTTCCAGATATTGGCCCATGGCATGCTCTTCCTGCACCACCGTGTGGATTCTGCCGGTGCCTTGGTACTTGAGCAGCAAGGGTATGGCCTCGCGGGCTACCCGGAAGCTCTCGGCTACCTCTCGTGATTCCGGACGGAGCATTCCCTCTTCATCGAGCATGCTTTCGACGCCGAAGCAAAAGTAACCGATCGCGTCAAAGGTGCCGAGGGCGTAGAACATCGTCCGGGCGTTAGGGCCGCGGGAGCCCGATTCCGGCACAAAGAAGGGGTTGTCCTCCCGGGCATAGTGCCGGCACTCAAAGAGGTAGCTCTCGGTCGCCGCCGAGTAGATGTCCGGTGCGATGATGTCGATGTGCGGCGTGAGCCACTTGAACAGGTCCAGCACCCGGGTCACGGCGCCACCGGACGGATAGTCCCCGGCGAGCCGGTGCCCACCCTCTCCCAGCCAGACGTTGATCGTCATGGGTACGTTATGGATGGCTTTCCCCGCGGCGGCCAGACTGTCAATGTACCGGGCGATCTGCCAGGCCGTCATGAACTCGCCGGCCCGCCATCCGAACGTCTCCGGCCAGTTGCCGCCCTCCCTCGCTCCCGCTTCCTTCCAGGCCGTGTGCACTGGCGTATCCGGATGTGCGGCGACGAGTGCGATCAACTCGCTCGGGACCGCACTGTGGAAGGTCGCCGTGGACTCGGCGCTGTAATCCCGATCACACCCAAGGATGCCGGGTTCGTTCTCCACCTGCACTGCGATGATGGTTTGCTCCTCTGCATCTCGCTCGCGGATGGCTTGCATCAGTGCGGAAAAGGCGCGCTCGTCCGCCCGGCGGCTCTCCTCGCACTGCGACGAGAGCACCGGGATGGTAAAGCCGGCCGGGGCCACTACGCGGCGGAAGCGATCGGGGGCAGTCTTGACCCAGTTGGGCGTGTACTCCATCTGGCCGTTCTTCCAGGTGCCGAACCAGAGTGGAATCAGCCGGAGGCCCCGGGAGCGGCAGCCCTCCAGAAGCTCGTCCAGCACGGCAAAGTCGAACCGCCCCTCCTCAGGCTCGATCTGAGACCAGTAGATGGGCACCTCGATGGCGTTCCCCCCCAATACCTCCAGTGCTTTGAAGGCCTGCTGTAACTCGGACAGGTTGTATCCGCTGGAGTTGTGCACCTGTCCGCCCAGAGGGAAGAAGGGCTCTCCGTTGACCCGAAAGACTCGCCTCACTGTGTGCATGTTGTTCCTCCTGCTGGATATCGCATACATGGTACACGTGCGCGCAACGGCTGGCAACGACGTTAGCCGATTGACAGCCGCTTCCCCTATGACTTATAGTCTACAGAGTCGACACATGCTTGCGGAGGACCCATGACGGACACGGCATCCAGCGCCCCGGGCGGCTTGCCATATCGTGAACAGCTGGAGGGGCACCTTCAGTCGCTCCTCGGTGAGGCGCTGCCGGAGGCGCTCGAGCGCATCGACCTGGCGGCTCTGAACTTTCTCGTGAGCGGGATGGGCCTTGGGCGCTGCATTCTCGACATCGAGCAGGTGAGCCAGGATCTCGCCGGGCTTCTCCCGCTGACCGATCCCGAGTCCGTTGAGGACGCGATCGTCGTGCGCGAGTCCACTGTGCGAGCGATGGAGTACATCGGCCAGATCCTCGCACTGCTGCGTGATTGGATTCGCTCCCCTGAGATGACCCCTTCGCACACCAACAGCATCATTCGCGAGTTGTTCCATGGCCTCAACAACATCTTTGTGGGCATCAACTGCTACGCGGAGCTGCTGTTGATGGAGCTTCGTGAAGGGGACTCGGCCTACTTTGAGCTGCGCACGGTCCTGGAGACGGGCGGCGAGGCGGCGCGCCTCGTACGGGATCGGGCGACGCTCCAGCGTCTGCTCAACGAGACCGAGGAGGCCACCCCATCGCAGCGCTCGCAGCGCGAGCGCGACGTCCTGGCCATGCTCATCGATGGGCTCTGCGCCAACGAGAGCGATCCGCTCGTGGGGCCGCGGCGCTACCGCCAGGAAGAGCTCGAGGTCTACGCTGGGAAGCTTCCCCCGGTGGAGGCGCGCGTACTCCGTGAGGCGGCCAGGCGGATGGCGCTCTAGCAGGCGTAGCGGAAGCTAGTCCGCCACGGCCAGCAAGTAGCCCACGCCCGACACGGTGACGATGAGTTCCGGTTCGCGAGGGTTGCGTTCGATCTTGCTGCGCAGCCGGCTGATGAGCCCGCGCGCCAACTCCACACTGCCCTCTCCCTCGTATCCCCACACGCGTTCGATCAGGGTCTCCGTCGGGATCGTTTGTCCGGGGTGCGTCATCAACGTGTAGAGCAAGCGGAACTCGAGCGGCGTGAGCCGCAGAGGCTCTCTGCCGCTTACGGATATGGTGCGTGTGGCGGGGATCAGGTGGAGATCGCCGGCCTGGAGGCTGGGCAACGGGGTGAGTTCGGTGCCCACGCCCCGGCGCAGGAGCGCCCGCAACTGCGCGATGAGCAACCGTGCGCTGTAGGGCCGTGTCAGCACCTCGTCGGCGCCAGCATCGTATATGCGGCAGAGCGTATCCTCATCACGGCTGGGGGAGATGACCGCCAACGGCGCGCTGGAGATGAGCCGCAGGCGGCGTGTGGCATCTACCAGCGCCCCCGAGCGGGGCGCCGCCACGATCAGGCTGAACTGGCCGCGTTCCAGCGTTCGGAGCGCGAGATCCAGCCGTGGAGTGCTCTGAACCGTGAGCCCTGCCCTTTGCGCTGCGAGGCCCAGGAGCGCCGTCTCATCGGCTTCTTCGCACAGGATCAGCGCCAGCATGCTTCATCCTCCCTCACCCGCGTGGCTTGGTCTGTGGCGAGTATAGCGGATGCGGGGCTCCGGGCAAGCAAAAGGGGCGAGGCCCGATGCTCGAGCCTCGCCCCGACTGACGCAGACAGGACTTGCCGTCAACCTACTGACGCACTACAGATCGTCGTCCCACTCCTCGTCACTCTCGTCGTCGAACTCGTCCTCGCTCTCGTCCTCCTCCCAGGGCCAGTCCAGCTCGAGGGGGTTGACGCTCACGATCTCGAGGTCGGCTTCGCAGTTGTCGCAGTACACGATGTCGCCGAGCTTGTAGTTGGGCTTTAGGAAGATATTCTGATCACAACCAGGGCATGCAGCATAAGGCATCGCTATCGATCTCCTTTGTTCTGAGGGACCCGGGCAAGCCAAGGGCCCAAAAGTCAACTGCAGTATAGGGTTCCGCCGTGCATAATCAATAGAGTACAGATGCAAATAAGCATTGTGGAGCGGCATCAGATGTGCAGGGATAGCATGCCAGTGCGTCCGCCAGGAGCTGTGGCGCAACGGGGTAGGCTGGTCTCCTCGGATGACGCTTCTGGCCCGCTCGGGTACACTTGCGGGGGCTCGTATATGGCGTGCGTACAGGGGGTGGTGTGGATAGAGCGATCACGGATCTGAACGAACTCACTGCGGAAGCCGAGCGGCTGAGCGAGGACGCGTTCGCGCGGCGGGTGGCCCTGCTGGAGGCCGCGGAGGATATCTGCGAGGTCCTCCGCCATGCGGGGTACGGTAGCCGTCCGGCTCTGAGACGGGCCCAGCGACTTGTAGGCGAACTGGAGGCCTCGAATGCGGCCTACTGTGCGCGCCTGCGCCAAGGGCTGCTCCGAGGCTCGCTCACGCCAGCCGAGCTGAGGTCCGAACTGGACCGGCTGACGGCCTATACCCCTGAGCGGAGGGCGTTGCACATCGAGCAGGAACCGGCGGACCGGCTGGTCGATGGGATCATGCGTCTGGAGCGATTCCGGGGCTCTCCCACCATCGAGGACCGCGACTTTGTCCACTTGGAGGATTCCCCCGTACGGGTTTTGCTGGATCTCATCGATCATGTGTCTCTGGCGGCGTCTGATTGTTTCTTCGATCTCGGGTCCGGCCTGGGGCGGGCGGCCCTCTTGGTGCACTGGCTTAGCGGCGTGCGGGCCCGCGGCGTCGAGGTCCAGCCCGAGTATCACGCCTTTGCCGATTCCCTGGCCGGCGAGTTCCGTCTTGAGCGGGTGCGGTTCGAGCGCGCCGATGTCCGCGATGCGGATCTCAGCGAGGGCACGGTCTTTTACCTGTTCACGCCGTTCAAAGGGAGGATTCTGGATGCGCTCTGGGCAAAGCTGCAGCAGGAGGCCCGCTCCCGAGCGATCCGCGTCTGTACCTACGGGGCCATCAGCCTCGCCGCGGCTCGGCTGGGCTGGCTGCATGCCGCGGACGGCGACTCCCCCCACGAGTTCTCCCTCGCTGTGTGGCAGGCCGGGCCAGCCGCACGCTGATCGCCAGAGCGGCCCCTACTGGGCGGCGACATCCTTGACGCCCGGCAGCCCCAGCGCTACATTGGCGCCGCCGGTGTGGAGGGCAACGTAGCGATGCATCAACCGCCTCGAGCGGTCGGTGGCGGGGTTAGCGGCCGGGTCACGAGCCCGGTGAAGGAGGATCTGTTGAGAACACAAGGCATCTACTATGTCGCGCCGAACAGAGTTGAACTGCGCGAGTTTGAGCTGGGCGATCCGGACTTTAGCGAGGTGCAGATTGAGCTCAAGGCCACGGCGCTCTGCGCCTGGGATCAGGCGCTGTACAAAGGGATCCTGCCGGCGGGGACAACCTATCCCTTCCTGCACGGCCATGAAGGTGCGGGTATCGTGCGCAAGGTAGGCGCGCGGGTCAAGGGGTTCGTCGAAGGCGACTTGGTCACCGCTATGGGGGATAACGCGGCGCTCTGGGGGCACTATGCGAATGTGCCGCAGACGGCTCTCGCCAAACTGCGGCCCGATGTGACCGATTTCGAACACTGGCAGGCGGAGCCCGTTTCGTGCGCCATGAACGGCATCGAGTGGTGCGGCGTCGTACCCGGGGATCGCGTGGCAGTGATCGGCACGGGCTTTATGGGCCTGCTGCTGGTTCAGGGTCTGGTCCATACCGCTGCTGCCGAGGTTGTGGCGATCGAGATCAACCCGGTCCGGCTGGAGCTGGCGAAGCGGTTCGGCGCCACGCAGACGATCAACCCCCACACCGCAGAGGGCACAGAGGCGCTCGAGGCGCTGGCGGCACGCCCTTATGACATCGTTGTCGAGGCCGCGGGCACGCAGGAGGCCCTTGACTACCACTATTCCCTGTTGCGCAAGCAGGGCAGGCTCTGCATCTTTTCGTGGCACAAGGATGGCCCGCGCAGCGTGGACCTCGGGGCCTGGCACATGTCCGGCTATGAGGTCGGCAACGCTTCGCCAAGCATCTCGCCCAACTTCTCGCGGATCTTTGCTCGGGCGGTTCCCCTCATGGAGAAGGGCGTCTTTGACCTCAAGCCTCTGGTAACTCACGTCATGTCCCCGGAGCAGGCGCCCGAGCTGTTCGAGATCGCGGCACACCAGAGCGATGGCTATATCAAGGGCGTGATCCGCTGGTAGCGGTTCTGAACGCAGCCTGCAATAGGAAGGGCACCGCCATGACACAAACAGGAGGGGAGCCTGTCTCCCCGGAAATCCATGCCGACGGATGCGTCACCTTTCGTCTGTGGGCGCCCGATGCGCCTGCAGTGAGCGTACGCAATACGACGGGCGGCTACGCCGATTGGCCGGGCGGAAACGAGGTGCCACTACCCCGCGATGGAGACGGCCTGTGGCAGGCCACGATCGGGCCACTTCCGCCCGAGTACTATACCTACGTGTTCGAGATCGGTGGTGTTCCGTCGCTGGATCCAGGGAACACCCTCTACATGCGTGATGGCGCCCGGTACAGCAGCACTCTGCGGGTGCCGGGTTCGCACACCGTGTTGTACGACGTCAACCCGGTTCCTCACGGGACGCTGCACCAGGTCTGGTACGCTTCACCAACGCTTGGGATGGACCGGCGCATGTACATCTACACGCCGCCCGGGTACGAAAGAGGTACGGAGAGGTACCCGGTGCTCTATCTGTTGCACGGGGGAGGGAACGACGAGGACGGATGGACGAGCCTCGGGCGTGCACCGCAGATCCTCGACAATCTGCTCGCTCAGGGCCTGGCGCTGCCGATGATCGTGGTGATGCCGAATGGCAATGGGCTCCTGCCGGCTTCGCCGGATTACGTGCCACTTCCGGCGGGCTGGCAGCGGCCTTCGCCGGGCACGCATATCCTCCGCTTCCCCGATAGCCTTGTGCCGGACGTGATCCCCTTCGTGGATGAGCACTACCGTACGCTCACGAGCCGTGAGGATCGCGCGATCGCAGGCCTCTCGATGGGCGGCGCTCAGACCATGTATTGCGCCTTTCGTAACCTCGATCATTTCGCCTGGGTGGCCGTCCTTAGCGGAGGATTCCCCCTGCTGCCGGGCGCGGCCGTGGACATCCCGGCGCCGCCCCAGGCGGAGCGCCTGAGAGGGCCCGATATCACGAGGGTGGTCGATCCCGGCGTGTTTACTCAGCTGATACCCAACCTGGGCCCGGAAGCAAACAGCCGGCTGCGGCTGTTTGAACTGCAGATAGGCACGGAGGATGGGCTCATCAGCACGCACGAAGTGGTAAAGAGGCTGCTGGACGAGCGCGGCGTCCGGTACACGCTGCGCGAGTTGGCGGGCTATGCGCACGAATGGCGTTTCTGGCGCATCGCGCTGGCGAACCTGGCTCAGCGGCTCTTCCAGCCTTCCGCCGGGGCGGCCTGACGGCCGGCGGGCGAACGAACGGGGCTCAGCCTGGTGCGCCACGCTGAGCCCCGTCTCGATCTCTTAGCCCTGACGCTCGATCGGGATGTAGACGTACATCTCGGACGAAGGCTCTCCGTCATCAAAGCTCGCCGGGTACAGCTCAAGGTCGGGCCCGGAGGCTCGCCTGTAGCCGCTCGTGGGCAGCCAGATCTGGTGGGCTCGATGGTAGGTCTCGTGGATGGTGGAAAGCAGGCACGGGAAGACGGCATAGATGCGTGCCGGCACGGTCCAGCGGTTCATGCCCTCGGGGATCGCGACGGTGGGCTCTGTTGCGACACCCGCCAGGTACTCAAAGATCCCGTCGGACTCCCCCTCTGCACAGACGCCGTAGGCCGAGGCTTCGCACGCGCGAATCGCCTCCAGTTCCGGCCAGCGCGGCTCCATCGCATTCCACATGGCGGGTATCTCGCCGTGCTCGTTCCGGCCGCGGTAGACTTGCCCCATAACCGTGAACGTCGGTAGCGTCTTGATCTCTGGGTTCATCAGCTTTTCCTTTTCAAGAGGTGAGAGCAGATCGATCTGGTTCACCACAGGCAGTCGCACCTCGGTTAGCCAGGCTTCTGGGTCGAGCCCCTCCCGGGGCCCGTGGATGTACAGCTCCATGCTCGGCCCGGAGGCCCGGTAGCCGCCTTCGGCGGACCAACGCAGCAGGGCGGCGTAGGTCTCGGCGATCCCCTCCGGATCTCCCGGATAGAGAGCGGTGGCTGCCTCGGGCGCGGACTTCCAGGAGGTCAGTACGAGTCCCTCGGGCACCGGGCGTTGGTGCTTGCCTGCCTCGACGGGCACGCCCACCTCGACTCGCATGCCAGATCCCTCTGCGTCGGGTAGATAGCAGGCCATGGGTGGGGCGGAAGCATCAGTCCCAAAGCCGGGCAGGATCCGCCCGAGGCGCTCCAGCAACTCCCGCGTGTGACCGTAGCCGGGAATGCGGGCACGCAGCGCATGGATCTGCCGGGCTCCGATGGTCTTGAGCACCACCGGGTACTCGCTCTCGCGCCCTTCACGATCGATTCGGCGCAGCCGTGCTTCCACCCGAAGCAGCCGCGCCCGCTCCGCGCTCAAGGTTCGCTCGAGCTCGGCCCGGCGCAGCCGCAACATGCCGTGCAACTCGCCGGCTGACACCGGTTGATCCAGCAACCCGCGGATCTGTTCCAGAGTGAACCCGAGATCCTTGAGCGCCAGGATGCGGTTCAATCGCGCCAGTTGGTCCGGAGCATAGTAGCGGTAGCCAGTGTACCGATCGATCCATTCGGGCACGAGCAGCCCCAGGTCGCCATAGTAGCGCAGCGTCTTGACCGATACCTGCGCCAGACGGCTGAGATCTCCGATCTTGAGCACGGCCCCTCCCAGTGCATGCTGTGTCTGCTGGCCAGCAGTACACGATCAGTCTACACCCTCCGCCAAGGGGAGAGTCAAGGGGTATTCGTGCGGGTTTCGCACATTTGATGAGGGATGTATCGGCCCGGGGTGCTTGCCGCAGAGTTGGCGAGACTAGTCGATGCGCTCGACCAGAAAGAAAGCGCAACAGCAGTCAAAGGGAAGTTCGTCCACTGCCCGCCGGTAGATGTCAGACTGCCAATCCTGCCGCACGGAACGTCCACTGAGGTGCAGTGCATCGCCCTGTCTCGCCAGGGTTGCTCCGCTGGCATCCTGCACGCTCAGCGATCCGCCGGCGGCGACGATACGCCATCCCTGTGGCCAGAGGAGCGTCACGGGCCCGGGGCTGAGGCCCGTCTGCAACCTGATGCAGCGCTCGTTGTCATAGTGCACCAGGGTGCCCTGGATCTGTGTGGCCTCGCCGAGGCGGCTGACGAAGGCCGGCTGGTAATAGAGCGCCAAAGCCGGGTGGTACCCCGGCGATAGAATCGTGTAGCTGAAGAGCGGTGAGCTTTCGGGAAAGTTCGGCGCGAACCCCTCGCCTACGACAAAGTAGTCGCCTCGACATGCTTCGGGTATTTGCGACTCGGTCTCTGGATCGATCGCGCTCAGATAGCCCCCGCCCATGCGCACTTCCTCGCCGAGCCGAACGCGTGTGCCCTGGCCGTCTGACACGGAGATCTCGCCATCCTGCGCCTCCAGGGAGAACTCGGCGGGCCAGACGGGCAACACGCGTCCCGCACCCACCAGTCCCTCGACCCAAAGGCACCCCTCGCCCTCGACGAGGGTGCCCGTGAGGGCGGCCGTCATGCTCGAAGACTCGCCGGAGAGCGCCTCCTGCCGCGGGAAGGCGACGCTCGTCTCAACGGACGGCGGCGCGAGCGCCCGCGGCTCCCGGCACGCCGAGAGCGTCAGCGCCAACAGGATCATCAAGAGTGCTCTGCGGGACATGCGGCCCCTGCCTTTCGGTCGATAGGCTCCTGTGTCGTCGCGAGTGGGACGGTCGAACGGGCAGCCAGGCCGCATCGATCGCACAGGCCAGGCTTCCCCGGAGGGCCGTCCTCACATGTTGATAATGACCTTCATGCCGGACCGGCTTACCACGGTCTCAAAGGCCGCGCTGATCTCCTCCAGAGGGAAGCGGTGGCTGATGAGCGGGAGCACGTGCACCTGCTCGCGGGCGATCAGGTCCAGGGCCGTGCGAAAGCCCGACGGCGTGAGATGATAGCTCCCCGTGATCCAGAGCTGCCGGTAGTGGATGGTGTTCGGGTCCAGAGCGATGGTGGTGCTGGGGTAGGTCCCCGCAAAGTAGTTGACGCAGCCGCCCGGCGCAGCAAGCTCCAGTGCCTGCATCTCCGCGGTGGGGGAGCCCACGGCGACGATGACCGCCTCGGCTCCCAGGCCCCCGGTCAGCGCCTGGACCTGCGCGACCAGGTCCGGGTCGCGGCCGTTAAGCGCGGCAAAAGCGCCCAGCTCACGGGCCAGCGCCAGGCGCTCCTCCAGCATGTCCACCGCGATCACGCGCGCTCCGCGCAGGCGCATCAGCTGAGCCAGAAGTTGCCCGATGGGCCCCGCCCCCATGATCACGGCGGTATCGCCGAGCCGGATCGGGGTGCGCTCGGCTCCGTTGATGCAGCAGGCCAGCGGCTCGGTGAACGCAGCGGCCTCGTAGCTCACCCCCTCGGGGATAGGCTCCAGCGCGATGGGCACGGCCCTGCCGACAGTCTGGAAGCCTCCCTCGATGGCCGGAAGGCGATTCAGGCAAAGGTTGAACAATCCGCGCTGGCAGTTGCGGCACATCCCGCACACGCGCTGCACAAAGGCGGCCACCCGATCCCCGGGCCGCACGCCGCCGACGTTCTCGCCGACTTCCAGCACTTGACCAACCCACTCATGCCCCACGGTGCGAGGGTACTCGGTGTTCGCTCGATCGCCGGTGTACATTCGGACGTCACTGGGGCAAACGCCGCAGCTGCGGATGGCGATCCGAACTTCATCTGGCCCGTATTCGGGGGCCATCACGTCCTCCACGCGAAAGGCGTGCGGGCCCATCAGCAGGGCGCGCCTCATCTCCATCCGGGTTCCTCCCCTTCCAGCTCCCGGGTGTGACTGTACCGGGCGTCATTCTCCCACGGGTCACGTTTCGGGGCAAACTGTCCCGGGGCTTGACACCGGCCATACGTTGGCTAGCATTCGGTGCGGCAGCGTCATGATCCGGCCCTGGCGTCAGTGCGCCGCCGGCGCACCTGGAGGGACAAGATGTGGTTCCGCGCCTTACGCCTGGCGTGCTTGCTGGCCGTATTGATGATGGCGGGCTGCGGGCCGCGGGCTTCCGGGCCGGCCGGCCCGGTAGGCTCCCTTCAGACGCCCAACGCTGCAGCGGGGGAACCGGAAGGACCCGGCCCCGGTGTCGGCACGGAGGAGCCTGGTCGCTCCGAGAGCGAGTTCCGGGAGGCACTCACCGCTCGAGAGGCGTGGGAGCTGGCGGAGGCCGAGGCCGAGGCGCGCGCCCAGGGCCCGGGCTATGAGTTGTACGAGGTCACCGGTTGCCACAAGGCCGCACCATATGGGAGCTATGAGCGGGATAGCCATCTGGTGCAGGGCACCTGCGCGCAGTGGATGTTCTTTTACGTCCGCCCGGTCGAGCCGGGCAGCGCGCAAGGCTACACGGCGCTCTATCTCCGCGTCGGCCCGAACGGGGTGCTTGAGGCGGTGGAAGAGCCGCACGAGGCGCAGGTTCGCAAGCAACCCATCGGTGTTGCCGCTGGCTGGGCGATCGACAGCCCGGAGGCTATCGAGATCGCCGAGGAGGCAGGCGGGCGCGCCTATCGCGAGGCGAACCCGGAATGGGACACGGCGCGCTTTGAGGCCGATCGTAACGCCCTTCTGATGGCGACGCTGCACACCCGCCCCTACTTTGAGCCGGATAGCGGCGAGGAGTACGCGGGCAGCGACGGGCTGGTTTGGACGGTGACCTACCCGCCGCTGAGGGCGCTGCTCTACGTGATCGATGGGACAACCGGCGAGGTGCTCCTGGAACAGGATTAGCGAAACGGGGGCCCGGTACCGGCAGCCTGGGTCCGCCGTGAGGCGCGTGTCCCACCCGGAGGCCGAGTGCCGATGTGGCAGACCTTGGCGGCCGGAACGGCCGGCTGCGGACCACTATCTACACAGACGAAGGAGCCTTTCATGTCCAGCGGAATCGCAGAAAAGCACGGGTTCTCCTCGCCACGCCTGGCGCGGATCACGGCGCACATGCGGCGCTATGTGGATAAGGGCATACTTCCCGGCATCGCCACCCTTGTCTCACGAAACGGAGAGATCGTTCACCAGAGCGCCGTGGGTTGGGCTGACGTCGCCGCGCGTAAGCCTCTGGGTGCGGACGCAATCTATCGCATCTACTCCATGTCCAAGCCGATTACTGTGGCTGCGCTGCTGACGCTCTTTGAGGAAGGACGCTTCCAGCTCGATGACGAGGCCGCGCGCTACTTGCCAGAGCTCGGGCGGATGCAGGTGTTGCGGGGCATGGACGGAGGCCGCCCCGTGCTTTCGCCGCCCAGCAGGCCGATGACGGTACGTCACCTGTTGACCCACACCGCCGGCTTAACCTATGGGATGTTCGGTGATGACACCGAGCCGGGGGAACGGATGTACGCCGAGTCCGGGCTCCTGCAGGTGGACCGCACGCTGGAAGAGATGATGCCCCTGATGGCGGAGCTGCCACTCCTCTTTGATCCGGGCGAGCGCTGGAACTATTCCGTATCCATCGATGTGCTTGGTCGCCTGATTGAGGTCCTGTCGGGGGAGCCCTTTGACGCCTTTCTGCGAGAACGCGTCTTTGAGCCGCTGGGCATGGCGGATACCGGCTTTTGGGTATCTGAGGACTCTGCCAGGCTGGCCACCCTGTACAGCACCGCTCCAGATGGGAGGCTGACTCCCATCGAATCGCCTGGCGGACCTTACGATGCCCCCCGCGCGCTCCTGTCGGGCGGTGGCGGGCTCGTGTCCACAATCGGCGACTACTGGCGCTTTGGGCAGATGCTGGTCAACGGGGGTGTGCTGAACGGGGTGCGCGTGCTGGCGCCGGGCACCATCCGCCTGATGGGCAGCAACCACCTGCCGGCACATATTCGCTACTATGGCAGCCCACCTCACGTCGGATACGGATTCGGCCTGGGCGTGCGGGTGCTGCGCAATCCCGTTGCTGCGGGCGAACTCTGCTCTGCGGGTAGCTTCGGCTGGTCCGGGCTGGCGACCACCAACGCGTGGGTGGATCCGGCCGCGGGCATCGTCGGCGTCATCATGATGCAGTACATCTCGCCACCGGAGACGACGATACCCACGGAGATTGAGTTCCGGAACCTGACCTATCAGGCCCTTACCGATTGAGATCTCGGCAGCAGGGGGCCGCCGGCGCGCCGGCGGCCCCCTGAGCAACCGTCAGTAGACGAACCGATCGGTAGGTGCCCGGCCGTCCGGCAACAGCGATATCCCTTCCAGCGCCAGCAGGGCGCGTTTCATCTCGAGTCCGCCGGCATAGCCGCCCAGGCTGCCATCGGAACGCACCGCCCGATGGCACGGGATCAGGATGGGGAAGGGGTTGGTGCCCAGAGCCGTGCCCACGGCGCGGGCAGCCCGCGGATGGCCCACGTGTGAGGCGATGCGTCCGTAGCTGCTGAGCCGCCCACGCGGGATGGCGTGCTCTGCCCGGAGGACGCGCTGCTGAAAGGCGCCGCACCGCTCCAGAACCATCTGATCCAGGGAAAATGTGACGATCTCACCGCGGAGATAGCGGGCAAGGTCGCCGGCCAGAGCCTCCATCGCCGGATCTCGCGCCGGCTGTGCGGCCGGATCCAGCGCCCGGAGTCTCTCCTCCGAAGCCCCGCCGGGGAGGGTCAGAAGCGCCCCCAGAAGGCGGGCGTCAGTGCCTCCCGCCCAGTAGAGCGTGATAGACCCTGGCTCCCAGGGCACCGTGATGTATGCCAGTGACATCGGGGCGCCCGCTCAGGTGGCCTGGGGCGCATCCCGGTAGGTGGGCACGCCCTCCTGCTCAAAGATGCGATCGATCTCCTCTCTTTCCGCCTCGGAGAGCTTCCATTCCGCGGCCGCTACGTTTTCGTGCAACTCATGCGGGTTGCGGATGCCCACCAGGCCCACCGTAATGGCGGGGTTGCTCAGCACCCACGCCAGGGCCAGCTGTGCCACCGAGTGGGCGCTATCCGCCGCCAGGCTCTTGAGTCGCTCCACGGCCTTTAGGGTCCGCAGGAAGGCCTGGCGCTCGAACAGCGGCAGCCCGAACGCGTCACCTTTGCTGCGCCAGTCCCAGTCCACAAAGGTCGTCTCCGGCGTGAAGGCTCCGGCCAGCAGGCCAAAGGCGAGCGAGCCGTAGGCCATATACCCGATGCCGTTGGCCTGGCAGAACGGGATGACCTCCCGCTCCATGCGGCGATCCAGCAGGTTGTACCCCACCTGATTCGCCGATAGATGCCCGACCGCCTCACAGGCCTGCATCATCTCCACGGTATAGTTGGACACGCCGTAATGACGTATCTTGCCGGCCTGCTTGAGGCTCTCCAGTGCGCCAATGACGTCCTCGTACGGGGTCTTGTGATCGGGCCAGTGGATGAGGAGAAGGTCGACATAATCAGTCTGAAGCCGCTGGAGACATCCTTCGGCATGCGTCAGGATCGTCTGTGGGCTGGAATCGCGCCCCTGGTTGACGTTGTTCTCATCCACGTTGAACCCGACTTTAGTGACGAGGACCACTTCCTTTCGGCGGCCGCCGAGTGCCTTGCCGAGGATCTCCTCGCTGTGCCGTGGGCCGTAGACCTCAGCCGTGTCTATCAGCGTGATGCCTGCATCGATGGCCTGGTTGATGGCCAGGCTGGCCTGCTGCACGTCGATCTCGCCGTACTGGGTTGTCCCCAACTCCCATGTGCCAAACCCGATGATGGACGTTTCCAGATCACTATCCCCAAAGCGACGCGTTTCCATGTTCCCCCCCTGGGCATAACGTCACCGGTCCGGCGGACTACTCTCGGGTCCGATGCTAGCCGCAAACCGTGCGGTTGTCGATCCCTACATCGCATCACGCTGGCAGAACACCACATTCACCGAACCTTGATCCCGTCTTTATGAGCCCCTCACAACTGGCCCGGAGTGTGGTGGTATTGTGCATGTGTTGCTGCTGCAGGTGCGCTCTGTTTGTAGTGCCGGGCGTCTCCCTTATACTGGCATGAGAGCCCGTGGCGGCGCCAGCCAGGGCTTTTTTACTGCGTTCGCGGCGCCATGAGTTCACCCCTATGGATAGGATGACCCCTGAATGACAAAGGAACCCCGTACTCACCGGCCACCCCCACTCGGCCGGATCCAGCGCCGGCTGGATGAAGCGCTGAACCGTGCTTCTGTGGTCGAGTTCGACGATCGCTCCCGCTTTGTGTTCTTCTCGGACCTGCACCGAGGCGACAACGGTCCTGCGGACGCCTTTCGCCCCAATCGCAAGATTTTCCTGAGCGCGCTGACCCACTATGACAGGGATGGCTTTACGTACGTCGAGGTAGGCGATGGCGATGAGCTATGGAAGAACCGCGATCTGACCGATATACGCTCCGCCCACAGGCCCATCTACCGGGCGATGGAGCGGCTCCGGGCTGCGGGGCGGTTGTTTGTGCTGGTCGGGAACCATCAGCTCGTACGCCAGGGCTGCCGGCTCGCTACTGCCGGGCCGGGCTATGATGAGGCGCTGTTGCTGCGCCATCGTGACCGTGATGTCCGCCTGCTGGTGACTCATGGACATCAGGCGGATAGGGGCGTCTCGCGCCTGTACGGCGTGGTCCGGCCGGTTGTGCGCTACCTCTGGCGGCGCCTGCAGAGCCACGGGCTGAGAACGTCGCTCCCGGAGCCGGATGAGCCGCAGGCCGGGCTCAGCCCCATTCAGGGCGCGGTGGTCTGGTCCCGCCGCAATCAGGCTCGCCTCGAAGGTCGGATTCTGGCCTGGTTGGAGCGAGCCGGTAATCTGGGGATCATCTGCGGCCACACTCACCGGCCGGCCTTTGCGGCCGCCGGAGGGCTGCCCTACTACAATACCGGCAGCGGCGTCCATCCGGGGTACATCACCGGGCTTGAGATCGCCGACGGAGCCATCAGCCTGGTTTCCTGGACCAGCGAGGTCAAGGATGGTCCGGGGGCCAAGTCGCTGAGCTCCGGGACTCCACGGCGGGTCGTCCTGGCTGGCCCACACCCCCTGGCAGAAAGATAGTATCTGGCTTCCTCCCAACCAGGCGTCGCAGAGGTGGACAGGCCGCCCCCTCTGGCCTACAGTGGCGCTGTATATCCTTGCGAGTAACTGGGTCGAGAACTCTGTACCGGCCTGCGGGGGCGCTCGCGCCAAAGGCCTGCAGGCAGGCCACGCGCCGCACAGGTCCGATCCGGATCGTAGTCGCAGAGGACCATTTCACACCATACCCCACAGGAGCCAGGAACATGTCCCCAGAGCGCCTTGATCTCTCACCGGTCGGCCCAAAGGTTTCGCGCTTGGCTCAGGGGTGGGGCAGCGTCGTACGCGAGGGGCTGAGCGTGCGTGATGCCACCGCGCACGTCCACGATCTTCTCGATGCGGGCATCACCACCATGGACATCGCCGCCATCTACGGCGAAGGCCGGGCAGAGGGCGTTTTGGGTGCTGCTCTTGCTGCTGAGCCCGGTCTCAGGGACCGGGTCGAGATCATCACCAAGTGCGCCATCGGCAACTTTGGCACGCCCATCTACCACTATGACAGCTCGCGTGAGCACATCGTCTCTTCGGCGGAGCACTCTCTCCGGGAGTTGCGCACGGATCGACTGGATGTGCTGATGCTGCACCGGCCGGATATGCTCCTCGACGCGGATCAGGTCGCCGAGGCCTACACCTCACTGAGAGAGGCGGGCAAGGTCCTGTTCTTTGGAGTCTCCAACTTTAACATCCATCAGTTTGATCTGCTTTCCTCGCGCCTGGCGTTCCCCCTGGTTACCAACGAGATCCAGTGCTCGGTGCTGCATCTGGATGCCTGGCGCGATGGCACGCTGGATCAGTGCCAGGAGAGGCGCATTCATCCGCTGGCTTGGAGTCCGCTGGGCGGGGGCAGCCTGTTTCGCGGCGATACGCCACAGGCTCAGAGGCTAAGAGATGAGCTGGCTCGCGTCGGCGCCGAGCAGGGTGGGGCTTCCATCGATCAGGTTGCCCTGGCGTGGTTGCTCAAGCATCCAGCCGGGATCATTCCGATCCTGGGCTCGCTCCGCGGTGAGCGTCTCCCAGGAGTGGTGTCGGCCGCCGCGCTCGACTTGAGCCGGGAGCAATGGTACCGGATCTGGATGGCCTCGACCGGGGAGACGCGCCTGCCCTAAGGCGCCGGAAGGGCGATCGCGCCCAGGCTGCCCGCCCTGGGCCGCAGGGCTAGCCCGGCGCCTCTTTCCGTGAGGAGGTCCAGCAGATCCGAACGGCTGCGAATGCCGACCGCAAGGTTCAGGTACGCGCTGAGCGATGGGCAGGTGGCTCTCAGGGCGCGGAGTTCGTCACCGATTGGGGTGGTCGAGCCGGGCGCGTCGGCGTAGGTTCCATGAAAGGCAAAGTAGGCCTGGTTCAGCTTACGGATGGCGTACCCCTGTTGCAGGAGCCCCTGGCGCCGGATCTCCATGTACTCCTCGGCCCCATCGATGGCGCCGGCGGCGAGCAACCGCTCGGCTTCCAGGCGCGTTTCCCGCATGTAGGCGCGGTAGTCAAAGGCGCCATCATCTGGCTCCCCGGAGGCCTGCGGCACCAGTTCCGTATAGTGCCGGCTCCACACCGCCGCGGCGATCTCGTCTCGCACCAGGCCCGCGAGCGACTCGTTGATCTGCGCCACCTCATAGTCATCTCGCACGCCCAACAGATGGAGCACATAGTGCCATCCGAGAGGCGTAAAGGCCAGATACTGGTGCAGCCACTCCTCCGCCACCGTCTCGATGGCGTAGCGTAGCGAGCTCCTGTCGCTGACGATGGCGGGATAGGTGGCTGCGATGCCTCCGATCTCGGTCACCAGGGCAGAAAGACCCAGGCCCTCGATCTCTCCTTCGATCTCTTCAATGCTGGCCAGAGCGATCGTCTGCTCCAGCACCTCCTGGTGGAGGGAAGCGATCTCTTCACGGGGGGAGATGACCAGAATGTGGGGAGGCGCCTCCAACGCGAACCAGACGGGGGGAAACGAAACGGGTATCCCGAGCAGGCGATCGGCCGGCCCGTAGATCCCCTCCGCTCGGAACGCCTCGCGCACCTGGCTGGCAAGAATGGACTCCACCGCCGGCCGGAGCCTCTCCAGGGCGTCCGCCTCCTCAACCACATCGGCCTCTGGCGTCTCCTCCAGAGCGCGATAAGCCTCCAGGCGGGCAAAGTAGGCCACCACGAAAGCGGCGGGCTCAATGCGCGCCTCCTCTGGAATCTCCAGAGGGCACAGCAGTTCGGCGTACTGGCGTGCATGCCAGCGAACGGCGGAAAAGCGATAGGGTGAGGCGATGGCGCGCACCTGGCTGAGCCGGTCGGCCGTCGCCCTGCCGCTCAGGACCAAAGCCACGCAGAGGGCGACAGCTACCCAGGCGCACCGATGAGGGCGACATGGGCCTTGCCGCTGCGGGTAGGATCTCACAGTTGGTCAGGCCAGGATGCGCTCGATCTGCTCGAGTTCGTCGCTGGTAAAGCTCAGTTTGCTCAGCCCAGCCACGTTCTCCTCGATCTGTCCGACCTTGCTGGCGCCTACCAGCGCCGAAGTCACCGCCGGCTGGCGCAGAACCCAGGCGATTGCCATCTGGGCGAGGGTCTGGCCGCGTTCCTGGGCCATCTCGTTGAGCCGCTCGATTCGTTCAACGCGCTCCGGCGTGATGGCGCTGGGGCGCAGGAAGCCCACCTGGCCGGCTGCGCGAGAGTCTGGCGGGATGTTGCCACCGAGGTACCGGCTGGTGAGCATCCCCTGGGCCAGCGGCGAAAACACGATACACCCGACGCCCTCCCGCTCCAGAGTGCCGAGCAGGTGCGGCTCCACCCAACGGTTGAACATATTGTAGGTGGGCTGTTCGATGAGGCAGGGCGTTCCCAGCCGGCGCAAGATGGCAATGGCTTCAGCGGCCGCATCGTGAGGATAGTTGGAGATGCCCGCATAGAGCGCACGGCCGGAGCGGACGATATAGTCCAGCGCGCCCATGGTCTCCTCGAGGGGCGTGTCCGGATCGGGGCGATGGTGGTAGAAGATGTCGACATAATCGACGCCCATCCGCTTGAGGCTCTGGTCGCAGCTCGCCACCAGATACTTGCGCGAGCCCCAGTCGCCATAGGGCCCGGGCCACATGGAGTAGCCGGCCTTACTGGAGAGAATCAGCTCATCGCGATAGGGCGCCAGATCAAGACGGTAGATCTTCCCAAAAGCCTCCTCGGCAGAGCCGGGCGGCGGGCCGTAGTTGTTGGCCAGATCAAAGTGGGTGACGCCCAGGTCAAAGGCGCGGCGCACGATGGCACGGCCGTTCTCGAAAGAGTCGACCCCGCCAAAGTTGTGCCACAATCCCAGAGAGATCGCTGGCAGACGGATACCGCTTCTGCCGCAGCGCCGGAAAGGCATGCTCTCATAACGTACAGAGGCGGCTTGGTATGGCATGGGAGCCTCCATCACTCTTGTGACCGATCACCGCACGTGCTGCAAGGGGACGCGCCCCCAATATAGCGGGGGACTGGGCGCTCCGCAAGCGCGAGTGAATCAACCCTGCCGGCCCGGGCGCGTGAGGATGTGTGCGGAGACGGCTAGAGCAACGGCCACCAGTCCCAGCCGCACGTGCAGGTGATCCATGCGCCATGCAGAGTACAGTATGACGCCCCAGAGCATGGCGATGCTGATGGCCTTGGTTCTCAATGGCACGCCGCGACCCTCGTAATAGTCGCGGAGGTACTCCCCGAACAGCCGGTTTGTCAGCAGCCAGCGGTGAAAGCGGTCCGATCCGCGGGCGTAGCACCCTGCCGTCAGCAGCAGGAAGGGTGTGGTGGGCAGCACGGGGACGAGGACGCCGATTGCGCCGATCAGCAGAAAGATCGATCCAAGCACCACCCAGAGCGCTCGGCCCGGTGACGAGCACCCGCTGGGTACGGGTGCCCCCGGGCTATCGCCCGGCACCGGCACGCTTTCCCTCTGCCAGTTGCGCGGCCAGCTTGAGCGCTTCGACCATGCTCTCCTGGTCTGCGACGCCCTTCCAGGCGATGTCAAAGGCCGTGCCGTGGTCCACCGAGGTGCGGATGACCGGCAGGCCCAGGGTCACCGTGATGCTGCGCTCAAAGCCGTGCGTCTTGATGGGGATATGACCCTGGTCATGGAACATGGCGACGACGACGTCAAACTCGCCGCGGATGGCGCGGAAGAACACCGAGTCCGCGGGGATAGGCCCCACCGCCTCGACGTCCTGCGCCAGGGCATCGACCACCGCCGGGGTGATCGCATCGATCTCCTCGCGGCCCATCAGGCCCTCATCTCCGCCGTGCGGGTTCAACGCCGCCACCGCGATGCGTGGCCGGGCGATGCCCATCTGCTGCAGCCCGGCGTGGGTGAGCATGATCGTCTCCAGCACGTTCTCGCGGGTGATCAGGCTGGCAACCTGCGCCAGCGGCACGTGCCGCGTCACGTGGACCACCCGCAGGCCAGTCGTGGCCAGCATGGTGGTGACCTCTGGACTGCCGAGAAGAGAGGCGAGCAGTTCGGTGTGCCCGATAAAGGGAATCCCGGCAGCCTTGAGGGCCGCCTTGTTGAGGGGCCCTGTCGCCATCGCCTCGGCCTCGCCGGCCTGGCACAGGGCCGTGGCTCTTTCGATATACTCTACCGCTGCTCGCGCGCACGCCGCAGACACGTCTCCCGGCTCCACGTCTTCTGCCTGCAGCACGCCGCAGTCGAGCACGTCCGGCGCTTGAGGATCAAAGGTAGCCTCGGAGAGCCGCTCGATCGCCCTGAAGGGTGGGGCGCCCACGAGGGCCGCGGCGCGGTTGAGGATCGAGAGCCCGCCCACCACGATCGGGCGGCATATCGCCCAGATCTGTTGATTCATGAGTGCCTTGGCAGTCACTTCGGGCCCCACTCCAGCGGGGTCGCCCATGGTGATCACGATGATGGGCAGTTGGGCGGTCTCTTGTGGCATGCTATTCTCCTGGGCCAATCGGCTGGCAGGCCTGGTGTGGTGAGCGCACGGGTACCGGATCATTATCCAGTCGCTGATGGGGGGTGTCAAAAAAGGCCGGATCCGTGGACTACGGTGCGGGAGACTCGCTTTGTGCGCTGCGGACGCGCCCCCGTAGCCGCAGGGCACCCAGGCTCACAAGGTAGCCTGTGCCTGCCACCAGGATGATGGTTGCGCCTGACGTCAGGTTGAGGTGGAACGAGAGCGCCAGGCCGATGATCACAAAGAGCGCACTGAGAGAGCCTGCCGCAACCATGGCCATCTTGACATCCTTCACCCAGTCCACGGCGATGGCCGCCGGCATCGTCAGCAGGGCGATCACCATGATCAGGCCCACCACGCGCATCATCATGACCACCGCAAGGGCGATGAGCGCCACCATGGCCAGGTGCATGGCCTGCACTGGCACTCCACGCGTAAGCGCGTAGCCTTCATCGAAGGAGCTGGCCACGAGCTCTTTGAAGAAGAGTACCACGAACAACAGGATCACGGCGTTCAGCGCGAGCATGAGCCACAGGTAACTGGGTGGGACCGCCAGGATGCTTCCAAAGAGATAGCTCATCAGATCGGGCTTGTACCCCGGCGTCACGTCGATCAGCACAATGCCCGTGGCCATGCCGAGGGCCCAGAGCACGCCGATGACCGTATCCGCCCGCTGGCGGGCGCGCAGTTCCACCAGCCCCATTGCCAGGGCCGATATGAGGCTGAACCCCACCGCACCGAGCAGTGGATCGATCCCCAGGTAGAATCCCAGCCCGATCCCGCCGTAGGCCGCGTGGGCGATCCCTCCGCTCAGAAACACGATGCGACGGAGCACCACGAGGGTGCCCACGATGCCGCAGGCGACGCTCACGAGCAGGCCGGCCCAAAGCGCGTTCCGGAAGAACTCGAACTGGAGGGCCTCGATCATGGCTGAACCTCATGAAGGTGTGCTCGGCGCGGGTCCGGGCAGGGCAGTCCCTCCGCCGCCACCTCGGCCGGGCAGCGGTAGCTTTCGCGGATTGCGGCCGGCGCACACCCGGGCTCGCCATAGTAGGCCAGTTGCCGGTTCAGGTAGCCGATGGTATCGATCCGGGGGAGGAGCGCGCCGATATCGTGCGTACTCATCACGATGGTCATCTGGTGCGCCAGCGAAACCATCAGTCCCTCGATCAACTCGCGGGCCTCTGGATCGATGTTGGCCAGCGGTTCGTCGAGCAACAGGACGCGGGGCTGGGAGGCCAGCGCACGAGCGATGTACACCCGCTGTCGCTCGCCCCCGGAGAGCGAGCCGATCGGGCGGTTGCGCAGATGATGGACATTCACCTTTTCCATAGCCTCATCCACGATCTCGCCATCCTGAGCGGTGTATCGCCGGAGAAGACCGCGCCGCCCGAGGCGACCCATCCGGGCCACCTCCCACGCGGTCACGGGGAAATCGCGATCGAAGCGGATGTCCTGTGGCACATAGGCGATGTTGTGCCGCTCCTCACTGATCGCGTGGCCGCGGACGCGTACACTCCCGTGCAGGGGCTCGATCAAGCCGACGATCACCTTGAGGAGCGTCGTCTTGCCGCCGCCATTGGGCCCCACCAGCGCGACGAACTCGCCCGGTACGATCTCCAGGCTCACGTCCTCGAGCACGACGGTCTGGTCATAGGCGGCAGAGACGTGGTCCAGGCCCACGGCGATATCGGGCTGCACGTCCTGGCGCGGCGCGGCAGGACCATCTGGCGGGCCTTGCGTCGATCGAGTTGTCATACCGGTCACTCCAGGGCCTGCGCGATAGTGGCAGCGACGCGGCGCATGTTCTCCAGCCAGTCGGGCGCCAGCGGGCTTACCAGGAGAACCTCTCCATCGATTTCGCGTGCAATGGTTCCTGCTGCGGTGGTGCTGAACTCGGGTTGGGCCAGCACCACGCGGATGCCGCGCTCCCGGGCCAGGGTGATCACCGCGGCCAGTTCGGCGGCGCTGGGTTCCTGGCCTCCCACCTCCACCGCTACCTGCTCCAGGCCATAATCCTCGGCAAAATAGGCCCAGGAAGGATGGAAGACGAGAAACTCGCGGCGTGCCTTGTCCCTGAGCATCGCGCGGATGTCCGCATCCAGGGCATCGATGTCCGCGAGCAGCGCGGCCAGGTTCTCGTCATACCTCGCCGCGTGGGCTGGATCGCGGCTTACCAGGGCGTTGCGCACCGTGCTGGCCTGGGTTCGCACGATCCGAGGCGAGAGCCAGATGTGCGGATCCAGGGTAGCCTCATCGTCTGCCGTTTCGCCGCCCTCATCGTCGTGCGAGTGACCGGCCGCCATCGGCAGCCGTTCGATCCCCGCGGCGGTATCTACCACATGCAACTGCGGATTGGCCGATAGGAAGCGATCCATCCAGACCTGCTCAAAGGATTCGCCGACGGTAAAGTATAGCTGAGCTGCGGAGAGGGCGCGCATCTGGGCCGGTGAGGGTTCAAAGGTGTGCGGGTCGGCCCCGGCGGGCACCAGTACGGTGACTTGTACATGCTCTTCGCCGATGCGCTCCAACAGGTAGCGCTGCGGGGCGATGCTGACCATCACCTGCAACGGCCCGTCAAGGGCCTCGGAGCGCCCAGGGGCGTCGGAGGTTCGGCATCCTGCGGCCAGTGCGACAAGAACCAGGGCACACAGTAGCGCGTGCCAAGATCGGGATATCGCCATGATCTCCTCGGGTGGGACGCTGGGAACGTTCCTGTACGATATCACCGGGGCAGGGGGCTGTCAAAGGCGGCCGCCACACGGCCACAACCAGGCCGCCGCCGAGGCCTATCGCCAGGCCTTACGAGGCGTATCCGGCGCTGAACCAGTCAAAGGTGACGAGATCGTTGCCCATCTTCCATCGGACCGGGCAGGCGTTGACGAGCCAGTCCAGCGGCTCGGCCAGTTGCAGCGGACGAGAGGCATTCCCAAAGGCGGAACGCAGGGCGCTCTGTTGGGCCTCGGCGGGAGTACCCCTACCGGGCACGACGAAGAAGGAGATCCCGCTGTTGGATTGCAGCCGCAGCCACTGCTCGTTGAGGCTCCAGGGAATGCTAGTGTCGAGCCGGACGGGACTGGTCTCTGCGGCGTAGAGGATGCCATGCTGAAAGCCGCGGAACGCCAGGGCGCCCAGCGCGCCGCCGCGCGTATCTTCCCAGCGCTCATAGGAGATGTTCGGCGCCAACCTCTGCAGGTGTACGTGTCCCGAAGCCAGGTGGCTGCAGGTTCCGGCGCCAGCGATGATGGTATCCGGGCCTGACGCCGCGCGTATGGTACGGTAGAGCTCGGACAGCGTCTCGGCGGTGGTCCGCCGCGGGTTGGCAAAGCGAACCCCCACGGCTCCGCGCCCGGTGCCATGCAGGATCTCGGGGATCATGTCGCCGTAGCGGATAAACTCAAAGCCACGCGCCCGGGCTTGAGCCACCAGGTCGCCGATGCGCTCGATCGCTTCGGGCTGTGTCGGATCCAGCACGTGGCCTCCGCCGGCCGCAGCGGAGCGTTCCGGTGCCAAGCACAGGGGCGCCAGACTGGGGTCGTCCGTGAGCAAGGGATGAAGCCAGAGCCCGGGGCGGCACCCTCGCTCTGCGATTCCGGCGGCCAGAGCGGCGAGATCTCCATAGGCACTGCCGGCGTGGAGGTCGGCATCCTGCAATCCGCTGCGCTCAGGGAGGCCACGGCCCACCACGCATACGGGGCGGTTGACCGTGTTCTCGGCGAGATCCGCCAGCAGGCTGGCCTGTTGGAGGGCCTGGGCCTGGGTCCACTCACCGGATCGGCTGAGATCCAGAGCAAAGCCATAGATCACCTGCCCTGGCGTGATTCCATCCCTGTTCAGGAGGCTCACAAAGCGTCGCGCGGCCTCAAAGGGCACCTCCCACACGCGACCCATGCGTACAACCACCTCGGCCAGCGCTATCTCGCGATCCTCTGGTTCGAGGGGCTCTGTTCCACTGCGAACATCCAGCCACAGATTGGCGCCGTATGGGTCCAACTGCCAGTGGCACAGTGCGGAGGCGCCGGTGCGCACGCCGATTCCGTGGGTATGCTGGCCATCATACGCCAGAAAACTCCATGGCATGACGCGGTCCGGTGCCAGGGCGCGCCATTCGAGGTCGCTGCCGTTCCCGGGCCAGGCATCGCAGAGGTAGCGCAGGCCCTCGGGCACGACGTCGTTCCAGCGCAAGCGGAGACGGGACACGGGCCTGCTGGCCCTCAGCGCCACTCGCAACCTGTCGCTCTCTAGCACGGTATGGAGGGCGATCCCGTGCCCCGAGAACGCCGCCCCCTCGCTGGAGAGCGCAATAGGATCGTCTCGCTCAAAGGCGGTCACATGGTCCGGCGCGCGCAAAAGGTCAAAGGCTGGCATGTGCTTACCCTACCGATAGAGGTTGGCTTGAGCCGCGCGTGGCACCCGCATTATCGGCCCATTGGGAGCCTGTGGCAACCAGGGCGGTGTGGCGCACGGGCCTTGGTCCGGTGGCTTCCTTCGGCTAGAATGCCTCGAACGATCACGGCGATCCCGGAATTTGCGGAACGCCGGAAGGAGGGGTTCGGTGCAGTTGCTTCTGATCCGCCATGGAGATCCGCACTATCCAACCGATTCGCTCACCGACCTGGGGCACACGGAGGCGAGGCGCCTGTCCCTGGCGCTGGACGCGTTCCCAATCGATGAGGTCTACACCTCCACCATGGGGCGCGCCGCGCAGACCGCGGCCTACACCTCCGAGCGTCGCGGCCTGAATCCCATCCCGTGCGACTGGCTGCGCGAGTTGGACGGACGGTACGGCTCCAGCATACCCCCTCAAGAGTGGACGCTGGGAGATCCCTCGCCTTCGGCCTATGAGTTGCCGGCCGTGGATCTGCTGGCTCGCGCGGAGTTGTACAGCTACGAGCGCTGGGAACACGAGGTGCCCTACGGCCCCTGGATGCGCCCGCAGTGTGACGCTCTCTACGCAGGCTGCGATGCCGTCCTGGAAGGGGAAGGCTACCGGCGCTACGGGCTGCGCTATGCCGTGCGCGTGCCCAGCCAGCGGACCCTGGCGTTCTTCTGCCATGGCGGAGTCATCGCCGCGCTACTCTCGCGCCTGCTCTATATCGCGTTGCCTGTGGCTCTGCCGCTGTTCCAGCACGATACCACGGGCTTTTCGTTGCTCCGCACGGTGGAGGAGGGTGGGCACAGCGTCTTTCGGATGGTCTTTCTGAATAGCGTGGCTCACAAGGATCTCGCTGCCATCGTGAAGCATCCCTGAGGTGCTCGCCGGCCCTGCTAGCCTGGCCGGTGCTCGGCCCGCCGGCTGCTCAAGCGGATGGTGGCGGGAGACGGGGCGCCGTCCGATCGTGTGGCCAACCAGCGAGGGGCCAGAAGATCGATCGCGCAGGCTCCCAAGGGCCCGGTGACCACAATCGCCAGTATCGAAAGGGCCAGGATCATGTCACCCGAGGGCAGCCCCATGGCCAGCGGCACGCCGCCGATGGCCGCCTGCACGGTAGCCTTGGGTGAGAGCGCGAGGGAGGCATAGGCCCGCTCCTTTGAGGACAGGGCGGTGCGCTGGAGCGCGAGGCCGGCGCCCAGCGCACGGCCGGCCAGCCCCACGGCGATCAGAGCCAGCCCCGGCATTCCTACCTGACCTATGGTCGCCAGGTCCGCCTTGGCGCCGATGGTGACAAAGAGCACGATCTGCACGATATACCACAGTCCCTCGAGATGGCGTGAGATCGCGGCGGTGTCCTCAGGGGCACGTTCCCGGATCAGCATGCCAGAGAGCACTACGGCGGCGTACCCCGCTGCGCCCAGGCGCTCTCCTCCGAGCGCGATGCCGATGGTCGTGCAGAGCACCAGGCACAGGCGCTCCACCGGGCGCTGAAGAGGACCGCGGCGCAGCAAGAGCGCTAGCCCATAGCCCCCGGCTAGGCCGAGCAGGGCGCCGGCAGCCAATCGGAGAGGCACTTGGAGGAGTGCGGCCAGGTGAAGCGCCCCCTCACCTGTGCCGGAGACGGCGGCTGCCAGCGCGCCAAACAGGGTGACGGCCAGCACGTTCTCTATGGAGGTGGCGGCCAGCACGATGGAGGGCACATGATGGTGGGCTCCGACGCCACGTGCCTGAAGGCTGAGCATGGCCGGTATGATGATCGCCGGCGCCGCGGAGGCCACGATCAGTGCGGCCATGGCGGCCTCTGCCGCGGGGAGGCGAAAGGCGATCCGCGTGCCCGCCAGGAGCAGCAGCGCCTCGAGCGCCAGCGGCCAGGTGCCCAGCAACCAGGTGGCTCGGCCCAAGCCATGCAGCCCGCTGCGGTCCAGGCCAATGCCAGCGCGCAGCAGGATCAGTATCAGCGCGAGGGCGCCAATATCGCCGGATAGCGCGAGGAAGGCAGGCGCGAGGATCCCCAGGCCCGCATCGCCCAGGGCGATTCCGAGCACGATCAGCCCGAGCAGACCTGGGATGTGCCACCTCGCAAAGAGATGGCATACCAGCACCCCCAGGCCAAGCACCAGCACCGCGCTGACGAGCAACTCTTCCCTCGTGAGAGAAATCGGCGATTCGGCAGGTGTCAGCAGGCCGTGGCGCGGACCCCATCGAGAGCGAGGCGGCGTCCGGGGCGGTGTTGGCGAGCCCTGTCACGGCGGCAACTATAGGCGTGCGGCAGGGCCTCTGTCAACTCGGCGCCTTGGGATGCGGCACGTATGCGGGGGACTTGGGCCGAGCCTACGCACTTGACAGATACGCTGCCACGAAGGCATGCTTGGTGATGCAGGCTGGCGACCCCGCCCGACGCGATTCCCGGATCGCCGGCTGATCCGATGGAGGGTGCACAGGCCATGGGAACACTACCTACGCTCACGACAGCGCGTCTCGTGCTCCGGCCCTTTAGCCCTGGCGATGCGCCGAGCGTGCGGGAGCTGGCTGGGGCGTACGAGGTGGCCGCATATACGCTGAGCATGCCGCACCCCTATCCTGAGGGTGCCGCGGAAGCCTGGATCGCCGGGCACGATGCGGCCTGGGAGGAGGGGCGCGAGGGAACCTGGGCCATCACCTGCCGTCCGGAGGGCAACCTGATGGGGGCCATCAGCCTGCGGCAGAACGCGCAGCACCGCCACGCCGAGATCGGATACTGGATCACCGTCCCGCAATGGAACAAGGGCTTCATGACGGAGGCCGCACAGGCGGTTGTGGATTTTGGGTTTGCCGAGATGGGATTGATGCGAATCTATGCCACCCACTGTGCGCGCAACCCGGCCTCAGGGCGTGTGATGCAAAAGATAGGGATGAGCCGTGAGGGAGTACTTCGCCAGCATGTGCTTCGGTGGGGGGTTCCGCAGGACCTGGTCTACTATGGCATCCTTCGGGAGGAGTGGCAACGCGCCAGGGAGACCCGGTAGCCGGCGGCCGGGGCCATCCCGGCACCGGTTGTGGCGCGACGAGCCGGTCGCCCGTACCGTGGGACGGCGCCCGCCTGGGGCTCAGGCATGGCGGAGCCCGCTGGCCGTCTCCACCCGCTGCTGGCCGTTGCCATAGAGCTCGGTCTTGATCTCTAGCACCTGGCGGCGCAGAGCGTCATCCTTCTCAAAGAGCGCCGCGATCTTTTCGATACCATAGAGCACCGTGGTGTGATCGCGATCGCCCAGTTCCCGGCCGATCTGGGGCAGAGACATGGGGGTAAGCTCGCGCACCAGATACATAGCCACCTGCCTCGCGAGAGCCACCGCCCGGTTGCGCTTGGGACCGACGATCTCCTCCATCGAGACGGCAAAGTAGCTGGCCACGCGGGCCACGATCTCGCCGGCCTCCAGTTGCCGGTGTGGCACGGATACTTCACCCAGGGCTCTCTGCGCGGTCTGGATGGTCAGCGGTTCCCCCAGGGCGCGCGCTGTGGCGATGACTCGGGTGAGGGCACCCTCCAGTTCGCGGATGTTGCTCTGCACCTGAGAGGCGATAAACTCGAGCAACTCCGGGGCCATCTGGAGCCCTCGTCCCTCGGCCTTGAGAGAGAGAATCGCAATGCGCGTCTCCAGATCCGGCGGCTGCACGTCGGTCGTCAGCCCCCACTCAAAGCGCGAACGCAGCCGTTCCTCCAGGCCCACAAAGGCCTTGGGCGGGCGATCGCTGGAGAGAACGATCTGGCGGTTCCGCTGATACAGATCGTTAAAGGTGTGGAAGAACTCCTCCTGGGTGGCTTCCTTGTTAATCAGGAACTGCACGTCGTCCAGCAGGAGCACTTCGATCGAACGGTAGCGCGCCCGAAAATCCTCGGTGGTCCGGTTGCGGATTGCCAGGATAAGCTCGTTGGCAAAGGTCTCCGTTGACACATAGAGCGTCGACCGGCCGTCCTGGAGCGCACGGTTGCCGATGGCGTGCAGCAGGTGGGTCTTGCCAAGGCCTGCGCCGCCATAGACGAACAGAGGGTTGTAGGCCATGCCCGGGCTCTCGGCGACGGCCAGGCAACCCGCGTGGGCGAGACGGTTGGCTTGCCCGACCACAAACGCGTCAAAGGTATAGCGCGCATTGACTTGGGAGGCCTCTCGCGCAGCATCCAGCGAGGGGACTTCGGTTTGGGAGAGTGGCCGGATATCCAGAAGGCCATCGCCGCCCGCATCGGCATCCACCAGGGTGTTTCCCTGGACGACAAAGCGTACGGTGGTGGTGCGGTGCGCGATATCCGAGAGCGTCCGCTGTATCGTGCCGTATAACCTGTTCTCGAGCCAATCCTTGGCGTAGCCGGACCCAACGCCGACGACGAGAAGGCCATCTTCATAAGACAGACCCCGCGTGTGCTCCAACCAGGTCTCGTACACGGGGCGCGTGAGCTGCAACTGCAACTGACCGCGAGCGGTCTGCCAGAGTTGCTGAGCATCCATAGGGCTGACTCCCTGAAATCGGAAAAGGAACCCAAAGACGAATAAAACAATATAGAAGCGTATCCACAAAGGAATACCGTATTAGGTTTGAGGCGCGAACAACCAAGGATCCATCTCTCTGGCAGTGGCGCAGGCCGGGCGGTCGGACTCGCGACCCCACGGGGCACCGGCGTGACAGCTAACGCGATCATCAGGCGGTGAACCGCGGGAGCACCTGGGCGGTGAGTAGAGGCCAGACCGGGTTCCACACCGTAGTGCCGGCATTGTACCATCCCGGCGGCGGTGCGCCAACCACGCGTCACGGGGCCTTACGCTTTGCGATCCGGCGTGGTCGGGCGACCACTATGGAGAGTAAGTGACTCTGTTGTTCTGCCTACCTGTTGTGGTGTCTTGAGCCGTCTCGGCGCCGTGCAATGGCCGGAAAAGCAGTAGAAGCTGCACAGAGATCCAGCGATGCAGCACAATGTGTTGCCTTGTGAGGCACGAGGAGGACGTGGGAGGCGCGGCCGCACACCGAAGGGCGCAAAGGTTTGACTGTCGCCGCTCCATGTGCTAGTATAAGGCGATTTGAGCCGGCCTGTGTGGAGGGCCGGCAATCCGCGCCTACAGGGGGAATGACACTATCAGTAGAAGAGAGCATCGGCTGAACACAGAGATTCGGGTACGCGAAGTGCGGCTGATCGACGAGAACGGAAAACAGCTCGGCATTTACCCGACCCGCGAGGCCTATAATGTAGCCATGGAGCGTGGGCTGGATTTGGTCGAGGTGTCGCCAGACGCCAGGCCACCGGTCTGCCGCTTGATGGACTATGGCAAGTTCATGTATGAGCAGTCACGGCGGGAGCGTGAGGCCCGCAGGGTGCAAAAGCAGATCGAGATCAAAGAGATCCAGGTGCGCCCAAAGACTGCCGAGCATGACGTGGGGTTCAAGCTCGGTGCGGCACGCAAGTTCCTGCTGGAAGGCAACAAGATCCGCGTACGGGTGCGATTTCGCGGGCGCGAGATCACCCATGCCGATCTGGCTCTCGATCTGATGCGCCGTGTGGCCGAGGATCTGTCGGACGTGGCCACGGTGGAGCAGACGCCTCGGATGGAAGGCCGGTCGATGATCATGCTGCTCACGCCCTCGGTGAAGCAGCCCGAGAAGCAGGCTGAGCAGGCCTGAACAAAGCCAGCATTGCGCGACCCAGCGCCCCCGGAGGCTGTGGGCGTCCGGAGCGGTGGGTCGTGTTTTGCCGATAGAAGATTCTGAGCTTATGGGAGGTTCCAGTGCCGAAGATGAAGACCCACAAGGGCACCGCTAAGCGATTCAAGCTAACCGGTTCCGGCAAATTGATGCGTACCAGAAACGAAAAGCGCCACCTGCGCCGTAACCGTAGTGGCCGGTCCAAGCGGGCCGCTTGGACCATGGTCGAGGTTGAGCCCGCTGCCGAGCGCACGCGGGTGATGCGCTGCGCTCCGTATCTGGGAAAGCACAGCTAGCCGCGCCACCGAGTATTCAGAGGAAGTGAACTATGCCTAGAGTCAAGCGTGGCGTGACGCAGTCAAACCGCCGCAAGAAGGTACTGAGCCAGACCAAGGGACAATATGGCAGCAAGAGCAAGTTGCTGCGCCGGGCCAACGAGGCGTTGCTCAAGTCGCTGTCCTACCAGACGCGGGACCGTCACAACCGCAAGCGCGATATGCGCCGTCTGTGGATCCAGCGCATCAATGCCGGCGCCCGGCTCAATGGGGTCAGCTACAGCCGGTTCGTGAACGGCCTGCGGGCTGCCAATATCGAAGTGAATCGCAAGATGCTGGCCGATCTGGCCGTGCAGGATCCGGCCGGATTTACCCGGCTTGTCGAGGTATCCCAGCAGGCACTGACCGTCTAGTCGCGAGTGGGCGGAGGTAAGGCATGCCCGTTGTGGGCGCGATCACCAGCCTCCATAACCCGCAGATCCGTGCGATCGCACGACTGAAAAGCAAAAAGCGGGACCGGTACCGCGAGCAGCGTTTCCTTGGGGAGGGCCAACGCCTGATCCGCCATGCGCTCACTCGTGGTCATCGGCCCGCTTTTGCCTTTTACACCGCCGATTACGCGGCCGGCGTGGAAGGGGCAGCGCTGGTGAGCGATCTGCTCGGTGAGGGGGTCCCTCTCTGGGAGGTCACGCCGGACGTGATGGCGGCGCTGGCCGATACACTCACGCCACAGGGGATCGTCGCGGTGTTCCCGATGCCGGCTGCGCGCACGGAGCAGGCGCAAACGGCCCGGCTGCTGCTGATTCTGGATGCGCTGCGCACCCCAGGTAACGTGGGCACCATTCTGCGCACGGCGCAGGCTACCGGCGTGAATGCCGTGATTTGCGCGCCCGGCACGGTGGATCCCTTCAGTCCCAAGGTGGTGCGCAGCGGCATGGGCGCGCACTTTGATCTGCCGCTGCTGGTCGATGTCCAGTGGGAGTCGATTGCCGCCCTGGTGGAAGGCCGGCACGTCTGGGCAGCCACCGCCGAGGGCCAGACGCTGCTGTGGGAAGCTGACCTCTCCGGCTGTATTGCGCTGGTCATCGGGAGCGAGGCCCATGGTCTGGGGCCCGAGGCGCGTGCTCTGGCGCAGGCCTTCATCCGCATCCCCATGGTGGAGACCGCCGAGTCACTCAACGCCGCTGTCGCGGCCTCCGCACTGCTCTTTGAAGCCCAGCGGCAACGCTGGCAGCAAGGCTAAGCTGTCCTCAACAGTTCGATCACCATACTCAGAGCGCGCCGGGCGGAGCTGAGCTTGTTGATCTCCCGGTTGTGAGGCCAGATGTGGTGTTCCACGCCCTCTCCCAGCGGGCTGCTCAATCCGATATACACCGTACCCACCGGCTTGCCGGCGGTCGCCCCGGTGGGGCCAGCGATGCCCGTGACGCTGAGGCCGATCTCGGTGTTCATCATGTCCCGGATGGACCGGGCCATCGTGCGGGCAACGGGCGCGCTCACCGCGCCGTGAGCCGCGAGATCGGCAGGGCTGACACCCAGCATCCCCTCCTTCACCTCGTTGGCATAGGCGATCACACCACCGGGATAGTACGCCGAGCTTCCCGATACCTCAGTGATCAGGTGGCCGATCAGCCCTCCGGTGCAGGATTCGGCGGTGGCCAGTCGCCAGCCTCTCTCAATGAGCAAGCGGCCCACTTCACTGGCGCGCTCCATGTCCTCACGTCCTGTCAACGGACCTCCTCATACGACGGAATCGGCAACGAGTATACCATCGCTCCGCATCCGAGCAGCAGGGGACGGCGTCAGCGCAGGGGTTCCAGCAGGGCCCCGATCTCGGCCATTTGGCCGGCGTCCAGGCGCCACTCGGCTGCCCGGGCGTTGGCTGTGATCTGATCGGGCGTGCTGGCGCCCGTGATGACGCAGGGGATTTCTGCGTGGGCCAAGAGCCAGGCAATCGCGAGTTCCGCCAGGGTGTGGCCACGCGTTCCGGCCCAGGCATCCAGGCGCCTCAGAACAGCATAGCCTTCGGCTGTGGCGTAGCGCGCCAGATAGCGCCGCGTGCGATCAAAGGCGGCTGCCCGGCTGCCGGCCGGCGGGGCGCTTCCTTCCGGATACCGGCCGGCCAACAGCCCGTTGGCCAGCGGAAAGTAGGGCAGCAGCCCGACGCGCATCTCCCGGCAGAATGGCAACAACTCGCTCTCGGCCTCGCGCTCCAGCAGGTTGTAGTGTGCCTGTGTGGTTACCAGAGGGGCCCAGCCATGCCACTGAGCCAGGTCGTTGCAGTGGCAGATCTGCCAGGCGGCATAGTTCGAGGCTCCCACATAGCGGACCTTTCCAGAGGAGACCATGTCGTCCAGCGTTCGCATGGTTTCCTCTGGGGACGTGGTGAGGTCGTAGCGGTGGATCTGATAGAGATCGATGTGGTCGGTTCGTAGCCGTCGCAGGCTCCCCTCCAGGGCTTGCATCAGGTGCCCCCGGGATGCGCCCCAATCGTTGGGCCCCGGGCCCGTGGCTTGGCAGCCCTTGGACCCCAGCACCACGCGGTGCCGGATCCCCTCCAGGCAGTCGCCGAGGAACTCCTCCGAGGCGGACGTGCCGCGGTACCAGGTGCCGTAGATGTCCGCCGTATCGATGTAGGTGATGCCGGCATCCAGCGCGGCCCACACGATCCGGGATGCCTCCGGCCGGTCGACGCGGCCGCCCCACTGGCCCCCCGTACCGAGGCCGACCTCGGAAACGCGTATCCCGGCTCGCCCCAGTTGTCTCTGCTCCATCCTGCACCTCCCTGGATGAAGCGGATCGTATCGCCGTAGGGAGGCGCCGTCAATGGAGCGCGGCACGCTTGAGAAGCCGCTACGGCTCTGCTACACTCTTGCCTGAGGGCGTACGCGTACACAAGGACGGCCGCATGAGCCCAACGGAATCGATCGCCAGCCCGTATGTCGCCGCGCGAGCGCAGGCCATTGCCGCCTATCTGCGCGCCTGGGCCTACGAGGTGCTTGCGGAGGCGCCGCCCACTCACCCGGCCCTCCCGCCGCGCCTCGCCTATGTCGATCTCTATGGCGGCGCCAGCCGCCGGGCGGCCAATAGCCGGGCCGTCCTCGCGGCTGTGGCGAGCACAGCGGGCGAGGATCCCATCCTGCGGTCAGAGCTGGGCCTCATCGTGCATACGCCCGGGCCGCAGGATCCCGACATCGACGCTGCCGTGCGTTCGGCGCTGGAACCCTCGGAGGGGCTTATCCACCGGACAGAGTTCATCGGCCAGCACCCCTGGGCGCGAATCGATTCCCGCCTGGACGCGATACGCCCCCTCGCCACGGTGGCCCATGTGGATCCGGGAGGCTACGCCGGGCTCGGCGCCGGCGACGTCTGGCGGTGCCTTCGCCGCCCTCAGGTCGAGCTGTTTCTGACCCTGCGCTATCCTCTCATCAACATGGGCGCTTCCAACCCGGGTGTTGCCCGTCACCTGGATGCCTTCTGGGGAGAGCGTCGTGCGTCGAGCCTGCGCACGGCGCTGTACGGCCTCAGCCCTCAGGCGCGCCTGGAGCGGATCACGGAGGCCTGCATCGACCGCCTGCGAGAGCGAGGAGCCGAGCACGTGCTCGTCTTCCGGCTGAGCGATGGGCACCGCTGCCAGGAGCTCCTGCTGCACGCCAGCCGCGAGTTGGCTCCCTACACCCGGGCCAAGGAGGTGCTGGCGCGCCATTCCACGGGCGAAAACCAGGGCGTGCCGGATTATTCCTGGGATCCGGTCGCAGCACGGTACGACCACAGCCTGCCGATCACCCGTGCTCTCGATGCGCTGGCCGATGAGCTGGGGCGCACACTGGCCAACCAGGTGGTCACGCCGGAGGAGGTCCATCGCCGGCACCATGTGGGGCGCCCGTATGTGCTCCAGAACTACCGGGACGCTCTGGAGCAGTTGGCGGCCCAGGGGCGGGCCCTCCGGCTGGGTGCGCGCCTGCGCATTCTACGCTGACCTCAGTCCGAGTACAGCGTGAGGCTCTCGCCCTCGGAGAGCGCCACGGGCTCATCCCAGCGCACCCGGGTCTCCTCGCCCACGATCTCGACCTGGATCGAGATCTCCCGTTCGCCGGCGCGGCCTCGCGAGAGGGGGCGGGCGAGCGGCCCCAGGTTCAGCCCGTTCAGCGTGATGTGCCCGTATTCCACGTGCAGGCTCAGCCGCACGCCATCCCCCATATGCTGCTCGTAGGCGCCCCAGGCCCCCTCGGCGGACCAGAAGCAGCGGAAAGCCTCTAGCGAAAGCCTTGGAGCAAAGCCCAGCGTCCCGGCGACCAGGTCGTAGCTGTACCCGGAAAGGGCGGTGAGGAGCGACCAGGAGGCCATGGAGCGGGCATAGTGGCTGCCGCATTCGAACTCGTTCCACGGGTTTCGCCGGCGCCCGTCGTGGCGGTTGCGCGTCCCCAGCACAATCGCCAGCCCGCGCTCCACCTCTCCCTCATAGATCAGGTGGGCAGCCACCTGGTACTCTATGCCGCACCATACTTCGTCCGAGTAGACAAAGGGGAGTACTGGGCGCCCGCCCCGTGGCCACGAACAGATCAACAGCCCCTGCTCATCGTTGAGGGCGTAGATGCGCTGCGGATTGGCGTGCTCCCACAGATCCGAGCGCCAGTTGTGCTCAAAGATAGCCTTGAGAGCCGTGCGAACGTGGTCCGGCTCCAGCACGTATCCGAGGCCGACGAGGTGAGCGAACCACTGCCCGATCAGGTGATCGGAGAGGCAGCCATCGGCATACTGGTATTTGCGCGCCATCTCAGGCTCGCACTGTTGGATATAGTACTCCCCGTTGAACAGTGTGGCTTCCGTGCGGGCGCGCCCCGATTCGTATACGCGCCGGTATAGGGCGGCGGACTCGTCGTCCCCGAGGTGCCGCGCCATCTCTTCGGCCGCGCGCAGCGCGCCGAGGTAAAAGGTCCCCATCATGGTGTTCGCGCCATAGAACTCGATGTCATAGGTGTTGTGCTGGATCCCGGTCATGACGCCGTCACCATCCGGGTCCCACTGGGACCAGGCGTATTCCAGAGCGCGCTTGGCACAGGGCCAGAGCTCTCGCAGGTAGGCGTCATCGCCGCAGAGTTTCCAATCCCGGTACAGCTTGAGCAGGCCGCCCATCTGGCCGTCAGCGGCGGGGTGGAACGTCGCGGGCGGGCTGCCCAACGGCAGTTGCAGCCGGAACCCCATGGATCCATCGGTATTTAGGTTGTAGCGATAGTCCGCCCGGCGCATGGAGCGCTCCAGCGCCGGAAAGAGGAACGCCTGGGTCTGGGCATAGTTCCAGACGTGCGTACAGGTTCCCTCGCAGCAGCCGGCATTGCCGTGGCAGCCCTCAAAGCCGTATAAAGTTCCATCGGGAAGGCGCAGGACGGTGGGAGAGTGCAGGATCGATGCCTGGCTGGAGATGGCATCCAGCACCACGGCCGGCAGGGTGGAGGAGAAGAGCGTGTCATGAAAGCGACGCGTGTCCCGGTACAGCCGCTCCCTGTGGAGGGCCCAGTAGCGCGCCACCGCCAGGGCATCCGGCCAGAGCGTCGCATAGTGATTGAGCCAGGTCGGTGCCTCGTCCTCGCGCAGGTCGGCCGCTTCACCCCAGTACTTGACGTAATTCGGTAGGTGCCAGGCGATCACAAAGGGGATCAGCGTGCTCTCTCCGGGCTCCAGCCTCTGGCGTACGCCCAGCGTGCCCACGTCGGTTTGGCCCTCCGGCGAGGGGGGATAGGCGCGCGGAGCCAGTTGGCCGTCACGCGAAAAGTGATCCCAGTAGTCATGGAACATGTCATACCAATCGCCGCGCAGCCAGGCGGCCTGGCACCAGGCGCCCGTCGCCGGCGTGGCCAGAGCCAGAGAGCCGTAGCGGGGATGGCCCGGCCGATAGCGCTGGCTGGTCAGGCTCAGGGCCATCAGGGAACCATCCTGCACCAGGGTGTTGAGGTTCTGCCCGCGCCCCTCGCGCAGCCGGCGGCCGCTCAGCGAGCCCTTGTGATCATAGCCCAGCGGGTTGGCCAGGTTCCCGGCCACAGAGATCTCCACGGGCCTTTCGCTCGTATTGTGGAGGTGGTACTGCAGCACCGCCACGGGCAGGCTGGAGTCGTCGGCATTGGTTGGGATGAACGGGCTGTACGCCTCCAGTGTGACCTCAACCGGCATCTGCGGATCCTCAAAGCGAACCCACGCCAGCGGGAACTCGCCGCGAAAGGTGACGGAATGCATGTGGGGCAGGCCGGTTCCATGCTCGCGATCCACGCCGAACCCGATGCCGCTGTACTCCCCCCAGCCGGAACCGTCATAGGGCGGCTCCGGCGGCGCTTCCAGCACCCGGGTAACGGGCTCGCAGCCCTCCGCGCGTGCCCAGAGGGCGAAGAAAGCATAGGGCACGGCCATGCCTTTATTGGGACGGTTAAAGATCTCCCAATCTACCAGCGCACCGCGTCCCGAAAGCGAGACGCAACCCGCTCCGACGCCACCGAGGGGAAAGGCTATGCGGCTCAGACGATCACCGCGATAGGTGAGCGCCTCTGCCCGGCGGTAGAGAGCCTCTTTGGGAAAGAAGGATGCCACGGCCATGTCTCCTCCCTTGTGTCGGCGCCAACTCGAGCGGACCGCGCTCATCATGTCGCCAGCCCGGGGCAGTGTCAAGAGGTTTGGCGCAGTGGCGTGCTGGAGTAGAATGAATGGATTCCGCACGCAACGTTGGCATCCGGGGCTCACCACAGGAGGTGACGTGTGGCCAACAGATCGTTCATGGCAATCGCTCACCGGGGCGCTTCCAGCTATGCGCCGGAGAACACGCTGCCGGCCTTCGACCTCGCCCTGAAGATGGGGGCGAGCCACATCGAGCTTGATGTGCACCTCACCACGGACGGGGAGGTGGTGGTTATTCATGACGACGCGCTGGATCGCACCTCCGATGGGCACGGGCCCGTCTCGGGCTGCTCTCTGGCCGAGATCAAAGGCCTGGATGCCGGCCGGTGGTTCGGTGGCCCATTTGCCGAGCATGGCGCCGAGCCCTTCAGGATCCCCACGCTGGCTGAGGTTCTCATTCGATACGGGGGCCGCGCTCACCTGCACATCGAGATCAAGGAGACCACCGCGGCGCTCGTGCCCGCCACGGTCGCGCTGATTCGGGAGTCTGGCCTTCAGCAGCACGTCACGCTCACCTCCTTTCATCTGCAGGCCCTGGTGGAAGCGCGCCAGATCGCGCCAGAACTGGAGGCCGGGTGGCTCGTGGCCGCGCCAACCGAGGAGATCGTCTCGCGAGCCCTCGCCCTTGGCCTGGCTCAGATCTGCCCCCGAGCGGACCAGGTAACGGCGGAAGCCGTGCGTGCGCTGCACGCCCGCGGCCTTGTGGTGAGAGCCTGGGGCGTGAGCGATGAGGCCTTGATGCGCCGTGCCGTAGAGGCCGGCGTGGACGGCATGACGGTCAACTTCCCGGACGTGCTCCTGGCCTACCTTCGGGAGCGTGGCTGAGTGCGGCTCCGGACGGCGCTCGATACCGCCCGCTTCTTCTGGGAGGCCGATGCCTGAGGGATCTGTGTTGCTGTTGTTCGCCGGCGCGGCCTTGGTGCTGTTTCTGATCCCGGGGCCGGTGGTGCTCTACACCCTGGCTCGCACCGTAGCACAGGGCCGCGCCGCGGGGCTCGCCTCCGTGCTGGCTGCGGCGGTCGGCGATTTCGTGCATGCTCTGGGGGCGACGCTGGGGCTCGCCGCGATCCTGGCTTCGTCCCCTGTGGCCTTTCAGGTGGTGCGCTATGCTGGCGCGGGTTATCTGGCCTATCTTGGCGTTCGCACCCTGCTAGCACGGGCCGCTCACGCCGGACAGCCTTCGCTGGAGGCGCAGCCGCTGAAGCGTGTATTCGGCCAGGGAGTGCTGGTGGCCGTGCTGAACCCCAAGACGGCTCTGTTCTTTCTGGCCTTTCTGCCCCAGTTACTGCGGCCGCAGCGTGGCCCGATCGCGCTCCAGAGTCTGGTGCTCGGTTTGCTCTTTGTGGTCATGGGCATGGTGATGAACACGCTCTGGGTCCTCGGCGCGAGCGCAGTTACCCGTCTGCTGGCCGGGAGCGGCCGCATAAGCGGCGTGGGGCGTTACCTTTCAGCGGGCGTCTATCTGGCTCTCGGGCTTGCGGCCGTGTTCGGGGGGGAGGGTGGCTAACCCTCCGGATCTCCGGTGCGGGGTTAGCCTGTCCAGGGCAGGCTAGGCGCAACCCTACAGGCGCCAGCGGTGCCATACTAATAGCGTGCAGTCGGCACGCGGAGAGCGGCCGGCGTGATTCTTGTGAGAGAGGCGGCGTAATATGCAGATCGTTACCGATAGCGGGACAGACGTACAACTCTCGCTGGCCGAGAGGGCTGCGTTGAACATTTACACGGTTCCTCTGGTGGTGTCGCTCAATGGCGCATCCTATCGAGAGGGGCTCGATATCGAGCCGCAGGTGTTCTACCGGGAGCTGGCCGCGACGGGCTCGCTGCCCATCACCTCGCAGCCCTCTCCTGGCGCCCTCGCAGAGGTCTACCGCGATCTGGCCAGGAAGGATCCGGACATCCTCTCGATACACATCTCCTCCGGCCTGAGCGGGACTGTGAATTCGGCGAGGGCCGCCGCGGCCATGGTTCCCGAGGCGCGCGTCACCGTGGTGGACACCAAGACGCTCTCTGCGGCCTCCGGGTGGCAGGTGGAGGCCGCCGCGCGGGCTGCCCGAGCAGGGTGGTCGCTGGAACGGATCCTGGCGCTCACCGCCGAAATCAGCGCCGCCTCTGATAGCCTCTACACCCTGCGTGAGCTGCGCTATCTGATCCATGGCGGGCGCATCGGCCACATGAAGGGCCTTTTGGCGCAGCTGCTGAACATCAAACCCATCATCGGGGTTGAGAAGGAGGGCGGCACCTACGTTCAGAGAGGGCAAGCCCGCTCGATCGTCGGAGCCATGGGGGGGCTGGTGAAGTTGATCGAGCGCCAGCATGGCGCAGGCGCCCGGCTGCGGGTGCAGGTGATGCACTCGGCGGATCCGGAAGGCGCCCGTGCCCTGCGTGAAGCCGTCGCCGAGCGTTTCTCTTGCGTGTTTGCTCCGGATGGAGTACTTTCACTGGTGCTCGGTGCGCATACGGGGCCTTCGCTCGTGGCCGTTGCCTTTGCGTCGGCGGATGTGTGGTCGGCGGTGCCCTAGGGTATGAGGCCGGCCGGAAAGGAAGCAACGATGCTGCTTTGGGCCGCCAAACAACTGGTGCAACCGATGATCTTGGCCTTGGTGCTCTTTGGTGGGGCGGGCACCTTCCAATGGCCGGCTGGCTGGCTCCTGTGGGGCTTTTTTGTCGCTCTGCAGGTCTCCATCGACGTGATCCTTGCTCGTCACAGCCCGGACCTGGTCGCGGAGCGCTCACGTGCGGTAGAGGGCCACAAGACGTGGGACATCCCCTACGCGCTGGCTATGGCCTTTGGTCCCTTCCTGGCCGTGCTGGCGGCGGCGCTCTCATATCGGGCCGGCGCACTCCCCGCCCCGGTGCTTTGGCGCCAGCTCAGCGCCCTCTTCCTGATGGCCGCCGGCTCCGCGTTCACGCTCTGGGCCACGCTGGTCAACCGGTTCTTCTCCGGAGTTGTGCGCATCCAGACGGACCGCGGCCACAAGGTGGTCAGCACGGGCCCGTACAGCTGGGTGCGCCATCCGGGATACCTGGGCGCGATCGTCTACTTCGCTGGGATTCCGCTGTACTTTTGGTCTCTATGGGCTTTGGCGGTGGTCCTGATGATTCTGGTCTCTGCTGTAGTGCGCACACGGCGGGAGGACGAGACGCTGCAGCAGGAACTGCCGGGGTACGCCGAATACGCTCTACGTACGCGGTTCCGCCTGCTCCCTGGCATCTGGTAGGCCCGGGGCGCCACGCACGCCCGGCAGAGTGACCACCACGCCGTGGGTTGCTCTCCTGCAGGGCGCCGGCCGCGGCGGCAGGCGCGCGACCATGTCCTCCGCCGGAGCTCTGCCCCGTGATGAATGCAGCCTCGCTGTGCACCCTCCCCCTTCGCCACACGGCTCTACGGCCGCGAGCCAGCACCATCATGCCTGGAGGTCGTCCGTGAGTGAGCCGAGCAAGCATAGTGATAAAGGCCGGGGGGAGGGTCCCCTGGTCGTTCTCGTAACCGGCCTGCCCGCCACAGGCAAGACGTCCGTCGCTCGCAGGCTGGCTGTCGATCACCATCTTCCGCTGGCGTGCAAGGACGAGATCAAGGAGCTGCTCTATGACACCCTGGGTTGGAGCCAGGGCACGCCCGAGGCCAGAGAGTGGTCTCGCCAGCTGGGGCTCGTCGCGGTTGGGCTGCTGTTCCAGTACCTGCGCTCACACGTCTCGGTCGGCCGGCCGTGCATCATCGAGAGCAACTTTCACCCCGACGCGGCCGGTGAGCTGCGGGCGCTGCACACCCGGGTTCCCTTTCGCATGTTCCAGGTGCTGTGCCGCACCCGTGGCGATGTTCTTCTGGCCCGCTTCCACGCCCGCGCTCAGAGACGCCACCCCGGCCATGACGACGCCCGGCTGGAGGAGGAGTTGCGCCCAGTGCTGCTATCAGGCGGCTACGAGCCATTGGCCCTTGAGGGGACGCTATGGGAGCTGGATACCACGCGGTGGAGCGAGGCGAAGGTGGCCGAACTGAGCGCCGCGGTCGGTGCGGCGCTGTAGCGCGCAGGCGGCCCGCCCGACCGCGTGGTCTTGCGGTCCGGCGCGGTTCGCCTATCCGCGGTAGCGGTTCTCGTTGTGCCAGCGCAGGAATTCCGGCGAGGGGCGCTCCACCGCCGCGCGCGGCACTTGCACGAGCGGTTGCCCGTGCAAGCGGAGGTACTCCCGCCCGTTGTTGAACTCCTCATGGATGCCCTGGCTCACCTCAATGCGCAAATCCGTTGTCACGGTGAGGTATCCCCGATCAAAGAGGTTGTGGAGATCCGCCCGCAGTAGCAGGCCGTTGGAGACGCTGTTGGGGCCGGATTCGGCGTGATCGCGGATGTGGGCCGCCTCCAGCACGGGGAGCACCCGCTCTCCGGTGAGGGCGCACCGGCGATCGTACGCGTCGGTTACACGAGCACGAAAGCCGCCTTGCCCCAGCCGGGGTTCGTGGATCAGCAGGGCCCCGTAGCGGACGCCGGGATCGGCGAGCTGATGGATGCTCACCTGCTCCTCGGCCATGTGCAGGCGCTGGAGGCGGTCCTGCAGCTGTACCCACAGGAGGCGCCCCTCGCCATCCTCGGTGCTGTACGTCTTGCCCTGCTGTATGGAGGCATGCCAGCTGGCGGGCGCGGGGATCCACTCTGCTTGCGAAAGGATAAAGGGCGAGCTAAGGATGATACAGCCGATGGGCGGGTCCAGTTCGCGGCTTGCGCCCAGGGCGCCGATGCGCCGCCGGAGTGTGCCCAAATCCGGCGCGCCGTTGGCTGGCCCGAAGAGCTCCCAGGCCAGCGAAAGCGGCACGCGCGTATAGTGCGCGAATATCCCGCCTCCCACGATATAGTTGAGGGGGCTGTGCAGCTTGAAGAGAAAGAGCTCGCCCGGCGATAGCGCCCGGAAAGTCCCCTGTGCTCGCGGCCGCCAGTAGTTCACTTCCTCTGGGACGAGTCCTGCCAAATGGTCGAACCAGGCGCGATCGGTGATCCCTACATAGAGCCTCAAGCGGCGCTCCTCACGGTGCCAGAGACGGTTTGGCCGTCTCCGTGGCTGAGTTCCTGCAACCTACTGGCAGCCCACCATCATGTCCGTCGCGACCATGGCATTGGCCAGGTACGCTTCATCGCCAGTTTCCTCATAGAGGATCTGGTAGGCGTTGGAGAGGTCCGAATACTTGCGGGCGCACGGCGCCCCCGTTTCGGGTATGGTAAAGGTCTGGTAATCCACGATGATCTGGCGAGCGAGCCGCCCAGCCGGGATGCCTTCCTTCTGCGCCAGATCGTTAACGGCCTGGCCCTGGGATTCGTAGGTCGCCAGGTCGCCCTGCGAGAGGGCCAGAATCGCGCGCGATGAGCGATAGGTCCAATCATGCGGTCGTTGCTGGATAACCTGATCCATGGCGGCGGCATCCCCGTTCTTGCGAGCGTTGTCCATCGCGCGATCCCCTGCCAGCACATCGCTCACCGCGCCATACGCGCCGAGGATGGCGTTGGCATCGGGATCATCCGAGCGGCCCATCATGGCCTGGCCGAACCGGATCGTGCCCATCAGATCGACCTGCCCATCCTCTGTCGTGGGGGACATGTTGCGCTCCCTCAGCCACTCCTCTGCGAGATCCCTCACGAACTGCCTGTCCGCCGGGGTAAAGTCTTCACATCCTGCCAGCAGAACCGTCACCACGAGCATGGCTACCATCATCAGGACGCGCAGCGGGTGTCTCATGGCAGTACTCCCTCTGTCAGGCTGCCTGGATCGGTCCGGGCCTCGAGCTCCTGGAAAAACGCCTCTCGGCCGATCTCCCCGCGGGCGAACTTGCGGATGGATTCCGCAGGCGCGGTCGTGATCAGAACGGATTCGCCCGAGGCATCTCGATAGTCCAGGGCGATGCGATCCACGCCGGCGGTGGCCAGCGCGGGACTGTTGGCGAGTTGCACCATGTAGGCCAGCATGGCGTTCTGATCGCTGCTGGTGGGGAACCGGAACCCCTGCGAGCTATCGAGGACGGCGTATAGCGCGGCGCCTTGGCGCCCGTCGTTGTACGGAAGCACATAGGCGTACAGCCCCGTGGTATCGAGCCCCGCCTGCTCAAGCTCGGCCCTCAACTCCAGTTCGGCGCTCCGGTCGGGCTCCAGTTGCTCGCCGAACACCTTCACCGATGCCGGCTGGCGGATCCCTCACTGTTCCGGAAGAGGGGATATCCACACAGCCGCCGCCGCCAGAAGGAGGAGTGCCGCCAGTGTGCCCAGGCAGCATCCCCGGAGGCGATGGCGCTTGCGCGGCGCCGGCGGCGTGGCGGCCTCGCGGGGGGCGCCGCGTGCACTGTCAGAACCCATGGGTGGCCGCGCGGGGCCTGCCGGTGGGGCAGCCTGGACGGGCGCGGTTGGCTGCGTTGGCGCCGCGGCCGGGATCCGTGCGACGGCCTGCGGGCTCCAGTTTGTCCCGTCCCACAGATAGGGGCGGGCGGGATCATCCCCGGGCAGCCAGGACCGGCCGGCGTGGTCTTTCACGGCGAGGGTCAGGTGAGCGTTCTGGAAGGCGGACGAGTCGATCTCCCCTCGGGCATACCGGGAGGTGAGGTCGGCATAGCCCCTCTGCGCGGCCTGCCACGCAGGGGATTCGGGCAGAAAGAACGCGCCGCAGCCACCGCATGCGTCGGCGCCGTCCGCGTTCGAGGCGCCGCAATGAGGACAGTACATGGGGAGCCTCCTCTGCCTGGCGTCGGGGTCGGTACTCACTGGAGCCATCATCGCAGGTGCGAACCTGCCTGTCAACCTCTGCTGGCCGCTGTTGTGCAGGCTGCCCGTTTACCTGTCGGCTGCCCCTGGCGTACAATGCTCGTTGAGCCTGATGGCCCGGCCCGTCTTGCGGGCTGCCCGGCGCTCTCTTGGAGGTGAAACCATGCGCATTACGCTTGCTCAGCTGAACCCCGTCGTCGGCGATATCGACGGGAACGTGCGCCGTCTGGCGGAAACGCTGGAGCGCGCACGCCGCGACAGGCCGGATCTCGTCGTGTTTCCAGAGCTGTACCTTGTGGGCTATCCCCCGCGCGATCTGCTGGAGCGTGGCTGGTTCATCGAGCGTACCGCGGCGGCCGTTGGCCGCATCTGCGAGATATCCCGGGCCCATCCGGGCGTCGCGATCCTGTTTGGGGCGCCTGTCGCATCGGACAGCCTGCGAGGTAAGGGCCTGTACAATGCGGCCTTGCTGGTACAGGACGGCCACGTGGTGGCCACGCATCGCAAGATGCTCCTGCCGACCTATGACGTCTTTGACGAGTCGCGCTATTTCGATCCGGGCCCCTCGGCGAAAGTCACCCGGCTGAAGGATGGCGTGCTGGGCATCCATGTCTGCGAGGACGCGTGGACCGATGCGGCGCTCTGGAGCGCGCGCGATCTGTACAGTGTGGATCCGGTCGCGCTCCAGGCCGCGCTGGGGGCGACCGTGCTCGTGAATATCTCGGCATCCCCCTACAACGTCGGCAAGGAGGCGGTCCGTTACGAACTCATGAGCCAGCATGCGCGGGCCCATGGCGCCCCGTTTGTGTACGTCAACCAGGTGGGGGCTAACGATGAGCTGATCTTTGACGGGCGGAGCATGGCGCTGGATGCCAGCGGGCGGCCGCTGGCGGTGCTCCCTGGTTTCGAGGAGGCCGTGGTGACGGTGGACCTGGCCGAGGCCACTCCGGCAGGGGCGTATACCTGCCTGGATGAGATCGCCTCCGTGCATGACGCGCTCGTGCTGGGCATCCGGGACTATGCGGCCAAGTGTGGCTTTACTCGGGCCGTGGTCAGCCTGTCCGGCGGGATCGACTCCTCCCTGACCCTATACCTGGCCTGTGAGGCTCTCGGTGCGGATAACATGCTGGGCATCGCGATGCCGTCGCCGTATTCCTCTCCCGGTAGCATCAGCGATGCCCGGGATCTGGCGGCAAACCTGGGCGCCGAGTTCCGCATCATGCCGATTACGGGCATCTTTGACGCCTATCTGGAGAGTCTTGCGCCGCACTTTGCCGGGACGGCCCCCAACGTCGCTGAGGAGAACGTGCAGGCCCGTATCCGGGGGAACCTGCTCATGGCGATCTCGAACAAGTTCGGTCATCTCGTGCTGTCCTGTGGCAACAAGAGCGAGTTGGCCGTCGGCTACTGCACGCTGTATGGCGATATGAGCGGCGGACTGGCAGCGATCTCGGATGTGCCCAAGACGATGGTGTATGACCTGGCGCGCTACGCCAATCGAACGCGCGAGATCATCCCCAGGGGCTCGCTGGAGAAGGCGCCGTCCGCCGAGCTGCGGCCCAACCAGCGCGATCAGGATACCCTTCCGCCCTATCCGGTGCTGGATGCGATCCTGGAGATGTATGTGGAGGACGGCCTGTCCATCGATCAGATCGCTCAGGCGGGCCACGACCGGGAGGTGGTGGTCTGGGTGGCTAAAAAGGTGGACCAGAGCGAATACAAGCGAAGACAGGCGGCGCCCGGGCTTCGGGTGACCACCAAGGCCTTTGGCTCGGGCCGTCGCATCCCTATCGCGGCCGTCAAGACGCCCTGAGGATCGGGCCGGGCCTGCAGCACGGGCGCGTAGCATGCTCTGGAAAAAAGAACGGAGGGCGCCGCATTGCGGCGCCCTCCGTCCGTAGCCAGGCGTGGCGTGTTGGTGAGGTGATGGCTACCGGGCGCCGCCCTGCACAGGCAGGCCTCGCCCCGGGGGCGGCGGCACAACGGGCTCCGAACGAAGCTGAAGCTCGGGTCCCGGGATCGGCTGCGGCCCATCCGGGGTCAGGATCATCGGCATCGGCTCCACCGGGCCCACCACCACCGGGCTGGTGATCACGGGGGCCTCGAACGCCGGCATGCCGCGCTGTGCGCGCTCGGCCGGGCGGCCGGCGGGCCGTTCGTACGCGGGCGAGCCTTCTTCAGGAGAAGCAGCAGCCAGGATGCGGGCCGCTACCGGGCCGTTCAGCGTGCGGTCGCCGGACGCAGCCACGTCCTCCAGCCAGTAGTAATAAGTCACACCGGCCGCGACGCCGCTATCGACGTACGTGTAGCTCGCGCCCGAGACAGATCCGAGCGCCTGCGCCGGGATCATCTCGCCATTGATCTGCGTCCGGGCGCCATCAGGCGACTCGGCGCGCAGCAGGTTGAACCCTACGTTGTCGATCTCCGTGGCCGTCTCCCAGGCCAGATCGATCGTGGACTCGCGCCCCATGGCCGTGAAGGATACCACATCCACCGCTTGCGGGATCAGGCAGATGCCCAGCGCGGTGTTGTTGGTGGTGTCCGGATCGACATTGGCCGCAGAAACGGTGGCTACGTTGATCGCGCCCTCGGCTCCCGAGTCGATGTACAGGTCGATCACCCACATCGGGTAGGCCCCCACCTTGGCAGAGAGGGCGCTATCGAGCGTGCACGTGACCGTGCCACCTTCGATCGTGCAGCTGCCCGCTGGGACTTCGCCGCCGGCCGTCAACAGCTTGGCGCTGTACCAGACGGGGCTCTCGAGCACGATGCTCGCCGGGAGTGTGTCGACCACGGTCACCTGCGTGGCCGCATCCGGGCCCAGGTTGTACACCGAGAGGCGGTATCGCGGGCTGGTGGACGGGTACTCCTCGCAGCTCTTGGTGAGCACCAGGTCGGCGGGATCGTCATAGCAGAAGGAGACGTGGCTGATGGCGTACTGGCCACCGGGCACCGACAGCGCCGTGTCGCCCAGGGTGCCGGGGCCGTAGTAGTACACGTTGGCGCCATTGGGACCGCCCTTGGCGATCACCGCGCCCATGGCGAAGGTGGCGCTCCAGTCAAAGCTGGTGCCATAGTTGTTCAGCGTGATGCTGCCAAAGGTGCCGGCGGAGTAGGTGCCGCTCACCGGGGGGTCGATCTTGAACTCGTTCGCAAAGCCCAGCAGCGCGCAGTTGGGGTTGCCCGGGAGCTGGACTGGCACCACACTCGCGGCTTGCGCCACGGGCACCTGAAGGATCAGGCCAGCGAGGAGAAAGAGCGCTGTCAGGACAGAGAAAGCCTTGAACGAACGGCGGATAGGAGAGGTCGTGCGGTTGTGCGTAGACATGATAGATGCTCCTGTAGGATCACCAGGGCACGTGGCCCGGGAGTGGTCGTTGTGTGGGCCGTCATGGCCCCGTGCGGTTGCAAGGCGGATGCGATGTAGTGCGGCGGTATCTTGCGGCTGGCCCCTAGAGAGAGTCTCCCTCTGGGCGCTTTGCGCCGGAAGCAGTCATCCGGTGCGAAAGGCTAGGACCTATGCGCCCTTGGTCTCTCCGTATCTGCGGGCCGGGAGCCTCCTTTGCAACGAACAACCCCTCTCGACCGCGTATCCTGTGCCCTAAAGGAGCCACCCTCTAGTGTCGCAACAGCCGCGGCAGCGAACCGCACTGACGTGCGTTAACTTCTCGTAAAGTATACACCGTCGGGCGCCGGATTTCAAGGGGTTTCGGGGCGAGGTTTACGGTGAGCTCACGTATTCGTGGGGCGGGCGGTGGAAAAACGAACCGGGCCCCGCCTGCAGGCGGGGCCCGGCCAGATCATCGGTGGTCGCGGCTAGGGAAGCCGCGTTCCCGGAAGCCGCGGTAGCGGCACTACGATCCTCGGCAGCTCACGTACCGGCGGCTGCCTTTCCGGGCGCTCGGTCACCGGCGGCACCGACGGGGGCTCCTCCGCGGGAGGAGCGCTCACGCTCAGGCTTGCCGTCACCGGCCCGTGAATCGTCGCCGCGCCCGAGGCGTCCACGTCCTCCAGCCAGTAGTAGTAGGTTGCGCCTGCCACTACGGCGGAATCGGTATAGCTGTAGGCCGCACCGGAGACGGAGCCCAGGGCCCGCGCCGGGATCAGATCGCCGTTCAGCTTGACCCTCTCACCTTCAGCGGACTCTGCCCGGTAGAGGTTAAAGCCGACGTTGTTCAACTCGCTGGCCGTCTCCCACGTAACCTCGATGGCCGACTCGCCGCCGACAGCGGCAAAGGACACCAGGCCCACGGCCGAGGGCACCGTGCAGATCGCGTCAGCCGAGTTGTTACCCGGGACCGGATCGATCGATGTGGTGGACACAGTGGCCGTGTTCACACCAAAGCCGGGATCGCCAGTGAACCGGAGGTCGACGACCCAGTTTGCCGTCGAGTCTTCCGCAACCTCGGCTAGCGAACCGTTCAACTGGCAGGTCACCGTCTGCCCCACGGCTGAGCAGGTGCCCAGCGCGCTTGGGACGCCGCCGACAGTGCGAGTGGAGGTCCAGCTCGCCAGCGACACACCGGCCGGGAGGGTATCCGTGATGGTTGCGCCCAGCGCGGTGCCGGGACCGTTATTCACGACTGTGATGCGATACCGCTGAGCCGGGTATGTGTAGAGCTCGCAGGCCTTGCTGATGGCGACATCTGCGGGCAGCGCGTCGATCTCGGCCCAGAGGCAGGCGCTGTTTGTGGCCTGCTCGCTGGTGAGGAAGCGAGTGCTGACCGCATCCGGATCAAACACCGTGCTGCAGCTCGCACCGCTGGTAAAGCCGTGGATGTTGACCGTGTACTCGTCTTCCCCGCACACAAAGGTCGTGTTGGCGGGTTGCTCGATCAGCACCTGGTCGGAGCAGCCGTTGCCGTTGGGCCCTTCGGGGTACTTGCAGGGACTGGCGCCATTGTCCGTCTCATCCAGATAGAACCGCGGTACAAACGAGAAGGTGGTATCGGTGATGCCGTTGCCATCGCAATCGATGGGCACGGAAACGGCGAGGTCCACCCAATCGAACCGGTTGTCGGAGGCGTAAATGGGGTTGTTGTAGTGCTTAAAGGAGCCCAGGAAGAAGGGCTCGTCCACATCCACGCCCACCACGGTGTTCACGCCGTCAAAACCGAAACCGCTCTGAGCGAGGAACTCGGTTCGAGAGTCGGGGCAGCCGTCTGAGACGTAGGCCGGGTCCCCATAGCGGACCTGGTTCTCGTCCGTAAGGAAGCCGCCGCTGCTCTGGATCGAAGGGTTGCTGGTGCTCCACGGAAAGCTGGAGCCCGTCATGCTGGCCCAGCCATCGCATTCGGCGCCGTTGGTGTCGATACTGCTCCAGACGCCATCCACATTGCCGATCCCAAAGGCCGACACCGCGCCGGCCACCAGAAGGAACAAACTGACTGCGATTGAGAGTGTACGTAGCCGATGTGTGTTCACGTTTGCATCTCCATTTCGAGCACAAGTCGCTGTGGTGCGATCCTGATCGCCAAAAACCGAACGGCGATAGATCCCCTCCTTTTCACATCGACCCCCCTCAACTGCGTTCGCGGGCCAGCCATGGCCGGCGGTGGCGCAGCAGACTGTTCAGGCATTGCCATTGCCCTAAAATCTACGTTAATAATAGCGGCACTCGACGTAAAATGCAAGGGGGGAACGTAAGCAGTTGGCGAGTTGGTGGCGAGATGGTATACGCCTCGGGCGGGTTGTCCCAGGGCCCGGCCGGGAGGGCCCGTGCCACCGAGCCTCGCCGCGCTGGGGAGGGCGCTCTGTTCGTACACGGCACGCCCGGAGTACGGGGTCAGGGAGGCTCGCTGAGAGGGCCTGGCAGGGGAGAAGATGCGTCAAGGGCCGGTGCGCAAGCGCCGGCCCTCGTTCCTGGTGAGGGTCAGGCCTGGTAGATCAGGCGGCCCTCCACCTCGCGGCGGAGATTCTGGTTCTCCCGGAGGTACTCCAGGAGCACGTTCCGTACGTCGGTGCTGATCACCTTCGGCCGGCGCACTTCTGCCAACTCCTCCGGCGTAACGTCCAGGTAGGCCTTGCTGTTGCTGGAGTGGTAACCCTGCAGGCCCACCGTGTAGATGCGGTCCGGAACGACGGGTTCCGTGCCGATGGAAAGCCACGTCAGGCGCTTTTGGCCTTCGCTGTACACGGCGCGCACGGCCGAGTTCACCTGGTAGCACTCACCCTCGCCGGTGCGGTTCTCTGCCCGCATCCAGCGCTCGAACATGCGGCGCAGCGTATCCCCCTGCACGCAGTAGCGCGTCAACGTGTCCCCATAGGGGAAGGCGGAGATATAGTCGCTCAGCGTCACCAGCGGCCCGAGTTCCCGCGAGCGCACCGAGCCAGATCCCAGCAGCATCACATCGATCTCGCCGGCCTCCGCCAGGGCATCGGCAAAGAGGTTACCCAGCGCGCTCTCGGCCTCGCGTGCCGGATGCGTATGCCGCGTGGCCAGCTTGGTGACGATGGCATTGTACTTTTGATCCACCACCTTCTTGTAGGAGTCGATGTAGGCCTCCAGTTGGTGGTCGGGCTCGGCCAGGGAGCTGTCTATGGGGATCAGCCGCCACTTCCAGTCGGTGATGCTGTTGGTGTCATCATCCACCGTGATGTCAAAGCGGCCGATCTGGTCCGTGCCCACGCCCGCCTGCGTGATCAGTATGTTGTTGATCACCGTCGGCTGCTCCAGCACGGTGTGCGAGTGCCCGCCGATGATCATGTCCACGCCCCAGGCCGGATCGAGCATCGCCGCCAGTTCGCAATCGGATTCATAGCCGATATGGGTGAGCAGGATTGTGAGGTCGATGTCATCATGCTTGTACGCCTCGATGATCTTGCCCACTTCCTGCGAGGCTTCCTCCAGCGAGACAAAGCTGCCGATGTCCTTGTCGCGCTGGATGGCATCGATGACCTTCTCGGTGATGATGCCGATAAAGAGGATGTCCATCCCCGCCTTGTTGATGATGTGGTACGGGCGCATCAAGCGCTTGTTGTGCTTGCGGATGTACAGGTTCGCATTGACGATGGGAAAGTTGGCGATCTTTTCCAGAAAGAGCAGATGCGGCAGGCCGTAATCGAACTCGTGATTCCCGAGCGTGACGACGTCCGGGGCCAGGTAGTTCATGATCTCCATGGTGGAGATGCCCTTGTACTCGGAATCGATCACCGAGCCCTGGACCATGTCCCCGGAGATGGCATAGATGACGTTGTTCTGCTCCTCACGGACGCGGTTGATGTAGCTGGAGAGGAGCGAGAGCCCCCCTACCAGCTTGCCCTCTGCGCCGCTGACTTCTGCCAAAAAGTCCCCGTGCATGTCGTTCGAGTGCAGTATCGTGAACCTGCGCGTGTTCAACTTTCGCTCCTTTCGAGGCTTGCGTGGAGTCTGTTCTCGATTTTACAGGACGGCGCGGGCATGTGCAATCCCTTCCTGGCTCTTGTACACGGTCGCGCCTCCCCGGATGGCCTGGCCTGGCGGTGGTGTCGGGCCCCAGCGTCTCTGGTGAGCGCATCCCTGCAGGGTGTGAGAGGCGCATCGGTGCTATAATGCCAGCGACGACGGTCCGCAGCAGGGCGCCCTGCGAGAGGTGCACAGGGCCAGGCGCCGCAACATGAACGGAGGTCGGATGGTATGAACAGGTGGCATCGGGCGATTTCGGTGAGTGTGGTGATTGGCGTTCTGGTGTTTGCGCTGTCGGGCTGCGGTGGCGCACCCGCACAGGAAGGGGCGCCCGAGTCCGCAACGGTGGGTGCATCCGCAGAGACGGCAGCACAAAAGACGGCCACGCCCGCGGAGGAGAGTGTCGAGGGCGAGGATCCGACCGAACCGACCGCCCCGCCCGAAGGTGCGGCGGATGAAGAGGCGGAAGAGAGCGAAGGGGAGACCGATCTCGTCGGCACCGATCAGGATGATGCCGGTTCCGGCGGCGATGCCGGCGCATTCAGGGAGGATGCCCTGCCGATTGATCTGGCCGAGGTCTACGAAGGTTTGTTGGACGGCGATGACACGGCGGATTGGTACAGTCTGACGGTGCCGGCGAGCAGCGTCGTCCGTGTGACTTTGAGCGCCGGTCGGGAATCCGACGGCTTGGAGTTCAGCCTGCGCAATGCGGATCTCGAGACGCTGGGGTACTCACCTTACGTCGCCCCTGGCACGGAGGAGGACTTTTCCAGCGTGCTCAGCGCGGAATCGGACGAGCAGCTCTACCTGGAGGTGCTGGGCAGTGGACCGTACACCCTGGAGGCCAGCGCGGAGGCTCAGGATGACGCGGGCAGTGGGGCCGATGCTGGCGGCGACTCTGATGAGGCGGTCGCTCTGGGAATGGAGGAGAGCTTTAGGGGTGCCTTGGGCGGCGAGGATGTTGCGGACTGGTATGTCCTCGACGTCCCCGATGGCAGCGCCATCTCGCTGAGCTTTACGCCCGATGCGGACGCGGATGATCACTCGATCACCCTTTATGACCCGGATCGGTACGACGTCTGGTCGGAATGGAGCGTCCCGGGCAAGGTGACCCGTGAGCTGCGCTATGCCGTGGACGCCGATCGCGGCGGCACCTACTACCTGGCCATCGATGGCGGCGCCGGCACCTATGCCGTCGAGCTTTCGATCGCCGCGCAGGACGATGCGGACTCGGGCGCCGATGCCCCGTACGATGTGGACGACGCGCTCTCGATCGATGCGGGGGAGGAGTACTCCGGGGAGATCGGCGGCTCGGACCCCGGCGATTCCTACCGCTTTGCGGCCGCTGAGGGGATGGTGGTGAGCGTCACCGCAGGCGATGACGTGGAGGATCTCCTGGTCGCTCTGTACGATAGCGAGGGCTCGGAGATCTGGTACGACTATGTCTCCGAAGACACGATCAGCTACACGCTGGAAGAGGTGCTGGATGGGGACTATGTAGTGCAGGTTGCCGACGCCACCGGCACCTATACCCTGATGATCGAGGAGTAGGGCTGCGCCCTGCTTCCAGCTTTGCAAAAGGGCCGGCCCCAGGATGGGGCCGGCCCTTCTTTATTTGGAGGTTCTGCGGCGTCGGCGACGGGAGCCTCTATCTAGAACAGCAGCCGCCAGAGGCGCATCGTCTCGGGGATGGTGAGGCCAAAGCCGAGATACTGCCCATCCAGCCAGATCTCCCAGTGGAGATGATACCCGGACGTGCTGCGATACACGCCGTCGCTTGTGCCCGAGACGCCCACATACCCCAGCGTCTGCCCCACCTCCACCTGATCTCCCACCTGCAGGTCGCTCGCGACGCGGGAGAGATGGGCATAACGGGATACCACGCCGCGCGCATGCTGAACCCAAACCTGCTGGCCGCGGAGTTTGTCCAGCAGGTGATCCGGCGTGGCATGCAGGCCCTCGATCTCTGCCATGACGGGCCCGTATGCCTCAGGCGTCATTTCCGAGAAATCATGGTCGATGCGGATGATTGTACCGCTCGCGATGGCGCCCACGGGGCTGCCGTAGGCCAGGCCGGGCGCGTCTCCGGCGTAAAAGTCTACGCCCTCATGGATCCCGTACCGGTACATGCGCCGGGCTCCGGGGAAGGACCGCGGCCGCGCCGGGAGAATTCCGCCTTCAAAGGGCAGTGTCAGCTCGGGCACTCCGGCGAGCAGATCGACTCCGTTGAACAACCAGCGATCATCTCGCGGTACCGAGGCGCAGGCACTCGCTTCTTGGACGGCGCCGATGCGGTACAGCCTGGATCCCGCCACTACATAGATCACCCCGTCGGCCCGGGCCGCGGTACGCAGGCGCTGGACGCCGGCAACTTGCAGCTGGATGTCCGCGGGATCGCCTTCGCCCAGGACGATTACGCGTCTCCCATCGCCATCGAGGGCGAGGAGGGCGTCGTCGCTGCTCGCCAGGTCGGCGGGCCAGCCCAGGCGGGGCAGATCCGCGGCATAGGGAGAGCCCGAACCATCGACAAGCGTGCCGTTGGCGTTCACCAGGTATAGCTGCCCATCGAGGGCTGCCAGGTCGATCGCACGGGCGATGTAGGCGCCCTCTCTTTCGAGTTCGGGGTAGCTGGCGCCGGCCGGGAGGCGCCACAGGCGCGCGCCGTCGATATCCAGGCCGTAGGTCATGCTGCCCATCTGGGTGATGGCGACGAACTGTGGGTCCAGCCACAGTCCTGGAATGGATTCGCCCACCATTCGCACCGACCAGAGGCCCGTGGAGGGCCGGAAGCCGAACAGATCGCCGACCTTGTTGATGAGCACCAGTTCACCGGCTGTATCATCCACCGCCAGATCCATCAGCTCCTGCAGGCGGATCCCCTCGACGATGCGCTCAGCCGGCTGGACCAACTCGGGCTCCAGAATGGAGGCCGTGGCCGGTATCTGCGAGAGGGGCAAGCGGTACAATGACCCGCCGGAAAGCAGGTACAGGACGTCGTCCAGGATGACGGCACGGGAGGCCTCGAAGGGAAGGATCAGGGCATGTTCTGTGGTGTGGGGTGCACAGGCCGAGGCCTGGATCACAGGGCACGGTGCGGATCCGGGCTCCTCTCCCCCGGGCGCGTTGCCGCCGGTGAGCAGCAGGCGCATACCGATGGAGAGCACGTTGCCGGGGTCGATCCCGTTCAGTTCGGCGAGTTCCTCGGCCGTCATGCCATAGCTGAGAGCGATCTCCGAGAGGGTTTCCCCCTCGGCGACGACGTGCTCCGCCGGCGCTGACGGCGATGCCGTGGGCTCGGGGGTCTCCGCAGGCGCTGCCGGGCCGCTGAGATAGGCGCAGATGTCGATGTAGGGCATCGACGCTAGAAACCAGGAGGCAGCACCGATCTCACTTGGCAAAGGGCAGCCCGGGTCGTTGTTCTCAGGGCCAGCGGCCAGCGCCGGGAGTGCGCGCCCGGCCACAAGCGCCAGCACGAATGCTGCGGTCGCGACAAGGGTGGCAAGGGAGAGTGAGCGGCGGCTGGCCCGTGGGGCTAGCCCGTGGCCGCGCTGAAGACGACCTTTACGGAGCAGATGAAGCATGGATGATCCATTCTGTGGTGATGGGCGGATAGACGGGTACCATCCTAGGCGTCCCGCCAGTGAGGGCAAATCGCGGGGGCGGGTCAGCGCTTAGCGCTTGCTTCGGGCATACATGGCGGAGCCCAGCATGCCCAGCACCAGGCCGGCCAGGGAGGCCGCGTACGCGATGAAGGAGACCAGAAAGCTGGGCTGAAGGATGCCGATCACCATGAGGAAGGGCAGGAGGGCGCCCAAGAGGACGCCCACCAACCCCAGAAGGATCAAGCGGATGGATTGGTCCACCGTATCGCTTACCTGTATAGCCAGCAGGAAACCTGGTGCCCCGGCTCCGGCTCGAAATCCGGCGGCACTTCTCTATCGCAGAGCCCTTCGATCATTCGGGGGCAACGCGGATGGAAACGGCAGCCCGTGGGCGGCGTCACCAGGCTGGGTGGCTCGCCGGGTGGCACGTCCTTGAACGTGAGAGCGTTGTTCGCGTCCGGATCGGACGTGGCCGCCAAAAGCGCCTCGGTGTAGGGATGGCGCGGATTGTAAAGAAGCGAGTCCACGGGCGCCTTTTCGACGAGCCAGCCTGCGTACATCACAAAGATCCGCTCAGAAAAGTACCGGACCGTGGAGAGATCGTGCGTGATGTACATCACCGAGAGGTTGTGCTCCTCCTGGAGCCCTCGCAGGAGCTTGAGGATCTCCACGCGTACGGAGGCGTCCAGCATGCTCACGGGCTCATCGGCGACGATCATCTTGGGCTGCAGGATCATCGCCCGGGCGATCACGATACGCTGTAACTGGCCCCCGGAGAGCATGTGCGGGAACTTGTCCACAAAGTCCGAGATCGGCGTGAGCTTGACCTCTTCCATCGCCCGCTCGATACGCGGCATGCGCTCTTCCTGAGGGACGCCGTTGATCACCAAGGGCTCCTCGAGCAGCCGTTGCACCGTCATAAAAGGCGCGAGCGCTCCGAAGGGATCCTGCTGCACATACCCGATCTGTGAACGGTACGCTTTGAGGTCGCTGCGCGCCATGTCCTCGACGGAATGCCCCAGGAACTCGACGTGCCCCTTGGTAGGAGGGTACAGCCCCAGTATCGTTTTCATCAGCGTCGATTTGCCGCAACCGCTCTCGCCCACCACGGCGATCGCCTCTCCCCGGGCGAGGGAAAAGCTGACGCCGTCCACGGCGTGGACGTAGCCAGCCCGCGCAAAGGCCATTCTTCTCAGTTCGAACCAGACCCTCAGATCGCGGACGCCGAGCAGCGTTGAACGTTCGGCGGCCACGGTTGGCGTGGTCGGTGCCTCGACCGTTGCTGTGGAAAGGGGCTCACTCATGGTGTTGGACTCCTGCTAGCTGGGCGTACCGCGGCTCGCCTTCTTCATAGAGCCAGCACTTGACCTGGCGCCCGTTGCGTGAGAGCAACGGCGGCTCCTCGGCGCACCGTTCATAACAATACTCGCACCGGTCGGCAAAGCGACAGCCTGTTGGCGGTTCGAGAAGGCTCGGCGGCTGGCCGGTGATAAAGTCGGGCTCCTGATCGGCCCGGAGCTTGGGAACGCTGGCCATCAGCTTTTCCGAGTAAGGATGGAGAGGCTCCGGGAAGAACTCCAGGGCATCACCCACCTCGACGATCTGCCCGGCGTACATCACTGCGACGCGGTCCGCCAGTTCGCTGGACGTCGCGATATCGTGAGTAATGAGGATAAAGCTCGCCTCCATCTCCTTCTTGATGCGCTTTAGCACGTTAAAGATGTTGGCCTGCGTGAGCACGTCCAGCGCGGAGGTGGGCTCATCTAGGATGACCAGGTCCGGGCTGGTAACCAGCGACATGGCGATGGCCACGCGCTGCCTCATCCCACCGGAGAGTTCAAAGGCGTAACGGTGTACAAAGTCCTGCGGCACGCCGACATGCTCGAACATGCGGCGAACCTGGCGCATGGCCTCGGGCTTGCGCACGTCATAGTGCGACATCATCGGCTCGGCCACCTGATCGCCCACGCGCATCACCGGATTCAGGCTGTTCATCGCGGCCTGAGGCACCATCGATACCCTCAACCAGCGCACCTTCTGGCGATACTCCTCGTCGCTCAGTGCCATGGTCTCCAGGTCTCCGATGTACACCTTTCCCGTGTACTCGTGAACGTTGCGCGGCAGCAACCGGAGGATCGCTCGGGCCAGAGAGGTCTTGCCACACCCGGATTCGCCCAGGATGACCATGGCTTTGCCGCGCTCCAGATCCAGGTTCACGCGATCGACCGCCTGAACGATGCCGGCGCTCGTCCGAAAGTGCAGCAGCAGGTCCTCGACACGAAGCAATGGGCTCGATGTCATGATCTAAAGCCCCCTCAATCTCGGGTTAAAGATGCGGTCCAGCGCAAAGCCAAGCATGGCAAACCCCAGACCGGTAAGGCTCAGGAGAATGGCCGGCTCCAACATCCAGTAGTATTGCCCGTGGAACAGCGCTCCCGCCTCACGGGCCTCATTGATCAGCTTGCCCCAGGTGGGCAGCACGGGATCGCCCAGTCCGAGCAAGGCCAGCGAGGCCTCCAGGAATACGTACGAGGGGATCAGCGTGACGAGCTGCGGGATCAGCATCGGTATGACACGGGGCAGCATGTAGCTAAAGACGATGCGAAAGTCGCTCGCGCCATAGGCGCGGGCCGCCTCGATGTAGGGTGATTCCTTCACCTGGAGAAAGACGGCGCGATAGGTCTTGATGCTGCTGCCAAAGATGCTCAGCAGGATCACCATGCCGAGGATCGCCCAGATGCTCCGGGTATAGAGCGTACCCACCATGATCAGTATGGGCAGGAACGGCAGGATCATGTTGACTTCGGTGATCCGCTGAACGAGCGAATCCACCCACTTGCCGTACCAGACGCCGATGGCGGCGATGATCATGGTCGTCAGGCTGGTGCCGACGGCGGCGAGCAGGCCAAAGGCCAACGCGATGGGCGTCCCCCACAGCAGAGCGACGGTGAGATCGCGGCGCCGATCGTCGGTGCCGGCGATCCCGGAGACCTGACCGTGCATCACCAGCTTGGCATCGAGACTGGAGTCGGGCTCAAAGTAATGCACGTCCATAACGAGCTGGTAACGGCCCTTGAGAACCCTGGGCTCTTTGCTATCGGGATCCATCAGGAGACCCGTCTCTGCCGCAGTCTGCGAAAGCCTGCGCGTGAGCTTGGTATCCTGCCCGGGCCGGTAGGTATCGGCCCGCTTGGCAGAGGTCTCGGTGACGCGGATCTCGCGGCCATCAGGTGTCAACCAGCGCAAGGCCACGTGGGGTGGCTTGGCATCGTAGCGACTGGTGAAGAAGACCACGATCTCGCTGGGAAACGTGTCATAGGGAAAGTCGAACTCAAAAGTGAGCGTCTCGTTGCCCACACTCTCGCTGGGGGCCCTGGTTGCGGACCCGTCCGCCGTGTTCAGGACGATGCTGCGGGCGAGTTTCTGATCGGTAAACCAGTCCGCCCAGATGGGCAGGGCCAGCTTGGGGTATTCGCCCCAGACCTCTTCGCCGCCGCGCCAGAGCCGGATCGCCTCCGAGTACGGTATCGTCACCACGGCGTACACCGCGAGGGCGACGAGCAGCGAAATGACCAGGATACCGCCAATCGCGGAGGGATACCTTCTCAGTTGCCGAAGGGATCGAAGAAAACTACTCATGCTCGCTCACCCCCGCCGATCTTGACCCGTGGGTCAACGAGTACATAGACAAAGTCGAGCAGAAAAACCGTAATGCCCAGCAGGTAGGCATAGATCACGGCCTCCCCCACGATGACCGGCGTGTCATATATGTTGATCGCGGCGTAAAACAGCCGTCCCAGGCCCGGCCAGTTGAACACCGTCTCGAGAATGATCGCCCCTGTCCACAGGCCGATCACCATCAGCGCAAAGTTCGTGACGATGGTGGGCAGGGTGGGGCGAAGCACGTAACGGCGCTCTATATCTCCAGAAGAGAGGCCTTTGGCTTTGGCCATCTCAACATAGTCCTCGCTGGAATAGATGAGGAAAAAGGTACGCCATGAGTAGACGCCGGCGAACATCGCACTGACGATCATGGCGGTACTCGGAAGGATCATGTGGCGGAGCACGCTCAAAGCATAGGCCAACTTGTTGGCCGGCGGCGGAGCGGCAACCATCCCGCCAAAGGGAAGAAGGCCCAGAATGGCCGAGAAAAAGAGGATGAGGAACAGCCCGTAGAACCAGGCTGGCGCCGCGGACGTGGGCGACAGGGCGATCACGAGCCTGTCAAGAAACGAGCCGTAGCGACGCGAGAGAAACAGGGCCGCACTTACACTAAAGAAGAACAGAAAAACGTTGGATGTGGCAAAGAGCAGCAGTGTGGGAGGCAGTCGCTCCAATATGATCAATCTCACCAATCGGGATCCACTGTCACTGGAGAGGTTCTCGGCAAAGCCGAGATCCAGGGTGAGCGCGTTTCTGAGGAAGGAAAAGCTGCGCAGGATAAAGGGACGATCCAGGCCAAGCCTCTTTTCCTGGAGTCGAGCCATCTCGTCGATGATCGCGAGCCGCTCGGCGGACGGAAGCTTTTTCATCTCCGGGTCCATCGAGACGCCCATCGCGATGCCTTCGCGGATCTGGCCCTTGCGGATCTCGTCCACCGCGCCACCCATATTGGCAATCAGAATGGTTAGGTAGACGCCGACGATCACGGTCAGTATGAGCGCGATCAGCCGGACTACGGTGTACTTGGCCACGCGGGAAAACGCGCTGGGCGACTTGCGCGTCTCCTCCACCGTTTCGGGGGCCGCTAGAGCTGTTGGCTCGGCCATTCACAGTCCCTCTTTCTACAGATTACTATGAAAAGTCCAGGGACAGGGGACATCCCCCGCCCCTGGACGATGGTCACACGTCGAACGCTCTAGGGCGTGGTGACAAACTCCAGTGACTCAAAGGTCGGGAGCGCCACCAGGTTGGAAACGACGACGATCTCCAGCCGGTTCGAGCCCTCTTCCAGGGCTCCCGTCACGGCCGGCGTCAGCGTCACGCTGTACAGCCCCTCTTCGACCATCTCGGCCTCTCCCTGAGCGGCGAGTGCGCCGGTGGCGTCAAAGAGCAGGTACTGGACGCTCACGAGATCCGCCGAAGCGTACGGCTCATCGTTCAACGTCACATAGACGTCGTAGACGGCCTCGGCTCCGATGGATACGCTGGTCTCACCTTCTACGTCGACGACGGCGATGGGGGCCTCAGCGAAGCGGTCCCACTTGGTCGATTCGTCAGCGTAGAACGGGTTGCGCTGCAGCGTAACGGTCTTCTCCACGGGGTAGGCGCGCTCGATGTACAGCGGGCCGGTGCCCACCCAGAGGTGACCAAACCGCTCGTAGAACGACTGCAGATTCGCATAGCGCGTGGCGGCTTCGTCGGCGGCCAGGAACTCGCCCAACGCCGCGGCGTACGGGACTTCGCCCGAGGTCACGACTTCGCCGAGGATCTCTGCCATCGACTGCACGGTGGGGCCGGTGACGTAGCCGGTCCACTCGACGTTGTTGGCTGTCGCCTTATCCGCCGAGAAGGCCATCTTGTTGTCGGCCTCACCAAAGAGCCCAAGCGCCAGCGTATGCCATGCGCCCTGGCCCTGTGCATAGTACGGCCACCAGTCGCTCACGCTCATCTCCGCGTCCAGCTGGTACAGGTTCGAGTAGGTCTCGATGACCAGCGGATCCGTGGAGACGATCTTGACGCCGCGGAACGAGGACATGAAGGACTCATAGTCCGGCACAGAGCCCTCGTCGTAGTAGGGGCTGGCTTCCTTGGACCGGTCAAAGGTCAGGATCATGCCCATCACGATGTCCGCGACGGAGAAGGGGCTGCCATCATGCCACATCACGTCGGTGTAGAGGTCCGCGGGATAGTAGACCGTGCTCTTGCGGGCGACAGTCTGTGTCTCGGTATAGACCTCGGCAGCCGTCAGGAAGCGGCCTTCCTCGGCATCCCAGTCGGCCCAGGCGTCGTCGGGGACGACGATCTCAGGGGCAAAGTCGAGGGTGACCCAGTCCATGCTGCTCACCACCGGCAGGCCTTCCTCGATCGTGACCTCGGCGCGCTCAATGCGCTGCGGGTGCACCAACCCGGTGTACGGGTCCGGCTGCAAGCCCTGATCGCCGGTGCCGCGGACGAGCATCATGTCATAGATCCAGTTGGAGCCCGCAAGCGGGTTCCAGGGCTCTGGCAGGATGCTGGGCATGGCGATCGTGATCGTGCCGCCCATGAGGCCTTCCCGACGGACGGTCTGGGCCCAGAGGCTGGCGCCGGAGACGCCGGCGTAGAGGTCGGCAGCCACGCTGACTCCCTCGACATACGGCGTAAAGCTGGACGCGTCATACAGGAAGATGCGCTGAGAGTCCTTCAGAGAGAGCGTCAGGGCCTCTTCCAGAAGGGCGGTCCGCTCATCCAGGGAGCCAAAGTCGCTGTTGTTCAGGCGATCGGCGACCTCGTAAAAGGCCGGATCGTTCTCGTACACCTGCCACAGGGGATACGGGAGGCCCATATCCGTGTAGAAGAACGCAAAGTTGTCGGCCAGGGTACGAGGAACCTGCGTGGTGACCCAGCCGCCGGTGTAGATGTGGAACCCGCCCTCGCTCGGATCTCCCTGGATCCAGATGGGCGAGGCTTCGGCGCTCGTCTTGTAGTCGCGGATCACCGTAAAGCCGATGTCCTCGAGCTGCGTGGAGACATAGTCACCGATCTCCTTGCGCTCGTCCTCGGTACGGATGAGCACCTTGATCTCCACGGGGGCGCCGTTATAGTTCCACTTGCCATCCACGAGGGTGGCGCCCAGCGCCTCCATCTCGGCTCCGATCGCAGCCTGAGCCCGCTCTTTGTCATAAGCGTACTCGGCCTCCAGGGCGCGGATCGTGGCCGCCGTGAGCGCAAAGTCCGTCGATGCGGTGTTGAACACCGTCAGGCGGGGCACGCCCATGCCGCCCAGGATCTCCTGGACGATATAGTTGCGGTCCACAAGCCAGTTCATGGCCTCACGCACGGCCGGAACGGCGAACGGGTTCAGTTTGCCGTCGTTGAACTCGGGGCCGTAGGGGTTGAAGGTCAGCTCGTTGTACGAGCCAAAAGACTCGTAGTAGTTGAGCGTGTCGGACGCCTGCACCGTCGCCAGGACCTCGGGGTCGTTGACCTGGTAGGCGTAGATGTCGATCTCGCCCGATTCCATGCGGCTCACGGCTGCGTCCGCCGAGGGCTCCTCCACCACGACCACCGTGTCAGGCCAGGCGCCGATCGGGGGCCAGGTGCGCTCGACGAGCTTTTCCACCAGGACCTCTTTCTCGACTTCGACCTCGACGACTTCGGTGACGACCTTTTCAACCTCAACGATCTCGGACTCACCTTCGACGACGACCGTCACTTCTTTCTCGACAACCTTCTCCACGACTTCGGGAGCAGCGGTGTCGCACGCGGCCACCATCATGCTGATGACGACCAGCAAGACGATCAGAACAGACCATTTGCTCTTCATTCAAACTCCTCCAAGGCAGTATACGGGCAGTCACATCCAGACGGATGTCCTGTTTGGGGGCCGATTGCGGATGCGGTGCTCCATCGGGCCATTTCCCCCTCATCGGGTATGTGGTGGTGGCCGCCGCAGTACCTCCTTCTCTGCCAAATTCACTCTCAATTTGCGTTTCTATGGGCGAACCGATGTGTTGCCCTATGGAATCGATGATACCAGCGGCACGTTGTTCTGTCAAGGAAAACTCATCCTGCGGATCGGGCCCGTCGACGCAGGATCAAGCCGTAGCCACGTGCTCTGATGAGGCGTGAAAGGGGTTCATGCGCGTGTACTTGGGCCGAGGTTCGCCGTGCAGGGGACGCTCCTTTATGCTACACTAATGACACTGCGGCCCGCCACGCTACCTACAAGGGCCCTCCCGGCCTTGTTCGGAGTAATGCCCGTTGAACACAGAGCCCAAGCTCGCCTCTTCGCCTGCCCATGAGGCCCCAGCACCGGTAACCGTCATCCGCCCTACACGAGGTCTGACCTCGGTTGATCTGGATGCGCTCTGGCGGTACCGCGAACTGCTCTTTTTCCTGGTGTGGCGCGACATCAAAGTACGCTACAAGCAGACGGCCCTTGGGGTCGCCTGGGTGGTGTTGCAGCCCCTGGCCTCCATGGCGCTCTTTACGCTGCTCTTTGGTGTGCTTCTGGACGCGCCCTCGGGCGAGATGCCATATCCGATCTTTGCTTACGCCGGGCTCCTGCCCTGGAGCTACTTTTCCGCGGCGCTCTCGCGCTCCAGCAGCAGCGTCGTCAACAGCGCCAATCTGATCACCAAGGTCTACTTTCCTCGGCTTATCATCCCGCTCTCAGCCGTGCTCTCGAGCCTCTTGGATCTTGCCGTCTCCGGGCTGGTGTTCGGCGTGCTGATGGTCCTGTATCGCGTCCCGGTGACGTCGCGAATCCTCCTCCTGCCGGCGTTGGTTCTGCTCGCCCTGGTTACGGCGCTGGGCTTTGGTTTGTGGCTCTCGGCGCTGAACGTGCGGTACCGGGACGTCAACTACCTGGTGCCCTTTGCGGTGCAGATCTGGATGTATCTGACGCCGGTGGTGTATGCCAGCACGCTGATTCCCGAGCGGTACCGCATTCTGCTGAGTCTCAATCCCATGACGGGCGTGGTCGAGGGCTTCCGATGGGCCCTGCTGGGGTCCGCGGCGGCGAGCACCACGCTTTCTGCACCGCTGGTGGCGGTTTCCATTGTGCTCGCCATGGCGGTGCTGCTCTCTGGTCTGGTTTATTTCCGGGCCACGGAGCGCACCTTTGCCGATATCGTCTAGGATCCCGCCTGGCTTCTATAGGCGCTATCCGGTTGCAATTCGACAGGGCTGAGTTCTCGTATTGGGTGTGTAAGGGGCGCGGTGTTGCTGAGCGCCCTCTGGAACGGGGCAAGTCCCCGGGGAGCGTCCTTTGAGCGATGTAGCGATTACGGTTGAGAATCTGGGCAAGTCGTACCGTATCGGCGCGGGCCCGCGGCACGACACCCTGCGCGACGCGGTCGCCGCGCGGTTGCGCCGCAGGCGGGACCGCGGCTCACGGACGATAGATGATCGGTCGCCCGGCGGGCTGTCCCCCTCGGCTCAGAGTTCCGGATCCGAGACGTTCTGGGCCCTGCGTGACGTGTCCTTCGAGGTCAAGAGCGGCGAGGTGATGGGTGTCATCGGGCGTAACGGGGCGGGCAAGTCCACCCTGCTCAAGATCCTGTCTCGGATCACGGAGCCGACCACCGGCCAGGCGGTGATCCGCGGGCGCGTCGGCTCCCTGCTTGAGGTGGGAACGGGCTTTCACCCTGAGCTCACCGGGCGCGAGAACATCTACCTGAACGGCGCTATACTGGGGATGCACCGGAGCGAGATCGACCGGCGATTCGACGAGATCGTGGCCTTCTCCGAGATCGAGCGCTTTCTGGACACGCCCGTCAAGCGCTACTCCAGCGGGATGTACGTGCGCCTGGCCTTTGCGGTGGCGGCCCACCTGGACCCAGAGGTGCTGATCGTGGACGAGGTGCTGGCGGTGGGCGACGCGGCGTTCCAGAAAAAGTGCCTGGGCAAGATGGGCGATGTGGCCGGCGAGGGCCGCACGGTGCTGTTCGTGAGCCATAATATGGCGGCGGTGCAGAACCTGTGCGGCTGGTGTCTACTGCTCCGGGAGGGTGTCGCGGTGGCGCAGGGCAACACCGCGGAAGTGATCTCGCAATACATGGATGACGGTCGCGCTCGTGCGGGCCGTAGCCTCGGGAGCATAGCGCCTCGAGTAAGTGCAGGCCGCCTTCGGCTCACCACGCTGGATCTGCTGGATGGAGACGGCAACGATGTGTCTTCGTTTGTGTGTGGCGACTCTGTCTCTCTCGTGATGGGCTTTATTGCTAAAGGCGCTATTTCGTGTTCTAGTGCCGTGTTTTCCCTGGCGTTCTATGACCAGTTCGGGCGCTCGCTGTTCCTGTGCCGCAGCGATTTCACGGGAAGGGACTATACACACCTGCCGGCCCACGGTAGTGTCGCCTGCACTGTTCCGAAGCTGCCGTTGCCCGCCGGGCGCTACTTTGTGAATCTCTACTGCGAAGTCAATGGACGAGTAGAGTACTGGGTCGAGAGCGCGCGAGCGATCGATGTGGAGCAGGGCGACTACTATGGCTCAGGCAGACTCCCTGCCCCCGAGAGAGGCGACCTTCTCGTTCCTCACGAGTGGTCGGAACCCATCTCGGCCCCCGAGGACCTGGCCCATGCGTGAGTTGATGCGCGGCGGATCGCGGCTCCGCCGTTCGGCGGGCTACCTTACGGTCTTTGCAGCTGTGATGGGCGTCTATGCTGTGTCGATCCTGCTTCTTCCAGAGCACGGACTAGCCATCTCGATGGCGTTTTCAACGGCACTCATTGTCTACTTTCTGCGCCGCTGGAGGCCTATAGTCCCGTCATATGGACGGGAGTTTGCCAATTTGGAGGCGCTGGTTAGCCTGTCGCCTCTCAGGTTGCATCCAGTTCTGCCGTACAGCCGTATGGCGCTTGATGGAATCGAGCTGGACGCGGTCGTTAGCCACGCCATGCTGACCGATGCGAGGGTCATCGTGGAATGTGGTTCCGGGGTGTCAACGCTCATGCTTGGCAATCTCCTCAAGACCCGGCAGGCCGGTCATCTGTACGCTCTCGAAGAGGATGAGCTCTGGCATCGGCACATGGCAGAGCTTGTCTCCGCGCAAGGTCTTGGGCAGTACGTCGATGTCGTACACGCGCCGATCGCCGAAGGATGGTACTCAACGAGCGTGGCGGAGACGGTACTCGCGCGAGCGCCACACGTCGATCTGTTACTCGTGGATGGGCCGCAGACCAAGGCAGGCCAGTCTCGCCACGACGCCCTGCGTTTCTTCCGCGGCGCGCTCGATGCGACATCGACTGTGATGCTTCATGACGTCAACCGAGCAGAGGAACGCGAAGTGCTAACCCGCTGGATTGGCGCAGATGCCGTGAAAGTGGACCGGATACTGGGTGAGGAGGCTGGCGGGCGCGGCCTCGCGATTCTGAATGTGACGACGGGAGGACCTGCGGCATGACTCCCACCGTTTCCGTGATCATCCCTACCTACAACCGCTGTTCATACGTCCAGCAGGCGATCGACAGCGTCCTGGCACAGACGCATACCGACTACGAGATCATTGTCATCGACGACGGTTCGACTGACGGCACCGGTGAGGCGCTGCGGGAGCGCTATGGCGACAGGATCACGTACGAGTGGCAGGAGAACCAGGGCGAGTCGGTGGCCCGCAATCGGGGCATCGCGCTGGCGCAGGGCGAGTACATCGCCTTTCTGGACTCGGACGACCTGTGGCTTCCGGAGAAGCTAGAGAAGCAGGTGGCGTACCTGGAGGAGCACCCGGACGCGGGAGCCGTGTTTGCGGAGGCGTGGATCATTGACGGCCTCGGCCAGAGGGTGAGTGATCGGAGGGCGAGTACCGGCATCACTCTTGATGACCTATCTCTCGAGGGGCTCTGCTTCGAAGACTGCCTGCTACTCCCCAGCACGGTGGTGTTGCGTAAGGCTCTGGTAGCCGCGGCCGGGGGATTCGACGTAGAGATTCATCATGGGGAGGACTATGAGTACTTCGCGCGTGTCAGGCTGCTAGGTTCTTTCGCGCACCTCGCAGAACCACTTGCGTGCCATCGGAGACACGGAGACAATCAAAGCTATCTGTCTAGCGAGGGTAGTCAAGCCCAACTTGACACGCATCTGCTAGCGGTATCAAGGGTCTTTGACGGATGGCGGGAATCGCCTGAAGGGCTTCGGGATCGAGTCGTTGCGTGGAACTATGCCAGGTCTGCCATGGTACAGGGAGCACTCGGG
>JAAYAW010000007.1 GCA_012719135.1 Chloroflexota bacterium
CTGGCTGCTGCCCGGCCGCGCCAGCCTGCTGGCGATCCCCCTGGGCGGCGTGCTGTACCTCGTGCTGCTCTACCTCCTGGGCGCGCTGAACCCCGAGGAGCGGGCCATCGCGGCGAGGGCGTTGCCGGGGAGAAGGTAGGGCGAGAAAACGCCCTTACCCCCGGCGGTGACTGCACCGCACCCCTCCCAGCCCTCCTCGACCATGTCTCTGGCCCCCTCCCCTTGCCCCTCGCCCGTCAACGGGGGAGGGTGTGCGAGCGCGTGTCGCCGTCGATGGCCTGCGCCAGGCTGGTGCCCAGGGTGAGCAACTGGTAGACCCGCTCGCTGGCCGCCACCAGACCATCGGCCATGCCCGCGCCGGGCTCGCCTTCATCGCGCAGGCGGCGGATGGCGGCCTGGATGTTGCTCTCGGAGAATGGCACCCGCGCGCCCCGGCGCTCCACGACGTTGTGCGCCCGCAGCCAGGGGGCCAGCACCCCCTCCAGCAGCACGAGCCGCTCGCTGTTGCCCCGCAGCGCCAGGGCCTCGGAAGGCTGGAGGTACGTGTACCCCAGCGCCATCAGCAGCCGCAGGGCGGGTATCTGCGAGATCAGCTCTTCGCGAAAGGACAGGGACATGACGGCACCCCCGTTGGCGCAAGGAATCCGCAACGATCCAAAATAACACAGCAGTTCACTAAAGAAAGACCTCTTGCGTCTGTAATAGGTCAGATGTAGTACTTGAAGTTTGGTAGGCGACACTTCACGGCGGGGTTGGCAACAAGTATCTCCCCCACGGCGTCTGAGAAGCCGATCGTCACCGGTTGGGAATCCCCTAGCCGGCAGGCGTTATAGTTCAGCTTCGTAAGGGCAAGGATGTCTTGGGCGACGCGTTCGATGGGCGCGTTACCGTGTTGCACATCCAGTCGAATGGGAAGCGGAACCTCCCACCCTCGGTAGGTGCCTGACCTTGGCACAAAGCCGCTTCCCCACAGGTAGCCACTTTGCTCACTCAGGCGCCAGAATGTTCCGCGCATGACTGGCATTTTGCCAGTACGGAAAAGGCGTACGTCGGGCGTATCACGCACTCTGACACCTACGATCTCGGCGCCTGCGGGACACGCTTCGGCGTAGCCGGAAAACTCCTCGCGGTTGATGCCGGAACGCGAGTGCAGGAATACTTCCCTGAGCTGCTTTCCTTCCTGGTCTTGATACGTTCGCAGCACGCCCGAGAGCAAGTCGCGTGCCACGTTCTTGCTGAGATGAAACTGCTTGTTCTGCGGAGAATACCATGGTCCATTCTCGCCAAGAAAGACAATGCCGTCACCCGTGTCCATAAACATCTGAGCGGCGCAGCATGCAGTCTCCGCATCGCCCGTTGTGCTTGCTCGCCGAAACGCGATACCGATGTAGCAAACTCCCTCTCGCGCAGCAGACAGGCGCCAAGGCTTACCCCCGCACTTATAGTAGAGAGCTGTCGATAGATTCCACATTCTGTCGGAGACGGGCGTCAGGGGTCTCATGCCGGAGTCCGTTGCGGAGTCCAGTCTCAGGGTAGATTCACGGATCACCTGGATAGGAATTCGGTACTGCATCGCGCGCGCCTTGAGCTGACGCCGAAAGTCGGGCGACATGTGATACTGGTTCGGGTCGAACGCGTCCAAGAGCTCCAACTGCCCTGCCTTCCGTGATCGGATTGTGCTTGGTGCTACGCGTCTACCGATCGGATCAGCGATCCTAGATTCGGGACGGCAATTCTGCCACACCTCATCCGGTACGATGCAGATCGCTACGCCGGGTCTCTCGTCACGTTGGCTGACAATACGCAACTCCTTGACGTATTCGTCAACCACATCGAACGCACGCTGGTAGGGGTCGGTGTGTCGCGACAGTGTCACAAGTGCCTCGCGGTCCAGCACTGTCGACCACACAGGCTTCGACGGCCACTCTGAACAGAAGGCGGCGTCAAAGCCGGGGAACGGCGGCCACAGGCGATAGTTCCCTCTCGGAGCGTCCACAGCAGGGTGGCTGGCGACGTGTGACCACGCTGCAAATGCGCGTACGCCGCTAGCAGAACCAATCACAACGTATGGAAGTACTGCTGGCCGGGCAGGCTGGTCGGCGTCATACGGGCCAAATAACCCCAGCCCGTCATGCGGGTCACTCATCCGCTGCGCATAACGAAACTCAATCTGTGGCTCACCGAAGATGATGGCATCACTAGTCGTCATACTGATCGCCTTCCTCGGAGTCGTACAACAACTCGGCACCTGTGGGAGCCCCTTGTGAGCCAGACTAGAGACATGGTTCTGTAGGTCTCGATTCGTCAACTCGCCTAGGAGCATCGATAGACCACGGCCGGGCGCTGACAACCAGTCGTTGCTGTCCGACCCCATAGCTGATGCTGTCTCCGTCCGCCAAGTACTGTAGTATAGCGAGCATACGGTTGAGCCACTCTCGATTCCACCAATCGCGACACACGTGTTTGCGCCGGGACAGCGCTTGGCGTACAGCGAGAGGCGTACCGTTGGTGTCAGTGACTCTCACCCTGACGTTCGCCAATACGGTGTACCCGTCTAGCACATCGGTTCTGACATAGAAAGCTGGGGCCAGATAGTACCTATAGTACTCGGGCCCGGAGGTGCGCCGGTATTTTCTCTCACCCGCCGAATTGACCCACGTACGGGTGCCATCAGGACGCTCCAGGCGTAGTCGGTTTCCAGTCGTGAGCCCAAATGGAAAATACTGGAGGCGCGTTTGTGCGCAATACTCGAGTCCGGCTAGATGGCATCGAGCGAACAGGGATCGCCTGACGAGTTCTGACACAAGATGCGGAACAGGAATTCTCTCAAGGTTGCTGGTCTCTGTACACGACCCTCCACCGTCGGGGCGCAGTTGGCCGGTTACCTTGGCGCGGGCACTCGGCTCAGAAAAGCTCAGGAACGTTGTTCTATTGACGAATCTGTGTGGCCACTCCAGCTGAAGCTCATCTGACTCATCGCGCGATATCCCTACAGGCGACGTGTAGCGCTGGATCAGTCTGGGTAGATTCACGACCTGTAGGCAGTTCGAGAACAGCGGCTCTGGTGCATCGGCCACGACGTGCTCCTCCTGAAAGGAACTGACGGCCATGCTCCGTCCCCGAGAGAGAGGCCGGGGACATCTCGCGACGTCCAGTTTCTCCAGCAGAGCGGCCAGCCCCTGAGCCCAGCTTTCCGCGAAGGAAATGAACCTAAGCGAGGCAGTCGCGCGGTCCAGTCGATCTACTTCAAAGTCATCGACCTTCAAAGGGAGCAGAAAATCCTTCTTGTCACCCTCTGCCATGGATAGGGCCAGATAATGCTGCTGCATCACTTCGAGGTTGTTCAACGATGAACCAGAGTACAGGGCGATAACGTGCCGGACTTGCCGGCGTATGGCCCGGTTCACGTCATCGGGGTAGTCCCCACTTTCGGGCAGGCTGAGTTGCTCACACCAGACTCGGTAGCCCTGGGCGGTTAGCCTTCGGGCCAACCAATGCGCTAGTGCCTTGTCGTCAGTGGCGTAGCTGACGAGCAAGCGGTCAGTCTGCTGCAGGCCGTGCTCTAGCGTTGCATCTAGGGACGGCTGCATGAATATCTGAGGGTGATTCTCCTTCACGTGGGGGTGTTCTGCATCCAGAAGGACGCGGAGTCGCTCCACGCCGTACAGTTTCAGATCCCACCCGAAATCTCGCTTTGTGGACCTGACAGCCGCGTCGCGCTCATGTGGTGAGAAACGCGCAGTGGTAACGAACACGAGAGAATTGCAGGCGTGGCCGTGCCTTCGTATCTTGTCCGAATCCTCTGCCAACTTGGCTCGCCAATCCTCGCGCACGCTATAGGCGAACACAGTCGTGCCAGTTGTTGGGCTAACGTGAATGGCATCACGCCCTTTATCACTGAAGCCGCCCAGAGGCTCGATGTTGCCATAGCCCTCAAGTGACATCAGATCGTGGCACAACCTCTCAAACTCGAGGTAGTCCGTCAGATTCTCGAGACAGTATACGGTGACGCTAGCGCCCATGCCATACCCTGCTTTCTCTACTCCAACATACCTCTAGCGTAGACTTGCGGGGCTCACATCCCTGCGCTGTCCCTAGAGAGTTCGCCTGCAAAGCGAGGCACCGTCCCTATACCCTCACCCTCACCTTGCCTGTCAGCAGCCGCTGCATCAGCCCCTGCTTCTGCGCCCGCAGCGCCGTGACGCTATCTCTCATCCCCAGTGGTGCAGCCGATAGAAAGCGAAGAGATCCGGGCAGTCGTCATCGTCGCGCATGGCGATGTGCCCGCCATAGCGATAGCGCCGCCAACACCTGTGGGCATCGACATAGACCGGATTATCTCCGTCATCGCCCCAACTGTCGTGCTGCGGTGGTTCCCCGGCCTGATTCACAGCGCGACTGTTGCAGGCCTGGCACACAAAGTTCGGGTAGTTGCTGGCGAACTCCGGGCTCTCCAACGGCTCACCGCAGATTGCGCACCGCTCACTAGGATACTTGCCCGCCATCTATGCACTCCCCCCAGGCCCTGCCCCTGCAGAGCCGAGTCACTGCTTATGCCCTCACCTCGCCCGTCAGCAGCCGCTGCGCCAACTCCTGCCGTATCTGCATCTCCCAGCAACAGCAAGTCAGCAACTCCCCTCTACCGACTGTCAGGCTGTACTCGCGCCAGAACGGGACCGCCGGATGAGGTGCCCTGCCGCCCCTGCACGTGCCTCGGGAGATACCGCAGGCGCGCCAGAGGATGGCGTTCGTCTCGTCCTGCCTGGCGGTGCCGGCCATGTCAGCTCGATCACTTGGCCCCAATTCTACCCGATCGAAGGGCCAAGCGCAACCGTAAGCGATACCTGGGGAGGACGGGCGAAGGTTCAAACCCGCAACGCGCAACGCGCTAACCTGCAACCTGTAACCCGAGCCACTCCTGGGGCAGTTGACGCCCTCCCCCTCCCCCCCTTACAATCTCAGCGAGCATGACGCTGAGGAGGCTGAACCGTGGCAGAGCACGTAACGATAGGCAGGATCGGCGAGCACGTCGGCCAGCAGGTGACCATCAAGGGCTGGCTGTACAACAAGCGAGATAGCGGTCGCCTGCAGTTCCTGCTCGTGCGAGACGGCACGGGCACCATCCAGTCGGTGGCGTTCAAGAAAGAGATCGACCCCGCCTCCTGGGAGGCTGCCGCCCAGGTGACGCAGGAGTCATCCGTGATTGCCACGGGCCTGGTCCGCGCGGATGACCGCGCCCCGGGCGGTTACGAGTTGGGGCTCACCGCCTTTGAGATCGTGCAGCTGGCGGGCGAGTACCCGATCGCGCTCAAGTCCCACGGCGTCGACTTTCTTATGGAGAACCGTCACCTGTGGCTGCGGGCGCCCTCTCAGTGGGCGGTGATGCGCGTGCGCGCCACCGTCATCCGCGCCATCCGCGATTGGCTGGACGACCACGGCTTTCTGCTCGTGGATACGCCCATCCTCACCCCTGCAGCTTGCGAGGGCACCACGACGCTCTTTGAGACCGAGTACTTTGGCGAAAAGGCCTATCTCAGCCAGTCCGGCCAGCTCTATAACGAGGCGACAATCGGCGCCTTTGGCAGGGTCTACTGCTTTGGGCCCACCTTTCGCGCGGAAAAGAGCAAAACCCGCCGCCATCTGATCGAGTTCTGGATGGTCGAGCCCGAGATGGCTTATGTGGACCTGGCAGGCTGTATGGAGGTCGAGGAGCAACTGGTTGCGTACATCGCGCAGACGGTGGTCTCTAGGTGCCGCCCCGAACTGGAGATCCTGGAGCGCGACGTGGCCAAGCTCGAGGCCATTGTGGCCCCCTTCCCGCGAATCTCGTACGATGACGCGCTCGTGATCCTGGCGGAGGCTGGTGAGCCCCTCGAATGGGGGGACGATTTCGGCGCGCCGCACGAGACGATCCTGGGCAATCATTTCGACCGCCCGGTGTTTGTGCACCGTTATCCCGCTCGCTCCAAGGCCTTCTACATGGCTGAGGACGAGGCCAATCCCGAGCTGTCGCTTTCGGTCGATCTGATCGCCCCGGAGGGTTACGGGGAGATCATCGGCGGGGGCCAGCGCGCCCATGACCTGGCGCTCTTGGAGCGGCGCATCGAGGAGCACAAGCTCCCCCGCGAGGCGTTTGAGTGGTATCTGGACCTGCGGCGCTACGGCGCCGTGCCCCACTCGGGGTTTGGCCTGGGGATCGAGCGCACGGTCTCCTGGATGTGCGGATTGCACCACATCCGAGAGACGATCCCCTTCCCGCGGACCATGGGGCGGATCTACCCCTGAGCCAACGATGACCGTAGGCGTTACACACCGCCTGAGAGCGGCGCCCGCCGCGGCGCGCCATCCGGTTGGCCGGCCCGGCAAGCCGCGTATAATGGGGCCCGTCCGCGCACCTGATATGGGGAGGAATTGCCTTGCGTCGCCTTCTGCTGTTCTCCTTCTGCCTGCTCGCCACCGGCTTGCTCTCCGTGGTCCAGCCACAGGCCGCGGCAGCCCAGTGCCCGGGAAACCTCCTGGCCAACTTTTCCTTTGAGGAGGGCAAGTACAAGGGGGAGAGCGTGGGCACGAGCCTGTCCTCCTGGCTTTCCGTCAACTGGTTGCCCTGGGCCATCCTGGGTGACCAGCAGCTCAACCGGGAGATCGAGTACTTTGTGGTCGATGGCGGCATCCTGCAGGAAGGCTACTATCGGGTGCACCACGGGCGCTATGCCCAAAAGTTCTTCTCTGGATACTCCACCCATCACGCGGGCCTTTACCAGCGCGTGCGTGTCACGCCGGGGCAGCGAGTCACTTTCAGCATCTGGGTGCAGATTGCGACGGGGCAGGAGGAGCTCTGGTCGTGGGGGCTCCCCATCTCGGACCTGGCGCAGGCCGGCAACTACCGGGTTTGGGTGGGGATCGATCCCTATGGGGCCACCCCGCCGGGCTTTGGCGCCTTGCCCCCCGATACCACGGTGTGGTCCGCGCCGGTGATCGATCGCGACACCCGCATGACCGATGCTGAGGGGCACGAATACGACGGCTGGGTGCAGCTCTCGGTGAGCACGATCGCACAAAGCGACTATGTGACGGTGTACACCAAGGGACAGCCCGAGTTTCCCGTCAAGAACAACTCGTCGTTCTGGGATGACGCCTGCTTGGTGGCTTCCGTTCCACCGCCGCCTACCCAGGCGCCCACCAACACGCCCACCGAAACGCCGTCGGTGACGGATACGCCCGCCGCTACGAGCACGCATGTGCCTTCGGAGACGCCGAGCCCTACCGATACGCCGGCCCCCACGGATACCCCGGCGCCTACTCAGACGCCCATCCCAACAGAGAGCCCGACGGCCACCGCATCCCCCACGTCGACCCCCACGCGAGCTCCTTCGGTGACGCCTTCTGCAGAGGAGCCCACGGGCGAGCCTGGCGAGACACTCGGCGCCTCCTCGGGCGACGGGGCTCCGCTGCCCACGGCGGAGGGCGGGCCGGCCGGCCAGGTGACGGAGACGTCGGGTAGCACCTCTGCGAGATGGATCCTGTTTCCCTCTGTGCTGGCTCTTGTAGCGCTGGCGGCGCTCCTGAGGGTGCGGCAACGATCCAGGCGATAATCCCAATAGCGAGCCGGGCAGTGCTCCGGCTGGTGCGAGGAGAGGGCACATGTTTTCTCTGGCGCAACGGCGCGCCATCCAGTGGGTCTGGGCAGCACTCGGCGTCATCGCGTTCATCGGCGCCACGCTGTACGCTATCCGCGCGCACCTTTCCGTGCCCGTGCTCCCGATCGATGATGGCTACATCCATCTTCGCCATGCGCGCAATATCCTGGACGGCCTCGGGCCCGTCTACCAGTCCGGTGCGCGCGTCATGGGCAGCAGTTCCCCCCTGTACGTCCTCTGGCTGACCTTTCTCGGCGCTCTGGCACGGCTCTTTGGCGGCAGGACCGGGCCGGCGCCAGGCGGACCCCTCGTTGCTGGATTGCCCACGATAGCGGTGCGCGCCAACGCGTTTTGGTACGTGGCCTGTATGGTGGCCATGGCGGGCGTGATCCGTACGATGCTGGGCTGCCGCGGCGTTGTGCCGGCACCGGCGGACACCCCCCGCGGAGTGCCCGATCCGCGGTGGGGTTTGGCCCTGGTCCTGGCGGCGGCCGCGACCCTCTTTTCCCCGATGCTCGCCGTCTCAACGGGGGTCATGGAGTCCTTTATGTGGGGAGCGCTTGTGCTCGGAGCGCTCTGGGCGCAGGCCGGTGACCGGCCTCGAACGGCCGCCGTCCTGACGGGCCTGGCAGCTGTTGCGCGACCGGAAGGGCTGCTTCTGCTGTGTCTGTGGGGGGTACGTTGGCTCGCCAGTTGCCTTCGTACCGCGCTGCATGGGCGCGATAGCGATCGATCCTGGCTGGAGCCGGTGCTGGAGCTGGTGCTGGCGCTGTGGCCGCTCCTTGCGTGGCTGGTCTTTTCCTGCGCGTATTATGGCTCGCCTCTGCCTCACTCGGTGCTGGCGAAGGCTTCGGGGCTCTATCCTCTCGGGCCGGAGTATGTCCCCGATACACTGCGCGAGTTGTTCCGCGCCTGGGCCGGAGGCGGGGCTCTTTCCTGGAATCCGCCGGGCAGCGTGCCGGCGGGGGGCGGTTTTCTCTCGCTGGTGCAGGGAGTCACGCGGCTGCTGGCTCTCGTGGGGGTGTTCGCCTTGTCTGATCTGCGGCGCGCGGCGGCTTGGGCGCCCGGCCTGCTTCTGGGAATGCTCTGCCTGTTCTACATTAGCGCCCGCACGATGCTGCTGGAATGGTATCTCCCGCTCATCTGGGTCCTCTGGTATCCGGCGATCTTTGGCGGGGCCTGGGCCATTGGGGTCGCGTTGTTGCGTTGGGCACGCACGCGTCCCTCGCCGTGGCGCATCGGGACCGCGGTCTTGGTCAGTGGGCTGGTGGCGCTGGTCTTTGTCCGAGGGCCGGCACGTGCCGCAGTCGAGTTGCTGCAGCGGCCGGACGTGGCGACGATTGTGCTGGACGATCCGGTACGACTGCGGACCCTGGCCTACCTGGACGCGGCTGTGTGGCTGAATGAGCATGCGCCGGAGGGGGCCCGGCTCGCCGGGACGGAGATCGGCACGCTGGGCTACTATTACGGAGGGTATCTGATCGATTCCTGCGCCCTCGTGTCCCCCGAGGCGCTCCGCTACCTGCCCGTTCCAATGGCGCAACGTTACTCGGCCATGGATGGGGTGATCGCCAACGAACTGGTTCAGGATCTTGAGCCGGACTATGTCGCCAGCATGCCGACTTTTGCCGGGGCGAGCATCATGCGCGACCGGTGGTTCTCGTCACACTATGCGCTCGCCGCCGAGTTCCCACTGCCGAAGGAACTATGGGGCTCGTCCAGCGTGCTCGTCTGGGAGCACGTGCTGCCCGCCGTTACACGGTGAGCCGCCTGGCTACCAGGATTTCACTGGAGTCTGTTGACCAACCTTCGGAAGGTTCCTCGTCTCACGGTGCAGGCGGCGTCCCTCAGGCTCCGCGGAGCCGGCTCAGGTGCGGGGCGTATGCATCGTCCGGAGGCGTCGCGAGGGGGTCCACGGGGCGCCCTTCCAGCCGCGCGATGTTGCGTCGCTCGAGCTCAATCGTCTCACGCCAGCCCTGGAGGAAATGCTCATCGTCTCCCGCCTCCTGGGCCTTGCGGAGTCCCTCTTGCGCGCGCTCTAGGCGCCGCCGGGCCTGCTCCAGCTGCGCGGTGTCGTCTGTGCTGCGTGGCGAGCCCACAAGCTGAGGATACCACTCCCGCCAGAAGCGTCGGGCACGGCGCACCGCTTCGGAGACGGGGCCGGGCATTTTGCCAGGTATCTCAAGGGGCAACCCTTCCGCGTGGAGGTTGCGCTCAATGGTATACAGCGCTTCAACCGCCTCCCCCAGCTTGAGCGTAGCGTCTATCACAGCCCGCTCCGCTGCCGATTGAGCGGTCCTCAGAGAGGCGATGAACGCCTCGCGATCCTTCTCCGCCTGGCTGATGTCCTGTTCGTGCGGTGTGGCACCATCACAGGAGGGTATGGTGGGGGGGCGTAGCGCCTCCGCTGTGGCATACTCTGCATTCTCTTTCCTACGGGAGAGCAGGCTGGATGGTGTGATCATCGTGACTTTCTCGCTTTCTCCTCGCTTGGCCAAGCCCGAGTCTGCTGAGCGCGGGGTCCGCCGCCGGGCCAGTACCCTCAGAGGTTCTACATGACCCATTCTGATCGGCTCTGCCCGGGCTATGCGTAAATGTTGCGGAAGCTTTGCGTGGTGGTTTGCGTAAAAAAGGGGCCTGACGAGCGCACCACACTCACAGGGTTACGCCTGGCAATAGGGTACCTTTGACCGAGCCCCTGCGCTCTGGTATACTGCTGCCCGCGAGCCGTTAGCTCAGTGGTAGAGCCCCTGCCTTTTAAGCAGGTTGTCGCGGGTTCGAGCCCCGCACGGCTCAC
>JAAYAW010000063.1 GCA_012719135.1 Chloroflexota bacterium
ACGCCCGCCGGCTTTGGGGAGCCGATCCCCCTGGATATCGTCTGGTCCGATCCCGTGCTGGACGTTGAGACGCGGGGGCAGGACTCTGCCGGCCAGGCAATCGACGAGTGGGTGCGTCTGGAGGTGACGACTGTCGCACAGGCGGATCACGTGACGGTCTATACCCGTGGGCAACCCACCTATCGCACAAGGCACAACGATTCCTACTGGGATGAGGCCTGCCTGCAGGTGGCGTCGGCCTCCCCGGAGACGTCTGCAGCGACATTCCAGCCGGTGAACAGCGCTAGCATCGCGGTCCTTGGTTCCAGTACGGCGCTTCCCCCCACGCCGCGGCCGACGGCAACGCCTTCCCCGGCGGTGCTGCAGGCCCCTTCGACCACGCCCAGGCCGCCGATCACGCCGCTCGTCCCCGCCAGAGCTACCACTGGGGCGTACCCTGGCCCGCTGCTCCCCACCGGTACGCCCACGAGCCGGGTTGTCCCGACGCTGCGGACAGCAGAGGCTGCGCCGGCGCTGCGCGTCTCTACGCCCGTGGCCACTCAGCCAGAGGTGCGGAGGCGCTCCAAGGTGGGTCTGGCGCTCCTGTATGCGCTTAACATTGGCGCAATAGCGGCGGTGCTGTGGTGGATCTGGCGGAGGCCCAGGATCTAGCCCTCTGCCTTTGCCCCCAAGCTCCCCGCCGCGGTGATGACGGCGCGCCCTTCGGGCCAGTAGCGCTGCATGACCCTCTGCACGTCCTCCGGCGTGACGGTGCCGATCAACTCCGGGTAACGGAGCAGATGGTCCGGACCCAGCCCGTAGATCTCTGTGCTAAGAAGGTAGCTGGCGATCCCATCGTTCGTCTCCAGATACAGGGGCAGAGAGCCGATCAGAAGGCTCTTGGCGTCCGCAAGTTCCTCGGCAGAGACCGGACTCTGCGCCATGAGCCCGAGTTCGTGTTCGATGGCGTCCACCGTCTGATCCAGCGACTCTGCAGCGGCCCCGGCGCTGATGGACCAGTAGCGCTGGGCGTGGTTGGCATACAGTGAGCTCTCGATGTCGTACACCAGGCCGCGCTCGTCACGGATTGTGGCCCCGAGCCGTCCCATCATACCCAACTCCCCCAGGATGGCGTTGGCCACGACGGCTGCGTAATAGTCCTCAGAATGACGGGGCATGCTCAGGACGCCGTACATCAGGCTGATCTGAGGTTTGGCAGGAATCTCAACACGGTGGCAGAGGCGCGTCTCGGGCAGGGCCAGAACCCCGCTTGCCCATGAGGGTGCGTTGCATGCGGGCTTCCAGGAGCCGAGCCGGGCGTTGAGCGCGGCGTAGGCGGCGTCCGGATCGAGGCTGCCGACGAGGGCGAGCACCATACCGCTGGGGTGCATGTGCCCCAGGTACTGCGCCAGCAGATTCGCTCGAGTGAAGGCTCGCACCGTCTCGGCTGTGCCGCTGATTGGCCGCCCGTAGGGATGTCCTGTCGGATACAGGCGCTCGATGAAGGCTATATGGGCCCGGTAGCCGGTATCGCGATCGGACTCGGCGAGACTCGTCAGGAGCTGGCCCTGAAGCACGGCCACCTCGCGCTCCGGAAAGACCGGCTCGGCAAGCATCTCGGAGAGAAGGCTGATGACCAGGTCCAGATCGTCGCTCAGGCAACGGCCTCCTACCGATAATTCGTCGTGGCCCGTGCTGAAGGTCAACGAGGCCCCCACGCTGTCCAGCGTGCGGTTTAGCTCCTGAAAGGTATGTGCCCGGGTGCCACGGCGCAGGCTGGAGGACGTCAGGCTGGTGAGGCCAGCAGTGTCGTCGGTATCGAGGTAGGCGCCGAAGGGCACCCGGCCGGCAAGCGCAACGGCCGGGCTGGTGTGCCTCGGCCTCATAAGCACCGTGATGCCGTTATCCAGTTCGGCGCGAATCACGCCGGCGGGCAGCGGCTCGCTGGGCTCTCCGGTGAATGCCCAGACCCGGCGCCGCGATCGATGCTGCGCTGGCGCGCTGCCCGACTGGGCGCAGCCGTTTTCTTCGGGAATGAACCAGCCGACGGTGCGCCGGTCTTCACTCAAGTACGCGCGGGAGACGCGCATCACCTCCTCCGGTGTGACCCGGCTGACTTGGTCCATAATAGTCTCGACGCGTGCGACGCGATCCACCATCTCCGCAAAGCCCAGGGTGAGTGCCTGGCTGGTGACGCTCTCGCAGCTGTAGGCCAGCCGCGCTTGAGTCTGGCGGATGGCGGCAGCAAGTTCGTCCTGCGGCGCCGGCGTGGTCTGCAGGCGTTCGATCTCGCGGAGCAAAGCCTCTTCGACCTTCTCGGGCCGTACATCCTGCCGTACTGTGGCTCCGAGGGAAAAGAGGTAGGGATCCAGCGTGGGGTGGTACATGCAATCAGCCGATGAGGCCAGTTCGCCCTCGACGAGGGCCTGGTATAGGCGCGCGCTACGGCTCTGCCCTGACGAGAAGGAGTAGACGGCCCGTCCACCGGTGAGCAGCGCCGCGGCAACGGTTAATGGCACAAAGTCCGGGTGCGCCGCCTCCGGTGCGTGGTATCCCACCTCCAGGAGCGAGGCCGCACCGGGGAGCCGCAGCCTTAGCCTGCGCTCTCCAGCCTGCTGAGGCTCCTCGGGGACCGCCGGGGCTGCCGCTCGCGCATCGGGCAGTGGCCCGAACAGTTCGCGCACCCTGGCCGTTGTGACGTCGGTATCGACGTCGCCCACGATGACAAGGACGGCGTTGGAGGGCCGGTAGAAGGACCGGTAGTAGGCGTACAGATCTTCCCGAGAGATGCGTAGGAGATCGTCTCTCCAGCCGATCGGCTGGTTGCGGTACGGATGCCGGTGGAACGCGGTGGCGGCGACCTCTTCGCTCAGCACGAGCCCGGGTTCGTTCTCGCCGCCTTCGCGTTCAGATAGGATCACCGAGCGTTCTGACTCGACTTCGCCGGGGTCAAAGGCGGCCCCCGTCATGCGATCCGCTTCGTAATCCAACACGAGGTCGAGATGCTCGGAGGCGATGGTGGCATAGTACGCGGTAAAGTCCTGGCCCGTCATGGCGTTCACATATCCGCCACGCTGGCTGACCATCCGCATGATGGCGCCCTTGGGATAGCGTTCGGTCCCCTTGAATAGCATGTGCTCGACCCAGTGCGAGAGACCGGTGGGGACTCTGTGCTCGTTTCGGCTTCCGACCCGATACCAGATCCATGCGCTCACGACCGGAGAGGTGTGTGCCTCGGCGATGATGAGCTGAAGGCCATTCTCCAGGAAAACTTGGTTATGTTTCACCAGATGACTCGCGTATCCTTCCATAGGTTTTGCGCGGCCTGAGTGGGCAGAACCGGAAGGGATCGCGCGATACATGGCGGGGACCCCTCATCGGGCCACAGGGCAGCGACTCTGCTCAGGCCCGCCGGCTGCGCCGGGCCCTGATCTGGCACCATTGTACACCAGGTTGGTCTGGGGGGCGGATGCGGCGCTCGATCAAACCGAGCCAGCCGCCTGGTGAGCGCTCTGCGCCAGACGAGAGTCGCACCTGGATGCTCGTGTGCGTAGCGCTCCGCCTCCTGCCGACGGAAACCATGGCTCGGTGGAGGTTCCCGCAGGGCGCTAGAGCAGCGCGATCAGGAGCACCAGCCCGGCCACCAGGACTCCAACGTACTCACCCACAACGCGACTTGTGAGGCGACCCCAGAGCAACTGCTGCACCAGGCCCGTGAGCGCGTAAAAGGCCAGAAGCAACACGCCGGAGGCGAGTTGCGTGCTATAGGCGGTATAGTTCAGGGCCCAGGTGAGTTCGCCCATCAGCAGAGCGGTCAGCCCGGCATAGAGCCAGATGCGCCAGGCCGATGTCTCGCTGTTCCGGTATAGCTCCAGTGAGATTAAGCCACTCGCCGTCAGAATGCCGGTGGCAGAGAGCAGGCTTCTGAGCCGCGCGCCAAAGATCAGCGCAAACAGGGCCAGCGCCAGGGCGTAGGCAAGAGCGTTGAGAGCGAGCCGGAGGGTTCGTCGCGCGCGGGTGTCCAGGTCGTGAGTGGCCAGTTGCATCGAGATGACGGCCGTCAGTAGCAGCCCGAGGAACAGCGTGGTAGCGATCCGATAGCCCCACCACTGAACGCTGTGAACGAGCACGAGGCCGATCGCCGTCAACATGGTCGGCAGCGAGTAGTAGGCCGCGCGGTACGGAAGAGGCGCCCTCTCAGCAAGAGCCCCGGGACGGTTCACGGTGCTGCCTGGCACGGCCCGAGGCCAACGTTGGCGGACGAGTGCGTCCACGCCGGCACAGACCAGCACAGCCACCAGAACGAGTATCTGTACCGGCCCTGTGAAGCGCAGGGTGAGCTCTGAGCCAAAAAGATCCAGGACGAACTCGGTGGAAGGCAAGGCGATGATGGCCGATAGCAGCACGGCGAGCATAACCATGCTGACCAGAATGCCCAGCCGTTCATCTCTCTGCCACAGTGGCTGTGATCCAGCCAAGCGACTCTCCTTCACTCAGTACGCCGAACGAAAGCGCCGCGCGAGCGAGCGGTGAGCCGGTTGCCGCCGCGCCGCTGCGGGCGGCTGGGCGCCTTCTCTTCCTCGCTCGCGCGGGAAGCCGTTCAGGATAGCGTGGCCTTGATAGCGGAAACGTGCACGGGGCTGGTGCCACAACACCCGCCGACGATCCGAGCGCCCAACGCCACAAAGCGCCGGGCCTGTTCGGCCATGGCATCGGCTTCGATATCCCAGATCGTGGCCTCTCCGGCGCCGATCTGAGGAATGCCGGCGTTCGATCGTGCGAGGAGTGGCAGCGACGTCGCGGAGCTCATCTGCTCCAGCGCCGTGGCAATCGAATCGGGGCCGTCTCCGCAGTTGGCGCCAACGGCGCTGGCCCCAAGACTCTCCATCTGCCGGGCCGCATCCGCAGCCTTCAGCCCCATCATCGTGCGACCCTTGGGGTTAAAGGCAAAGCTGCAAAACACTGGTAGGCTGGCCAACTGCAGGGCCATGCGAACGGCTGCGCTGGCCTCCTCCAGAGTGTGCTGCGTCTCCACCACCAGCAGATCCACGCCGGCCGAAACCAGCGCCTCAATCTGCTCGGCGAAGACGTCCTCAGCCTCCGCAGGCGAGAGGTCGCCATAGGGCTGCATAAGCTTCCCTGTGGGGCCGATGGATCCAGCCACCCAGGCTTGATCTTCAGCCGCCTGGCGTGCCAGTTCCACCGCCCGGAGATTGTAGTCGGCGGCACGCGCCCCCAGCCCTCCTTCGGTGAGACGGATGCGGTTCGCCCCGAAGGTGTTGGTTGTCAGATAGCATGCGCCGGCTTCTCGATAGGCCGCATGGACAGCAAGCACCTCTGCGGCGCAGGTCTCGCTCCAGGCTTCCGGCATGGTTCCTGCGGGCAGGCCACGGGCCTGAAGCATCGTGCCAATGGCTCCATCACCGATGATGAGGCCCTTATTGGCCAGGATGGCTTGCAGATCCTTCATCGAGGCGATCTCCTTGAGTGAGCGACCACTTGCCCAACGCCGAGCACCCGGACATATTAGTGCAGCAACGGACTCCGAGCAAGTCCCCGGCAGCCAGACGCCGGCAGGTGGAGCGGCATACCCGCACTAGGTACTGAGATCGACACATGGTATAATCAAGCGATCGAACTCAAAAGGAGCTACATGGCTACCGTTCAGGATGGCATGCGCGTTTGTTTTCTGTATACGTTGACCCTCGACAGTGGCGAGATCCTGGATACCACCGATGGGGGAGAGGCGCTTTGTTACGTTCACGGCACCGGCAGCATCATCCCCGGGCTGGAGCAGGCTCTGGAGGGCATGTCGGCCGGCGACAAAAAGAACGTGCTGGTGCCGGCGGCCCTCGCCTACGGCGAGAGCGAGCCGGACACGATTGAGCGGATGCCCCGCAGCCTCTTTCCGCCGGATGTCGAGGTAGGAATGGGCTTTCGCATGCGGGATGATGCCGGGCGGGTGGTAACCGTCTATGCCGAGCGCATCGGGGATGACTGGGTGGAGGTCAACTTTGCCCACCCGCTCGCCGGTCAGGATCTCCACTTTGCGGTCGAGATCACCGAAGTGCGCGAGGCTATGCCCGAGGATTATGTGACCTGTCAGGGGGGCTGCGATAGCTGCGGTGGCGGGTGTGAAGATGGCTGCGACGATGACTGCGAGTGTGGCGGCTGCCATTAGTCGGCGTTGTGAACGGGCGGGAGCTGATCAGAACGGCTCCCGCCCGTTTTCTTTTCCGTGGCTGGGCGACGCAGTTGCCCCCTCCGCTGGTGCGGTCCGGACGGCGGATCTCTGACGCTTGCTCGGTGGACGGCCGATCCTTGTCTGGCGTGGTGTGGGCGGTGGCGCGCAGGCCGCGCCACACGGGGAACCGCTAGAACCCGCGATAGAGCCTGCCGATGTCGTCGGGATGATCTTGCTTGGACAACTGCCGGCCGACGATAATACAGGGCACCCCGCCCAGCAACGCCGGACCGAGGCAGAAAACCAGACCGAACTGGGTGTTCTGTGTGGTAGTAGAGGTGTCGGGATCGGTCGGAGTCAACGCGACGGCCGCTGCGGCGATGACGCCGAGGAGCACGACGACAATGCCGACCCGGAGCAGGGCCCGGCCGATCTTGAGCCTGCTCGCGGGATCCAGGTCAGTGGGCAACATGTAGGCCTCGTTCTTGGTTCATTTGGCGCAAGTGTACCATCCATGCGGAGCAAATGCACGTGCAGCCGAGTGAGCACCCGTGGCATCGCGGCGGCTAATCCAGGCGCCGAGACGGTTGCGCACTTCCCCCGGTGCGGTAGAATCTCCCCGAAAGCCATGCTCGTCCGCTGGGCGGGCTTGGCTGACGCCTTATTCGTGATGGGGGGTACATGGGGAGCGTGTTTGACTGCTATATCGATCGAGCCGGCACCGATAGCGCCAAGTGGCATGTCTACGGAGACGGCGTCATTCCTCTCTGGGTAGCGGACATGGACTTTCGCTCACCCGAGTCGGTTATCGATGCGCTGCGATCTCGCGTGGAGCATGGCATATTCGGCTACGGTATCGAACCTCCTTCTCTGCGGGATGTGCTCACTTCCCGCCTCAAGGCGCGCTACGGATGGCAGGTCGCCGCAGAGGATCTGGTCTTTATCCCCGGCGTAGTGGTCGGGTTCAACCTGGCGGCGCAAGCCGTCTGCCAGCCTGGCGAGTCGCTTCTCCTGCAGACTCCGATCTACTATCCGATGCTTTCTGTGGCGGAGCGCGCGGGTCTGACGATGGATCAGATGGAACTCACACGCGAGAGCGACGGCCGGTACACGGTCGATCTCGATCGGATGGAGCACGCCGTCCAACGCACCACCCGCATGTTCTTGATGTGCAATCCGCACAATCCGGTGGGCCGTGCCTTTTCGCGGCAGGAACTGGAGGGGATGGCGGATCTCGCGCTGAGGCACCGCCTGGTCATCTGCTCGGACGAGATCCACTGCGAGTTGGTGTTGCCAGAGTATGAGCATATTCCGATCGCTTCTCTGGACGCCGAGGTCGCGGCGCGAACGATCACCCTCATGGCTCCGAGCAAGACCTACAACATCGCCGGGCTAAAGTTCTCAGTCGCGATCATCCAGAATCCGGCCCTGCGCGATGCCTTTGTGGCCGCCTATCGAGGAGTGGTCGCCGGCATCAGCGTTCTCTCCTATGCCGCGGCTTTGGCGGCCTATGAGCACGGCGATCCCTGGCTCTCCGAGCTGCTCTCCTACCTGGAGGGCAACCGCGCTTTCCTCGCGGCGTTTGTGCGGGACCATCTCCCCGGGGTTCGGATGACGCCGATGGAGGCGACCTATCTGGCCTGGCTGGACTGCCGCGACGCCCAACTGCCCGCCCGCCCTGCCGAGTTCTTTCTGGACAAGGCTCGCGTCGCGCTGAATGCGGGTGAGTCTTTCGGTCCAGGAGGGGAGGGTTACGTCCGGCTGAACTATGGATGTTGCCGCGAGTTGCTGGCGACCGCCGCGGAGCGGATGGCAGACGCGCTTCAACGGTGATGACGCCGGCCAACTCGGCGCAAACGTGATGTCGGTCTAGTTGTTCAGTAGAAAGGACCAACATGTCGAACGAACGGCCAGCCCTGTATCCTCTTCGATTCCGTGAGATTCTGCGCAACTACGAGTTCGGCGGCCGCTGGATTGCCGAATCCTTCGAAAAACAAGGCCTACCGGAGGATCATCGGCTCGCCGAGACGTGGGAGGTGGTGGACCGGCAGGGCGAGAGCAGCCAGGTGATCAATGGCCCCCTGGCTGGCAGCACGCTCCATGATCTCATCGAGGCCTATGGCCCGGCGCTGTTGGGGACTGATGTGGTCGCCAAGGGGGGGCTGCGCTTTCCCCTGCTGATCAAGTTCCTGGATGCCTCCAACCCGCTGGGAGAACAGATACACCCTACTAACGAACAGGCGGCAGGCTTTCGGCGCGGAGATGACCCCGGCAAGACCGAGGCCTGGTACATGCTCCGCACGCGGCCGGGGGCCACGATCCACTGTGGCTGCGAGCCCGGACTGGATCGGGATGCTCTGGTGGACGCGCTGCAGCGCAAGGCCTCGCGCGACTGCATGGTCGAGTACGAGGTCCGGCCAGGTGACAGCTTTCTGCTCTATGCCAACACCATGCACTACTCACGGGGCGGAGTGATCTTTTACGAGATCATGCAGAACTCGGACATCACCGTAGGCCTGAACTGGCTCAAGGGGGAGGGACCAAGGGGCGGCGGTATGGCGCCGGAGGAGATGGCGGACTATGTCCACCTGGAGACGCCGTTTGACTGCCGCACGCGCCACGTGACAGTGGCTCAGGGAGATAACTCTCAGACGTACACCTTTGCCTGTCGCTACTTTGCCCTGGAGCGCTGGGACCTCTCCGCTCCCCTGCCGGTGGAGCTTACCGGTGAGCGCTTCTACGTATACTCGGTGATCGAGGGGCACGCGACGCTCCACGCCGGGGAGCATTCCGAGGAGCTCGTGTCGGGGAACTCTTTCCTGATCCCCGCCAACATGGAACCGGCGCGCATCGTTCCAGAAGGGCAGGCATCGCTCCTGCGGGCCTATGTGCCTGACCTGGCCTCCGACGTCATCGAGCCGTTGCGGGCGCGCGGCGTGTCTGACGATGATATCGCCGGTCTGGGGGGCACCACCCGCCTGAACCATCTCGTTCCCCTGCTGAGCTAGAGCCATATGGCGCGAGGGCCAGGGAAGTCCGTTCCCTGGCCCTCGCGTTCACATCGCGGCCCTAGGCCATCCGCTCCGCGTAGGCAGCGAGCGATTCCAGCATCATCTGGATCGCCGTGGCGCCGGGATCCTGCGTGCCAACCGAGCGATCGGCGAACCAGCTGGACCTCCCGGACTTGGACCGGAGATCGATGGTGGCCGTGACGCCATCGGCAGCCACCAGGCTTGCCTGGCGCAGAGCTGGTGCCAGCGCCTCTCCGGACTCCGCCGAGGCCTGCAGCGCCTGAGCGGCAGGCACCAGAGCGTCCAGGAGCGTCTTGTCGCCGAGCTGGGCTTTCCCGCGCTCCATGACGCCTTCCGCGGCTGCCTGTGCCATTCGCGCGATGTCCGCAAGCCCCAGGGTCTCCAAGCCTCGCGCCTCTCTGGCGGCACGCATCATCATTGTGGCAAAAAGGACCCCAAAGGTTGAGGCGGCCTTCCGGTTAAAGGCCATCCCGCTGCGCTGCAGGATCGTGGCGATATCCTGATCGGCTAGGTCATCCAACGCTTCACACATGGCGCCGAATCCAATCGTCACCGTGATGCCCAAGTCACCATCGCCGATGGCCGCATCCAACTCGCGCAGCCGGTCCGCGCCGGCCGTGAGGTCCGCTGCCAGCTGGCGCAGAGCCGCGAGGACATCTTCACGGGACAAGACATCAGCCATGGTGGCCTCCTATGACTGCTGGAAGAACGGCGAACGGGCTGGCGCATCCAACAACCTCGTAAGCTCGTCATCGAGCCTCAACAGGCTGACGCTGGCCCCAGCCATCTCCAGCGAGGTGGCATACTCGCCCACGTAGCTGCGGTAGGTCACCAGCCCCGCCTCGTCGAGCAGATGGCGCACACGCCGGTACAGGATGTAGAGCTCCTCCGGCGGGGTGGCGCCAAGGCCATTCACCAACACGGCGACACGGTCGCCACGCTCAAACGGCAGGTCGTTGACCACCGCGTCCACCAGGCGGGTCGCGATCGAATCCGCCGTCTCCAGGGGGCCCCGGTGGACTCCGGCCTCGCCGTGGATGCCCATGCCGATCTCCATCTCAGCGTCGCCGATCGTAAAGGTCGGCACTCCCGCGGCGGGAACCGTGCAGGGGGAGAGGGCCACCCCCATGGAGCGAACGCTCTGGCTCGCTGCACGGGCGACGCGCGCGACATTATCCAGATCCATGCCTTCTGCGGCCGCGGCTCCAGCGATCTTGTACACAAAGAACAGCCCGCCGACACCGCGGCGGCGCTGCCACTGATCGGGTGGCGCGCTGGCGACGTCATCCGAGACGAGCACCGTCTCGACACGGATGTCATCCATGGCCGCCATCTCGGCGGCCATGTCAAAGTTCATAGTGTCGCCCGAGTAGTGACCATACAGGTACAGGCAGCCCGCTCCGCCATGGGTTGCCAGCGTCGCCTCGTACATCGTCTCGGCGCTCGGCGAAGAAAAGACGTTGCCTACGGAGCAGCCGTCGGCTAACCCTTCCCCCACATAGCCCAGGAATACGGGGAGATGGCCAGAGCCACCGCCGGTCAGGATCGCCACCTTTCCGCTCACGGGGGCATCGGCGCGGATGATGGCGCGAGGATCGCTCTCTGCTGCCTTGAGCTGACCGCCGTGCGCGAGCAGGAGCCCCTCCAGCATCTCATCCACAAAATCCATCGGCTCGTTGATGATCTTTTTCACGGCACCCCTCCATTTGGCTCTCCACAGGGCTCTTCTGGCCGACGATAGCACGTCCCTGGAGGGTATGTCAACGTTGCCTGAGTGCTCGCCACATCAGGCAACGGTGGGTATCGTGAGCCGTCGGGCAGCCCCTCGGATGAGAAAGGGCAGCAGGATCATGAGGATCAACAGACGGGTGACGTGCATCGCCGCGACAAGCTGGGCGTCCGCGCCCAACTCGCCGGAGAGCGCAATCATGGCCGTGGCCCCTCCAGGAGCGCAGCCGAGCAGCGCCGTGAGGAGATCGATGTCGGTGATGGCTGACAGCAGCCAGCCCAGAGCAAAGCCTCTCACAATGAGAAAGGCCGTCATCAGCGCGCCCGCGACGGCAAAGGGACGAAACCGCCGCAGAGTGGACAGGTCAATGGAGGCCCCCACACCGAGGCGGATGATCCAGTTCGCATATTGCCTCAACGCCTCGGGATAGGTGGCGACATGGAGCCAGATCGGGTTCACCACAGCAGCCAACACCATCGGGGCGAGGATCTCGGCGGCCGGCATCTTGAGGCGTGTGCCGATCGTCGCGCCGGCCATACCGAGCACGACGAGTATCGCAAGCGTGGCTGGCGCCGAATAGGGCATGCCCGCCTGCGCGGATGCCAGGGCGACCGTTGGTTCAACGCTCCCTGAAGGAAAGGCCACTACGGCCAGCATGGGGACGATGAGCAGGATGCTCACCAGCCGGATCAGGTGCATGGTGGCGACGACTGGAGGTTCCCCATCGAGTTCGTCGGAGAGCGTGACCACCGCCACCGACTCGTCCAGCTCCTGCGCCGCGCGACGCACGGCCACCTGCGTCTGGTTGGCGAGCGACCACCAGGGCGCCTCATCCCAGCTCGCCTCGGCGGACAGAGGGAGCAGGCGCTCGGCCGTCACCGTCAGGTACTGCTGGTGCGGCGCCGAGATCGCCACCCGGTCACCCTCGCGGACACCCTCGACCTCCGCGCCGACCTCGACCACCGTGGCCGCCATGCTGTACCCGGGCCGGAAGGGGTACTGCACCCAGTTGGCCCAGTTGGTGCCGGGGTCAAAGATGCCCCGCAGGCAGTACAGCTCGGTGCCGATGCTGATCATCGACCGCTCGGCGCGGCACAGCACCTCGTTGGGCTACAGGGGTGCGACCTCCTCCTGGCACACCTCGACGGTGCCGGGCTGAGGAAAGTTGATATAGAGCGACTTGATGGTAACCCTCCTGGTGATTCTGCGGCGGGCGACGCCACAGACACCCTGTGCTTATGGCTCAAGACCGCGCCTTCGTCCACGGGCGCGAGGAGATCGGGGATATCTGCCGCCGCAGGCGTGAGGTGACAACGCGCTGCGGCGGCGCGGTAGACCCTCAGGCGCGCGGAGCCATTGTGGTAGCCGCTACTCCCAACGGAAGGTGAGCGCCGAGATCGCCAGGCCGGCCACCAACAGCACCGAGAGCACCACGACATTCGTCGTGTGCTGGCCCCAGCTCTCGCCCACCCACAGCCCGCGCAGCAGGTTCACCACATAGGTCAAGGGTAGAAAGGCGGACACTTTCTGAATGGTCGCGGGCAACAGCTCACGCGGAAAGCCCGCTCCCGAAAGGAACAGCATGGGGTACAGCAGGACCATTCCGACGATCTGGGCGCTGCGGGCCGTGCGCATGACCCCCGCCAGCATGAATCCGAGCGAGAGCATGCTGAGCGACCCGAGCATGAGCCCGGCGAGCACGCTGAGCAATTGTCCCTCAAAGCGCATCTGATATACGAGCCTGCCTGCCAGCACCAGCAGCGCCATGCCGACCAGCGTCATGCCAAAGAGGACTGCGGTCACGGCGACCAGGATGGCGAGCGGGCTGACCGGGGTCGTCTGCAGCCGGCGCAACACGCCCTGCTCGCGGTAGGCAGCCATGGTGATGCCCAGCCCCATCAGGCTGGTGGTGGCGATGATCATCGCGGTATAGGCCGGCACGGAGATATCGATGGTGCCGCGGCCACCCAGCAGCTCTGACGGCTCATTCCCGTAGATGCTGCCGAAAAGGAACAGCAGCCCGACCGGAAAGACCAGTGTAAAGAACGCACCAAAGGGCTCGCGCAGAAACAACTTGGCCTCTACCCAGGTCATTTTCAGCAGGCTCTTCATGGCTCGTCCCCCCGTTCCGACCGGCTACCGGTCAGCTTGAGGAATACGTCCTCCAGTGTCGGCTGAGCCGTGCGCAGGTCGCGGTACTGTACAACCGACCGGGCCAGCAGGCTGACGACATCGACCAGCAGCTGCGACGCATCGCTGGCCTGGCCCTGCACGCTGACGCGATCCCCGTCTATCTGGACCTGACCGATCCGCTCCAGGGCATCGCGGAGCTCCGGCGGCGCCGGACCATCCACCGCGAACACAACCCGGGCTCCGCGCCCCAGGCTTGCGATGAGGGCCTCAGGGGTGTCGAGAGCGACAAGGTGCCCCCGATCGAGGATGGCCACCCGATCGCACAGACGCTCGGCCTCCTCCATAAAGTGCGTGGTGAGCATGATGGTCTTGCCCTCATCGCGGACGCCGCGAATCAGGTCCCAGGTGTCGCGCCGCGCCTGCGGGTCCAGACCGGTGGTGAGTTCGTCGAGAAAGACCAGTCGCGGATCCGGCAACAGCGCCAGCGCCACAAAGAGCCGTTGTCGCTGGCCGCCCGATAGCGCCGCAAAGGGGGCTCCCCGGCGATCCTCCAGACCCAGATGAGCCAGCAGGCGCTCCCAGTTGGCCGGGTGCTCGTAGAAGGAACTGTACAGATCCAGCGCCTCCCAGACCTTGAGCCTCTCCGGGAGCGTCGAATGCTGCAGTTGCACGCCGCAGAGGCCGCGGAGGGCACGGCGGTCACGCTGGGGGTCGAGACCGAGCACAAGCATCGAGCCGGCGTCGGGCTTGCGCAACCCCTCCAGACACTCGATGGTCGTGGTCTTGCCGGCACCGTTGGGGCCCACGATACCGAATATCTCGCCCTCGTGCACATCGAACGAGATATCGTCCACTGCGCGGACGTCGCCGTAGATCTTGAGCAGTCCGTCGACCACAACCGCCGTGTTCATCGTCCCCTGCTTCCTGAAGAGGCCCGCAGGCGCCCACGAGCGCCATGCGAAACAATCGGTCCGCTTCTATCCTCCATTGTAGCAGGAGGCAGGGCCAGCGGACGATCATTTCCGCCAAGTCATCGCGCTGCGTGCCTGTGCTGCCTTGTGGAGGGTGCGCGCCGCGTGGGCTCCGCAGGCGCGAGGCGCGGGGGGGCGGCACCGCTGCGGGCGGTCCAGGGCGAGAGCCGGCTGCGATGGGACCATCGCCATTGCCGGCGGTCCGGGGAGGATGCCGGCGGTCCACCCGGCCATAGGGGTCTGCAACACGCGGGCGGCCCATCCAACGAATCAGCGTCTTGCGATGCAACTGTGTCATCTCCTCCATTTCGTTGAGAAGCGCTCCTCGTCCTCCTCGTTCCGCTACTCGATATCGCTTCTGCATGCGGGTAAGGTAGGCCAACAGCTCACTAGTAGGCATTCTGTCTTCGTCGGGCATCGACCCTCGGTGACGTTATCATTTGAGTGAACTGTAGCCCGTCGGTGACACTTCAGGTGAGTGAATACGTGCCCTTGCCTTATTGCCTCGCCGGGGCTACACTAGCAGCCATCTCTTGGACTAGGCTGGTTCACAAAGGAGTCGGACCATGAAGACGCGGATCCTGGGCAGGATGGGCGCCACGGTCAGCAGCATCTCACTCGGAACAGAGTACCTGATTCACAAGCCCCAGGAGCATGTGGATGCGGTTGTTCATCGAGCCATCGAACGGGGCATCAACTACTTTGATGTGTTCTTCGGGCAGGGCTTTGTTCGAGATATCTACGGCAAGGCCTTTGCAGGCTATCGAGACCGTGTCATGCTCAGCGCCCATCTGGGGGCCATCGAGCAGGATGGTGAGTCGGGGCGGACCCGCGACCCGGAGCTCGCTGAGACGTATCTCGAGGACTACCTGAGGCGCTTTGCCACCGACTATGTCGATGTGCTGTTCTTGCACAACATCGATGCCCAGGATGATTACGATACCGTCATGGCTCCCGGCGGGCTTGCGGATCTCGCCCAGCGCCTGAGAGACCAGGGCAAGGCACGGGCGATCGGATACAGCGGGCACACGGTGTCCACGGCCCGGCAGGCGGTGGAAAGCGGCCTTATCGACGTGCTCATGTTCCCGGTGAACCTGGGCGCTCATGGCGTGCCGGGGAGGCGCGAGCTGTACCAGAGCTGTGCCGCTCGCAACGTGGGGATCGTTGCCATGAAGCCCTTTGCAGGGGGAAGGTTGCTGCAGAAGGAGACGCAAGTCTCGCTGGAGTTCTGGCAGACTGGCGGTGGAGGATCCACGCTAGAAAAGAGGGATAGCATCACGCCCGTGCAGTGCCTGCACTATGTCCTGTCGCAGGTGGGGCTATCCACCACCGTCCCTGGCTGCGCCGACATCGACCAGTTGGATGCTGCGCTGGCCTACTACGATGCCACCGAAGAGGAGCGGGATTTCTCTGGGCTCCTGACGTCGTTTGAGCAGTACCAGCCGGGTGAGTGTGTCTACTGCAACCATTGCCTGCCCTGCCCGCAGGGGATCAACGTCGGCCAGGTGAACCGGCTCCTGGATATGGGGCGCTTCCAGATGACCGACGAGCTTTCCGCAATGTATCGTGGCCTTGCCGCAAACGCCTCCGATTGCATCCAGTGTGGGAGTTGTGAGGCAAACTGTCCCTTTGGCGTCGCCGTCATCGATCGTATGGTCGAGGCAGACGCGCTCTTTGGCTGACGCGCGAGCCTGGTAGGAGTGGCATCCGGCCGGCCGGCCGGGTGCCACTCTGCAATTGGCCCACGGCCAAAGCGTGAGTGCAGTGGGCTAGTTGCCCAGACTGAACACCTTGCGGAACGATCACCGCCCCCCATAAGGGCGCTTACTTTGCGTTGGCTCTGGCTGGCGCCGTTGGGATGGCGTCCAACGCCATGACGGGAGAGGGTTCATACATGCTACCTTACGCAGGCTGGGCGTTCGATATCGACGGTACGCTGCTCGATTCGGCGGGGGTTCTGCGTCCGCGCACCATCGCCGCGCTGCATGCTCTGCGTGCCCGTGGAGCGCTCCTGCTCACCGTCACGGCACTGCCGCGCCGCTATGCGCTTGTCAAGCTGGCAAACGTGCCCTATCTGTGCGATCGGGGGGTCTTTCTTGGGGGTGGGCACCTGCTTGACGGCCCCGGAGGGTACTCGCACGAGGTGTCTGTCGATCTCGCGAGGGGGTGCGAGATCCTCAGTGCGCTGGAGCAGGTGGATCCCCGCCTGCAGATCCTCATCCAGTTCGGCGATTCGCACCACGCACTGCGTCATGAACTGGCCCCCGAACTGGTCGCGACCTGGGGCTATGATGAGCGGGCCCTGGTGCCTTACGGGGAGGCCTCCCATGAGCCCTACATCAAGATCGTAGCTTGGGACGACGAACTGGAACTCGATGAGGCCTATCAGTCCCTGAGGCAGCGCTTTTCCGATTGCGCACGGTTCTACCTGACCGATGGCGGCCATTCTCTCCAGGTAACCGCGGTGAACGCCACAAAGGGGCTGGGGCTATTGCAGCTCCTGGCCCGCCTGGGGGTGGATCCGGCTGCCGTCATCGCCTTTGGCGATGGAGCACCGGATGCCGAGATGCTCGCGGTTGCGGGGACGGGCGTGGCCATGGGCAATGGCGTCGACGAGGTGCGCCGGGCGGCCAGCATCCTGGCGCCATCGAACGATGACGACGGGGTTGCCGTGGTGATCGAGCATCTGCTCTCGGCCTAGCAGGACCGGCCATCGTCGCGGGCTAAGCGCTCCGCCGAGCGCTCTGGCCAGGGGAAGAGCGGAGTCACTGGCCCCGCATGGGTAACTGGGGCCCGATGGGCTCCGAGATAGTGCCCAAAGGGGGCCCGACGGGGGCCCCCTCTCCATCAGTTCTGGCCCCCCGTCGGCTAGATCTTCCAGTGCTCGTTGATCGGTGCCTGGTAGGTATCGATCTTGCCGGAGAGAACGTCATCGACCTTGACAACCTGACCGCTTGTGGCGGATTCGTACACGGCCTCGCACACAGCGAGAGATCTCATGCCATCCCAGGCGTCGACCTCTACGCGTTCCCTGTTGCCGCGCAGAACCTCCAGGAACTCCCAGATCTCGTACCCAAAGCCGTTTTCGATGCCAGCGGGGAACAGGAACTCCCACTCCTGCTCGCTCAGGGCTTGTCTGTGGAGCACCTTGAGTTCATCGAAATCCAGCTGCTGCCCATCCAGGCGCATCATGGTCCCCGTCTCGATCCAGTCGCTGCCACGCCAGAACAGGTGGAAGATCGCGTGGCCTATATCCGTGCTGATCGATCCCTCAGAACCATAGAAGAGCACCTTCTGGAAGCTCTCCCCCGGCGCGTTAAAGCTCCACGACCAGGTGCCCGTGATCCCGTTCTTGAACGTAACCACGGCGAACACCGTGTCCTCGCGCACGTCGGGCAGGCTTCGGATCTCGCCCTCGCCCTGCTCGATGGCGCGCGCGTAGATGGTATCCACTTCGCCCAACAGGAAGCGGATGCCATCGCACCAGTGGAAGCCTCCGTCCATGGCGGGGCCACCGCCGGACATCAGCCTGTCGCGGCGCCACATGGAAGCATAGGGGATCGGGCCAGCGGGAGCGCGCCGTGGCCCGCCACGCGCCATGGTGTTAAAGAAAGAGAGCGGCTTGCCGATCAACCCGGAGTCGTTCAGTGCCCAGCGCACCAGTCGCATTCCAGGGAGCCGCCGGTATGGCACGGCGACCGAGAGCAGTCTGCCCGTGCGATCGGCGGCCTCAGCCATCATCCGGCTGGCCTTGATAGTGATGCCGAGCGGTTTCTCGCACAGCACATTGACGCCGGCTTCCATGCAGTCGATGGAGACAGAGTGGTGCAGGCCGTGCGGCAGGCACAGGTCTGCGCCATCCAGCTTTTCCTTCTCCAACATTTCGCGGTAGTCGTTGTAGATCGCCGGCCGGTATCCCAGCAACTCCTCGCACATGCCGGCAGCTTCAGCCGAGTTGTCCGCATTCATGTCGCATACGGCCGATAGCAGGAAGCCACCAAGGCCGTGCTGCTTGAGCTCGGCCATCGCCAGGATGTGTGTCTTGGCGATCCCACCGGTCCCCACCAATCCCAAACGGAGATCGTCCTGTGCCATATTCCCTCCTTGGTTGTGCACCTGCGCCGGCACGGCTACCTCGGGCTGGCTGCCGGCACTCCCACTCTCCCTTGAGCGCTTGACGGGCGCGAGTATAGCACCGGCATATGCGCTGTCAAGGGGTGCCGGCAGCGACCGGCTTGCTGTTTATCGCTCCCGGCGCTCCTTGACCGCAGGATCATGTGGGCCTACGATGAGTGTCATTCTATCGTACAGTAGGAGGCCATATGCCCATCGTTCAGGTACAGGTGTGGCAGGGGTTCGGCGAAGATCGTGCCCGGCGACTGATCGGGGGCATCACGGCGAGCTTTGTGGCCGTCGGCGTACCGGCCGGTGCCGTTCAGGTTGTGATCCAGGAGATACCTCGCTCGCACTGGGGCGTCGCCGGACAGACCTCGCAGGATCGCTACCAATCAGCCGGGGAGCCCTATGAGCGTTCCGGTCGCCCAGGGGGATATCGCGGGGCGCGGGAGGACGATGGCGAGGGCGCGGCCGATCGGCGAGAGCGTGGTGACCGCGGGCACGGCCGCGCCGACGCCTACCGCCCCGAGCGGGATTCCAGAGCCCCATACGGCGAGAGAAGCGGACGCGGCCCTGGCGACGCCGAGCGCCGGCCGATGCGCCATTCCCGCACAGAGCGTCCCGGCAACGCCCGCCCCACTCGGGCCGGGCAGCCGGATCGCCGCTCGCGATCGGACTCGCGCCCGGGCAACAAGCCACGGCGCGGCGCGAGCGGTGGGTCGAGCGGCGAAGGCTCTAGAGGGAGTGCTCGCTGAGAAAGCGCTGGACGCGCCCGGCAAAGAGCTCGGGATAGAGCAAGTGCGTCCAGTGGCCCCCCGCATCAAAGGCGCTGGCCTCGAGCCGGGGATAGCGTTCACGGTAGATGCTCAGGCTGTCACCTGCGAAGGGATCGTCTCGCGCTGTGACGTAAAGCACGCTGCCGCGCCAGCTATCCAGAGTCCCGGGATCGGGCCGGTAGAGGGTCCGCATGAGCTTTTCTGCTGCCAGGGTACGGCCGAGTTGGTCGCGGTCCACCGCCAGCAGGCACAATTCCAGGTATGCCTCAGCAAAGGCGCTCCATTCGCCCTCAGCTGGCAGTCGCGGGAAGAGTCCTCGGGCGGTGTGATGGTTCAGGGGCTGAGTGCGGAACAGGCGCAATGCCCGGTCGCGACCCGCATAGGTCAGGGGGACCTCAGGGGCCAGTGCCGGGCTGTGGCAAAGCAGCAGGTGCTGGACGCGATGTGGCCAGCGCTGCAGGAGCAGCTGCGCGGGACTGCCCCCCGCGCTGTGTGCGATCACCGTCGCCGAGTAGGCCCCCTCGGCTTCCAGCATCTGGATCACGGATTCGCAGATGCGTAGTGGCTCGTAGATCGATTGGAGTGCGTATCCATCCGGGATCAGCAGCCGGTAGTGCCCTTCCAGCACCAGGGCCAGCGAAAGCCAGCTATCTGCCGGAAGCAGCGCATGGGGCAGCAGCACGATAGTGCGTCGCCCGCCTCCCATGACGATGTAGCGCCAGGGGGTGCCGGCCAGGGTGCGCGGCGTATAGGTGTGATCGAGCCAGAAACGCTCCAGCAACCCTCGTTGCTCCGCGGGTACGCTTTCAAACAGCTCATCATAAGTCGGCCGGGGCATTGTGCTCCCCTATCTCCACACTGTGCGCGCCGCCCGTTACCGGGCGTTCGAATCGTGGCGAAGCGTTAGGCTGTGGAAGCGACAAGGGCGAACAGGCTTGGCTGTTCCGTCTCTGCGCTTCCGGTTAGGGATCCGTACCTTCTGGGCTCAGAAAAGCCCGCACTCTGCAGCATGGCGGCGTAGTCCTCTTTCGTGTAGGCCTGCATGCTGCTGGCGTAGCGCGTAACCTCGCCGTTGGCCGCATCCACCACATAGTACCGCTCGATGGCCACGGCCGCCTCGGCATCCCAGTGATTCTCTGTGAGCAAGAGATACGGGCCCTCAGAGAAGAGGCCTGATGGCGATGAGTGCCATGCCGCCGGCGCCTCCCCGACCTGGCGCACCAGCTCGAACGTGTGCGGTTCGAGCAGCAACTGGCCGCCCGGGCGAAGCAGCCGCCGCGCCGAAGCCAGGATTTGCTCCGCATCCTCTCTCCGGAAGACGTTGAACTCGCCATAGACGAGCATCACGAGGTCCACGGGCTCCAGAGGTAGATTGGCCAGATTTCGTATGTCCGCCTCGTGGTAGGTACAACGGAGCCCTTCCGCTGCCGCACGTTCGCGGGCATAGGCGATCGAGGCCGGACCAAAGTCCACGCCGGTACAACGGTGTCCCTTGAGGGCGAGGCGCTGCACATACAGGCCTGGCCCGCATCCCAGGTCGAGCACATCGGAGGTTCGCCCGCCCAGCACCGATCGGTGGATCCAATCGACGTGCGCGTCGATGATTTGGGGGCGCCGGCTGGCGGCATCGTGCTCCTGAGCGAGATGCTCCCGAAGCATGCGCTGGCTAAAGCCCGGTTCGTTCCACGGGATCTTGTCCCCTTCCTCCCACGGGCGCGGCGTTGGTCTGCGGTGGACAACGTCGATGAGTCTCATTCCTGCACCTCCATGGCAGCGGGCGCAACGCTCGGCTATCATACCCACAGAGCCGGCGTTCCTCAACCAGCAGACCGCGGTTCCTGTGGGCGGCCGCTCTCCTGCGCGCCCATCTCCGCCAGCAGATCCCCCATGGTCGGAGCCAGCGGCGGCACGGCCGCCAGCGGAGCCCAGTAATGCTCAAGGGCGATCGGCGCCGTGCTGCCGTCCGATGGCGTTCACTCCCAGGCGACCCAGCTCTGCGGCGTCCCCTGCTCGCAGATCAGGTGGCAATAGTGCCGCTCGATGATGCGAGTGGGAACCGGCGCATCAAAGGCGTAGCGCCGCGAGCCGAGATACGCCGCAATCTTGAGGCGCTCCAGGCCGGTCTCTTCGCCCGCCTCGCGCAGGGCGCGGGCAGCGGGCTGCTCCAACGGCTCCAGCGTCCCACCAGGGACCTATATCCCGGCCTCCGGTGACTCCACATTTCTGAACACCATCAGGTGGATGCCGCGCGAGGCACAGGCCAGCACCTTCCGGATGGGCAGTCTCGTCGCGTTCGGCCTATCTGCCGACATCGTTTGATCCCTCGCCTGTGCAAGCTACAATCACCGCATGAAGCTTATGATACCCGGATCCGATCCTCCTCGCATCCCGCAGTATGTGCCGTCCGTGCTGCTTGCCGTGCTGGCTCTACTGGTGATGGCCAGCCGGAGCAACCCCAGCCTGCCGTGCGCTGGCGCGCGCACCGCGGGAGAGGTGCAGGTGCGTGGGACGAGCCCTTGGGCGGTGGGCGTAGCGCAAGAGGTGGCCCGGCCGGCCGGCCGCACGGCCGTGCCCGGCGGGCAGCCCACGCCGACCGGATCGCCGGAGCGGTCCGCTCCGGCGCCCGCCCGCCCAACCTTCAGGCCGACGGCTATCCCTCTGCCGACGCCCGGACCGACCCGGACGCCCAGGCCCAGTCCGGAGCCCACGCCGCTACCGACTGCGTTGCCTCAAGGGGCGGCAGCCCCTCAGAACGCCGTCGCTAGCGACCCGCGGGCTGGCCTGCCGCCCTATGTGATGGGCCCGACCGTCGAGCCTCAGGCGCGTTACCTTGTGGGAGGGCTCAACTTGGGAGATGCGTCCGCTTCCATCAGCATCGCCTATCCGGCGGCCTTGGAAGGACCCGAGATGGCGCGCTTTGATGACTTGGCCATCCTGCCCGTGGACATGGACGGCACCAACTATGCGCGGTTCGTCAGCGAGTACGGCGGCAAAGTGTTTGTGTACCCCGACGGCTTGAGTGGCAGTGTTGTGCTGAACGTGCATGACGGAACACTCCGTGGCTCCGGACGGATCCTCGAGGCGGAGCCTCTGCGACGCCTGATCGAAGGCGACCTGTACGCTCCCTACTCGCTGGATGTGATCGAGGCGAATCTGCAGCGGCTGCTGGGACGGGAGTGGCTGGTGGAGCAGAACGGCGTGCAGGGCCGCTTTCGTCTCGTGCGGGCCAGCCGCATGAACGCGCAGGAGGTCGCCTTTTTCCGCGAGAGGGCCGCGCTGATCAGTGCCTTTGTCGGTGGCATCCCAGATCCCACGCGGTCGATCATCTGGCTCATGTGCAGCGGGCGGCAGCCGGGCGAACCGTCAGGTGCCTTTGTTGGGCGCTATGTTCTGCTCCTCGAACTGGCCGAATGAGCGGCTGGTCCGCCTGCGGGAGCGGATTTGCAGCACGGAGACGGCAGCCAGGATACAGAGCGCGCCGATCACCTGAAGAAACTCCAATCGCTCGTTGAGCACCGACCTGCCCAACAGCATGGCCGTTAGGGGTTCGATCGTGGCCACGATGCTGGCGTTGCTGGCGGGCACGTGCTTCAACCCCGCGTTGAACGACAGGCCAGCGGCGAGGGTGACTACCCCAAGCGCGATCAGCCACGGAATCACGCCAGGCTGCCCAAAGACGACGTTCAGGCTCTGCCGCGTCTGGAGAGGTGCGAGGCATAGCGTTCCGATACAGAGCCCGTAGAGCAGAATGGTGCCCGAGCCATAACCGCGGCCGCTGGCCATCTTGATCAACAACACGTACGCGGCATAGGTCAGGCTGGTGGCCAGGGCGGCGGCAATGCCCAGCAAGCTCAGATGTGTGCCCTGCAGGTCCCAGATGCGGCCCACCAGCGCCACGCCGGCAACCGCCAGCACCAGCGCCGCCATCCGCGTGGCCGCGATTCTCTCCCCCCAGAAGCAGACGCTGAACAGTGTAACCCACACCGGCGCCACATACTGCAGCACGGCGGCCACGCCCATGCCGACGGCACGGATGGCATAGGCATAGATCCAGAATGTCGCTGCCACGCCCACGGCACCCAGCAGCGCCATGAGCCCAAGATCACGGCGAGCTACCCGGAGCGCCCCGGGATCTCGGCGCGCCAGGAGGAGGGCGAGGACGCCGGAGGCGATCAACGCGCGCCAGAACACCGTCTCCAGAGACGTCAGCCCGTACCGGCCGATCACCACCTGATAGAACAGCCCGAGCGAGCCCCACAGGGCGGCGCCCAGGGCGACTAGGCCGTAGCCTTGCAGGCGTGAGGCGATCGGATGCGAACGGCCCACTGTGGATCGCATTGGCGACAGACGTTCACCCAAGACGGCTCCTTGAGGCACCTGCGAATGGCCGCGAGTATAGCACTGGTGATCCGCGCCACCAACGGGCGGCTGGAGCCGTAATCCGCGTTGGCCATCGCAACTAGCCGGTGCTACCGGATCGCGTGCGCCTCCAGCCACGCGATGTCCACATCGATACCAAAGCCAGGAGCATCGCTGGGGATCAGGTAGCCGTCCTTGATGACGGCCGTTCCCGGGAGGAAGGTCATCTCCTCGAGGGGGACTCCCGGAGCGGCTACGCCTTCCGATCGCTCGCCCCAGGGAATCGACGGCGTCGCATAGGCCAGGTGCTGCCCGTAGGGAAAGTTCATGCCGCCATGGGTGATAACCGAGAGGCCAAAGGCCTCGGCGACATGGCAGATACGCAGCGCCCCGGTGAGGCCTCCTACCCAGAGTACATCTGGCTGGAAGATGTCCACCGTGCCCTGGGCCGCGGCCTTGGCAAAGGGGTACGCTGTGTACCAGTGCTCTCCGGTGGCGATGCTCTGCGTGCTGTTGCGCTGCCGCAGGCGCACGTAACCTTCCTGGTCCTCGGGCAACAGGAGGTCCTCGACCCACCGGAGACGGTAGGGTTCCAGACGCTCGAGCAGACGCGCCGCATAGTCCACATCCAGAGACATCCAGCAGTCGAGCATCAGTTCGACGTCATCACCGACGATCTCTCTGGCGCGAGCCACGCGCTCTTCGGTTCGATTCAGGCCCGGAAGCCCATCTTCGGGGCCTGCGTCCATGAATATCTTGACGGCGCGAAAGCCAAGCTCGAGGAACCACTCCAGGCTCGCTTCCAGGCCGTAGGAGAGGATTGTGTTGCTGCCGTAACAAAAGATCCTGTCCTTCTGAGGGCCGCCGAGCAACTCGTAGACCGGGCGCTCCAACAGCCGCCCCTTGAGATCCCATAAGGCCGTGTCGATCGCGCTGATGGCATAGCTGGCCAGCCCACCGGTCCCGTACGCGGCAGTCATGCGGTTCATGGCGTCCCAGACGCGCTCAATCGCCATGCAATCCATGCCCAAGAGGGCGGGGGCAATCGAATCCTCGATGATGCGCTGCACCGGGCCGCTGTGAATACTGAGGCCAAGGCCCCAGGTGCCATCCTCCGCGGTGACCAGGCAGGCGAGTCGTTGCCACACGCTATGCGCAGCGGGGCGGCCTCCACGCCGGAACTCTGCATAGCGCCAGGTGGGCGAGGCAAAGGCGCCGCTCGCCAACGGCTCCGACCGCGGGCGGGTAACCGGATGGGGTGTGATGTCGATGGGAAACACGCGGATCGAACGGATCTTCATCGATCTCCTTTCCCGCGCAGGGCTATTGTGGCGCCATTATAGCTGCCTGACGCGTGCTGGGCTACGTTGGCCGCCGAAAGCTGCACGAGTGGTAACTCAGGTCACTGACAGGTGGCCGGCGATGGGTTATACTCCCGGCTGTTAACGATATCCTCGAGATAGCTAGATGACGCCAGGAGGTGGTCTGATGTCCATGTTCTGTTTTCAGTGCGAGGAGACGGCCCGGGGGACGGGATGTACGGTTCGGGGCGTGTGCGGCAAGACGGCCGAAGTGGCCGCGCTCCAGGATCTACTGATCTACTTGCTAAAGGGTATCTCCGTGTATGGCCAGGCGGCCCGCTCTCTGGGTGTGGAGGATTCCGAGACCGGCGACTTTATTCCCAAAGCTCTCTTTACCACGATCACCAACGTGTCCTTCGACACTGATTCGCTCTATGCGCTGTCCGAGGAGGCTTTGCGGCGACGGGATGCGCTCGCTGCGCGCTGGGCGGCCGCCTACCAGGCGGAGCACGGCAAGGCTTACCAGGGTGCGCTGCCTGATGTGGCCACGTGGGCCCCGGCAGACCACAGCGTGGATGCCTGGATCGGGTACGGTGCCATGGCCGGCATCATGAGTGACTCGGAACTGGACGAAGACCGGCGGTCGCTCCGCGAACTGCTGGTGATCGGTCTCAAGGGTATGGCAGCTTACTACGAGCACGCCAGCGTGCTCGGCAGAACGGATCCAGAGATCGTGATCTTTATGCAGGAGGCGTTGGCGGCGGCGGCCGAGGCCGATCCTGATGGCGATCGGTTGCTGGATCTTGTCATGCGCGCCGGCCAGATGGGCGTTCGGACGATGGCGCTCCTGGATGAGGCCAATACGATGACCTACGGGCACCCGGAGCCGACTCAGGTCAACCTGGGCGTCGAGGACGGCCCCGCGATTCTCATCAGCGGGCACGACCTGCTCGATCTGCACGAGCTGCTGGAGCAGACCAAGGGAACGGGTGTCAAAGTCTACACGCATGGTGAGATGCTGCCTGCCAACGCCTACCCGACGTTCAAAAAGTACGATAACCTGGTGGGCAACTACGGCGGTTCCTGGTGGCGCCAGGCCACAGAGTTCGAGAGCTTTGGCGGCGCCATCCTGATGACGACCAACTGTCTGGTTCCCCCACGTGATAGCTATGTTGATCGCCTGTTCACCACGGGAGTGGTGGCCTGGCCCGGTGTTGTGCACATCGCCGACCGCGAGGAGGGCAAGCCCAAAGATTTCGGGCCCGTCATCGCGCGCGCTCTCGAGTGCAAGAGCCCCGAGCCGCTTGAGGAAGGATCCATCACGATCGGGTTTGCCCATGAATCGGTTCTGGGCGTGGCGGGGAAGGTCATTGAGGCCATCCAGGCGGGAGATATCAAGCGCTTTGTGGTGATGGCTGGCTGTGATGGCAGGCACACCTCTCGCTCGTACTATACGGATGTGGCCGAAGGGTTGCCTGAGGATAGCATCATCCTGACGGCGGGCTGCGCCAAGTACCGGTACAACAAGCTCGACCTCGGGGATATCGGCGGCATTCCGCGGGTCCTTGACGCCGGCCAGTGCAACGATTCCTATTCGTTGGTGGTGATAGCGCTCAAACTCGCCGAGGCCCTGGGCATCGACGATGTCAACGAACTGCCCATCGAGTACGATATCGCCTGGTACGAGCAAAAGGCCGTCATCGTGCTGCTTGCGCTGCTTTCGCTGGGCGTCAAGCGGATCCGCCTTGGCCCCGTACTGCCCGCGTTCGTCTCGCCGAACGTTCTCAAGGTCCTGGTGGAAAAGTTCGACCTTCGTCCCATCAGCACAGTGGAGCAGGATCTGGCTTCCATCGTGGCCGGAAACTGACCCGTGCCGTATTTCTGGGGGGGGCGCCGAGAACCGGCGCTCCCCTCTTTTGTTGCCCGAGCCTTGACGCGGCCCGGTGCGCATTGTAGGCTAGATGCCAACTGGCTAGGATGGGCTCCGGACGCTGAGCGCGGCGGAGGAGAGGGATGGGGATCGTCGTCAGAGGGTTGCCAGTGCTTGTGGAGACCGGCGGAGACTCCCGTCCGGTGGCGTTCTGGTGGCTCGGGCACCGCTACGTCATCGAGGACTATGTCTGCCTCTGGGACGATGGCTGTGACAGCACCGCCCACTGGCTCGTTCAGGCCGATGGCGGGCGCCCGGTCAGCCTGATCTATGACCGTGGGCCGGATGCCTGGTTGATGGAATGGATAGAAGAGCAACCATCGATCGCGGCATCGGATGGCAGAGGGAGCGAGTAAGTGACGGAGGATACCTCGAGTCAGGGGAGGCCACGAGCATCGGCTAGGGAGGTGTTCGGAGAGCGTGCGGCGTATTATGTGACGAGCACGGCCCACACCGATGCACAGGTGCTTGGCCGGCTGGTGGATCTGAGCGGGCTGTCGCCGGATATGTCCGTCCTCGATATTGGAACGGGCACCGGTCACACGGCGCTGGCCCTGGCTCCTCACGCCGGAACAGTCATCGGGCTGGATCCGACTCCCGAGATGCTGGCGGAGGCGGAGGCCCTGCGGCGTGAGCGCGGGTACGACAACGTCTCCTGGATGCTTGGCGACGTCGCTGACCTGCCCTGGGCGGCCAACTCCTTTCATGTGGTAGCCTGTCGTCGTGCCGCGCACCACTTTCTCGATATCGAACGGGCGTTGGGAGAGATGTGCCGAGTGCTCCGGCGGGGCGGCCGCCTGATGATAGACGACCGTACTGTGCCCAATGATCCGGATCTGGACGTCCTCCTTAACCAGCTGGATTGGCTCCACGATCACTCGCATGTGCGCGATTACAGCGCGGACGAGTGGCGCGCGCTCTGTGAACGAGCGGGGCTGCACGTGGAGCGCGTGGAGGGCTACACGAGGCACAGACACCTTTCCTCACTGACCGAGGGTGTATCGACGGAAGACGTCGCCGAGATTCGCCGGCTGCTCGCGGCGCTGTCACCGGAGCAGGAGGGGCAACTGGGGCTGGAGCGGCGGGCGGACGGGCTCTGGTTTGACCACTACTACCTGATTCTCTCGGCTCGCCGGATCTCCTAGATAGCGGCTGATGATTCGCGATTTGGTTCGCCGGGCCTATTGACAACGGCGCGCGCGTGTGCTACTGTGGCATTTGTTCAGTTGTTCTGGAGGTATTCTGCATGGTCTTCCACTGTGATCGCATCCGAATCCTGGGCTTGGGCGCCGCGCGTGTGGTGGCGCTGACCTTGGGTGGAGTGCGCCTATAGCGCGGAGTACCCTTCATAGGGACCACAGCGACGGGCCGCCCACCGGACTCCGTCGCTTTTTTTGCGCCTCTGCGCGGCCACGGGGTCACCCTGGCCGCTTTGTCTTTCTCAGCATCATTAGGGGTGCGTTATGAACAGCCAATCTCGTCTGCGGGCGCAGGCCCGCTTACTCGCCCGATACGTTGCTCCTCGGTGGCCCGTCGCCGCGGTCCTGTCCTTTGTGCTGCTGGCCTCAATCGCGCTACAGCTGGTGAGCCCGCAGATCATCAAGCGGTTCATCGACGCGGCGCAGAGCCAGGCGGACCCCGGGCAGCTCGTCAATGCGGCCGTGCTCTTTCTGGGAGTCGGTCTGGTCGTTCAACTACTGCGGCTGGTGACCACCTACCTCTCCACCGATCTGGGATTCCGGACGACGAACGATCTGCGCGCCGACCTAGCGCGTCATCTGCTTGGGCTGGATATGACCTTTCACAAGGAGCGGACCCCTGGGGAGTTGATCGAGCGGATCGATGGGGACGTGACGGCCCTCTCGAACTTTTTCACCCAGTTCGTTGTGCGCGTGTTGGGCAGCATGGTCCTGATCGTTGGCGTGCTCGCGATGCTGATCCGTGAGGAGTGGCATATGGGCCTGGCGATGGCGGGCTTTGCGGTCGCGGCCCTGGCGCTCTTGGTGAGATACGGGGGCGTGGCGGTGGCCGATTCGGCGGCAGAGCGCGAAGCGAACGCCGAGCTCTATGGCTTTGTCGAGGAGAGACTCGCGGGCATCGATGATATCCGCTCGAATGGTGGCGTAGGGTACACGCTGCGCCGGTACTATGAGGCGCTTCGCCGGCTTTACTGGGCCGCCATAACGGCATGGAAGAAACGGCTGATCGTGATCCGGATCGCAGTGGCCATGTGGGGCGTGGGCTTTACCCTCGCGCTGGCGTTGGGAATGACCTCTTTCCTGCGCGGCCTTCTGACGATCGGGGGCGTGTATGTGCTGCTGCACTACACGGAGATGCTGCTGGACCCGATCGAGCGCATATCGGATCAACTCCAGGATCTTCAGCGGGCCGCGGCGGGCGTTCAGCGCATCACAGAGTTGTTCGAGCTGGCTCCAGGGATCCGAGGCGAGGGGCGAGATGCCCTGGCCGAGGGGCCACTGCCCATCGGCTTTGACAGCGTGAGCTTTGCCTATGAGGACGGAGAGCCTGTGCTGGACGGCGTGTCCTTTACGCTCAAGGCCGGACGCACGCTGGGTCTGCTGGGGCGTACCGGGAGCGGGAAAACAACACTCACACGGTTGCTCTTTAGGCTGTATGACCCGTCAAGCGGTACCATCCGGCTTGGTGATACCGATCTCACGACGATGGAGCCAGAGTACCTTCGCCGCCGCGTGGCCATGGTCACGCAGGATGTACAGCTCTTTCGGGCTTCGGTGCGAGATAACCTGACCTTCTTTGACGCACAGCGATCCGATGAGGAGATCATACAGGTGATTCGCGAGATCGGCCTGGATGATTGGTACGACTCCCTGCCCAACGGACTGGATACGGAGCTGGCGCCCGGCGGCGGCGACCTGTCAGCTGGCCAGGCCCAGTTGCTGGCTTTTGCCCGGGTGTTTCTCTCGGCGCCTTCCGTCGTTGTTCTGGACGAGCCGTCATCGCGCCTGGATCCCGCCACGGAGAGGTTGCTGGAGCGCGCCATGACGCGCCTGCTCCAAGGTAGAACAGGCATCATCATTGCCCATCGCCTGGACACCGTTCAGCGGGTGGACGACATCATGATCATCGAAGAGGGACGCGTGGCCGAGTACGGGCCCAGGCCCGAACTGGTCCGCGATCCGAACTCCCGGTTCTCCTCATTGTTGAGGACTGGCCTCCAGGAGGCGTTTGCGTGAACAAGCTGACCAAATACACACTCTCTTTGATTCGATACAGGCCCTGGTTGTTCCTGTCCAACATCGTGCTCTGGGGGGGCTTTCACCTCATGCCCGTGGCGGGTGGTGTGGTGATTCGGGCCATCCTGGACCAACTCGCGGGGCCGGTTCCGGCAGGGGCCAACTTGTGGATTCTTGTGGCCGTCTATGCCGGAATAGAGCTGGGGCGGTTTCTCTGCTTTTCCCGTGGCTTTGATATCTTTATCGAGTTCTGGTTCATACTTGAGACGCTCCTGCGCAAGAACTTGCTCGAGTGGGTGCTGACGGCGAAGGGACCTCGGGTCTTTGACGAGTCCTCGGGTGCGGCCGTAACCCGTTTCCGCGATGACGTGGGCGAGGTGACGCACTGGTTTGAGGTGCTGGAGGATATGCTGGGCATCGTCGTTTTTGCGATTGTTGCGCTGGCGATCATGTTCAGCATACATGCCAAGATGACCCTCGTGGTTCTGGCGCCGCTGGTGGCGATGGTATACGGCGGTATGCGCATGAGTGAGGTGATTCGCCGGTACCGGCGAGCCAATCGAGAGGCCACCAGCCGTGTTACGGGCTTTATCGGCGAAGTCTTTGGCGCCGCTCAAGCCGTCAAAGTGGCCTCGGCCGAGGATGCGGTGACCCGGCACTTTCGCGACCTGAACGAGGTTCGCCGCAAGGCGGCCGTGAAGGACTCGATGATCACCGAGCTATACTATGCCCTGACGGGTAACCTGATCGATATCACGATCAGCATCGTGCTCTTTCTGGGAGCCAGCGCGATGACCGTCGGCGAGTTCACGGTTGGTGATTTTGCGCTGTTCGTCACCTATCTTTCGCGGATGACCTGGTATCTGCGTTACTTTGGCAACATGATCGCCCAACACCGGCGTGTGGGAGTCTCCTTCGATCGGCTGGACACCTTCCTGCGCGACGCACCAGAAGGGCAGATCGTCAAGCATGGGCCCATCTATGTGCAAGAGGATATGCCTCCGGTGCCCGATCCGCGCTTTGCCTCTCGAGCCGTGCTGGATCGGCTTGAGGTCAGGGGGCTTACCTGCCGTTACCCCGGCACGGATAGAGGCGTCGAGGACGTGACCTTTGACGTGGCCAAGGGAGAACTGGTGGTCATCACCGGTCGCATTGGGGCAGGCAAGACTACCCTTCTCAGGGGCATGTTGGGCCTCTTGCCCGTAGATGGTGGCGCCGTGGTGTGGAACGGGCAGCCTGTGGAGGATCCGGCCACGTTCTTTGTGCCACCGGTGAGTGCCTACACGGCTCAGGTGCCGCGGCTGTTCTCCGAGACCCTTCGAGATAACATCCTTTCTGGGGTGCAGGCCACTGAAGAAGAGCTGGCGGCTGCCATAAGGCGGGCTGTGCTGGAGCCTGATATCGCCGAACTGGACCACGGGCTGGCCACGCCGGTGGGCAACAGGGGCGTCAAGCTGTCCGGTGGCCAGGTGCAGCGCGCCGCGGCCGCACGGATGTTTGTGCGCGAGCCGCAGTTGATGGTGTTTGATGACCTCTCCAGCGCTCTGGACGTGGAGACAGAGCGGCTTCTGTGGGAGCGCATGGAGGAGGTGCAGGGGGCCACCTGTCTGGTGGTGAGCCACCGTCGCGAGGTGCTGCGGCGGGCACACAAGATCATCGTGCTGAAGGACGGCCATGTGGATGGCGTCGGCACACTGGAGGAGTTGCTGGCCAACAACGAAGAGATGGGTGCCCTGTACCATGCCTACGACACCGTGTCTGAGGAGGGGCTGAGCGCGTACACGGCCAGCCAGGCGGATGTGCCTCTGGCCGAGCCGGCACCGGTGGCCGGCAACCGATAGGGGCAAGGGCCCGGCGGGTGATCCCGCCGGGCCCTTGCCTTTGCACGCGGGAGAGGAAGAGCCGTGCCTGATGACGAGAGCGTGTTCTCCAGACTGCAATATGAGACCAGCGCAAACCTCCGCATCCGCGCGCGGATGCATCAACACTACAGTACCAACCCCCAGGGGTGGGCGGGCTGGGTCTGGGAGAGGATGGCCATCCGGCCGCGGATGGCCATCCTGGAGATAGGCTGCGGTGATGGTGCCCTCTGGCGCGCACACGCTCAAGGCCTACCCGCAGGCTGCTCTATCCTGCTCACCGATCTATCGGCCGGGATGGCCTCTGCCGCGTTCGGGACGCTGGCGGGCGAGCTGCTATCCGTGGCCGTCGCAGATGCCGTGGCACTGCCCTGCTCCAGCGAGAGCCTGGACCTAGTCATCGCCAATCATATGCTCTATCATGTGCCCGATCGTGCAGCGGCGCTCCGCGAGATCCAGCGGGTGCTCAGGCCAGGCGGGAGGCTCTGCGCTACCACCGTCGGGGTCGAGCACATGCGGGAGATGCATCACTGGCTGATTGCAGCCTGCGGGCGCCCTCTGACGCCGGCGATGCTCCATCTCCCGAGCTTTACGCTCCAGTCGGGGGCAGCAGAGCTCTCGCGCTGTTTCGCTGACGTTACCAGAGAGGACTATCCCGATAGTCTGTGTGTGCCCGATGTGGACCCGGTGCTCGACTATATGCGATCGATGTGGTCCGCGCTGATGGGGCAGGAAGAGACTCGGCGTCTCAAAGAGACGCTGCGTCGTGAACTGGCCGAGCAAGGGGCCATTCGGATTCACAAGGAGAGCGGCATGCTCGTGGCGTTCAAGGGTGGACGTGGCGCCTAGATGCACCCTATTGTCGATTGCAGCGTAGAGTACGTAGGATCAAGTGACCGCGTACAGGGGGGAGCATGAACACCAAAGGACAGGTTGTGGTCGGGATCGTACTCGTCGTGGCTGGGCTGTTGGCCTTTCTGGATACCCTCTTGGGCATCAGCCTTTGGGCGTTTGCTTTTCCGTTGGCTCTGATCGCGCTCGGCGCCTGGGTTATCTTGCGCCCCAGCAGGGTTGCGGCGGGCACGCGTATCTCGCAGCAGATCTTTGGCGATGTGGTTCGCAAGGGTCCGGTCGCGGATGAGGACGTCTTTGTGTTGCTGGGCGATGTCAAGATCGATTGGCGGGGGGCACCCTGGCCTGCTGAGCCCGTTCATCTGAATGTCACGGGCCTTCTGGGTGATGTCCGCATCCGGGTGCCGTCCGATGTGGCCGTGTCTCTGGAATCCCGCGCCGCGATCAGCTCCTTGCGCCTGGATGGCCAGAAACAGGATGCGTTCTTTGCACCGGTGGAGCTGTGCAGCGCCGGCTTTGCGGAATCGGATCAGCGCCTGTATGTGACGGTGGCTCACCTCCTGGGTGACGTGCGCATCGAGCGCGATGCTGCGAGCCAGGAATCTGCACGGCCCTGGGATTGAGAATCCGGAACCTGTTTGCAAACGCGCGCATCGTTGGTACAATGGCGCAGCTTGGCCTGTATCTAGCGAACCGCGCGTAACACACAGGAGGCGGGCGTGCAGTCTCGGCCCCGGCTGTTCCATATTCTACTGCTGATCGCGGCCGTAGCCGCCCCCGTGATGTACCTTCTGGCGCTGGCCCGGTATGGCAGTGCGCTCCTCTATCTCGCGATACCGCGACTGGTGGTCACTTACGTCGCTCTGGGCGTTGGTGCCGCGGCCTCCACCTACTTGCTTCTCAGTGTTCAGCGGCCGCTCTTTCGCCTGGCTGCCGGCGTGGCCCTTGCTGCGACGCTTGGAAGCATCCTGTATGCGGAGCTCATCTGGCGCCCGGACATGGAGCGAGCGATCGCCGAGGTCGAGCGGCGTCTGTTCTCTGAGAAGCAAACCGGCATCCTGGTGGCGGCGTCCGGGGACGCACCGGAGGATGTCGAGGTCGCGCGAGCGATCGAGCGGGCGATCAAGGGCGTGTTTGAGCAATCTGGCATCGGCGATGAACTGGAAGTGCGGCCCAGCCAGCCAATCAACACAGAGAGCCAGGCACGCACCGTGGGAGAAGAGCTTGGAGCCAGTGTCGTGGTATGGAGCTCAGCGCGGACGGTTGGCACCCGGACGGACAGCGAGATCCATATCACCGTTCTCGGGGCCAGCAACCGCGAGATGGTGCTGGATCCGCTCCCGCTTCTGGTCGCCGGCTTTACCCAGGATACGCTCACTGTGGCGCGGCCGCGCACTGCAGACGGAAAGATGTCTTCCGAAGTGGTGAGCGCTGTCGTGGTCCCTGTGGTGACGGGCTTTGGCTTCCTGGCAGTGGATCAGCCGCTGCTGGCGGGAACTCAGTTCCAGGCGGCGACAGAGTACGCGAGGTTGAGCACCGAAGCGCAGGCGCAGATCCAGAACTACCTCGGCGCGGCCCTGGTCCTTCATGGCCGGTATGATCTGGCCGCGGCGCCCTTTGAAGAATCCAACAAGATACAACCCAACGCAGGAGCCTGGATGGGCCTCGGGGCCGTGGCTGCAGCCGGGCATCTTTGGGATGAGGCGGAGCGGTGCTATAGCCAGGCGATTGCGCTGGATCCCTATTCACCGGGGGCCTATTGCGGCCTTGGCTATGTGTACGCTACGCGGCGGGACATCCACAACGCCTATCTCGCCTATCAGCAGTCGATCGCGCTGGACCCGGACTATGGCGTGCCGTACGCCTTTATGGGAATGCTGTATGAACTGCGCGCGGATGTGACCTCCGCCCAACAGGCCTACCAGCAGGCCGCTGCGCTCGTTCGGTTCGACAGGGGCATGCACAGCGCCATTGCTCGGCGCTCTGAAGAGATCCGTCAGAACCCGCCCACACCGGTTCCGACGGCGACGCCCAAGCCGTTGCCCACGGCGTCGCCGATACCGACATCGGCTCTGCACACTGTCGAACAGGGAGATAATCTCAAGGCCATTGCAGACACGTACGGCGTCTCCATCAGTGAGATCGTAGAGATCAACGATCTGGAGAATCCGGACGAGCTGTACATCGGCCAGATCCTGTTGATTCCGCCTCCAGCGGACGACTAGGAGCTTTATCACAGAAGGGGCTGCACGGGCACCAGCGCCGGCAGGCAGCTTCCTCCTCAACAGGTTGTGGGGCCATATGTTGCCGTGGGTCGATCATCGCGACGCACAGCATCTCTGTGCGGCTAATGCGGGAGTGCTGCGCGCTTGCGCGTGCCTCTGGTTGGGTGTTTTGTGTCTCACCCTGATGGCTCTTCTGATGCCCTGCCCCACCTCTGCCTCCGGCGCCGACCTGGACGGGGACGTTACCCAAGTCGTTGCCCCCGTAGATCCCAGAGTGCCCCCGGCACTGGCGATCGACGCCTCAGATCGCCTGTTCCTCGCCTGGCAGGAGCTCGGCACGCAGCCTGATCGTGCTCGCATCGTAGTCGCCACACGGCCCTTTACTACCCCCGTTTTGCTCGGTACCCTGGGCATCTCCCCCGCGGACATGGCCACGTCCGCCCTATGGCAGCCGCCTGTGATCGCCCCCGCCGACACTCCGGGCGTCGCCTGGTCAGACGGCGCTGGCCTCGAGAGTGCTGTGCACGCCCGCACGGACCAGGAGTTGGTGGCGTGGGAACCGGGCCCAGCGGAGCTATGGACGTATGGCTTCACGGGGGGAGGGGCGCTCTCGGTGGCCTGGTATGTGCCTGGGATGCTGGTTGTGGAGCAGCCAGCAGAGGGCAGTGTTATTTCCATCGCCTTGCCTGCCGAACTGAACGTGACAGCCCTACATCTGACATACGGCTCTGGAAGAACAGGCTACCTCGCTTGGTCTGCCACGGATTCATCTGGTGCTTCAGCCGGAGTCTGGTATGCCTACCTGGGCGGCGTTGGCACCGCTGGCACCGCGGTGCTGGCGGCTCCCGAGGGTCTCTTGCGCGCGGCCACCGTCGATCCGGACGACAATCTGCACCTGGCCTGGAGCGCGTCCGGTGGCCTCTGGTACGGCCGGCCGAGCCGAGATGCGGCTCTCGTGCGTTCGGATCTGCGGGCAGGGGGGGGCGTGGCGCTGGCCGCCGGACCCGCCGGCGAGGCGCATCTGATCTGGCTGGAGGGGCAGTCCCTCCGCTACGCGCGGTCCTCGGATTGGGTCCGTTCGCTTGCCACACTGCCGGCCTCCGGCGTCCTCTCAGCCGCACTTGCCGTGGATAGTTGCAACCACCCGCGCATCGCCTGGATCGAACAGGCCGGTGGCGAGGACGCCCGCTTGATGCTCTATGAGCCTCGTGGCCCCTCGCCGATGGTATCGATCAGCTGGCCCACTGGCGGCGAGTTGGTTCGGGCGGGAAGCCGATCGCGCGTGGAGACCAACCTCCCGAAAGATGCCTGGGTTCGCATGGCTTTCTATGTGCAGCCGGTGGATGAGCGCGGCGCGCAGGCCCCGCTCTACTGGATCGGAGAAGACAAGGAGGGCGCCGACGACGGATGGGGCATCGCGCTGAACGATATCGACGAGGAGGGGCCGGTGCGCCTCGTCGTGATCGCGCAGGATCGCTTCGGTCGCGGCGCCCGCGCGGAGAGCGCGCCCTTCACCTTCCTGCCCGAGGGCCGGGCCGCCTTGTGGCATCCCCTGGAGGGCGGTGCCGACAGTTCGGGAATCGTGACCGTTTCAATGGATGCACAGGCCTGGCCACTCATCCCGGAATCGGCGGACGTGTATCTGGCACCGGGGGATTCCGGCGTCGCCGGTGCAAAGGGCGACGTCGAGATGACCTACCTGGGGCATCTCGCGGTGGAGAGGGCGGGGGCTGCGTTGCAGTTGGATCTTGACACGCGCCGGATCTCGGATGGCTGCTACGTGATGATGGTGCGCCAGGCGGATCAGGAGGGCGGGCTCCTGGAGGCTCGCAGTGCGGGTACGATCACCGTGGATAACACCCGGGCGCCGCGGGTCGACGCAGTGCTGTGGGACCGGACCCTGCCCGCGGGGCAGGTGGGGTTGGTGGCCCAAATGGACCGGGAACATCGTACCCCCCAGCGCGTGGACTTTTACCTTCAGGCAACCTCAACGGAACAGCGGGGCGAACGGCCCATCCCCGACGCACCGCTCACATACCTGGGCAGCGATGACGATGCTTCTGACGGATGGAGCCTTCGGGCAGAGGTGAACCCCCGCTGGGCGGACAAGGCTTGGAGGGCGTGGGCGCTGGCCTGTGACGGGCGCGGGTTGTGCGGGGCAGGCGCTACCGAGCCTAGGCTGCTGCAAGGCCACGACTCGCCAGCCCTTTGGCTGGCCTCTCCAGGGGCGACCGACGTGCTCTCCGGGAGTGCTCAGATCGTCCTACAAGGAGATATCGCGTTGTACCAGGTGGCCCGTGCGGACGCCTTTCTGGCGCACGCGGACGGGTCACTCTCAGCGCTCGGGCGACTTCGCTGGAATGGGCGGGCGTGGGCTGCGAACTGGGATACCGCGGCCTTTAGCGACGGATCGTACCAAGTGGTCGCACACGTCGCCCTGGTAGCCGGCGGCAGGCTGGAGTTGCAGAGTGTCGAGTTTGAGATTGCCAACCAGAGCGGATGGCGCCTGGGGCCTCTGCCGGATTCCATCGAGGGAGACGTGCGGATCGATCTGAGCGCGGAGCGCTCTGATCGATCCGCCACCGTGGATATCCACCTGGTGGATCAAGACGGGGGGATCCATCCCGTGGGCAGTGCCGCTCCCGGCAGTGTCAACTGGAGTGTGCTATGGAACACCTATGATGTTCTTAACGGCACCTATACGCTGGTTGCCTCGGTGCGCGGCGGCGAGGGTCAACTCGCTCGGCTGGAGCGTAGAGTGCGCGTTGAGAACCTTCCTCTGGAGATCGCCTTCCTGCGGGCTCCCGGCGTTCGGGCAGTGAGTGGTTTGACGACCATCGTGTGGAGAACCTCTGGCGATGCCACCCGTACGGCGGTTCGGCTCGAGTACAGCCCCGATGGCGGGCAGACCTGGATCGGTCAGGCCGGTGGGCTGGGCGGCAATGGATCGATGCGCTGGGATAGTCGCGCGGTGCCCGACAGCCGCCAGGGCATGCTACGGCTGATCGCCGATGACGGGGAGAGGACCGCGACCGGTCTGGCGGGGCCGTTCACGGTAGATAACGAGCCGGAGCCTCCTCAGATCACCGTGCTCTGGCCGCTGGCGGGTGAGGTGCTCTCCGGGCAGGCCTCTGTGGGGTGGGTTGTCACCGATCCCGACGGCGATGACCTGGAGGTCGATCTGATGTACCGCAGTGAACCCACCGCGGATTGGGTTGCCCTGGAGAGTAACTTGCCACCTCGAGGCGAGCACACCTGGGACGCGTCTCACCAGAGCCCCAGCGATCAGGCTGCCCTGCGGATTGTGGCTACTGATTCCCGTGGCGCGACGGCGCTCGAGACCGTCGAGCCTCTCTCTGTCGTAAATAACCTCGCGCCGCAGGTCGCGTTGCTGTGGCCGCGCGAGGACGTGGCTCTGTCCGCGAGCACGGCCATCCTGTGGCAGGCCAGCGATCCCGATGGGGACCTGCTCACTATCGACCTCTACTATTCCGACGATGATGGCGTTACTTGGATGACTCTGGCCAGAGGGCTGGAGAACTCGGGCTACTATCTTTGGGAGCTGACCTTCCTGCCCCCTGGGGAGACCTACCGGTTGAGGGTCACGGCGAGTGATCGCTACCACACCGTGGTAGACCAGAGCCAGGGTGTGGTCACCACCGGTGAGCAGGGGCTTCCCGCGGTGTATCTGGTTGAGCCCTGGGCCGGGTCGGTCGTACACGGGGTCGCGCCCATCCGTTGGCAGACGAGCTACGCGTTCGATGCTGGCGCCAAAGTCGATCTCGTCATTCGCTCGACGGGGAGCGGAGAATGGGCCAGCCTGGCGTTTGGATTGGATGGCGTGGGATCCTATATGTGGGATACGTCGCGGTATCCGGATGGCTCCTACGACCTCGCTGTGCGGCTGCGCCGAGGGAACGAGAGAAGCCTATCGAACGTCATCGCACAGGTTCGAGTCCTGAACGGTTCCAGCGCGCAGGGCTTGCTGCTGGAGACCCCTGGCGGCGGGGAGCCTCTCCAGGGCCTTGTCCCGGTGCGTTGGAGCCACGCGGATGCTGACCCATTGGCACGGGCGCTCATCGAGGCCAGCGTGGACGGCGGGTCAAACTGGTTGGCGCTAGGCTCGGCGTTCGTCGCGGATGGGGAGTATCTCTGGGACACCGCCAGCTGGCCCGCCGTGGCCGACTGTCGCCTCCGCCTCACGATTCCCGCTGCCGGGGTGACAGCGACGAGCGCCTCTTTTGCATTGGGAGGGGCCGGCTCCTGGCCGCCGAGAGTTGACGTGGGCCTGTACGCAAGCTCCGTGGAGGGCTCCGGGCGCCTGTCGTGGGAGGTGACCGATGCCGATGGTGGTCCTCTGGATCTGGATCTCTCGATCTGTCGCGAGGGCGGGGAGTGCCTGAACGAAACGCGGCTGGAGGGCCTGCAGGGGGACTATGACTTGGCTCTCCCGGCCGGTGTTGGTCGGCTGACGGTGCGCCTCTCAGCGAGCGATGGGTTCAACACCGTGGAGGCCGTCGCCCACTGGCAGGATCCAGCAAGTGCGTCGCCCGAGCTTGGGCTGGAACTGCTGGAGCCGGTTGCGCGGCAGGTCTACTCCGGCGGTATCCCCATCGTCTGGGAGGCGCGAGGTCCCGACGGCGCTCCGGTCGCGATGGACCTCGAGTACTCGGCCGATGGCGGGCAGAACTGGCACGCGATAATCGTCGATCTGGAGAACGTAGGGAGATACCTGTGGCAGACCAGCCTGCTGGCTAACGGCACATACCGTGTGAGGCTCACGGCAGAGAGCAACGGCGGTACGACGCGCGCCGAGAGTGGCTCATTTGTGCTCAACACGCCTGGGCGCACCTACCCGATGGTCTCGCTGGCGGTAGACGGCATGGCCCTGTCCACGACGGGGAGCCGAGCGATCCACTGGCGGGCGGAAGCTGAAGAACGCTCGCCAAAGGTGCGGCTGGAGTACGCGTTGGGGCGCGATGGTCCCTGGAAGGTACTAGCGGACGGTCTGCGCTACCAGGGGGAAGGGTGGAGCGCAGAGTCGCTGCCTAATGGACCGGTGTGGGTCAGGCTGGTGGCGAACGAGGGTATTCGAGTGACGATCTCACCACCTGTCGGCCCTCTCAACGTGGTTCGCGCCGCCGCCCCACGGGTACAGCTGGTCGCTTGTGAGGGACGGCTCGACTCGCAACGAGGCGATGGTATCGCGTGGGCGGCCATGGGGGGCAGCGGCGTGGTCCGGGTCGACATCGAGAGTTCGCGGGATGCGGGCAGTACCTGGGCGGCTCTGGCCACAGGGCTCCCCGCCGTTGGGAGCCTGAGCTGGGAGCAGGCGGGTCTCTCGGAGGGCGTGGCGTGGCTCCGAGCGGTGGCGCGTGCCGGCGATCGCCTGGGGATGTCCGACACGTGCTACGTGACTGTGCCCAGGGAAACGGCGGACGCCGGCGCGACAGCGGATGTCTCGCCGTGAGATGGCTGGGCCTGAACGCGTACTGGTTCGGCGTCTCGTTCATGTGGGGCGCGGTGCACTCCTTCATGTTGCCCCAGATCGTGTCCGCACTGGGAGGGGCTGCCCGCAACACGCGGTACGGTCTGTTGACCTTTGCGGGCCTGGTCGTGGCGATGCTGATGACTCCAATCAGCGGCGCCCTGAGCGATCGCACTCGCGGCCGGTGGGGGCGCCGGCGGCCGTGGATGGTGTTGGGGGCGTTCCTCAGTGGCGGTAGCCTCTTGCTGTTGGCCTCCGCCAAGAGCTACCTGGCCGTTGCGGCGGCCTACCTCGCGCTCCAGTTCTGCTCCAATCTGGCCCACGGAGCCGGGCAGGGGCTGATCCCGGATTGCGTCCCCGAGAATGAGCGCGGAATCGCCTCTGGAGCCAAGTCCTTTCTCGACATGCTCGCGGTCGTTGCAGTTGCGGTGGCGATCAGCCGCGTGCTGGCGGGCGATTCCGGCAGGTACGGGCAGGCTGCTGCGATTGTCGCTGGCGTGTTGCTGGCCTCTCTTATCCTCACGCTTATCGTCGCCCGGGAGAGGCCACTTCCGCAAGGAGACGGCGCCAGAGCAGCTGGATTCCTGGCCGTACTGCGGGCCGTGTACGCGATGGATCTGCGGTTGCACGGTGACTATGGGCGTCTGCTGGTCTGTCGCTTCCTGGTGCTTCTGGCCATCTATCTGGTGCAGGCCTTTGCTTACTACTTTGTGGCGGATGCCCTGGCTGTTGGCGATGCCGCCACTGAAGTGGGCCACTTAATGGCGATCATCGGAGTCAGCGTCATGCTGGCGTCGCTTCCGGCGGGGTATCTATCCGAGAGATGGGGCCGGCGTACCCTGAGTCTGGCTTCATGTGGCGCGCTGGCGCTCGGCATGGCTGTGATGAGCCAGGCGAGGGACGTCACCTCCATTGGCATCCTGGGCGCCCTGATCGGTGCGGCGATGGGGGTCTTTAACGCGGTGAACTGGGCCTGGGCTACCGACCTCGTACCCGCCGATCAAGCCGGGCGGTACCTGGGCCTCTCGAACCTGGCCACCGCGGGCAGCGGAGCGACGGCGCGCCTGTTCGGGCCGGTGATCGACCTCGCGAACGGGTGGCTGCCGCAGTTCGGCTACACACTCATGTTCGTGGTAGCGGCAGGGAGCGCTCTGGCGGCGCTCATCGTAACCCGCAGGCTGGTTGAGCCAAGAGGGTGCGAGCAGGGCCCCGCCTCCGGGGGCGGGCTGTAGAGCGCCGCCCCCGGAGGCCCGTTGCGCTCCAGCAGGCCGGGTAGCCGCGTCTTTGCCCATTATGGTCACCATGGTATAATGCTGTGGCTCGCGTGATGGCATATTCCAGGAGGGGTCTCTGTTTATGGCAACATACAGTGCAAAGGATATCCGCAACGTCGTTCTGCTGGGACATGGGAGCAGCGGGAAGACGACCCTCAGCGAGGCGTTGCTGTTCGGATCGGGCGCCATCTCGCGTTTGGGCCGGATCGAAGACAAGAACACCGTTTCCGACTCTGATGAAGAGGAGCAGACCCGCGGTTTCTCAGTGAACAACGCGGTCCTCCCCACACAGTGGAACAACACCAAGGTGAACATCGTCGACGCCCCCGGATACATGGATTTTCTGGGGGAGGTCAAGTCCGCGATCGGCGTGGCTGACGGTGCCGTGCTGGTGGTGTGCGCGGCCTCCGGCGTCGAAGTGGGGGCCGAGGTGCAGTGGGGTTATCTGGATGAGCGCCCGGAGCCTCGCATCGTCTTCATTAACAAGATGGATCGCGAGAATGCCAGTTTTCCGGGCACTCTCGAGAACCTGAACACAAAGTTCGATGCCACGTTTGTCCCCATCTGTATCCCGATCGGCGAGGCGGCTGGCTTTAAGGGCGTCGTCGACATCGTGGAGATGAAGGCGTACCTGGGGGCTGACGGGAAAGCGACTGACATCCCGGCGGAGGCTCAGGACGCGGCCGACGAGGCGCGTATGGCCATGATGGAATACGCGGCGGAAGTCGATGATGAGTTGATGCTCAAGTATCTGGATGGTGAGGAGCTGACGGATGACGAGATTCGCACCGCTCTGATGACCGGCTCCCTGGAGGGGCGGTTTGTGCTGGTGCTCGCGGGCTCGGGCCTCACGAATCAGGGCTTGATTCCGCTCCTCAACGCCATGACCAACTACCTGCCGTCTCCGGTGCAGGCGCCGCGCACGGTGGTCAACGTGGCCACGGGCGAGGACGTCGTGCTGGAAGCCAGCAGCAGCGGTCCACTTGTGGCTCAGGTATTCAAGACCATGGCTGACCCCTTTGTGGGCCGGTTGAGCTACTTTCGGGTGTACAGCGGCAAGCTGAACGGCGATAGCCGCGTGTACAACGTGAACCGCGAAGAAGAGGAGCGGGTCGGCCAGGTCTACTCCGTACGGGGGCGCGAGCAGAAGCCGATCGAATCCGTCGAGGCGGGCGATATCGGCGTGGTCACCAAGCTGAGCATCACGACCACAAACGATACCCTGTGTGATCGCGGCCAGCCCTATCGCGTGCCGGCCGTGGAGTATCCCGAGCCGCTGTTCTCCGTGGCGATCTTCCCGAGCACCAAGGCCGATCTGGACAAGCTGGGCAGCAGCTTGAGCCGCCTGGTGGAGGAAGACCCGACCTTGAGGGTGGAGCGCAATACGGAGACGAACGAGACGATCCTCTCCGGTATGGGTGAATCCCATATCCAGATCGCCACACGCCGCCTGGCCAACAAGTTCAGCGTGCAGGTCGATATCGATCTCCCCAAGATCGCCTATCGTGAGACGATCACCAAACCCGCTTCCGCGCAGGGACGGCACAAGAAGCAGACCGGTGGGCGCGGCCAGTTTGGCGACGTCTACTGTCGCTTTGAGCCGCTGGATCGTGGCGAAGGCTTTGTCTTTGACAATGAGGTGTTTGGTGGCTCGGTGCCTCGCTCCTTCTTCCCCGCCGTGGAGAAGGGCATCCGCGAGATCATGACCGAGGGCGTCCTCGCCGGCTACCCCACCGTGGACTTTAAGTGCGTGCTGTATGACGGCTCCTACCACCCGGTGGACTCTTCTGAAATCGCGTTCAAGCTTGCTGCGCACCTGTCGTTCCGCGCGGCGGTCCCCGATGCGGGGCCGGTGCTGCTGGAGCCCGTCTATCGCGTGGTTGTCACTGTGCCAGAGGAGTTCATGGGGGACATCCTGGGCGATCTCAATACCCGCCGTGCTCAGGTGCAGGGCATGGAGCAATCGCGGGGCAGTGGTATCGTCACGGCGGAGGTGCCTCTGGCTGAGATTCAGCGATACGCTACGGATCTTCGCTCGATGACTCAGGGGCGCGGCATGTACTCCATGGAGTTTGTACGGTACGACATCGTCCCGGCGCATCTGCTGGATCAGATCCGTGCGGACGCTCAGCGCCGCCTGGAGAAGGAGAAGGAACGCGGGTAGTCATCGCGTTTCGGAGCCGGGCAACCCACTGGGTTGCCCGGCTTTGTGTTTGGGCGTGTGGAGCCGGTGGCCCAGCGCTCCACGGCGCGCTGCCCATCCGCTGGCCGCTGCATCGGCGCGGCGCGCGGGCGGGCCCCAAGAGAGCGCTTGGGTGTGTCCAGGAGCCGTGGCACGAAGCGAACGTTTGGTGTACAATACCCGCCAGGCGAGCCGTCAGTGAAGGGCTCGGCACGGTAATAGAGGAGGAAGCATGGCCTTTTTCGAGCTACGTGAGTATCGTATGCGTCCCGGGCAGCGGGAGAACTGGATCAAGTACATGGATGAGGTAATCATCCCCTTCTTGGTCTCGAAGGGAATGGTCGTCGTCGGGAGCTTTGCCGGCGAAACCGAGGAGGACCTTTGGGTCTGGATTCGGCGGTTCGAGGATGAGGAGGAGCGAGAGCGCCTCTACGCGGCGGTCTTTGAGAGCGAGGAGTGGAAGACCCGCGTCGCGCCACCTATCGGTGCCATGGTCGATGGTGAGCGGATGGTCGTCCGGCGCCTGGTGGCTTCGCCTCGTTCCATTATCCGCTAGGTCAGCTGCAACCAGGAGGGGGGCGCCGGAACCGATGCGCTCCCCTCCTGTCTTATTGGTCTCTGTGTGAGTGCGTGATCTGGAGCGTGCCGGCTCTGGCACCTAATCGTCCGCTCTCCGGGCCATGCGGACGCTGTTTCTCGCTTGCCCACGCTTCTGGCCACTCTCCGGATCTCTGGACCTCTTCGATGGTTGCGGGGAGCCCGACATGATGCCCGAACACAGCCTACCTCGTCTCGCCTGGTGCTCTGCTACGGAAGCGGACTTGCCGCTCCTGGCGCGTATGAACCGCGACCTGATTCGAGATGAGGGGCATCGCAACGCCATGTCGCTGGCAGATCTCGAGGAGCGCATGCGCGGCTGGTTGCGTGGGGAGTACAACGCCGTTGTTTTCCGGCAGGCCGATCGAATCGTCGCGTATCTGCTCTACCGTACTGATGGGGCGGGAGTGTATGTGCGCCAGCTCTTTGTCGCGCGCGAGGTGCGCCGCCGTGGCATCGGCGCCGCGGCACTGGGGCTGATGGCTCGGGAGGTCTGGCCTGCCGATGCGCGCATCTCGCTGGAGGTTCTGGCGCACAACAGTGCCGCGCTTGATTTCTACCGTGCCTTGGGTTTTGTGCCCTATGCCATCTCGCTGGAGATCCAGGGCCGCGTGCTCGCCGGTGGGACTCGGCCGGATTGATGGAAGGGAGTGCCTTGCGAATCTCACGGTTCCACGTGGGTGAGCTGCAGGATCTGGCGGATGCATTGAACGACTTGATGGCGGGCACCCCGCACTGTCCCCGAGCTTCGGCTTCTGAGGTGGCGTCCGCGCTCGATGGCCCGGGCAGCTGCAAAGCGGCTGAGCGCCTGTCCGAATCGACGATCTGGCTCGCTCGAGAGGGGTCCGACATCGTCGGGGTGGCGCACGCGGCCATCGAGCAGGCCACAGAACAGAGCCCGCTGCGGGCGGTGCTGCGCTTTTTCGCTTACAGACCCGGCTACCGCCGCGTTGGCCAGGCTCTGGTGGAACGTGCGGAGGAACTGGCTCACGCTCATGGCGCCGGAGAGGTGGTTGCCTGGCATTATGATCACAAGTACCCCTGGTGCCATGCCGAACATGCCCTTTTGAGCGGGCGCCTGGGGCATGTGCAGGCCCTTTTGTCGCTCAACGGGTACGCGGCCGATTGGGGGCAGCTTGTCCTGGACTGGCAGGACTATGCGGTCAGCGCCGAGCCGTTGCCTGTGGATGCAGAGCTGGAGTGGGAGTGGGCCGAGGCCACACCGGGCGCAACTGAACTGGTGTTGCACGCCTATCAGGAAGGCCGCAGCGTGGGGCTCTGCGTGTGCATCGGGCAGGGGGCGCTCCAGCGTGCGCCGGAGGCTCAGGATTGGGTCTATGTGCGGTGGCTGTGGGTGGAGGACGGTCTGCGCGGGCGCGGCCTTGGGCGCTGTCTGGTGACCCAGGCGCTGGCCGCGTACCGGCAGCGAGGCTACCGCCACGTGACCATCGGCGCCATGGAGAGCAACCTCCCCGCGCGCCTGCTCTACACCAACATGGGATTCCAGACGACCGATTGGACCCGGGCCTACCGGAAGGTTCTGGCCTAGGCCTATCGGCTACCGTTCAAGATCTATCGCCAGCACCTGATGTATCTCGATGCTGGAGATCGTGGCACTGAGTGTGCCGCCCTCCACGTGGACCTGCCCAAGCTCCTCACCTCCGCCAAGCAGGCTGACGTTGGCCGGCCGCATGCCCTCAGGGAGCACCACGCGCACATGCTGTTCTCCCACCGGATAGATCTCTCGCACCGGCCCCTTTTGGGCACGCGGGTTGGTCAGGTTTACCAGATGCACCGTCATCGAAGCTTTCTGCCGCCAGACGGTGACATCGAGCATGCCCGGTCCGGACACCTCTACGGGTAACTCGCCCGCCAGCCAGCGGGCCGCGTTGCGGAGCAGGATGCCGTGGTCTTCGTTCACCACCTCCCAGTAGGTGCGGTCGATATCCCACGGAAAGTAGACGAACCGGCCGGCGCCGCGCTCGCCGACGTAGACCTCAGGAGTGTCGGTGCGCTCCACGCGCGGATATACCTGTTCCATCGGAAGGTCCGGGTACGAGGGCACCAGCGTCAGGAGCGGCGGCCGCGCCGGCGCGGCCGCCGTTGTGGGAAGCCGGTGTACGCCATGGATCAGACGCTGAGCGTCCTCCAGGCCGGCGAGCAGCGGATGCCTGACCGCTCCCCCGGTGGCGACGTGCAGATAGGCGTTTTGCATGGGGCCCTCGAGAGCGCCGGCGAGTTGAGCGCCGAAGAGGGGACCCAGCCCCAGTTGGGAACGCGGCGTGCCGTCTACGTCATACCGAGAGGTCTCATGAGTGGCCAGCAGCCTTCCTCCACGGCGGACGAACACCTGAATCGCCTCGCACGCCTCGTCGGATAGCACCGCGATGTTGGGCAGCACCAGCGCATGGTACGGCGCCAGGTGCTCGGCATCCAGGTGGTCCTCATGCAGCATATCAAAGGGAATGCGGGCCTCCACCAGCGCCTGGTACAGGCCCAGTGCGTGATCCTCCAGTCGCTCCTGTGCCTGGGGTTCGTACAGGCGGGCGGACCGCTGGGAATAGACCAAGGCGACGCTCGCCAGCGATGCCTGGTTGCGCAGGTAGCGTTCGTGCTGCCCATGCCAGCGGTAGATGCCTGCCACCGTCGCGAGCCAGCGCCGGTCGTGATGGACTCCCCCGAACTTTGTGAACCAGGGCCGAAGGCCGTTGGCCGTCGCTTCCGCTACCCAGAGCGATACCTCGGGAGCGCTCTGGACAGAGTCCTTCCATCGGTAGCGCTCCTCCACCCCTACCGAAAAGATGCCCCCCGCCGGCTTCTGGCCAAGCACGGCGCGGTACTCCTTGGCGTTCTTGGCCGCCATCCACAGAGGGGCAAACCCGCTCCGTGCCTGTCTATCTGCAAACAGGATGTCGGCTCGACTTCCCATGCGGGACATGGTCAGGCCGCTCAGAGCGCCACCCCCGGCGTTCGGGATGTAGCGAGCCTGCGGGCTGATCTCCTGGATCGCAGAATCCCAGAGATTCCAGAGCTCAAAGAGGCGATCCTCGCGCCAGCGGAGCCAGAGCGCATAGGCCGGATCCGCCGGATCGCCACGCTGGGGAAGCTCGCAGCCTGCATACTCGCGGTAGTGCTCGCGGCAGTAGCCACAGTAGCAGATGCCATGGCCTGACCACCGGTTGCCAAAGATGCCCTCCACGTGGTACCGCGCCATGATCTCGCGATGCACATCCGTCATGAACAACTCGGCGTGCGGGCCAAGAGCACAGGTCACCCATTGGTCGGGAGCGGCCCAGTGACGGCGAGGCTGCCCATCGGCGCTAACGGCCACCCACTCCGGGTGGGCGTGAGCAGCCCCGTCTCCGATGGCGTGTGGATCCGTGCGCGCCAGGGCGATCATGCCCATCTCCCGGCAACCGGCCAGCAACTCGCCGAAGGGGTCATCGCCTGGCCGCATCCAGGCGCTGCGATGGTGCCACGGTACCTCAGTCGGGTAGTAAGCCACGCAGCCCCCCGCGCTGAGGCACACCCCATCCGCCCCGATGCGGCTCAGGTAGGCCAACCACTCGCTCGGGCTGTAGCGCCCAGGGTCGTTCTCGACCAGGGTGAGCTGTGCCCAGCGCATGGGCCGATCGAACCAGGGCTTGTCGCCCACGATTCGTGACGCCTGTGAACGGTAGTACTCTGAATCTCGTTGCATCGGATTCCCTCTGCGGCCCTACCAGGGCCAGCAGAGCCTGTGCCACTCGCCGCGGCTGGCGGCGGGATGCCCGCCGAAGGTGTACCACAATTCCCCCGTGGAGGGGCAGGCTACGTTCGCATACACCGTGCACTCGTCATCGTCTCGGCGCTCGATCCCGGGATCCCCCAGAATGGAGATCAGATCCTCGGCCGCAGATCGTGGCGCGGGCGATCTGACGAGCGATTCTACCCGATTCGTCAGTCTGGCGTAGCGGTTTGCGCTGCTGAGCGGGCTGGCGTCCCGCTCGCTGGGGATGGCCGGGCTGTGATTCGTGCCCACCCGCCAGGCTGTTCCCTGTTCCCATGGGCGATGCCAGGTGTTCCCGCATTCGTACAGCGCATGGCGACACGCCTCGCCATCCACGGCAAAGAGGAGCATGGGGGCGCTGCGGGGGAGGCGTTCCAGCAGCGCCTCCACCTCGGCCAGAGAGCGGCAGGTCTCCAGGGCCTCCACGAGAAAGAGATAGCATGGAAGGTAGGCTGCCGTTACCGGCTCGGCTGCCGGCGGCGGCAGGTAATGATAATGTAGCCACAGGTGCTCCCGATTGACCCCCGTGCCGGTGAAGACATCGCCTTCCATGCCGAAGGTGATCGTGGGAATCCGCCCGGGCACCTCCTTGATCGCCGTGTAGCCCCATAGATCGGGCGCGCGAAAGTCGTTGTTGCGGGCCACCCAGATCCGAGATTCGAGCGTGACGATGGCGCTGCTGCAGGCCCCCGATAGCAGGATCTCCAGATATCCCCATTGGGCGACGCGTTCCAGTTCAAGCCCGGCGCCCTGCGCCAGGCCCTCGAACTCTTCCTGGTAACGTTCGGGCAGGCTCCGCAGCCAGTGCAGGGCTCCCCTTCGCCAGGCCCCCTCATGGGCGTCAGGGACCGCCGGCGCGCGCTCAAGGGCGTATCTTGCGATGTTCGCGTCCAGCCTTGACCCAAGGCGAGCGCCCATCTGCACGCCGATTTCGCGGGGCGTGCCACAGAGACGGACGACGCGTTCGGCGTGTGTTCTCATGGCATAGGCACTCTGGGGGTGTTGGTGAGGGCAGCGTACGGGGACTGTACCCCTTTTCCCGCTGCATCCTATCTGCGGGCGAGCCTGAGGGCAAGCGCAGATCGTAGAGGGCCCGGGCTGAGGCGTCGGGCCCAGGGTAAGAGAACCGTTCAGTTAGCGCCGCTTGCGGCCGAAGAGTGCCAGCAACAACACGGCGCCAATGACAGCGATGCCAAAGCTTCGCCAACTCCAGTCAAAGAGCACGGCCTGGCCAAAGACTCTATTGGAGATAAAGCCTCCGACGAAGGCTCCCGCTACACCAACGATGATGTTGGTGATACAACCCTGCCGGTTGTTGGTGCCCGCGATGATGCTGGCTACCCACCCAGCCAGAGCTCCGAATACGATCCATGAAAGCAACCCCATTTTGTACTCCTTCCTCTCGCGGTCCCAGCACGCCCGTTCCTCTCCGCCCTTGCGCACGCGCCGGGGACTGTTGGCTGACGGGCGGCCACAGACTGTGGCCCTCTGGCCCGTGCGACGGCCTCGCGCTGGCCTACTCCAGGTGCTGGTTAAAGGGGAACAGGGCCACCGGTATCAACTTGAGGTGCTGTTTGGCAAAGGGCAATCCGACGATCGTGATCGCCAGGATGGCGGCAGACGTGAGGTGCGCGATGGCGATCTCCCAGCCGAACACGAGAATCCAGATGACATCAAACAGGATCTTGAGCGAAGACTGATGGCTGGAGGCTACGACCTCTTTGCCGAATGGAGCCAGCACGGCCACGCCCATGTTGATGGATTGGAGCCCGAAGGGAATGCCCACGATGGTGACGCAGAGTATGATGCCCCCCAGTACATACGCGAGGCTCGTGATCAGCCCGCCAAAGATCAGCCAGATCAGGTTGCCCAGGAAACTCATGGCTACCCTCCCGATGTCGGTGTGTCGATGCGGTTCACTGTGCTCTACGCAGGGTGGGTAGCCTGGTTGCGCCGGGGCCACCCGCCGGTCGCAACGCTCAGCCTACAGAGTCTCATCCAGTGACAGGACCCGAATCATGTTGGTGGGGCCTCCGGTGGTAACCGGATGCCCTCCGGTGATCACCACCTTATCCGTGCTGCTGGCATAGCCTCGCTCGAGGACGAGAGTGCGTACCTGCTCAAAGAAACCCTCTTCGGTGTGTGCATACTCTGTCTGTATCGGTTCCACACCCCAGAGCAGGCTGAGACGCCGGTAGGTGCTCTCGAGCGGGGTGAAGGCGAGAATGGGCAGATGGGGCCGGTAACGCGCCACCAGCCGCGCTGTGATACCTGTGCGCGTTACCACGCAGACGGCGTTGAGCGGCAGGGTGCGCACCAGCGCGCTAACCGCCGCGGCGATCCCCTGCGGAATCGTCGAGAACTGATCCAGCGGATAACGGACGGACTCCTCCGCCTGCCGGATCGCGTCGGCCTCGACCGACTCGGCGATTCTGGCCATCATTTCGATCGCCGCGATGGGGTGTTCTCCGATGGCCGTCTCCCCGCTGAGCATGACGGCGTCGCTCCCATCCAGGATGGCGTTGGCCACATCGCTCACCTCGGCGCGGGTGGGTTGCTGGGCATGGATCATGGATTCGAGCATCTGCGTGGCGGTGATCACAGGCTTGCCGGCGCGGTTGGCCGCGCGGATGATCTCCTTCTGCAGGGCCGGGACGCGCTCCGGCGCGATCTCCACGCCGAGATCTCCCCGAGCCACCATCAGGCCATCGGCCTCAGCCAGAATCGACTCCAGGTTGTCCAGCGCTTCCGGACGCTCCAGTTTGGCGATCACCGGGGTCACCGAGCCGGCGCGGGCCAGGGCCTGGCGGACAGTCTGCACGTCGCTCGCGCGGCGTACAAAAGAGATGGCGACATAGTCCACGCCGAGGGACGCTCCAAAGGCGAGATCGCAGAGATCTTTCTCAGTGACGCTGGGGCTCGACACGTTGATGCCGGGCAAGTTGATGCCCTGGCGTGCGCGCAGCGAACCTCCTCGGATGATCTCAGTGCGTACTTCGGTGTCGTCCGTTTCCCTCACCGCAAGCTCGATCAGGCCATCGGAAAGGAGGATGCGATCGCCCGGCGATACGTCTCCCGGAAGATAGGCATAGTCCGTGCTGATCCGCTCGCGAGAGCCTGGCACATCCAGGGTCGTGATCGTGAGAGGATCGCCGGGGCGCAGCACAACAGGCTCGTCGCTCGCCAGCGGCCCGGTACGCATCTTGGGGCCTTGCAGGTCCTGCAGGATCGCCACGGGCACGCCCGCACGGCGCGCTGCGGCACGCACCGCCTCTGCGTTGGCCCCGTGCTCGGCTTGCGAGCCATGCGAAAAGTTCAGCCGGGCGACGTTCATCCCGGCGGCGATCATCTCGGCGATGCGCTCGGGTGTGCGTGTCGCCGGACCGATGGTGGAGACGATTTTTGTGCGTCGCACGGCTAATGCCCTCGTCCATGAGATTCGACGGGCAAAGGATAGCATGGCTGGGCGATCCTCGCCAGGCGCCGGACTGTGGCTGCCCCCGCTTTGACCACCTCTGCCCCCGTTCTATAATGGCACTTATCCCGTCCGCGTGATGAGGTGCTAATGCGCGTACTGTGCAGTCTTTTGGTCATGATACTGGCGTTGGCTCTGTGTGGCTGCGCCGTGGCTCCCTCGGGAGGTGTGACCCAGGAACCGCAGGCGACCGTGACTGTGGAGCCGACGATGACGGCTCCGCCGCCTACTATGACGGCGACGCCCCGGCCCTCCGCGACGCCCGAGCCTACGCTCACCCCCACGGCTTCCTTGGAGGCGCTAAAGCTCTCCCTTCCCGAAGGCATCTCCCTGGAGGGTGTGGCCGTTGGGTCAGCGCTCGAGAGCCTGGACCTGGCTTCGGCCGGGTACGCCCTGGAGTTTGTGCCCGCAAGCGAGGCCAACCTGACCTTGTCTCTTCGGGATGGCACCGAGGCCATTCCCCCGGATGCCCAACTGTTCGGCTGGCGATACTATGCGGCGGTGGTTCCGTTTGACACCGTTGATGACCTCGGCTCAATGGCCGATGTCTATGAGCGCTGGACCAAGGCAGCGCCCGGTGCGCTCCTGGTGGATTCCGACACGGCCCAGGTGCTCGAGGCGCTCTGGGGCCCGGGCCAGCCGCGGGTTGTGGCTTCCGAGGAACTGGCGCAGGCCCTGGAGGAGGACCGGACTGCTCTCGGAGTCGTGCCCTTTGAGGCGCTGGATCCGACCCTTAAGGTGCTTTCGATCGGCGCTCGGTCGCTGTTCGATGCCGCCCTACAGCCGGCGGATTACCCCCTGGCACTGGCGCTCATCCTGGAAGGACCGGGCGCTCAGTCGGTCGGCTCGCTCCTGGCGGACGCCGTCCGTGGCTGGGAGAATCGAGACCCGAGCCGGATGACAAGCCTGGTGATGACCGGTGTGACGGCGATGTCCCGGCTCACGGCACGCCAGATGGAGACCTACGGCTACGAGTATCCCGCGCTGGTGATCGGCGAGGAACTCAGCCAGGCGGATATCACCCATGTCAGCAATGAGGTGCCCTTTATCGACGGTTGCCCTGTGGACACCTCAGAGGACAACCTCACGTTCTGCAGCGACTACGAGTACTGGGCCGCCCTCGAGGCAATCGGCACCGACATCGTTGGGTTGTCCGGAAACCATGTGAACGATTTCGGGTATGACGGCGCCCGCGAGTCCATCTCCTTCTACCGTGAGCGCGGTATTCCGATCTACGGCAGTGGCATGAACGTCAGCGAAGCCTGCGCGCCGATGTTCTACGAACACAATGGCAACCGGTTGGCCTTTGTCGGTGCTCTGGCCTACGAACCCTCCTGGGCCTGGGCCACAGACGAACTGCCAGGCGCCTGCCATTATTACGATCACAAAGAGGCTTTGCTCCAGCGCGTCTCGGAGCTGAGCGCTGATCCCGAGGTCGATATGGTGCTAGTGGAGCTGCAGTATCTGGAGACTTATCAGCCTTACCCGACCGATCAGCAGGTCGCCGAGTTCCGTGAGCTTCGCGCAGCCGGTGCGGACGTCGTCACTGGCGTCCAGAGCCATGTCCCTCAGGCCTGGGAGCCTTATGGAGAGGACGATGATAACGGCTCCGGGATCATCGTCTACGGGCTGGGGAATCTGTTCTTTGACCAGATGTGGAGCTGGGAGACGCGCACAGCCCTGATGGCGCGCCACACGATCTACCAGGGCCGCCTCATCAATAGCCAGGTGCTGACGACCGTGCTGGAGGACTATGCTCAGCCACGCTGGGCGGGAGCCGATGAACGAGCCGAGATCCTCGGCCGCATATTCGGGGCCGCGCCGGCGCGCTAGAGCCTCCCGGATCGTCTCCAGGGGCCAGCCTGAGCCATGCTCAGGCTGGCTTTCTCTTAGGGAATCCGCCGTGCTGGCGCGTTCCGTTGACGCTCTTGATCCTCGCCGTATAATGCGCGCGCTTCCCTCCGTCCCTGAACGGAAAGGATCTGAGATGGACACAACGATGTGGCTGGAAGGGGATCTCCTCGCCAACGGCATCCGGCTGCACTTTACCCGAAACGCTTGTTCCACCCTCCCTCCGCTTGTTCTGCTGCACGGCTCCAGCGATAGCGGCGCCTGCTGGGTATCCGTGGCTCGCGCTCTCGCGAACGACTATGATCTGATCATGCCGGATGCGCGCGGCCACGGTCTCTCGGAGGCTCCCCAATGGGGGTATGAGGCGGATACGATGGCCGAGGACGTCGCCGGCCTGATTCGGACGCTGGGCCTAGTGCGACCCTATCTCATGGGCCACTCCATGGGGGCGGCGACGGCGGCCGCCTGCGCGGCGGCACACCCGGATCTGGTTTCGGCTCTGGTGCTGTGCGACCCTCCCTGGTGGGACGAGGAGCCCCCCGCGCCAACGGAGGAGCAGTACCGGGAACGGGCGCGCCAGGTCGAGCAGATGCGGGCCATGTCGATCGAAGAGCTCAAGGCCATGGCGCGGGCTGAGCATCCCGACTGGCCCGAGGTTGAGCTGGGACCCTGGGCAGAATCCAAGCAACAGCACAGTCCGTACCACATGGTGCCTCCGCGTTGGCCGAGGCCCTCGTTCCGCGAGCTCGTGATAAAGATCCAGTGCCCCGTCCTGCTTATCACGGCGGACCCCGAAAGAGGGGCGCTCGTCACTCCCGAGGTGGCCGCCGAGGCCGCCAGCCTCTGGCGGGAGGGTCGAGTGGTGCACATCCCGGGAGCGGGCCACAGTATACGCCGGGAGCAGTTTGCGCCATACATCGAGGCAGTGCGCGCGTTCCTCGGCGAGATGGATGCATGACGCAACGAGAAGGCAGGCAGATGGCAGAGTGCCCACGGGGCGCTGTGCTTGCGAACGGGATCCGGATCCGCGAACGCCGGGCAGGTGCCCGGCTGCGGCGGCCTGGGGGATCAACGAGAGATGTCGCTGGCCGGGATTCTCGCGCTCGGCCGCCGGCTGGATCCCCTTTGGTTCGAGGAGGAGGCGTCTGCTTTGGCAGCCGCGTAGAAGCCACTCTGCTTCAGTCTGATCCGCTTGGGCGCGTCGCCTCTCCGCTGCCGGCCAGGCCGTGCGACGAGAGCGCCACAGGCGACGCATGGTGGTGGGGAGGCCAGTCCTCGCCCAGCCTGGGGCCTGAAAGGGGTTTATTCGCCCGTCGCATCGCATCTCGATGGACTGAACACGTTGAACAACGCGTGCGCGCCGCTCGCGGCGAATGAGAGGAGGTCAGAGAATGACGATACCGGAGATGATGCGCGCGGTGCGGGTGTACGGCATCGAGGACTATCGCCTGGAGACCGTACCGGTTCCGCGAGTCGGCCCCGGAGAAGTCCTCGTGCGTGTGCTGGCATCGGGTATCTGCGCCAGCGATGTCAAGACCTTTGGTGGGGCGCGGGTGTGGGGTTCGGCCGAGATCGATCCGTATATTGTCACGCCCGTGACGCCGGGCCATGAGTTCGTGGGAGAGGTCGTGGCCCTGGGTGAGGGGGCCGCCGAGCGGATCGGCCTTCAGCTGGGTGATCGCGCTATCTCCGAGCAGATCGTTCCCTGCGGTCAGTGCCGCTTCTGCCTTCGTGGCCAGTACTGGATGTGCCAACGGCACGACATCTATGGCTTTATCAAGGATCGCGCCGAGGGCTCCTGGGCAGAGTACATGAAGTTCCCCGCGGGAGCTTTAGTGCACAAGGTCCCCCGGGAGATCCCGGCCAACCAGGCGGCTCTCATCGAGCCAATGGCCTGCGCGATTCACGCCGTCCAGCGCGGAGAGATCGAACTCGGGGACGTGGTGGTGATCGCCGGCATGGGCCCGATCGGTCTCGGGATGGTCAGCGTGGCGCGCCTCAAGAGCCCTGGTCTGCTGATCGCTCTGGACATGAAGCCCCATCGCCTCGAGCTCGCGCGCCGGTTCGGCGCCGACCTGGCCATCGATGTGAGCCAGGGGGGAGCGATCGAGCAGGTGATGGAGCTGACCGATGGCTACGGCTGCGATGTCTATATCGAGGCGACGGGCGCGGGCCCGGCCGTCAGCCAGGGACTGCAGATGCTGCGAAAGCTCGGCACTATGGTCGAGTTCAGCGTGCACGCCGGACCTGTGGCGGTGGATTGGTCGATCATCGGCGACCAGAAGGAACTGAACATCCATGGGGCGCATCTGAGCCCCTACTGCTATCCCCTGGCGATCCAGTACCTGGCGGACGGACGGATCGACGGCGCTTCACTCGTCAGCCACGTGCTTCCACTGGAGAGGTATCTCGAGGGAATCGAGATCGCGCACACGGGAGAAGAGTCGGTCAAGGTGGTTCTCAAGCCCTGAATCTGGCAGTTCCGGGCCAGCTTCTGCTGGAGCAATCCAGTGGGCAGGAGGAGGACGGGTGCATATCACGTACGTCCGCTGCGAGCGGCTGGAGGGACTCTATGAGTCCGCCGCCGGCCACTCGGTGGCGCGCCAGGTTGCTGCGCTGGACATCTACCCCGAATACCGGGGGAAGCAGCCCTTTGGCGGCGAGGTGTATCAGGACATCGGGACGCGGCCGATTTCGGAAGTGTATGTCTTTATCGATACCGATGAAGGGATCACCGGCCTGTTCGGCCCGATCTACATCGATCAGGCCTTCCAGATCGAGACCCGCCTGCGCCCCTATTTGCTGGGGCAGGATCCCTGCGCTTCCGAGCGGATCTGGGACATTCTGTCGAGACAGGATCGCCATGCCCGACGGGGATACATGATGATGGCCATCAGCGCCATCGATATGTGTCTGTGGGATATCCGCGGCAAGGCCCTCGGACTGCCCGTGTACCGTTTGCTGGGCGGCCCCACCCGAGAGGCGATCCCCGTGTACGTCAGTACCCTGGGATACCCCACGGATCCCGAACGGGTCTACGCACAGGCACAGGCTTTTCTGGAGGAGGGCTACACGGCGCAAAAGTGGTTCTTTCCCTGTGGCCCGGGAGACGGCCGGGCCGGGATGGAGGCCAATCTGGAGATGGTGCGGGCGGCCAGAGAGGCGGTTGGCGATCGTTCGGCCCTGATGTTTGACGCCTGGCTGGGATGGGATGTGCCCTATGCCATCGAGATGGGACGGCGCATGGCGCCCTACAACCCTGCCTGGCTGGAGGAGCCGGTGCCGCCCGACCGGATCGGCGCCTACGCAGAGATCCGGCGGTCCACGGGCATTCCCATCGCTGGCGGCGAGCACGAGTACACCCGGTGGGGCTTTAAGGTGCTGCTGGACGCCGAAGGTGTGGACGTGGTTCAAGCCGATCCCGATTGGGCGGGCGGGATTACCGAGATGATCAAGATCTGTGGGCTCGCGTCGGCCTATGACAAGCCCGTGGTGCCGCACGGTCACTCGACCCTCCCGGCGCTGCACCTCATCGCGGCGCAGTCTCCCGGCACCTGCCCTATGCTCGAGTTCCTGATCGTCCACAATCCGAGCAAGCAGTGGTTCCATCGGGATCAATACTTTCCGGAGCATGGGATGATGCGTCTGCCAGAGACGCCGGGGCTGGGCATCATCCTCGATGAGAAGCGTATCCTCCAACGTACCCGGCTGAGCTGGAACTAGCGGAAGGGGGCCCGGCGATGAACCTCAGGCATGCCGTAATGGTGGGATTGATGGGGAGGCACGCAGACCGGTTCCATGAGTATCACCCGGCCAGGAGTCTGGCAGAGCGGCTGGATGCCGTACGTCGGGTGCCCAGTGCGCAGGGGATCGAAGTGGTCTATCCGCAGGACTATGGCGATAGCCTGGAGCGGGCCTCCCGCGACATTCGTGCGAGTGGTTTGCCCGTCTCCGCGATCAATTTGAACGTCAAGACCGAAAAGATCTGGCAGGAGGGCTCCTTTACCGCTGCCGATGCGGCTGTACGCGCACGGGCCGTGGCGAACCTAAAGGTCGCCATGGATCTTGCGGCCGAATTCGATGCCTGGATGGTCACGTGTTGCCCACTGATTGACGGCCACAACTACTCCTTCCAGGTCGACTATCTCCAGCAATGGGGTTGGCTGGAGGCCTCCATCGCCGAAGCGGCCGGCTACCGCGCTGATGTTCGTATCAGCCTGGAGTACAAGCTCAACGAGTCGCGCAACTACTGCGTGCTGGGCGATATGGGGCGTGCGCTCTATCTTTGCGAGCACCTGAATATGCCCAACGTCGGAGTGACGATGGATTTCGGCCATGCCCTCATTGCCAAGGAGACGCCGGCTGAAGCTCTGGCCCTGGCTCATCAGGCCGGCCGGCTCTTGTACGTTCATCTCAACGACAACGCCCGCGAGTGGGATTGGGATATGATCCCGGGCTCCGTCTGCTTCTGGGATCTCATCGAGATGCTGTACTACATGGACCGCATTGGCTGGGACGGCTGGGTGGCCTATGACGTGAATTCGCGGCAGAGCAATCCGGAGGAGAGCATGTCTGCGACCATCGCCACCGTACAGGCGGCCGAACGGCTGTTGGATCGCTTCGGCAGAGAGCGCATCGCCGCCTTTATCGCCGAGGGGAATCCCGCGGTGTCCTTCACGCAGCTGTTTCAGGCGTTGCTCTAGCCGGCAGGGAGGAGATCGATGGCAGCTGACACGGGCGGACGAAACGATGACGTCGCAGCGCATCAGCGCCGCCTGGCGCTCCAGCGCTGCGACGTCGTTCAGACGATCCAGCGCTCCGGGCAGGGACATCCTGGCGGGTCGCTCTCTGCCGTGGATATTCTGGCGGCGCTCTACTTTCGCGTGATGCGTGTCGACCCGGCCCGGCCGGATTGGCCCGACCGCGACCGCTTTGTGCTCTCCAAGGGGCATGCCTGCCCGGCCCTGTACGCTGCTCTGATGCGCCGCGGCTATCTGGGCGCAGATTGCCTCGGCTCGTAGCGCTGCCTGGATAGCCTGCTCCAGGGGCATCCGGACATGACCAAGACGCCGGGCGTGGATATGACTGCCGGGTCGCTCGGCCACGGCCTCTCGGCCGGCCTGGGGATGGCCCTCGCCGCGCGGGTCACCGGCAGGGCGTATCACACCTGGGTGATGATCGGCGATGGCGAGACGCAAGAAGGATCCATCTGGGAGGCGGCTTTGGTCGCCCCGAACCTCCATCTCGGGAATCTGACAGCAATCCTGGACTGCAACGGCATTCAGAACGACGACTTTGTGGAGAGGATCATGCCCCTGGATCCCGTGGTGACCAAGTGGCAGGCCTTTGGCTGGCGCGTCGTCGAGATCGATGGCCATGATATGGGACAGATCGCGGCCGCGCTGGAGGACAGCCGAGACGCTGCCAATGAACCGGTCCTTATCGTCGCCCACACCGTCAAGGGGAAGGGCGTCAGCTTTCTGGAAGGGAACCCGTTCTGGCATGGGAACGCGCCGGATGCGACACAAGCCCAGGTTGCTTGTGCAGAAATCCGCGCCGCAGCGGGTATCCGGGAGGACACCGATGGCTGCTGAGCGGTACGCATACCTCAGGCCAGGAGTGATCGACCTTCTGAAGCAGGGCACGCTGTTCGCCGGCGAGCGACGAACCACTCGGTTCAGCTTTGCCGACGCTCTGCTGGAACTGGGCGGCAGCCGAAGCGATGTGGTGGTGCTGAATGCCGACGTATCCAAGGGTATGGGGACATACACCTTTGCGGAGCGATACCCGGAGCGGGCCTTTAACCTGGGGATCGCGGAGCAGAACATGATCGCGGCCGCCGCGGGCATGGCCCAAAGCGGGTTGTTGCCCTTTGTGGCGACGTACGCGGTGTTCGCCACCCTGCGCGGGCTGGACATGATCCGCAACAGCGTGTGCTACACCCGCACCAACGTCAAGTTCGGCTGTGGCCACGCGGGCATCACCTCCGCTGAGGATGGCGCCACGCATCAGGGCCAGGAGGACCTCTCCATCATGCGGGCAATGCCCAACATGGTGGTGATTGCACCCGCAGACGATGTGAGCACAAAAAAGGCGGTGCGGGCAGTTGCCGCGCACCTCGGGCCGGCCTACCTGAGCCTGACAAAGGAACCGCTGCCTCTTCTCTACGATGATACCTTTCCATTCGCCATCGGTGCGGCGGTGACGGTGCGCGCCGGTGTGGATGCGACCATCGTGGCCAACCGCGATATGGTGGCGCAGGCGCTTCTCGCTGCGGAGGCGGCGGACCGCGAAGGGCTGGACGTCCGCGTGATCGATTGCCACACGGTCAAGCCGTTGGATGAGGAGGCCATTCTGCGCGCCGCAAAAGAGACCGGCGCCATCGTTACGGCCGAGGACAACGTGCTGGCCGGCGGGTTGGGCAGCGCCGTGGCAGAGCTCTTGATCGAGCGCGGCCCCGTGCCTATGCGGCGGATCGGTGTGCCGGATACCTTTTGCGAATCCGGCCCGTATCTGGATCTGCTTGAGCGATACGGGCTCTCGGCGGGCCATATACTGCGAGCCGTGCGCACCGTGGTCGCACTCAAGAGCCGCTAGCAGAGGCGTGGGCCAAGCTCAGCACACGAGCAGCGCGCGAGCGCTAGGGCTGAGGCAGGCATAGCCTTTCGTGAACCAGCTAGTTCAGCGGCGGATCTCGGGTTCTCCGCTCAGCCACCGCGTCAGCTCCTGCCAGGAGCGGCGCGGCCTGGGTCCGGGGGATTCGGCGGGATGCCCGAGGGAGACGGCGGCCACGAGTCTGTCGCCGGCGCGACCGAACCGGGCACTGATCGGTTCCGTGCAGTACAGCACGTCACAGATCCACAACGAGCCCAGTCCATGGTCGTGAGCGGCGAGCAACATCGTCTGGATGGCGCCGCCGACGGATTGCAGCATGACAAAGTGATAGTCCTCATGGGCGTGCAGAGGGATCTCCTCCGGAGGCGCCGCCTCGTAGACCAGTATGGTGACAGGCGCCTGCCGCACCACCGCGGCCGTCCAGGAAAGGCTGCCGATGTCGTCTCCCCGGGCGCTGAGATCGTCGGCGGTCTGCTGCATGATGTCTGCGAGCTGGCGGGCCGGATCTCCCTCCAGCACGACGAACCGCCAGGGCTGCGCGTTCTTGGCCGATGGGGCCCGGATGGTGGCGGCGAGGATGGCCTCCACGGTATCGCGAGGCACGGGCTCCGCCGTATAACGACGGATGCTCCGGCGACCATAGATGGCTTGCTGCGTCTCCATCTTTACCCCGCCTCCTGGCATTCAGCCTCATATGATGTGCGATGCGTCCCGCGGACTGGCGCGCTCTCGAGCGACGTGCGCAACGGTGCCTGCCCGGTTACCAGAGGCTCGGCAACAGCCGGCGAGTGCGCTGAGCATAAGCGGCGTAGGCCGGCATGCGCTGAATCAGGATCCTCTCCTCAAAACGCAAGCGCTGGATGAACAGCACGACGAGCACCACGCTGAGCGACAGCGAGAGATAGGCGTTCAGCACCAACGGAAGGCCGATCACCACCAGCATGGAGCTGAGATAGGCCGGGTGGCGTATGTAGGCGTAGGGGCCCTGGTCCACGACCCGCATCGCCGCCCAGGTGTCCACGCGTTTCCCCAGCGATTTGGCCATCACGCCGGTGGCCCAATAGCCCAGCGCCAAACCAAGGAGCGAGATCACAGCACCGATGATCGTCACCGTGCTTTGGCTGCGCAGCGTGAGAGCATGCTCCAGCAGGCTCCCCAGAACCAGGAACCACCACGCATAGGTGAGGAGATACCGCACCCAGATGCGCTCCGTGTAGGCGTCCTCATCCGGCCCCCGGAAGGTGCGCCGCTCGATCAGGACATAGCCCACAAAGATCGCCATGTACAGGTAGACGCGTGGGATATCCAGATCGGCCCACAGGTTCATCAGTATGACCCACGTGCCGACAAAGGCAAGGAACAGCAGCACCGCTATCACGCGCATGGCGATGCGGAGCGGCTTGTGATAGGCCTTGGTACCGAACTCGTTCACACGCAGCCTCCCTCAGCGATCGATCAGCCGGCCGGGATCCGGACTCGTGATCGTAGGATCGGTCCGAGCCTGCCGCCGGCAGTGCAGGTGGCAGGCTCGAGTAGCGTACGCAACAACAAGGGCCGGTGCACCAGCGCCACGCGGTTAGCCGCGCCGCATTTGCCTGAGCTCGGCCAGGATGTCCGCAAGGAGCGTGCTCACGTCAGCCTCGTCCGCTGCGCCGGCCCCCTGTGGTCGTCCGCCGCCCTCGGATTGGTGCTCGTGGATCCGCGCCAGCAACTGCTCGCGCACCTCTGCCCAGTTGGCCAGCCCGGCCAGAGAGGCCTCCGCTTGGGATTGCTGGCTGTAGCCTGCCGTGTGCACCTTGAGAGTCCCGATCCCCAGGGCACGGGCGATCGGCCCTCTCTTCACCTCAACGTTGGTGATCATGCGATAGGGCACCATGCTCTCAGAGCGCGTGACGATGCCCCGCCGGACCAGCAGGTTCTCATCGCCAAACTGATACTCGATCGATCGGCAGTAGGCAGGCACAAGGAGCAGCGTGGGGATGATCCACAAGGCGTTGCCGATCAGAAACACGAGCAGGTACACGAGCCCCAGCTCCGGGATCAGGGCGAGAAAGATGAACGGAAGGACGAATAGCGCGAATGAGAGAATCACCCAGATGACGATGTGCATCTGGTACTTGGGGCTTGGCCGGAATGCCGATTGGTTGTCCATGTTGCCTCCAGTGGTCTTGTCCACGGCAGCGCACCGGGCGCTGCTGACGAGCCGGCGCCCGAGTGGGAGCGGGACCGTATTTGCCTGGGCGCTCGAACGGGGCGCGCCATACACTGTGTACATTATACCCACGGCACGCTATGATGCGATAGCCCCATAGCCTTGGCGGAGAACGATCGGATGCCTTCAGTGTCCTGGTACCGCGGTGAGATCGCTCGCGTATCGGATCGTGCGGAGCTGGACGCGTTTGTGAAGCAGCACTCGGGTCTGCCTGGCCCCCGCGCCAACCTCGAGCTGGCGCAGGCCATGGCGGAGGAGGCCAGCGAGGCTGTCTTGCTGGAGTTCGCGAGCGCGCCCAGAGCAGGCTTGGATTCGAACGATCCGGCGGTCTTCCCACTCGTGTGTGGCATCGTGGGGCTGGGCAGGATGACTGCGGAGGGCTCTGAGGCCCACTGGGAGCGCCTTCGCGAGTGTGCCAACGATCCCTGTTGGCGGATCCGCGAGGCGGTCGCCATGGCGCTTCAGCGCGTGGGCCTGGCACGGTTTGCCGCTCTCATCCATCACACACGGTCGTGGCGCCAGGGGACGCCGCTCGAGCAGCGCGCCCTGGCCGCGGGCCTGTGCGAGCCGGCACTGCTGGAGCTCCCGGACCAGGCCCGCGAGGCACTGACCGCGCTGGATGAGATCACCCGGAGTCTCCTCGCTCGGGGAGATCGTCGCTCTGCGGATGTGCGCATCTTGCGCCAGGGGCTGGGTTACTGCTGGAGCGTGGCGGTGGCTGCGCTGCCGTCGGAGGGCTGGGACCTCCTGGCGGGCTGGGCTCTCTGCACGGATCCTGACGTCCGCTGGATCATCATAGAGAATCTGAAGAAAAAGCGCTTGGAGCGGCTGGATACCTTACGGCTGGTAACCATCCGGGCATCTCTGGAATAGCACAGGGCGGGCCTTGCATAAGGCCCGCCCTGTCATTTCCCCAGCGGAGGCCCGTCAGTCCGTTCCTTCCAGGGCGTGCGCGGCCCACAACATGCCGCGGGTCATCAGCCTGAGGATATTCGGATCCTGGTCGAACACCGAGGCCAGATGGCCCATGGAGGAGTAAAAGACGCGTCCTTTGCCCCACATCTTGGTCCAGGCCACCGGCATGGCTACGTCGTCAAAGGGCGTGGACGCCAGCACATGGACCGCCGGATCGACGTGCATGTAGTAGTGCTCGGATTTGGCATGAAAGCCCGATACACCCTGCGTGATCCAGTGGCCCTTGTCTACGATATAGACGTCATAGTCGATTCCATCGTTTCCCGGGTGGGCCACCCACTGTCCGCCGACCATATGCTGGAACGGAGTGGCCTCACGGAAGGCGTCTCCCATGCCGCCATGCAGGCCGGCGATTCCCACGCCGCTCTCAACGGCTTCTAGGAGAGGCTCCAACTGGTCACGCTCGATCCGCCCCATGGTCCACTGCATGATGATCAGGTCCAGCGCCTTGAGATCACGCTCTTTAAGGACATCCAGCGTGTCCACGATTTCTACCTCGACGCCATTCTCCCTCAAAGCCTTGGCTAGAATGTCCGAGACTTCCTTGGGCTCGTGGCCTTGCCAGCCCCCCTGGATAATTAACGCCTGTTTCATGCTTCCCCTTTCACATTGGCGGTCACGCAGCCGCCGCGTCTTTGCCCGGCTGGTATAGCATACCCAGCCGGTGGGCGTCAATCGCTTCTGCGCACCGGACGGTTCGATTCTGCGCAGGGTGGACTTGGTGGAGGCTGGCTGTGCGAGTATGCTGCCCGGCGGAGGGAACGCCCGGCACGCGGCCAGGTCAGGCGGCTGATGGTGATGTCGACCGCCCTGGGGGGAGCATTGTGGAGGTCCTGTGATAGCTGCACGAGTGGATCGCGCCACGGTTACCTACCTGTCTCAGCCCGTCCTGCGAGAGATCAAGTGGGAAGTGCATGATGATCGCTGCGTGGGCCTCGTTGGGCCCAACGGGTCTGGCAAGAGTACGCTACTGCGTTTGCTTGCCGGCTTGCAGCCGGCCGACTCCGGGGGCGTGGTGTTGGCGCGTGGCGTGACTGTGGGGCTCCTCCCTCAGGAGATCTCTTTCCCACAGGGCCGAACGGTGTGGGGGGAGGCCCTCAGCGCTTCTCAGGAGATCGCCCGCCTGGAGGCCGAGTTGGCTCGCGTGGAGGAGCAACTGGGTGATCCGCTCGTCTACGGCGATGAGCGGCTGCTGCGCCGTGCGCTGGCCCGCCAGGAGGAGGTCCTTGCGGCGCACGAGCGCGCCGGGGGGCCAGGCTACCCGGGGCGCCTCCGGGGCATCCTGTACTCGTTGGGCTTTTCCGACGCGGACCTGGGCTTGCCTACGACTGTTCTTTCCGGTGGTCAGGGCAAGCTGCTGGCGCTGGCCAAGCTCATGGTGGTGCAGCCAGAGCTTTTGCTCCTGGATGAGCCCGATAACCACCTGGACCTGGCCGGCAAGAGAATGCTGGAGCGCTACATCCGAGAGTACAAGGGGGGCGTGATCGTCGTCTCCCACGACCGGTACTTGCTCGACATGGTGGTGGATGAGGTGGCCGAACTCGACGTTGGCCGGCTCACGCTATACGATGGCAACTACTCAGAGTACGCGTACGAGCGCGATCTTTGGCGGGCGCGCCAGGGCCAGTTGTACCAGGTGCAGCAGAGAGAGATCGCGCGCCTCGAACGCTCCGCGGCACGCTTGATGACCTGGGCGCGCATCTATGATGTACCCAAGTTCGCTGGCCGCGGGCAGGCGATACTCAAGCGGCTGGAGCGGATCGAGCGGGTCGAAGCTCCAGCGGGGGAGCGGCGGCGCATGGGCCTCCAGTTGGCAGGCTGGAGAGGCAGCGAGCGCGTGCTCCACGTGGAGGGGCTGTCCAAGTCCTTCCGGGGGCCGGAGGGGACTGAGAAGGCCGTACTGGAGGGCGTAGACCTACTGCTCCACCATGGAGATCGGGTTGGCCTCGTCGGGCCGAACGGAGCCGGCAAGACCGTGCTCCTGCGCCTGATCCTCGGTGAGCTACAGGCTGATTCTGGCGACATCCGCCTGGGGCCCGGGGTGCGTGTGGGGCTCTATGCCCAACAGCACGAAACACTGGCGCCGGACATGAGTCTGCTGGAGACGGTTATGCGCGCGGGTCCGATGTCCGAGAGGGAAGCGATCGGGTTCCTGGGGAGGTTCCTGTTCCCTTACGAGCAGGTGAGGGCGCCCGTTCGCACGCTCTCCGGGGGCGAAAAGGGGCGCATGCAGATGGCCTTGCTCACGCTCAGCAACGCCAACCTGCTCCTGTTGGATGAGCCGACCAACAACCTGGACATCGCCTCGGCCGAAGTGCTCGAAGAAGCACTGGAGAGCTTTGAGGGGACCGTCCTGGTTATCTCCCATGACCGGTACTTTCTGGACAGGATCGTGACGCGTATCGAAGCCCTGGAGGGGGGCAAGCTGACGGGATACTCTGGGACCTATTCGGAGTACGAGGCGGCGCGAACGGCTGCGGAAGGGCGCTCGGAACCACCGGCCAGGGAGCAGCGTCCTATGAGGCAGAAGCCATGATGTCGGAAAGGCAGGGCAGAGTGATCGTCCGGCTACTGACAGGCGTGTGTATTCTGGCGTTGTTGCTGGGTGCTCTGGGATGCAGAGGAGTGGGTTCTCCGCCGGATTCGACTCCGCAGACATCCCCAACCGCCGATAGAACCCGCCTGCCGGCCTATCCCTCGACACCTGCGGGCGCAGGAGATACCGAGGAGGGCCCGATGATCGGCAAGGCGTACGTGCGCTCGGCACAGATACTGTCGCCCAGGCAGGAGGGTGAAGCCTTCGTTCTACGGATCGAGGGGGATTTGGCCGACGGTTGCACACAGATAGACCACATCGTGCAGGAGCGGACGGCTTACGGCTTGAGCGTTACTGTGCTGACGGCACGCCCGCTTGGCGCGCTGTGCACGCAGGCTCTGGTGCCCTTTGTCCGAGACGTGCAACTGGATACGTCCGGGATGACGGATGGCGACTATCTGGTGAACGTGCACGGAGTTCAGGCTGCGCTGACTCTCTCACCGCCGGAAGAGGATGAGCCGTCGAGGCTCCCCATGGCGGCGGATGCTCTCGAGCGTGCTGCCGCGCTCGATTCCATGGATGTGATGACCCTGGAGAGCTATCCCGTGCAGGTGCGAGTCCTGATTCGCGGCTACTATCCTGATGGATGCACGCGCCTGGGCAAAGTCCGTCAGTCAGTCGAGGGCGAACGGATTCTCCTTCAGGTTTTCACGACGCGTCCGCGCGATGCCATGTGTACACAGGCGCTGGTCCCGTTTGAGGAGAGCATTCCCGTGGATGTGCGTGATCTCACGCCCGGCAGCTATGTACTGGAAGTGAACGGCCTGACTCAGCCTCTCGATATCCCATAGCCTTCTTCGCGGATCGGTTCGCGTAGGCTCCTGGAGCCAACGGTGCTATACTAGTGGGAATCCCATCTGCCTGGAGGGACGCGCAAGATGCACCGCTTGGGGAGGCTTCTGGCCGTGATGGTCTCTCTTGCCCTCGCGGCCTGTGGCGGCGCCGCCCAGATCGCTGGCCGACCGACTGAAGCCAAAGAGCCAATCGGCACTCTCAGTCTGCCTGTGACGGCGCGTGCGGTCCAGTCCGTGGCGACGACCGTGATCCGTCCGGCGCAGCGGCTTACGGTGCCCGCGGGCGAGGATGCGAGCCCTGTTGCTGTGCTGCCGAGCGAGACGAGCCTGCCTGCGGCCTCGCGCACCCCCTCGCGTACTCCCATTGTCACTGACACGGTCATGCCTGCGCTCACTCCCACGATGACGCCCGCCCCCGGCGATGTGGCCTTTGACGTCGATGTCGTGGCCGAGGGCCTCCGCGTTCCGTGGGCTCTCTCCTTTGACGGTGCGGGCAGCCTCTATTTCACCGAACGCCCCGGGACGTTGGGCGTCCTGCGTCCGGGCGCTCGGGAGCCCGAGCGACTGGCCGAACTGCCGGTCGCCGTTACAGGCGAAGGGGGGCTCATGGGCCTCGCCATCGACCCCTCCTTTTCTGAGAATGGTCTGATCTATCTGATGTACACCCGCGTTGAGAGCGGCTCTCTCGTGAACCGCATCTCACGCCATAAACTGGCCGAGCAGGGTCTCGGCGAGGAGCAAGTGCTCCTGGGCGGGATCCCCGGCGCCCGGTATCACGATGGCGGCCGGCTGGCCTTTGGCCCCGATGGTATGCTCTATGTCACTACAGGGGATGCCGGGCAGCCTGGCTCGGCGCAGGATCTCACGTCCCTGGCTGGCAAGATCCTGCGCCTCCGGGCGGACGGCACTGTTCCCGATGACAATCCGTTTCCTGGTTCGCCGGTTTACTCCTACGGGCATCGGAATCCGCAGGGCCTGGCGTGGCATCCGGAGACGGGTGAGCTGTACAGTGTCGAGCACGGACCCACAGGCGAGTACGGTGCCTGCTGTCGCGATGAACTCAACCGGATCGTGCCCGGGGGCAACTATGGCTGGCCCTATGTGGCGGGCGACGACGTTCTCGATGGGGAGGGGGCCGCCGGCAAGGACCTGGTTGCTCCCGTCTCGAACAGCGGCACGAGCACCTGGGCGCCCGGCTCCATTGCCTTCTACCATGGGGCGCAACTGGCCGGCTGGGATAACCTGGCCTTTGTGGGAATGCTCAGAGGCGCGGACGTACAGTGGATCAGGCTTGGCGGGCCTGAACTCTCCGCACCTGCTGAGGCGGGTCGGCTGTTCAACGGCGGATACGGGCGCATCCGCGACGTGGTCCTCGGCCCAGACGGCTATCTCTACTTTGGCACGAGCAACCGCGATGGGCGGGGCGACCCGGCCGCCGCGGACGATCGGATTCTGCGCATTCGGCCGGCCCAGTAACTGGCCCAGCGCGGCCCCTCGACGGGTTGCGCGTGGCTCGGTGCGCTTCACGACGGAGTACATGATGACGATGCATCCATTTCTTGCGAGGATTCAGCAGGGTCCGGTTCTCGGCGACGGCGCGATGGGCACAGAGCTCTACGCTCGCGGTATACTGCCGACCAACTGCTACGATGCTCTAAACCTGACCGATCCGGGAGTCGTCCAGCGCGTACACATGGATTATCTGGCAGCAGGTTCTGAGGTCATCGAGACCAACACCTTTGGTGCCAACGCCACCAAACTCGCCAGTCACGGGCTGGAAGGAAAGGTGCATGAGATCAACCGCGCGGGCGGGCGCCTTGCGCGCTATGCGCGGGATGTCGCCGGCAGCACGGCCTTTATCGCCGGCTCTATCGGCCCGCTGCAGGGTGCCCTGGCCGCTCTGAGCGGCATCGGCGACGAGGCCGCCCGGACCTATTACCGGGAGCAGGTCGTCGGATTGATCGATGGTGGTGTGGATCTGTTCGTGCTGGAGACCTTTGCCGACCTGAACATGCTTTGCCTGGCCGTCGAGGTGGTGCGAGAGCTATCCGACCTTCCGGTAGTGGCCCAGGCGACCTTTGATCAGGACGGTCGGACACCCTGGGGGCAGACCGGCGCCAAGGTGGCCGCCGCGCTGCTGGACGCCGGTGCTGACGTAGTTGGGGCGAACTGCAGCGTGGGGCCCAAGGGCGTGCTCGCCGTAGCGCGGCAGATGGTTGCCGCCGGCGCCCCGTACGTCTCTGCTTTTCCCAACGCCGGAATGCCCAGCCGGGCGGCCGGGCGGCTGATCTACCTGTCCAACCCGGCGTACTTTGCGGCGCGCGTGCCCGACTTTCTGGAGGCCGGGGTAAAGCTGTTCGGCGGCTGCTGTGGCACGGGCCCCGAGCATATCGCGGCCATGCGCAAGGCGTTGGATTGCCAGCTGCGCGGCGACGTGGCGCCGCTCGTCGAGCCGGCGATCGTCCGGGCGCCTTCTCGCCAGGCTGAAGATAAGCTGGCCCCGGAGCTGACGGCCATGCGGCGCAAGCTCTCGGCGGGGCAGTTCGTCACCGCGGTCGAGCTATCGCCGCCCCGCGGGTTCAGCCCTGGGGCGCTGCTCCGCCATGCCCAGGCTCTCGCCGATAGCGGTCGTGTCGACGCCGTCAACATAACGGATTCGCCCATGGCTCGCGTAAGGATGGACGCTCTCACGGCCTGCCACCTCATACAGTCCCAGACCGGATTGGAGACCGTCCTGCACCTGACCACCCGTGACCGGAATCTGATGGGCGTGCAGTCCCATCTCATCGGGGCGCACGTCCTGGGCGTCCGCAACATCCTGGCTCTGACGGGCGATCCTCCGTCGCTGGGCAACTCGAGCCACTCGACCGGTGTGTTCGACATTGATTCGATCGGGCTGGTGCGCGTGATCAGCCAGATGAAGCAGGGGTACGATATCTCCGGCAGCGAGATGGGAAGCCCGGCCGGGTTCTGTGTGGGGGTGGGCGTGGATCCCACGCGCCAGGACCTGGAGACAGAGGCCCGGCGGTTGTGCGAAAAGATCGCTGCCGGGGCGGAGTTCGTCATGACCCAGCCGCTCTATGAGATGTCCGTCTGGGATCGTTTCCTGGAGGTGTATGGCGAGCCGATCGGCATCCCTGTCCTCATGGGGCTGCTCCCGCTCCTGAGCCAAAGACACGCCGAGTTCCTGCACAACGAGGTTCCTGGGATCACGCTTTCGGAGGAAGCCCTGCGGCGCATGCGGCTGGCCGGAGCCAACGGCCGTGAGGAGGGCATCCGCATGGCGCAGGATATCCTCATCCAGGCCTTTGGACGGTTTCAGGGGGTGTACCTGATGCCCTCCTACAACCGGCACGACATGGCGTTGGAGGTGCTTCAGGTGGTTCCGCACTTGGCAGAGGAAGAGGCGTGATGGCTGAGACCACGCTGCGCTCGCGGAGCAGGACAGTCACGATCGGCCCCGGCCACCCTGTGGCGGTCATCGGCGAGCGTCTGAATCCCACTGGCCGGAGGGTGCTTTCCCAAGAGCTGGCGCGCGGCGAGATGCGCCTGGTCCGGCGAGAGGCTCTGGCCCAGGCAGAAGCGGGCGCGGCACTGCTCGATGTGAACGTCGGCCTGCCTGGAGCCGACCAGGCGAGGTTGATGCGGGCTGTTGTTGAGGCGCTGCAGGAGACCACCGATCTTCCCCTCTGCCTGGATAGCGCCGATGCGGGCGTCCTGGACGCGGGGCTGGGGGCATACGGTGGGCGCGCGCTGGTGAATTCGGTGACCGGGGAGGAGCACGCTCTCGCCGAGGTGCTGCCGGTCGTCCAAGCTCACGGCGCTGCGGTGATCGCGCTCCCCATGGACGATTCGGGTATCCCGGACACCGCGGAGGGGCGCCTGCGTGTGGCCGAGCGGATCCTCGAGCGGGCCGCGCTGGTGGGGATTGCAGCGGAGGACGTGGTGATCGATCCCCTCACCATGGCCGTGGGCGCAGATTCGGCCTCGGCGCGCGTCACTCTCGACACCATCAGTCTGCTCCATCGCCATCTCGGGCTGAACGTTACGCTGGGCGTGAGCAATGTGTCTCACGGACTGCCGGCTCGCACAGCGCTCAACGCGACCTTTGTGGCCATGGCTCTGGCGCTCGGGGCAACCTGCCCCATCTTGAACCCGCTCGAGGCCGGCATGATGCAGGCCGTACGAGCCGCCAACCTCTGCCTGGGCTATGATGACTGGGCCTCGGGCTGGATACGGGCGTTCCGCGCGGCCCGTCGCAGCGGTGGCGAGGCCTAGCGTTCCCTGGGCTTTGGCCGGTCACTCCCTGCGCACGATGAGCAACTCGCGGTGCTCGTTTGTTCGAATTCCCTCTCCCGTTCTGCAGCGCTCTACGATTTCCGTAATCTGCGGCCAATGCCGCGCAGGATCGAAATCCTCTGGGATGCCGACGCCCTGGAGCAGGAACAGCAGCGAGGCCAGGTCCAGCAGGACGTAGGGCACATCGTATTCGGCGACGGCCAGGATCGATCCCCCCAACGCTCTGAAACGCTCGGCAAGGGTGTAGATGCTCTGGTCGGGATCGTAATCGTATTGCCCGCCGGGCCCGCAGCCAAAGCAGCGGCACACCGCGTCCAGATTGCGTGCCCCCACCTCCTGCATGATCAGCAGCCCTCCCGGGCGCAACACGCGCAGGGTCTCTTCGGGGGTGATGCTGGCATGGCGATTGAGGACCATATCCACGGTGGCATCGCATACGGGGAGAGCTTCTCCCCGTGCCTGTGCCCAGTGCACGTGGGCGGCCTGCCCCAGGCGGCCGTTTTCCCGAGCAACGGACACCATCCGTGGATCGGGATCTATGCCCAGGCCGAGGGCGTACGCGCCTCTCAGCGACAGGAACCGTTCGCCACCGCCGGTGCCGCTATCCATCACCAGGTGCTCAGGCCGCAGGTACGCCCGGACGACCTGCTCATAGTCCCAGGGGACGGGATCGCGCCGGTCCCTGACGGCGCTATAGTCCCATCCGCGCCGCTGTGGGATCGTGCTCGCCGTCGCCAGGATCTCCTCTCTGGTGAGTCGCACTCCAGCCCCTCTCTCTCCGATCGATCGGCTGCGATAGCGCGGGCCGTGGACGGCGCGCAGGTTCCCCCGTAGACGTACCACTGAGCGTGATCTGCCCCGGCCGTTATGCCGGCGGGGCCTGGCTCAACTCCCGGTCGAGTGGTAGTGGCGCACACCCAGGTTCCAGACCCTCAGACACACGATCAAAAAGAGAAACCCGAACAGCGGGCTGGCGTACTGGAAGCTCAATGAGGATCCGAGGGGGTCGCTACGCCCCAGAACGGCCAGTGCCGGGTAATAGGTCACCGTGGCCAGCGGCACGACATACGTAAAGAACCGCCGGAATCCGTCCCGATACACCGTCAACGGGTACTGCGTCGTCTCGACCCCTCCGTAGGTGACGGTGTTGAAGACCTCCAGCGACTCTGTGCTCCAAAAGGCAAAGGTGGCCTGCAACACCATCAGGCCAGAGAACAACGCGGCTCCTCCTGCGATGGCGAGCAGGCAGAGCAGGACGCGTGGGGGCGACCAGGCCACCTGCAGGCGCGTTGCGGCCCAGATAAAGACCACGGCTCCCTGCGCGAGCCGGCCTATGCGCATGAGTTGCACGTGGTGGCCGGCCACCTGCAGGGCCGTACTCCGAGGCCGCAGGAGCAGCCTGTCAAACCCGCCGCTCTTGACCATCTGCCCGAACTCATCAAAGCCGCGGGCCCAGCCTTCCGCCAGGGCAAAGGCCATGTTCACCAGGCCGTACAGGAGGGCTGCCTCCGGAAGCGTCCAGCCGGCCAGCGAGCCAAAGCGATCAAACAGCGCCCAGGTCGCCACGAACTCGAGGCCGGAGATCAGCATCGTCGCGAACGTGAGCATGACAAACGATGCACGGTACTGCATCTGGCTTCGCACCGAAACGCCTACGTAGCGGGCGTAGAGCAACAGCGTATCCTGGAGCTTAGCCACCCTGGACCACCATTCGTCTCAGGCCGCGTGCCAGGGCGAGGCGTCCCACCAGAACCAGAACCGCGGTCCAGAGCAACTGGTGGGCGATCGCAGTCGGGAACGACGAGAGGGGCAGGTGTCCCAAGTACAGTCGAAACGGCGTGTCGGTGAGTCCCGCAAAAGGTAAGAGTGCCAGGGCTGGCTGCGCCCACTGGGGAAAGAGCGGCAGCGGCACATAGGAGCCCGAGAGGAATTGCGCAATCATGCTGATGAGCCGGGAGATGCCGTCCCCGGCGATGGTCCACAGTAGGGATATGGACATCAGCATGGTAAAGGCAGAGCTGAGGAGCAGCGCGGCACCGACGGAGACTAGGAAGGCTGCCAGAGCCGACAGCGAATCCGGAGCCGCCAGGCCGAAGAACAAACCCGAGACCAGCAGGAGTGGGCCGGCCCGGAGCAGCATCGGTGCGGTGCGGGACGCCAGCGTTCGGCTGAACCAGTACCAGTACAGGTCGGCCGGGCGCGTGAGCTCGTAGGCCACGGTGCCATCCCGGATCATGGCCACGAGATCCGAATCCAGACGGAAGGGCAGGAGCAGCAGGAGCGCCTGCGTGAGCCAGAGGTAGCTGATGGTGTCCTCCAGGCTCATGGGCTGCGTCGCAGAGCTGGACGCGTAGAATGCACCAAAGATCGCCACCCGGATCCAGCCCCAGAATAGCTGAGTGGCGAACCCTGCGGCAGCCGCAGCTCTGTACTGCAGCATCACTCGCACGCCCGCGGAGACGATCGCGAGGTAGGGTCTCACGTGTGCGTATCCTGGTAGATCTGCGCGACGATCTCTTCGATAGGGGCCGCCTCGACATACAGGTCTCGGATCGGGTAGTGGCTGGTGATATCGCCGATCAGTTCGGCAGCAGAGATCTGATCGGGGTCAAAGCTCAGCGTGAGCCGAGCCCCATCTCGGTGGATGACCCGGGCCTGCACGCCGTCGATCCAGGTGGATTCGTCGGCCAGGATTATCACCAGCCGCCGTTCCGTGGTCACCAGCTGGCGCATGCGCTCCAGCGTCCCATCCAGAAGGATCTTCCCCCGGTTGATCAAAATCACCCGCGAGCAAAGGCTCTCGATGTCGTCCATGTCATGCGTCGTGAGAATGACCGTCAACCCCTGGTCGCGGTTCAGGCGCTTGACGAGGTTGCGCACCGTCAGTTTGGCGATCGCATCCAGTCCGATGGTGGGCTCGTCCAGAAAGAGCAGTTCCGGCCTGTGCAGTAGGGCAGCCGCCAGATCGCAGCGCATGCGTTGCCCCAGGCTCAGGAGGCGAACCGGCGTATCCAGTAGCTCCGATAGCGCCATGGTCTCCACCAGTTCATCGAGCGTCTTGCGGTAATCCTCTCTGGGAACACGGTAGATCTCGCGCAACAGATCGAAGGACTCTATCACCGGCAGGTCCCACCAGAGCTGTGTTCGCTGCCCGAAAACCACGCCGATGTGGGCCACATGCGCGGCGCGCTCTTGCCAGGGGGTCCGACCGAGGACGGTGACCGCTCCGCCGCTGGGCACCAGAATCCCGGAGAGGACCTTGACCGTGGTGGACTTGCCCGCGCCGTTTGGCCCAATGTACCCGACGAGCTCGCCGGGTTGAATCGTAAAGGAGATGCCCCCCAGCGCTTCGACGGCGCGGTGACGGCGATGAACGAGGCTCTTGAGCGCGCCCCAGGTGCCTGGCGCTCGCTCGGACACCCAGTAGGTCTTGGACAGGTTCTCTACCGCTATCACAGGCATGGTGTTCTTGACCCTTTGGCGGTTGGAGTTGCCCCGACGAGGCTATCGGGGCGGTGAGCCGGTGGACCCGGCCGCGCGGCTCCACGGGCAGGCAGGATCATACAAAGTCGACGTGGCCGTGTCAACGGTGCCTGCTTGCCCGGCGGACGATGTGGGGAGCCGTACGAATAGCGTATATTGTGAAGCGAAATACTTGACAACCGAATGGTTCTGTGGTAAGATATGGGCAGGTTGAGGTTGAGCGCGACGCAGCGCATAGGGCGAGGTAGCCCGGGAACGTCCCGGGCTTTTTCTACGCCAGCGACATGCGGTTCAGACTACTGAATAACGCGCCCCATCGACCGGAAGGAGACCAAGATGGAGAACATGTATAACCCCTACACTCAGCAAGCTATACTGCAATCGCGTGCAGACGACCATGCGAGGCACGCCGCGGAGGCGGATAGGGGCCTTGCGCTAGAGGTACAGCAACCCGGCCGCGCTCGCGAACTGCTGCGCGAGGTGACAGAGTCCGCTCGGGATCTTGTATGTCAGATACCCGCCCTTCAGGGTACGCCAGTGTGTGCGAACCTTCGTTAGGGCGCAGTGGCCCGGTCATCGGGCGCCAGGAGGATCGAAATGGAAGTGGTATCGGCTGTCCAGGCACGTTTGGTAGAGTATGAGCACGCCCTGTGGAAGTTTGAGCGCAGCAATCCGCTGCGGGTAGCCAAGGGTGAATCGGATTCGTGGGTGCTCCGCACGCTCTCGCACCTGAGCAGGTAGGCGTATGGAAGAACACGTAAACCGTAGAAAGCCCGACCAGATCAAGTGCATCTCATAGGCTGGCCCCGTCAACGGCGGGGCCAGCTTTCCTGTTGCCTTCCTCGCGGGCTGGCCAGCGTCTGATTTGCGCCCAACGT
>JAAYAW010000008.1 GCA_012719135.1 Chloroflexota bacterium
GGATGAGTAGTGCAACCACATCGCCTCGATTCGCTCGGCTCGCTTCATGCAATGGCGTCCTGCCCTGCCCGTCTCGCCCGTTCACGTCGATCCCCGAGGCGATCAACCTTTCGCATGCCCGGACATCACCATCCCTCGCCGCTCGATGCAACGTAGCGCCGCTGCCGCTTGGCCCTTTTTTACACCCGCCGACAAGAGCCAGAGTCAATAGGATGGTTACTAGTTGCCTGGGCGTCATAACTTGCTTCCTACCTCTTTCACCCTGTGACTCGGGCGATCCCAATGCTCATCGGGACCCCTGCGGCTTCGCCCCATGCCTGCGGAGCAGCTCGACAGCCTCCGTGTGCCGCCCTTTGATCGCATATTGCAGGGGCGTCCACCCCGACGAAGTCGTCAGATTCGCATCGGCTCCGTTGGCCAGAAGAGCCTCCGCAATATCGGTATAGCCTCCCCGAGCGGCATACAGCAGCGACGTCCAGCCGGAAGATGTTCGGCAATTCACATCCGCGCCTCTGCTGAGCAGAAGGACAACCATGTCTTTCCGGGCATACTCGGTCGGAGACTGCACCGCTTCGTGGAGAGGCGTCCGGCCGTTGGCATCCCTCGCGTCGATGTCTCCACCGGCCGCGAGAAGAGCCTCCACCACCGATGCGCTGTCTCGCGCGGCGGCGATGTGAAGAGGCGTGCGACCGGTCACGTCAGTGGCAGCAACAGATGCGCCTGCATCGATGAGCAGTTCGGTCAGCTCCGCGCCCCAGCGTCCCGCCGCATAGTGCAGAGATGAAAGGCCTACATTGGACTTTGCGTTCACATCCGCTTTGGCGGCTATAAGAAGGCGGACTGTATCCAGACGGTCCTCGCTGACCGCGATGTGCAGAGGAGTGCAGCCGTTGCGATCTCTTGCGTCAATCGTCGCACCGGCCGCAATGAGAATACCCGCCACCTGCTCGTAGCCCCAGTAGGCAGCCTCGTGCAACGGTGTCCATCGGTGGCGAGACGCCGTGGCATTCACATCTGCGCCATTGGCAATAAGGAGTCTTGTCAGACCCACATGTCCTATTTCACATGCGACGTGAAGTGGCGTCTCCCCATCGTCGGTCGCGCAGTTGACGTCGGCACCGTTTTCGAGGAGCAACGCGGCCAATTCCTGGTGGCCCTCCGAGGCAGCGATATACAGAGGCGTCCACCCACGATAGTCCCTTGCGTTGACTTCCGCTCCGTGCTCGATCAGCAGCGCCGCAACCTCGGAAGAGCCTCCTGGGGCCGCATCGTGCAGGGCCGTAGTACCATGCTCGTCCCTGGCGTTGACATCCGCGCCCTTGTTGACGAGTGCCACAGCCAACTCCTGATGCCCCTTGGAGGCAGCAACATGTAGGGGTGTCTGACCGGAGCAGCCTCTTGCGTCGACCTCCACTCCGTGCTCGATCAGCATCGCAGCGATCTCGAAGTGGCCTTCCCTCAGCGCGTGGTGCAGCGCCGTATCGCCGTCCTCGTCCTTGGCATTGCCATCAACACCTTCTGCAAGGAGTGACCTCGCCACATCTACGGCTCCCATCCTGGCCGCCTGATGCAACAGCGTCCTCGTGCGTGCCGCCGCATTCGGAGCCGGTCTTGCCGGCCGTGGCCTCTTGCTGCACCCGCCGAAGAGAAGCATCGCTGTCAGAAGGATGGTTACCAGTTGCCTGGGTGTCATGGTTCTGCTTCCTGCTTTTGCGCACCTGGGACACGGGCGATCCCGACCGCCGGATAGAGCGTATCCGCTCCCGGCTCCTCAGTCAAGAGGCCAGCTTTGCCGGCACGGTCACGGAGTTTCCCACGAAGACTCGGAAGATCCTCGCGCCGACGGGTGCCATCTCTCTCGCACAGCGGTGGGTGGCCGCCTCAAGGCGCAATGAAATGGAGCCTTGGGGATGGTGGTTTGTAGTGTGCCCGTGAGAGCCTGCCCCTTCAACGGTGTTCAGGGCGGGCTCTGAGCCTGCCGAAGGGGCATAACGCCTGACGGCGTCACTACGAGCAACCCTGCGAGCTTGAGGCTGCCACGCCGGCTGAGGGTTGGCTTGTGGCCGGATCGGGCGTAGAATGACGAAGCCGCGTGTGGCACCGGCAAGCGTCCTGACGGACGTCGGGACCGATGGTGATGCTGCGGCGAGCCATTGCAGGACAGGGGGACCTATGAAGCACAGCAGAGGGTTGTTGACGGCGTTGTTGCGTCTGACGGGCGTGGCCATGCTCGGCGGGCTGGTGTTCGTCTTCTGCCCGTTCGCGTGGATGCAGAGGA
>JAAYAW010000064.1 GCA_012719135.1 Chloroflexota bacterium
AACAGCGTGGGGTCGCCCCGGCGGAGCCGGCCCGCCAGCATGTATGTGATGAGGACGGCGGCCAGACCGAAGCCCAGGGCCAGGAACTGCGTGATGATGACGCTCTTGGAGAGCATGATGCCGAGCGCCGCGCCGAAGCCGGCCCCGGCGGAGGCGCCGAGGATGTCGGCTGAGACCAAGGGATTGCGGAACATGCCCTGATAGGCCGCGCCCGACAGCGCCAGTCCGGCGCCGATGAGCATGGCCGCGAAGATGCGGGGGAGGCGCACGTTGAGGATGACGGTGGAGACCTCGTGTGACACGGTGGCGTCTGTGAGCCCGAGTTTGTTTCCGAACAACGTGAACAGCTCACCGAGCGATACCGAGTAGCGCCCCAGCGTCAGGGACAGTAGGAACACCACGATAGGCACCACGATGAGGCCCGGGACGCGCAGCCTCACGGCGAGGGTCTTGAGCCTCGAGCCGAGGCCCAGTGCCGGGGCCTCGGCCTCCTTCGCTTCCACCGTCTCTGTCAGGCCGTCTGCCATGGGTGCTAGTCTGCCGTCCCGGGCGCGGGCGCGACAGGCCCGGCGACGGGTTGGGCGGTCTTGCCGGATCGGACGCCGGAGCCGGGCACGATATCCTCTCGCGTTATCTGGACCCTCCAGCCCCCGTTACTGAACGGGCCCTTCAGCCCGCCCTCCTGGCAGTACCTCCACGCCTCGTCGCGGTCGACCACCACCATCCCCGCGAGCACGTCCACCCCTTGGTCGAACCACCACGGTGCCAGAGGGACGCTGGGTCCCATTAACACCACCGTGGCCTGCGCTGAGAGCTCCAGCAATCTGGGGAGAGTCTTGTTGGTGACCGCCATCCCTGTGATGAACACGTAGTCCTGCTCGGGAAGCACGTACTCGGCAGCGAAGTCGGGCAGGTCGCCGTCCTGCGGGTTGCGTTCCAGCACGGTCAACTCGCACCGAGACGCAGCCGCCTCCAGATCGGGGAAGTGCCCGATCACGGCTACCTTCTTGCCCGAGACGTGCTCCAGCATGTCGGTCAGAGCCCCTGCCCCGTGGACGGCGTCGAGCGGTCCCTTCAGCCAGTTCGCCACCTGTTCGGGCGTGTTGTGGTAGGAGTTGACCGCCGCCATCCCCAGCGAGGCCTCGTAGAGGTCCCAGCTTCTCAGGTAAGCGGCGAGTTCGCCCAGTCTGCGCCCGGAATGGGGAGGATGCAGAGTGCTCCGTCGGGGATTGCCGCGGCAGGTCATGGCGATGCCGAGACCTCCGCTGTCGACCACGGTCCAGCTACGGCCTACTAAGCAGGCCTGCACAACTGCATCGCTTGGGATCTCTTCCAGCAGTCGATCGTAGATGGCCCAGCTGTTGGTCAACCTATGCCCGTTCTCGTCGTTGGCGCCGGGCCGCGCGCGGGCGGCATCGGGCGCTCGTTATCGGAGGGGGAGTATAACGTACGAGAGGGCGCACGAACAGCAGTTGAGAGACACCCGGACTCGCTCCGATGCGGGGGCTTAGGCGCGCAACGTGGCTGCCAGTCGGCG
>JAAYAW010000065.1 GCA_012719135.1 Chloroflexota bacterium
GGCGCGATCGGGTACCTGCTCAAGGACGTCACGGTGGACGAGCTTGGTGCGGCGATTCGTGCCGCCTCACGCGGGCGGCGCAGCTTGTCGCCTGAGGTTGCCGACGCGCTTGTCTCCTCTTCCCGCGAGCCTGCTCCCGAGTATGACCTGACTCAGCGACAGCTGGAGGTGCTTCGCCTTCTGGTAGGAGGTCTGAGCAACGCCGAAATCGCCCGCGAACTGCACATTACGCTGGCTACAGCCCGCTTCCACGTGAGTACGATCCTCTCCCGCATGGGCGCTGCGAACCGGGCGGAGGCGGCCGCCCTGGCCGTCAAGCACAACCTGGTGTCCTAGCGCCATCCCGCCCAGCCATCTATCGCGCGCGGCCCACTGGACGAACATCCAGTGGGCCAACTGGACATACGTACGGTGTGCGCGAGCGTCGCATGCCGTATAGTTGTGTTGGTAGCCGTGGCCAGGACGACCGGCGCTGACTGAGGCAGAGCACTTTCGCAATTTACACGGGCCGGTCATCGGATCCATGGCATTGTGTCGGGATAAGGCTGGGCGAGGGCAGAGCAGCCGGCGGACAGCCATGTTGGACCCATATTCATGTATCTGGAGGCAACTATGAAGCTCGCACGTATTCTCGCGATCGCACTGGTTCTGTTCGGATCACTGCTTCCGCTCGCCAACGTTGCACGAGCAGACGGCGATATCGTGGACATCGCCGTCGCTGATGGTCGCTTTACCACGCTTGTGGCGGCCGTGCAGGCGGCCGGCCTGGTCGATGCGCTCAAGGCCGAGGGTCCCCTCACTGTTTTTGCGCCCACCGATGACGCTTTTGCCAAGCTTCCGGACGGCACGATCGAGGGCCTGCTGAACGATATCCCCGCTCTCACCGAGATACTCACCTATCATGTGGTCTCCGGAAAGGTCATGGCGGCTGATGTCGTCAAGCTCAGCGCGGCGCCGACCTTGTTGGGCAAGGATGTCACCATCGCCGTCAGGGATGGCAAGGTCTACCTGAATGGCAACGTGCAGGTGATCATCACCGATATCGAGGCCTCCAACGGCGTGATCCACGTCATCGATACGGTGCTGCTGCCGCCCGCAGATCAGGCCGTACTGCCCGCCGCGGGCGGGCCCGATCTGCTCGGCCTGGTGGGCTCGCTGGGCAGCTACTTGCCGGTGGCTGCGGCCCTGGGTGGGGCCGCCTACCTGGCGATGCGACGCCGCCGCGGCTAGACGCACGGCGGCCGGCCCATAGGAGTTTCAGTGCTGGGCCCGGGGCGGATTGTCCGCCCCGGGCCCAGCACTCTGGTACCAGGGTTCTGTGCAGCCCTGCCGGTACGGGTATAATGTCTGTCAACCCTGAGTAGAAAGGCCACCTGGTGCAACACCCCATTCAAGTTGTTCTCGCCTCGCAGTCGCCGCGCCGGCTCTCGCTGCTGACGGCTATGGGCCTCCCCCTTATCGTGATGCCCTCATCGCTCTATGAGACGCCGCGACGCGGTGAGGCGCCCGCGGATCTCGCGCGTCGCCTCGCACAGGAAAAGGCGCGCTCTGTCTCCGCCCAGGCGCCCGATGCGGTCATCATCGCGGCCGATACGCTGGTGGTGCTCGATGGCCGAGTGCTCGGCAAGCCGCAAAGCGCCGAAGATGCCATGGCCATGCTGATGCGCCTGCGGGGCAGGCGCCATGAGGTGTACAGCGGCCTGGCGCTTGTGAGCCCGGACACGGGTGAAGAGTCTCTGGAATCGGTGTGCACGCCGGTGCTCATGCGCAACTATAGCGAACTGGAGATGCGGGCCTACGTGAATAGCGGCGACCCGATGGACAAGGCCGGTGCCTATGCTATCCAGAGTGAGGTCTTTGATCCCGTCCTGCGCGTGGAGGGCTGTTACGCCAACGTGATGGGGATGCCGCTGTGTCACCTGTATCGAGCCCTTGCCGGCTGGGGGCTCGCGCCACCGCGCCATCCCCTTGAGCGATGTCCTTGGCCCGTTCAGTACGGGGGCTGCAGCTGGGCCGGTGACATTCTGCGCCACCAGTAGCGACGGCGCGGGTGAGGGATCCGGGTGCCCGGGAGCACTCGGGCGAAGCCTCCGTCAGCAAGCGAGTCGGGGTTAACGCTGCGCTCGTGATGGGCCCCGGTCCGGCGGCGGTGCGGCCCAGGCGCTCGCCTGGCTCAGGCGCTGCCTTCTCTCTTCGTTTCCTCCGCCTCGATCCCGCGAGGCATGACCCGGCTCCCGCTGGGGCCGCGTGATCGATCTGGGCGGCAGTGCAGCCCGGGGCTTTCGCGGACGCGTCATTTGAGGCGGCAGCATCCTCTTGCTCGCCTCACACAGGGTATCCCGGGTCAACGGGTGGTTTGTTCAAGTGGACGGCGGGCATGCGCCATGGCGCGGAACCCGCGCCGCTGGCCGCGCCTGCTCGTGGCGTGCCAACGTCGGGGCTCCTCTTTCGCCCTGAGCACGAGGGTCCATCCGTGAGTGTAAAGCATACTTGACATCACCCTGGGGTCATGCTACACTGTGGTAAAGCGAGCTTTGCATCGAGGAGGGGGGAGGCGTGAGAAACAGGCTGGAGGAGCTGCGAAGCCAGCGGGGCTGGACCCAGCAGGAACTGGCCGAGCGGGTGGGAGTCTCACGGCAGACGATCATCTCGCTGGAGCGGGGCCGCTACAA
>JAAYAW010000066.1 GCA_012719135.1 Chloroflexota bacterium
AGAGCACGGCGGCGTTGCTGGCGCCGAGTTCCATCGCCAGGCTGGCTACGACCTCACCCTGGAACGGGTCGAGGAAGCATGCGCGGAAGACGTACTCCTTGTTGGAGCCGTCCTCGTTGATGGTCACCGCCGGGTTGGTAGAAGTCGGAGAGATTTGGAGCACGCCGTTGGCCTCAGCGATCTCAGAGATCGGGATGGAGGCGCTGGAGCAGACTTCGCCCACGATATAGTGGACGCCGTCCTCAAAGATGACCTTGTTGGCGGCGTTGGCCGCCTCCTGCGCGTCACACCGGGAGTCCTCAACGATCGGCTCGATCTCCCAGCCGGCCGCCTCGGCCTCTTCGATCGCCATCATCGCACCGTTGCGGGTGGATTCGCCAAAGGTTTTGACGTCGCCGCTCAGCGGAGCAATGATCGCCATGCTGATCGGGAAGCCCGGCGCGGGGGCAACGCTGGATTCGGCGGGTGCTGCGTCTACGGGCTTGGCACTGCCCTCACCCGAGATCCACTTGGTATAGATCTCGTCGTACTTGCCGTTCTCGCGCACTATGGCCAGCCCGTCATTGAACATCTGGATGAACTCGGGGTTTTGCCCCTTGTTCACCAGCGCTCCATAGAACTCGTCAGTGATGGGCTCGCCCACGATCTTGAGCTTGCCAGCGAACTGCTCCGAGGCCAGCGCATAGTCCGCGGCGATGGGCACATCCACGAGCACGGCCTCGAGCTTGCCACCGACCAGGTCCAGGAAGGCGAGATCGATCGTGTCGTACTCGTAGAGGGTGGCGCCCTCGATGTCCTGGACTTCAAAGGCGCCCGTGGTACCGATCTGGGCACCGATCGTCCGGCCTACGAGGTCCGACTCGCCAAAGATTCCCGTGTCCTCCATCGGGACAACGATCGCCTGTCCGGAGTTGATGTACGGCTCGGTAAAGTCGTACTTTTCCTGGCGATCTTCACGGATGGTAACGGCCGACATGATCGCATCAGAATCGCCGGATTCGAGGCCGGCGAAGATGCCATCCCAGGCCGTGTTCTTCCACTCGACCTCAAAGCCCATCTCCTCGGCGATGGCGTTCAAGAGGTCGATGTCAAAGCCAACGATATCCTTGTTCTCGTCGATGAACTCCATCGGCGGGAACGCCGCGTCGGTGGCTACGACATACTTGGTGACCTCGGCTCCTTCAGCCTCGGTCGCGGATGTCGCCGGCGGGGTTGTCGTGCATGCAGACAACACCATGCTGACGACCATCAAGATGGCCAACCAGGTACCCCACTTGGGCTTCATTGAGCGCTCCTCCTTGTTCCGCGTCGCGTCAACAGGAACCACTGGGCCAAACAACTCTGCTACAGCGCTCTGAGCGCTGCAGCACCCCCTCTCGCCCTGCCATTGGGAAGAAGCGTCATCGCTTGTGGTCGCTGGTTGGGGCCTTCGACCGCTCTGCTTAATCGTTGCAGAGATATAGATTGTTCCGCATTATAACACATTTGAACACGATGCGAAATCGGATCTGCCGCCGAAGCGCGGTACGTGGGCCCTGCCGGGTTGGGCGGGCCGCTCGACGGACTATAATGGGGCCCTAATCCGGTTCCGGGGAGTGACGTATGCAATCGATCAGTGTCGTGCTGTTGGTTGTGCTGGGAGCCATCTGGGGTGCGTCGTTCTTGCTCATCAAGATCGGCGCGCAGGAGGTCGCCCCGATGACCTTTGCGACGCTCCGTGTGGCGATCGGAGCTCTCACCACGGCGATTGTTCTGGTAGCCACTCGGCAGGACCTGCGACGTTTCCGGGCGCAGTGGGGGCACCTCGTGATTATGGGGCTCTTTGGCATCGCACTCCCCTTTGCGGCGATCACCTGGGGCACTCAGCATATCCCGAGCAGCCTCTCGGCCATCCTGAATGGGATGATGCCGATCTTTACTTTTCTCGTGGTCGTGATCAATGGTAGCGAGAGGGCCACGTTTCGGCGGTTCCTGGGGGTCTCGCTCGGCTTTGCAGGAACCGCGGTTCTTGTGCTGCCGCAGCTCTCGGCGGCCGACGGACACCTGGGCCTGCTCGGCGCTCTTGCGGTAGTGATGGCGGCGCTCAGTTACGCTGTGGCGGCCGTATACGCCAAGCGTCACGTCTCACATCTGCCGCCGCAACTGGCTTCATTCGGACAGTTGCTCACCGCCGCGCTCATGCTCCTCCCCTTTGCCATCATCGAGCCATCCTGGCGCATGGCTGTAACGTGGCGTTCCATCGCTCCACTGCTGGCTCTTGGGGTGGTGGGCACCTCGCTGGCCTATCTGATCTACTATCGTTTGATACGCGATGCCGGGGCCACGTTTACCTCGCTGGTGACCTACATCTCGCCGCCCTTTGGCGTCTTTTGGGGGCGCGCCATTCTGCGTGAGCCGATCACGTGGAACGTGGCAGCTGCTCTGGGGCTCATCACTCTCGGTCTGCTGCTCGTCCGAGCGGCGCCGTCAGCGCCCCGGGCGAACGCGTCCGCCATCGTGGGGGACTGAGGTCCCGCTGCCGGTGATCGGCGGGGCCATGCCTGGGACGTGGCACCGCGCGCTAGGGCGTCCGCGATGGCACAGGGCGAACCGCTTTTCCCGCCCTTCTGGCCCGGCTATACTCCTCCTGACACACGGCTACGGGGAGGAGTGCCATGGGCGAGAGCAGCAGATACCTGGCGTTCGATCTGGGAGCAGAGAGCGGGCGGGCTGTCGTGGGTACGCTCAGCGGCGAGCAACTGGCCCTCGAGACGATTCACCGCTTTAGCAATGGCCCCGTCCGCGTGTTCGACGGGCTCTATTGGGATGTTCTCCATCTTTGGAGTCAGGTTCAGGCGGGATTACTGGCCTACCGCCGCGACTATGAGGCGCCCCTTCAGGGGATTGGCCTGGACACCTGGGGCGTGGACTTTGCCCTCCTGGACGCCAATGGGCAACTCCTCGGGAATCCGCGTCACTATCGCGACCCGCGAAACGCTGCGATGCTGGCCCTGGCCTTGGAGCGCGTCCCGCGCGAAGAGATATTCGCTGCCACGGGAATCCAGTTTATGCAGCTCAACTCTCTCTATCAGTTGCTCGCCATGCGTGAGCATGGTGATTCCGCGCTGGATCAAGCACGGAAGCTGCTGATGATGCCGGACCTGCTCAACTACTGGCTCACCGGAACCGCCGCCAGCGAGTTCACCGTGGCGACCACCACGCAGTTCTACGATCCGCGTGCGCGTGACTGGGCGCGCGATCTGCTGAGGCGGCTGGGCCTGCCCACCGACATCCTTCCTCGCGTCCTCCAGCCGGGCACCGTCCTCGGCCCGCTGGCACGCCCGCTGGTAGAGGAATCCGGGCTAGGGGAGGTCCCCGTCATCTTGCCGGCTACTCACGATACGGGGTCGGCGGTGGCGGCCGTACCTGCCGTTGGGAGCGGCTATGTCTATCTCAGCTCGGGGACCTGGTCGCTCATCGGTATCGAAGCGCCGGAGCCGATCATCACGCCTGAGGCCCTCGCCTACAACTTTACCAACGAGGGAGGCATCGGAGGGACCTACCGGGTCCTGAAGAACATCATGGGACTGTGGCTGGTGCAGGAGTGCCGCCGTACATGGGGCCTGGAGGGCGAAACGCTCTCGTATGACGAGATCACAGCCCTCGCCGAGGCCGCTCCCGCCTTCGGGCCACTGGTGGAGCCCGACGCAACAGGGTTCATCGCGCCGGGGGATATGCCTGCTCGCATCCAGGCCTTTTGTGAAAGGTCCGGCCAGTTGGCGCCGCGATCTCGGGGCGAGATCGTCCGCTGTGCTCTGGAAAGCCTGGCCTGCAAGTACCGTTGGGCGGTGGAAAAGCTCGAGTGCATGGCCGGCAGGCCCCTGCAAGTGATTCACATTGTGGGCGGAGGCTCCCAGAACCGGCTGCTCTGCCAGTTCACCGCCGACGCCACGCACCGGCCCGTGGTTGCTGGACCCGTGGAGGCAACGGCGATCGGCAACATCATGATGCAGGCCATCGCCCGTGGACACATTGGCACACTGGAGGATGGCCGGCGCCTGGTGGCACGGTCCTTTGCGACGCAGACTTACACCCCGCGCGAGGACGATGGCTGGGAGCGCGCCTACGACCGGTTCCTGGATATCCATCGCTCCACCGCGGCGATATAGGGGCCTCGCTGATGCTGGCGAATCGAACTCTCCTCTTCCAGGGAGGAACGGTGTACACCGGCCGCACCGTCCTGGACGAGGGCTGGGTCCTCGTACGGGGCGGGCGCATCGCAGCGCTTGGATCGGGCCGGCCGCCGGCGGATGCCGCCGTCACGGCGAGGGCTTTCGATCTCGACGGGCGCGCTCTGCTACCGGGCCTCATCGACCTGCACGCCCACGGGGCCCTGGGATGCGATACGATGGACGCCGACCGCGATTGCCTGCACACGATGGCCGCGTTCTATGCACAGCACGGGGCAACACGCTTCCTCGCCGCTACGATGAGCGCTGAGGCTCCGGCCATACAGGCGGCACTCAGGGCGGTCGCTGAGGTGAGGGCAGAGGGCACGGGGGGTGCCATACTGGAGGGGGTTCACCTGGAGGGGCCCTATCTTGATCGCGACCACGCCGGCGCGCAAGCTGCCTGTGCGCTACGCGGCGCTCAGGCCTCCGAGTATCTACCCCTGCTGGATACGGGCGTCGTACGGATCGTCACCCTGGCGCCAGAGATCCCCGAGAACCGCGCGCTGATCGCCGAGGCCCGTGGGCGGGGCATCATCGTCTCCATGGGCCACACCGGCGCGAACTACGAGAGGGCTTGCGAGGCGGTGGAACTCGGGGTCACGCATGTGACGCACGTGTACAACGCTATGCCTCCGCTTCACCATCGCGAACCCGGCGCCGTCGCCGCCGCTCTCTTGCAGGGTGCCCTCACGTGCGAGATCATCGCGGATCTCGTTCACGTGCATCCTGCCATGCTCTCGCTCGCATGGCGCCTGAAGGGCCCGGATCGACTGGCGCTGGTGACCGACGCCATGGCCGGTACAGGCGTGCCCGATGGCACCTACGCCCTCGGGGGCAGGCCTGTTCGGGTGGAGGGTGGCATCGCACGAGGGGCTAACGGCGCTCTGGCGGGATCCACTCTCACGATGGAGCGAGCCCTGGCGAACATGGCCGCTGCGATCCGCGAACCACTGCAGGCCATCCTGCCCGCGGCCACGCGTGTTCCGGCCCGCGCCCTTGGCCTTCAGGCCGGCGAGATCGCCGTTGGCCTGGCCGGGGATCTCGTCGTCCTCTCAGCGAGCGGCGAGGTCGATCTCACCGCGGTCTCTGGCCAGATCGTCTGGGAGCGCTGACCGAACACGAAATGACAGGAGGCCCGCAGCATACCGCGGGCCTCCTGTGACGTGCAAGCCGGATCTAGGCCTGGCCTTTGGTCCCTCCCGAGGGGGCCTCTGCCTCAGGGTAGGCCCAGGGGACGCCTTCCTGATAGATCATCGATGGGCGCCTGAGCCGGTGCCGGATGTACATCAGGGCGCCAAAGATCACAAACACCACGACAGAGACTATCTGCGCTGTGGGGATGCCCCCGATCTTCCAAGCGTCAGGCCTAAAGTTGCCCTCAATAAAGTACCGGATGGCTGAGTAGATCATCGCGTACAGGAAAAAGATGTCACCGTAGAGCCGACCCTGCTTCCAGCGCCGCGCCAGATGCAGCAGGAGCAAGCCGCCGGCGAGGTTCAGTAGCGATTCATAGAGAAAAGTGGGGTGAAAGTACTCGAAGGACTCAAAACCGGGCAGCCGGTGAGAGGGAGCGATATAGATGGCCCAAGGCAAGTCGGTTGGCGGCCCGTAGAGTTCCTGGTTAAAGAAGTTGCCCCAGCGGCCGATGGCCTGCGCGATCAACAGCCCAGGCGAGACATAGTCAATCCATTCGAGAAAACGCAGGTGTTTGATGCGCGTGAAAAAGTACAGGCCGACCGCGCCGCCGGCAACGGCACCAAAGATGCCGAATCCGCTCATCTGCAGACCAAACATCTCGGAGGGATTCTGGGAGTAATACTCCCAGCTTGAGGCGATGTGATACAGGCGTGCCCCAATGATCCCGGTGAACAACGCCACGATCAGCAGGTTCCATGCGATTTCTGGATCGTGCCCGTTGCGAGAAGAGAGCTTGCTGACCAAGTAAGCCGCCAGCATGGCACCTGAGACGATCAGAACCCCATACCAATAGACGTTGATGGGGCCCAACCGCAAGAATACCGGGTTAGGCGTCATGGGACCTCCCGAGCCTTGGGTTCGATACCCACCCATTATACCTGATCCACCCGCAGGGCCAAGGCTCCATGCCGTCGCTGCCAACCCATGGGGGGCTGTCTGGCCGTGGCGCGCTCCCCCACGAGGGGCTAGCCAGGGCGCCGCCCGCCACCGGAACGCAGGCCGCCAGAAGGCGGTTCCCGGCCGGATAGGGCGCACCGGAGAACCGGTCACATGCCCAGGCCGCCATCCACCCCCAGGACCTGTCCAGTGATGTAGCCTGCTTCGGGAGAGGCCAGAAAGGCCACCGCTGTCGCGATCTCTTCTGCTGAGCCCAGTCTGCCGAGGGGGATCTGGCCTACGGCCTGCTCGATCGCGTCGGCGGGTAGGGCGCGCGTCATCTCGGTATCGACGAACCCGGGCGCCACGGCATTGACTGTGATATGGCGGGGAGCCAACTCCCTGGCCATGGACTTGGTCAGGCCGATGAGGCCCGCCTTGGCAGCCGAATAGTTGGCCTGCCCAGCGTTCCCGCGCGTGCCGCTCACCGAGCTGATCTGGATGATGCGGCCGGCGCGGTTCTTTAGCATGATGCGTTGCACCGCCTTGATACACTGAAACGCGCCCTTGAGGTTCGTATCGAGTACGGCGTCCCAGTCATCCTCGGGCATGCGCAGCAGCAGGCCATCTCGGGTGATGCCGGCGTTGTTGATTAGGATATCGATGGTGCCAAACGCCTCCATCGCGGCCTCCACGAGCGCGATGGCTCCTGCCGCAGTGGCAACGTCCGCTTGAACCGTGATCGCCCCCTGCCCGGTATCCCGGATCGCCTGCGCGACCGCCTCCGCGGCCTCCCGATCGCGGAGGTAGTTCACCACCACGTGGCAGCCATGTCGCGCCAACTCCAGTGCAATTGCCCGGCCGATGCCCCTTGACGCACCCGTCACCAAGGCGACACGTCCCCCGTTGGCGTTCATCTGTTCAGTGCCTCCCCGCTGGCGATCCAGTTCGCAACGCTCGCCGCATCGCACACCGTGACGAGCGAGGCGTCCGTCGTGATCCGCCGGATCAGACCCGAGAGAACGGCTTTCGGACCCACCTCCAGGATCGTGTCGACGCCCAAATTCGCGAATGCGCGGACCGATTCCACCCATCGCACCGGCGAGACGAGTTGCTGCAGCAGGCTGCTCCGGATCTCCTCCGGCTCGCTTTGCGGCTGTGCTGTCACATTGCTGATGATCGGGAAAGCAGGCCGCCGGAGAGCGGTGTCCGCAAGGGCCTCGCCGAACGCCTCCGCAGCGCCACCCATCAGCGGGGTGTGGCAGGCCACGCTCACGGCCAGCGGGACAACCCGCTTTGCCCTGCGGGCTTCGGCCAACTCGTGTGCCATCGCCAGAGCGTCCGCTGAGCCGGCGACTACGACCTGCCCGGGGGAATTGTAGTTGGCCACCCACAGCTGGTACTGCCGTGCACGGGCATCATCGACGAGCTCCTGTACCGCCTCATCGCTCAGCCCGAGGATGGCCGCCATGCCGCCCGGGCTTTTTGCCCCGGCCTCAGCCATCGCCTCCGCTCGCCGGCGCACCAGCCGAAGGCCATCCTCAAAGGTCATGCATCCCGCGGCCGTCAGGGCTGCGAACTCACCCAGGCTATGCCCGGCCCCACAGACGATCGCCATCTCGGAGTCGCTTCCCGGGCCGCGCCATGCCATGGCCTCGCTCAGGTGCTCCCAAAGGGCCACTGTCGCGGTGTATATCGCCGGCTGCGTGTGTACCGTCTGATCCAGAGCCTGCACTGGCCCGTCCTGGCAGAGCGTAGAGAGGCTGTACCCCAGGATATCATCGGCCTCATCCAGCCTGCGCCGGGCTCCTGCGGAGAGAAGACGCAAGGCTGAGGCCATGCCGACGTATTGGCACCCTTGCCCCGGGAAGACGACCCCCAATGGGCTCATGCGGGTTCCTCCCGCGCGCCGAGGAACGTTGGCAAGCGGGCTAGTAGCGAGGCTGCTTCCTGGCTGATTCGCTCAATGAGGTCCGCGGCCGGGAGGACGTCATGCACGAGGCCAGAGATCTGTCCGGCCATGACCGTGCCGTTCAGGACATCTCCCTTCATCGCAGCCATCTGGAGACGTCCGGTACCAAACTCCACCACCTCCGCCTCGGGCACGCCTGCTTTCTCCATAGATTCGAACTCACGGGACATCGGGTTACGCAGGCAGCGTACCGGGTGCCCGATGGTTACGCCGGTTACGAGTGTGGCCCGCTCGTTCGCCTTGATGATGGCATCTTTGTAGTTTGCATGTGCGATGCACTCCTCCGTGCAGACAAAGCGTGTGCCCATCTGCACCCCGGCTGCCCCCAGCGCCAGTGCCGCCACAAGCCCGCGCCCGTCTGCCACGCCGCCCGCGGCGATCACGGGAATCGACACGGCGTCCACGACCTGCGGTACCAGACTGAGGGTAGTAACGGTCCCGATATGGCCCCCGGACTCCTCCCCTTCCGCGATAACGGCATCGACGCCCTGGCGCTCCAATCGCCGAGCCAGCGCCACCGACGCTACCACGGGAATCACGATGATCCCGGCCTGCTTCAACCTCTCCACGTAGGGCGACGGGTTTCCGGCGCCTGTCGTGAGCACCGGCACACTTTCCTCGATGGCTAGCGCCATGACTTGCTCGGCCACGGGGCTGAACAGGGGTATGTTGACGCCAAAGGGCCGATCAGTGTGCGCCTTTGTCTGGCGGATCTGCTCGCGGACCCATTCGACCGGTGCGTTGCCTGCACCGATGATCCCCAGTGCGCCGCCCTCTGATACGGCGGCGGCCAGTTGCCAGGTCGCGACCCACGCCATCCCTCCCTGCAAGATGGGGTGGTCGATCCCCAATAGATCGGTGAGCGGCGTTCTGATCATACGTCCTCCTGACGTGGCTGGCTGTGTCTCTATGGCAAACACCGTGCCTCCGGGCAGGTTGCGGCCCCGTGCGCACTGGCCGGAAGCAACTCCTGGCGCGGGAGCGGGTTAGTACTGGCAGAATACACTGCAAGGGCGCGCGGCAAAACAGGAGGAGGAATCCGTTGAACAGAGTAGTCGTCACTGGCATGGGGGCTGTGTCCCCTTTGGGCAACGATCTCGCCAGCACCTGGGACGGCATCGTGGCCGGGCGTTCGGGTGTTGGCCCGATTACGCGTTTTGATGCCACAGGCTATCGTACGACCATCGCGGCCGAGGTGCACTCGTTTGATGCCGAAGCGCACTTTCCGGCGAGAGATGTGCGGCGCATGGACTCTTGCGCTCAATACGCCCTGGTGGCTGCGCGTGAAGCTCTGCGCGATGCGGCCCTCTCCGACGAGGCATTCGCCGACGGGCTAGGCGCGCGCACGGCCGTAGTGATCGGCTCCGGCATCGGAGGCATGGGAACCGTGACAGAGCAACTCCGCGTGCTCATCGAGCGCGGGCCGGGCAAGGTCAGCCCTTATCTCATCCCCATGATCCTGCCAGAGAGCGCAGCCAGCATGGTGGCGATAGAGCATGGGCTGCGAGGGCCCAACATGGCCGTGACCTCCGCCTGCGCGACCGGCGCCAACGCGATTGGCGAGGGCGTCCAGATGATCCGTCAGGGCCGTGCCGATGTGTGCGTGGCCGGCGGCTCCGAGGCGTCCGTGCTGGAGATCGCCATGGCCGGGTTCGGCGCCATGCGAGCCTTGTCTACGCGCAATGAGGATCCCGCTCGTGCCTCCCGTCCCTTTGATCGCGATCGGGATGGCTTTGTGGTCGGAGAAGGAGCAGGGATTCTCGTTCTGGAGTCGCTGGCGCATGCCCTGGCGAGGGGCGCCACCGTACGCGCGGAGGTGCTGGGCTATGGCACCAATGACGATGCCTACCACATCACGGCACCAGAGCCCGATGGAGCCGGGGCCACGGCCTGCATGCGGTTGGCGCTCTCCTCGGCCGGGATCGAGCCCGAGCGGGTGGATTACGTCAACGCCCATGGGACCAGCACGGTGCTCAACGATATCACCGAGACGAAAGCCATCAAAGCTGTCTTTGGAGAGCACGCTTACCGTCTACCAGTCAGCTCGACCAAATCCATGACGGGGCATCTGCTGGGCGCCGCCGGAGCGCTTGAGGCGATCCTATGCGTCTGTGCGCTCGAGTCGAGCACTGTGCCGCCCACGATGAACTTGGAGCACCCCGACCCTGATTGCGATCTGGATTATGTGCCAGGGCGGGCGCGCCAGGTCGCCATCAGCACGGCACTCTCCAACTCCTTCGGATTCGGGGGACACAACGTCAGCCTCGTGTTCTCCAGGTACCAGGATGCCTGAACCCCGCTCAATGGCCGCGATCGTCGGATGGGGGATGTACGTGCCGGAACGCGTCGTCACCAACGAGGATTTGGCTCAGATGATGGATACGTCCGACGAGTGGATTCGTACGCGGACGGGCATAGAGAGGCGGCACTGGGCCCCGGATCACCAGGCAACCGCCTCCATGGCGATCGAGGCCGGACGCCAGGCGCTGGAGGTGGCCGATGCCGATCCGCTCGATATCGGTCTGATCCTCCTGGCGACCATGACTCCCGACTACGGAACACCTTCCACCGCTTGCCTGGTGCAGAGCGGCCTGGGGGCGGTCCATGCCGGCGCAGTGGACCTCAATGCCGGATGCTCCGGGTTCGTGTATGCCCTGACCCTGGCGCACGCCGCCATCGCCTCTGGCCAGGAAGAGATGGTGCTCGTCATCGGCGCGGATACGATGACGAGGATCGTGGACAGGCAGGACCGTAGCACGGCGGTGCTTTTTGGTGATGGCGCGGGCGCTGTCCTCCTGCGCGCATCCGATGGCGGCGCCGGCGTGCTGGCCACGATTTTGGGCGCGGACGGCTCTGGTGCCGATCTGCTCAAGGTGCCTGCCGGCGGTAGCGCCTTACCCGCTTCGGCCGAGTCGCTGGCCGCTCGGGAGCACTACCTGACAATGGATGGGCACCAGGTGTTCCGTTTTGCCACGCGAGTTCTTCCTCGCGTGATCGAGCGTGTGGCCGAGCGGGCAGGCCTGGAGATCGGCGACATCGACTGGATCATTCCTCACCAGGCCAATGCGCGCATCCTGGAGGCGACGGCGAGACGCCTTCGGCTTGATCTGGCGCGCTTTTACACCAACATCCAGGAGTACGGAAACACCTCTGCCGCTTCGGTGCCGATCGCCCTGTGCGAGGCAGTCCGCAAGGGCCATGTCATCCCCGGGCAGATCCTGGTCCTCGCCGGCTTTGGCGCCGGGCTCACCTGGGCGGCTGCGGCCGTCCGCTGGGGTCCTGGCGCTCGCAAGCGGCGCGCCCCCTTCTACCGGCGCTGGTGGCGCTGGATGCTCTATCGCTGGGCTGCGGCACATAGCGTCGGTCGCCGGCTGTCGCGCCGGCTCTGTGCGAGCAAGCCGCTCGCGTCGCTGCTTTGTCGCCTGCGCCGTCGTCCGCAGTAGCTTTCCCGGAGGCATAACGTCTCGGTTCGCCTGAGGGGCTGAGGCGATCGCCCGCCCCGCAAAGGCCTCTCGGAGAGGCTCGCACGGGCCCCGCTCGAACATGGGCGGGGCCCGTATCGTCCGTCTCCCCTGTATCGCGGTCGCCTGCCCTCGTGTAGCCGTTTCCTGGATCAGTGACGGGTTTGGGATCGGCCAGTCTCGACGTGCGCCAAACTTTTAACCTTCCTGCCTCGTCTATACACTGAACGGAGGAAACATGGCATTGGGGGTAAAGCATTGGCCAATCAGCAATTCTACCAGAGGCTGGCCGCTCATCTCCGAGCGGAGCAGGATCGGCTCTATCGTCTGGCGTTCAGCTATGCGGGAAACGAGCAGGATGCGATGGATATCCTGCAGACCGCTCTGGTCAAGGCGCTCACGGCTGCTCCTCTTCGGGAGCCGCAGTACTTGGGGACCTGGGTCTACCGCATCGTAGTGAACACCGCGCTGGATTGGCTGCGCCTTCGCAAGCGGTTCGTGCCCGTTGACGATGGCTATTTTGACGCGGTCCCAGCCACCAGCGAGCGTGCTCCGGGCGAGGATGTGCTGCCACGCGAGGATCTGAAGCAGGCCCTCGACTCGTTGCCTACCGAGTACAAGACGATCGTCGTTCTGCGCTATTTTGAAGAGCTAAAGCTCCAGGAGGTGGCCGACGTGCTGGAGCTGAACGTGAACACAGTCAAGACGCGGCTGTATGCCGCTCTGCGGATGCTTCGCCTGGAAATGGAGGTATAGATCATGACCAAGGGTATGGATCAACTCAAGGCTCGCTATGATGCGACTCCTATCCCCTCTCACTTGGCCGCACGAGTGGACGATCTCTGCGAAAGCCACCGGCCCCGGACGAGCGTTTGGAGTGTGCCCGGATGGCGTTGGGCCCTGGCGACGGCAGCGGGAGCTCTGTTCTTTCTGACCCTTGCGGTGAACGCCCTGCCTGCACAGGCTTCCACGTTGAGCGATATTCCGGTGCTTGGGTCCTTGGTCCGAGTGCTCACCTTTGTTGACTATGCTGCCGAAGAAAGCGGCTACGAGGCGCATATTCGCATCGCACGCATCGAGGGTTTGGAGAATCAACAGCTGGAAGACGCGATCAACGCCGAACTTCTGGCGGATGGGCAGGCCCTCATAGCGCAGTACGAGGCCGATGTCGCCGCACTGCAGGCGGAGTACGGAGAGGAGACCATCCACAGAGGCGTGGAGACGTACTATGAGATCATGTGCTCGAACGATGAGGTCTTTTCGCTGCGGGTAGAGTATTTCGTGGCCGCTGGAGGCTCGAACACCAGCTATGACTTTTACAACGTCAACCAGCGGACCGGTGAGCTCATGACTCTGGGTTCTCTTTTCCGCCCGGGCACAGACCATCTCGAGGTCATCAACGAGTATCTCCTGGAGCAGATGCGGGCAGCCGTAGATGAGGCCGGACACCCGCTCTATTGGGTCGACGAGACGGACCCGTACGTGGACGCTTTCGAGGGGATCGAGGCGGACCACGACTTTTACGTCAGTCAGGAGGGCAGACTCGTCATCGCCTTTGACAAGTATGAGGTGGCGCCGGGGTACGTCGGCACACCGGAGTTTGTGATCCCGACGGAGTTGATTGAGAGCTTGCTGGCGGAGGGGGTGCCCATCCACTGATCGCTTTCGGGATGCTGTACCGCAGGCCTGGGCGCCAACCGGCGCCCAGGCCTGCTTCTCTACGGCTTATCCGCTGCTCGCGCATTCTCGCCATGCTGTGTCAGCAGGCAGGAGAGGGACACGCTATGGCTGGGCGTCGGGGCTTCCCGCCGCTCTGCTGCGCATCAGCAGGCTCCAGGTGCCCTCCTGTACGACCTCTTCCTGCTGATTGAGCACGGTCACCTGCAGTGTCACCAGTCCGCCGCCCTGGCTTGGCATCGGACGCACGCGGCTCACGGTGCTGGTGAGGCCGATCGTATCCCCAATAAGAATCGGTCTCTTGAATCGCCAGTCCAGGCTGGTAAAGGCCATAACGGTGCCTTCCAGGTATCCGGCCTGAGCAGCCAGCCCCGATGCCACGGACAGGCCAAGCAGGCCGTGCGCGATGCGCTCGCCGAACGGGGTGGACCGGGCATACTCCGCATCAACATGGAGGGCGTTATAGTCGCCGGAAAGGCCCGCGAACTGAACAATGTCCGCCTCGGTGATGGTGCGGCGTGGCGAGTCCATTTCCTGGCCCACCTGGAAATCCTCCAGGTACCAGCCCCGGGTCGTGTATGACATGGCAACCTCCTGCACGCGTAACGGTTCCCCTGTACTAACACCAGGTCGCCTGGGACGTTGCGTGGCGGCTGGTTACTGCGAGCTTCGTTCGTCGAGCTGTGCGGTGCTATAATCGGCAGCAACTACTCCGATGGGAGAGCCACATTGAAGCACCGAACTTGGCGGCACAGACTCGGACTTTTTCTAGCGGGGCTCGCGACGGCGGCCCTGATCTGTGCATTCCTGGTCGTGCTGTTGCGCTGGTGGACAAACCAGCACTATGGCAAGGCGATCTACACAATCGAGACGGCGCCCTCCCGCCCTATCGCCATCGTATTCGGTGCCGGCGTGTGGCCCGACGGTCGCCTAAGCCCGGTGTTGGAGGATCGCGTGTACACGGCTGTGCTGCTGTACCGGGCGGGCAAGGTGCGCAAGCTCCTCATGACGGGCGACAATCGCTTTGCGGACTACAACGAGCCGCAACACATGCGTGAGTACGCTCAGGCGCTGGGTGTCCCCGATGAGGATATCGTTCTGGATTATGCCGGGCGCCGGACGTATGACAGCTGCTACCGCGCTCGCCACATCTTTGCCGTCGATAGTGCGATTCTGGTGACGCAGTCCTATCATCTCGATCGGGCGCTCTTTACCGGGAACGGCCTTGGAATCGATGCGGTTGGGGTCGCCGCAGATCGAAGAGACTATCAGCACATCGAACACTACTGGTGGCGCGAGTTGGCGGCCACTGCGCTGGCGGCCGTGGAAGTGTACGTTACCCGCCCTCTACCGGTTCTGGGGGAAAGGCTGCCGATTGAGTACTGACCGGCGTGCTGGCGAGCACTGCCCGCCCTCAGAAAGCGTACGCGAACATCTTGCAGTAGCTCTCATAGCGCCGAGCATCGATCTCGCCACTCTGCACCGCGTCCTGCACGGCGCAGCCTGGCTCATGGATGTGGGTGCAGGGCTGAAACCGGCAGTGCCCGAGATAAGGCCTCATCTCCGGGAAAAACGCTTCGAGTTGCTCCGGCTCAATATCCCAGAACATGAACACTCGCAATCCAGGTGTGTCCGCAACATAGATGCCCGGCTCGGGGTTCAGTAAGGAGGCCACCACGGTGGTGTGCTTTCCCCGGTCGTGATACTCGCTGATCGGCCCGGTCTTGAGGTCGAGATCCGGCCACAATCCATTGAGCAGGCTGGATTTCCCTGCGCCTGAGGGGCCCGTCAACACGGACATCTTGCCTCGAAGCATACTCCTCAGTGACTCGAGGTTCTCGCCGCGGGCCGCACTCACCTCGATGACGGCGTAGCCGATCCTGCGGTAGACGTCAAAGGGGTTCTCCTCGCCCGGCTCTAGGAGGTCGGATTTGTTGGCCACGATCACGACGGGGAGATCCGCCGCCTCGCAGGCCACCAGATAGCGATCGAGCATCAGCGGGTTCGGCTCGGGATTGTGGTGCGCAAAGACCACCAGAACCTGGTCTGGGTTTGCCAAGATCACCTGTTCCTGGCCGGCCATGGTGCCTGGACGCGGCGGCGGAGGGCGGCGAGAGAGGACTCGGACACGGGGCAACACGCTCTCGATGATGCCAGAGCCTTCCTCGGTTGGCACCCAGCACACGCGATCGCCGAGAGCCACCAGGTCCGTGCCGCGACGCTCGCGCTTTAGCCTGCCCCTGATGGTGCAATCGACGATGCCCTCTTTGGTCTGTACATAGTGGTGGCCGCCGTGCACCCGGATCACCAGATCACCGCACCGTTCGGTCATGCTTTTCCATCCCGCCAGCCGTCTAGGGCGACATAAGCTGCCTGTAGCGCAGGGCAGTCTAGCATGGGGCCAGATGCGGGTCAATGAACCCCGCAGCCTTGTCAGATATCACTTGGCGCTCAGCGGGACGCAGCGGTATACTGCCCCCCGCGAGGGGACCCTGTGTCTGTCGGATTCCACGAAACGAGCACGGCCTTATGAAGCTTTCTGTACTGATGCCCGTCTATAACGAGGAAGCGGGGTTGGAGAGCATTCTCCAGCGCGTGAATGCCGTCGCAGTGGATAAGGAGATCATCATCGTGGATGATTGCTCCACCGATGGCACTCGGCGCATCCTCCAGGCCATCGATCTGCCCGGGGTGCGGGTGTTCCGCCATCCGGAGAACAGGGGCAAAGGAGCCGCCATCCGCACCGCCATCGCGGCTGCCCGGGGAGACGCGATCATCATTCAGGACGCCGACCTGGAGTACTCTCCGGAGGAGTACCCGGTTCTGCTTGCCCCCATCCTATCCGGCGACGCGAGCGTGGTGTACGGCGTTCGTGATCTCTCGGGCCAGCGGCTCACTACGCGTTGGGGAAATCGCTTCCTCACCGCACTGACGAACCTGCTCTATGGTATCCGCGTGCACGACATGGAGACCTGCTACAAACTCGTGCTCACTTCCATTGCCTCCCGGCTGGATCTCGAGTGCAATCGGTTTGACCTTGAGCCCGAGATCACAGCCAAGATCGCGCGCATGGGCCACCGGATTCATGAGGTGCCGATCTCCTACGCGCCGCGCGCAGAGAAAAAGCTCTCGCCCTGGCGGGACGGCTGGCCGGCTGTGCTTGCCCTGCTGCGTTACCTGAGATGGAAGCCTGCCGAGTAGCCCCGCCTGGACCCCTCGCTTTCAGCGGAACCAGCAGCCCTCAAAACGGCTCGAGATGGGCAGCCTGCATCGCCAGTTCTTTACAAAATAACTAAACAATGTATAATGATGGTATAGGTATGACGGCCGCTAGTATGAGGTGCTCCGATGAGCGAACAGAAAGTGGAAATCGATGTTCTGGGCATGACCTGCGCGGCGTGTGCCAACACGGTGGAGCGCCGGCTCAATCGCGCTGAGGGTGTCCGTGAGGCACACGTCAATATCGGGACCGAGCGTGCCTCGATTACCTTCGATCCGACCATTCTGGACGTCTCTCGGCTCGTGGAGCAGGTTCGAGAGGCAGGATACGATGCCGCGGTAGAGCGCGCCGTGCTGCCCATCGGCGGGATGACCTGTGCGGCTTGCGTTCGGCACGTCGAACGGGCCCTTTCCCGGGTGCCCGGCGTCCTGGACGTGACGGTGAATCTCGCCACCGAACGAGCCACGCTCTCCTTCCTGCCGGCTTCGGCAACGCGAGCGGATTTTGAGCGTGCCGTGGAGACGGCGGGTTACGAGGTGTTGCCGGACGTCTCCTCGGACCTGCTCGCCGATGCCCCGGATCTGGAAACGATCAAAATGCGGGATGCGCGTCGCCGGATGTGGATCGCCTGGGCCTTTGCTGGGCCGATCGTCATTCTCATGTTGATGCACATGGTCTTTGGCATCCACTGGGCCGGCATGACGACGATGGATCTCGTGCTGATGTCCCTTGCCCTGCCCGTGCTCCTGTGGCCTGGCTGGCCCACGTTTCGCTCGGCGTGGAATGCGGTTCGTCACGGGAACGCCAATATGGACGTGCTCATTGCCATGGGCACCGGCGCCTCCTGGCTCAGCGCCCCCCTTTCACTGGTGACCCCTCTCGCCAGCTATGGCGGGGTTTCCGCAATGATCATGGCCATACACCTGACGGGCCGGTACATCGAGGCCAGCGCGCGCGGGCGTGCTTCGCAGGCCATCCGCAGGCTCTTGCAGATGGGCGCCAAGCAAGCCACCTTGCTCGTCGACGGACACGAGTATCAGGTGCCTCTGGCTCAGGTTCGAGTGGGCGACGTGCTCCTGGTGCGCCCCGGCGAAAAGATACCCACCGATGGGCTTTTGTTGGAGGGAGAGAGCGCCGTCGATGAGTCCATGGCTACCGGAGAGTCCATGCCTGTGACCAGGCGCCCGGGCGACGCGCTCATTGGAGCCACGGTGAACCAGGGAGGCTTGCTGAGAGTCCAGGCTACCCGTGTGGGTGCCGATACCTTTCTTTCTCAGGTCATTCGAATGGTCGAGCAGGCACAGGGCACACGTGTCCCGATTCAAGCCTTTGCCGATCGTGTGACGGCCGTGTTTGTGCCCGTGGTGATCGGCGTGGCCCTGCTCACGGCGCTCCTCTGGTTATTCGCCGGGGACGTGTTGCGAGGTGTTCTGGTCGCGGTAGAGTCCTTCCTCCCGTGGGTCGATCCCGATGCGTCCATCCTGACCCTCGTGTTGGCGGCTACCGTGTCTGTCCTGGTCGTGGCCTGCCCCTGTGCGCTCGGTCTGGCTACCCCAACGGCCCTGATGGTGGGCAGCGGCATGGGCGCTCAGCAGGGCGTGCTCATCCGCAATGGGGCGGCCATCCAGACCTTGAACGGTGTTCGAGTCGTAGCCTTTGACAAGACGGGGACTCTGACGGTTGGGAAGCCTCGCGTCACAACAATCGTGGCCCGGGATGGCGATGACCGCGCCGTGCTGGCCCTGGCGGCTTCTGCCGAGCAAGGCAGCGAACACCCGCTCGGGCAGGCACTTGTGCAGGAGGCGACGGCCCGCGGCATTCCGCTGGCAGAGATTCTGGATTTCCGGGCCGTGCGGGGCCAGGGCGTGGTGGCGTCCGTCCAGGGAGAGCTTGTGCGCGTCGGAAGCAGGGACCTCCTCAGGGAGGCGGGGATCGATTCCTCTCTCGTCGAGCCGGAGCTGGCCGGGCTCGAGAGCCAGGCCCAGACGAGCATGCTGGTGGCCCGAGGGGCGCGCATCATTGGGATCGTCGCTGTCGCGGATCCCATCCGGCCGGAATCGGCCGCCGTCATCGAGCGGCTGGCGAGCCTGGGAATCCGAACCGCGATGTTGACCGGCGATAACCCGCACACGGCGCAGGCGATCGCCGATCAGGCGGGGATCGACCATGTTCTGGCGGGCGTGCTACCCGAGGCCAAGGTATCCGAGATCATTCGCCTTCAGGAGCGCTATGGGCCGGTTGCCATGGTGGGTGACGGCATCAACGATGCGCCCGCACTCTCGCAGGCGGATGTGGGCATCGCCATAGGGACCGGGACGGACATTGCCATCGAGTCCGCCGACGTCACGCTTCTGAGTGGCGATCTCGGGGGGGTGGTGCGGGCAGTGCGCCTTGGCCGCGCCACCTACGCCAAGATCCGGCAAAACCTCTTCTGGGCGTTCTTTTACAACGTCGTGATGATTCCGCTGGCGGTGATGGGCCTCATGCATCCTGCTCTGGCGGAGCTGGCGATGGCCTTCAGCTCGGTATCAGTGGTCACCAACGCCAACCTGCTGCGGCGCGTCGATATCTCGGCGCCCTGAGCCGTGCAATCAGGGCACCCTCCCGACGGGTTTTGACGGCGCTCTGCGGTGCCGCTAAACTGGCTCTGCTGCCCGATTCTGCCGCTGCCTGGCCTCAGAGGGAATGAGCTTCATGTCGGCCTCCGCCTCCCCATTCTGCTGGTCCCGTGCTGTTGATGCGTAATCCCCTGGTCTGGCTGCTGTGGGCGGCCTCGGCCGCTGTTCTTGCGCTCTCGATGCGCAATCCTCTTTACCTGACGCTGATCGTCCTGGCAACCTGGCTCGTGTACCTGGGCGTGGCTCCGGACACTCCCATGGCAGGCGGCTGGCGTGCGCTTCTCCGGCTGGGCCTGATCATCTGGCTCATCACCATCCCTTTTGGGGCGTTGATGAACCACACGGGCGAGATCGTTCTCTTGTCGCTCCCGGAGAATTGGCCTCTCATCGGCGGCCCCGTCACGCTGGAGGCTGTGCTCGGCGGCGCCGCATCGGGCTATGCCCTGTGGACGCTTCTCTTTATCTTTGCGGCCTTCAACCTGGCCACCGATGCCAGCCAACTGATGCGGATGGCGCCCGCCTTTCTCTATCAGGCGGGTGTTGTGGCGACCATCGCGCTGACGTTTGTTCCCCAGATGCTCCAGAGTGCTCGCGAGATCCGCGAGGCCCAGCGGATCCGGGGGCATCACTTTAGGAACTGGCGGGATTCACTCCCTCTGGCCATGCCCCTGCTGACGACGGCCTTTGAGCATGCCGTGCAACTGGCAGAGTCGATGGAATCCCGCGGGCTCAGCGGTGAGCTTACAGATCTTGGCCCCGGCAGAACGCGCCTTCTGCGTGGGTCCCTCGCCCTGGGGCTGCTGCTGCTGATGGCCGGGCTCGTGCTGCGCATCACCTGGATCCAAGCTGCCGGCGACGGGATCCTGCTGGCCGGCGTTCTGCTGATGGCCGGCGTGTTCTGGCAGCTGGGGCGGCATTCCCGTCGGACGCGGTATGGCCTGCAGATCTGGGGCCCGGGAGATGGGGCCGTCGCCCTGGGCAGCGTGGTGGCGCTGGCCGCCGGAGTTCTCGCCGCGCGATCGAACCCGGCGCTGGTCTCCTACGCGCCCCATGTCGATGGCGTGCTGATCCCCCCTTTTAGCCCTACCCTCGGCCTTGCGGTAGCCCTACTGGCGGTGCCTGGCGTCGTTTCGCTCGTGCAGGATCGGCCACCGTCCGTGAAGGGCGAGGATGGCCGGCCGGTCAGTTCGGACACCTTGCCGTGATCACGCTAAGGGGGCTCACGTACACCTACCCCGGGGCCGTTCGCCCGGTTCTGGAGGCGGTTGATCTCACCGTGCCAGCGGGTGCCTTTGTCCTGGTCACAGGCGCCTCTGGCTCGGGCAAGTCCACTTTGCTGCGTGCTCTGAACGGCCTCGTGCCGCACTTTAGCGGCGGGGCCATCTCCGGAGTGCTCCAGGTCGCCGCGAGAAACCCATTGCAACTTGGCCCTAGAGGGATGAGCGCCTGTGTCGGATGTGTGTTTCAGGATCCAGAGAGCCAGTTTGTCTTTGACTCGGTCGAAGCGGAACTCGCCTTTGCCATGGAGAATCATGCCGTACCACGCCTCCTTATGGAGCGCCGTATCGACGCTGTGCTCGATCGTCTCGGCATGGGCCATCTGCGAGGGCGTCGCATCAGCACGCTATCCGGGGGAGAAAAGCAGCGCGTGGCGCTGGCTTCTGCGCTTACCCTTGAGCCTCAGATTCTGGTGCTCGATGAACCGACCTCTCAGCTGGACCCGGAGGGTGCCGAGCAGGTACTGAGTCTCCTGGCCCGTCTCAACCAGGATCAGGGCATCACGGTTGTGCTCTCGGAGCATCGCGTCGAACGCGTGCTTCCCCATGCCGATCTGCTGATTCATCTTCCGGGCGACGGCACCCTGATCTCTGGTTCTCCGCGCGAGGTGCTGCCGCACACGGATCAGGCCCCGCCGCTGGTGCAGCTGGGCGTTGAACTGGGCTGGACCCCTCTGCCCCTCTCTGTCCACGAGGCCCGCTCTCATGCGGCCGGCCATGCTCTTGCGACGTCCAGCCACACGCGTGTTCGCGCCGTCACGAGCGATGCGCCGGATGCGATCACGGCCAACGGACTGTCCTACGCCTACGGCGAGCACGTCGCTCTGTCCGATGCGAACCTGCGTGTGCGGCAGGGCGAGATTGTGGCGCTCATGGGCGCAAACGGTTCCGGCAAGACCACGCTGCTCAGGCTGCTGGTTGGCCTGCTCCGTCCGATACGAGGCGATCTGTACATTCGTGGGCAGGATGCCCGCCATCTGACGCTTGAGGAGAGGATACGGACACTGGGCTATGTGCCTCAGAATCCCAACGCGCTCCTCTTTGCTGAGACTGTGGCCGATGAGCTTGCTTTTACCCGCCGGAGCCATGGCCTTTCGCCGGATCTGCCGGAGGGATTGCTCGAAGCACTTGGGATCGAATCCCTCCTCGATCAGTACCCTAGAGACCTCTCCGTCGGCGAGCGGCAGAGGGTTGCCCTCGGAGCCATTCTGGCCGCAGAGCCAGAGATCGTGCTCCTGGACGAGCCGACTCGGGGCGTGGATCGGGCGCAGAAAGAGGCCTTTATGCGGTACCTCGCCAGGGAGCGCGAAGAGGGACGGACGCTGTTGGTGGCCACGCATGACGTTGAGTTGGTCGCCGAATCCATGGACCGGATCGTGCTCCTTGCCGAGGGAAGCGTGTGTGATGATGGCCCAACGTGCGATGTGATGGCCCGCCACCCGGACTATTGCAGCCAGATCGGTCGCGTTTTCGACGACGGACGGCTCCTCACCGTTCGTGACGTGCTGGGTGCGGTCCGATGAGTGATCGCAACCGGTGGTCGCACCTTGTCCTCATGATGGCCAGCCTCGTGGGCGTGCTGGCGTTCTTGTACCCCTTCTTGATCGACGGATCGGGCTCGGGCGGCGCAGGGGCTTCTTCGGCCGCGGCGCTCCAGCAGTCCCCTCTCCTGATGATCGTTGTGGTGGGGCTGTCTCTGGCCGCCATTCTCGCCACTCTCGGGGCGGGGGCCATGAATGCCCGAATGGTGGCGATTTTGGGCGTGTTGACGGCGGCCAATGCCGTGCTCCGCGCCGTGCCGGGCCCGGCCGGTTTTGCTGCGGTCTTTACCCTGCCCGTGCTGTGCGGCTATGCGTATGGGGCCACTTTCGGGTTCCTGCTGGGGTCTCTATCTCTTTTGGTTTCCGCTTTGATTGGCGGAGGAATCGGACCCTGGCTGCCGTATCAGATGCTCGCGCTGGGGTGGGTGGGCATGACCTCGGCCTGGATCCCGGATCTACGCCGGCGCCCGCGAACTGAGGTCGCAGTGCTATCGATCTGGGCGCTGGCTTGGGGCTTTGTCTTTGGGGCGATCATGAACATCTGGTTCTGGCCCTACATTTACGCCCCGCAACAATCGGGCATGTACTGGGAGCGCGGGCAGGGCCTGATCGAGTCGCTGAGGAGCTACGCCGTCTTTTACGTGGTGACATCGCTCTGGTGGGATCTGGCCCGGGCTTCCGGGAACGCCCTGCTCACGGGGCTGATGGCCCGTCCTGTGCTCACACTGCTGAGGCGATTCGAGAGGCGGTTCTTTTTCGCTTGGACCGATCAGACGAGTTCCTGAAGAGGCTCCCTAGCCACGGGCCCGAGCTAGTGAGGCCCTGCCGAGGGCCACGCGCCTACGCCCACGACGCCCGGTCCGCCATGACACGCGAGGACCGGCCCCGCCTCGCCGACGACAATGCCCTGCTCGCGGGAAGGCAGAAACTGAACCAGCAGCTCAACCAGCCTGTGAGCCAGTTCAGGCGCGCGGACGTGCATGACCACGAGATCGTCCAGTGGCCCCATGCGCAGAATCTCCAGAGAGAGCCTCTTGAGGCTTCGCCCGGTGGAGCGCGCCACTCCCAACAGGCGCAACTCGCCATCAACCATGGTGAGCGCAGCCTTGAGTGACATGGCCCTGGCAAGGCGGTCAATCAGCGGCATCAGCATCGCGGCCCGGCCGCCATGGCGGACACTCTCCATCGATTCCAGATGGATCATGATCTGGCCCCGATCGCGAAGTGCGAGGATCCGCGTCAGTATTTCCTCGCGTGAGGCGCCTTCCTGAGCCATCTGCGCGGCGGTCAGCACGAGATGCCCAACGCCCATGGAGAGGGCATGGGAATCCACAACGGAGACTCGCTCACCGAACCCCCGGCCGGCCGCGCAGGCCGTCGAGTAGGTGCCCGAGTGCTTGCTCGTGATCGTGATGCAAATCACGTCGTATCCGCGCTTGACCAGATCATCAAACACAAGGTAGAAGGCGCCCAGGCTGGGCTGCGACGTGCTGGGGCGCATCCCGGAGCGAGTGGCCCGCTCCCAGAAGGCATCCGGTGTCAGCTCGGGCTCCTCGACAGCTTCATCGCCGAACAGAACCACCAGCGGAACCACGGAGATGCCAAGCGCTTGAGCGGCACCGGCGGGCAGGTCGGAACCACTGTCCGTCACGATTCGGACCGGTCGGGCTATCGTCATAGCGCCGCAGGGGAGAGCGGCTTGTCATAGATCCGGTACGTTCGGTAGATCTTACCGCCCATTCCCTCTATGCCACGGATGACTTTGTAGTTGTCCTCAAGGATCCAGGACATCTCAGCGCGACGGTACCCCTTGGGGTAGGCCGCCTCGCTCGCCATCTTGTAAAAGAGCGCCTCGATGCCCTTCAGCCGGTGCTCCTCAAGCACGCCCATGATCATGACTCGGAGTGTATCGATCTCCTTCTGGTGCAAGAGCAGCTTGGCCCAACCGAAAGGCAGCAGGCGGCCATGGGCATAGGGCAGGATCTGGTTCATGTCCGGGATGGAAAGGAACACGCCGACGATCTCATCGCGTATAAAGGCGAGGTACGACAGGCTCGGGTCCACCACGGACTTGAGCTCGTCCAGGAGATAGGCGTACTCACGATCTGTCATCGGGAGCGCGCCCCAGTTCTTGGCCCAGGCCTGCCGGTGGACCGGCTTGATCAGTTCCACATCATCGGCCAGATGGCGCATGTTGATCGGCCGCACCTGAACGTGGTACCGATCCTGCGCGATCTGCGCCAACCGCGTCAGGCGGGCGGGCAATCCCTCCACGTTCGGGCCGAACTCGAGCAACTGAACGTCAAAGGCATAGAGGTCCTTGGCCTTGGTAAAGCCGTATCGCTCGAGCATCCCGGGGTAGTAGGGCTTGTTGTATGCCATCATGATCACAGGCGCCCCGTCAAACCCATCGATGAGCATCGCGCACTCGTCATTGATGTTCAGGTTCATGGGGCCGCGCATCACCTGGAGCCCGCGCCCGGCCAGCCAGTTCGCTGCGGCGTCCAGCAACGCCCGGGCCACTGCGTCATCCTCGATGGTCTCAAAGACACCAAAGAAGCCGACCGCCTCGTCCCATACCTCCTGATGCACCCTGTCCGCGATGGCCGCGATGGTCCCCACGATGGCGCCATCGCGCTCTGCGATAAAGAGCTGCATCTCTGCATGATCAAAGTACGGATTGTGCTCCGGTTCCAGGTGCTTGATGCGATCGCCGATAAGGGGTGGGACATAGTTGGGATCGCCCTGGTAGAGACGCATCGGGAAGGTCGCGACCTTGCGCACGTCGGCGCGCGACGTCGCCTCCCGGACGAGAACGGTTGCTGCCATACTGCCTCCTGGACGGCGTAAGTGTGCAGGTACAGCGATCTCCGTCGCGGCGGCGGCCAGGCGACGGATGTAGCGGATAGTCTACACCCGCCGCATTCCGGAAGCAATCTGTGGCCTGTGCGCGCGGATTCACTCCTCGTGTATCTGCTCAGGCCCGGGCTCGGGTTGCCCCGCCAAGGGAAAGCCGCGAACCGCTCTCCACGGCGTGCCGGGCGCCTCCTCCATGAGGTGCAGTTCGTGGATCTCCACCGTGAGGTAAAGCTGGCGCGTCGCCAGAGCGGCGAGTGCGCGATCCCGCTCCTCCACGGTTAGCCCAAGCCCCAGTGTGACGTGGGGCAGGTACCCATCTGTCGGCAGCTCTCTCTGCAGACGGATGTGGCGGCGCAGGATCCCGTGAACCTGCCGGTGCAGCCTGAGGAGTGGACCGCTGCGCTGGACGTGGACGTAGACGGCGTAGGACCCCTCTCCATCGAAGGTGCCGGCCCCGCCGATCGCCAGGGTAAAGGGCTGCGTGCGACGGCACTGGCGTGCGAGGCGCATGAGAACCGTATCGGGTCGCTCCGCCCGCCACACGTAGGGGCCCGCCACCGTGATATGGAACCCCATGATGGGCCGCGTGATGCCGGCCGTGCTGAGGAAGGCATCCTCAATCAGGATCTCCGCTGACCTGGGGATCCTGGCCACCAAGGCGTAGCGCGCCGCCCTTTGCGACTTATCCATAAAGCTTGACCATGAGTTCTCCCAGGGTGAAAGGAGGGTCCCATCTCCGGTGAGCCGTGCCGTATCGCGAGCTAGGCGCGATCATGGGAAGACGAGAAGGGATGCTGGCGCCGGTTGAGCCACTCGTTCAATGTGTTCAATCCTTCCGTCGCTCGCCTGCGTTGTAATGGCGCGGGCTGCAACGCCTCGAATTCGTCTTCGTCGAGCAGGAGGCGTTTCCCTGTCGGGATGGCCAGCAGATCCAATGCGAGATCGGCCCATTCGACGCTATCTCGACAGATACGGGTGCTCTCTAGAAGATTGCAGTACCAGCCCTTGAGCGCGCCACCCGGGTCGTGTACGGCAAAGATGTTAAAGGGCTCTCTCGCGTAAAAGTACTCGATCAGCACATCGCCGGGTTCGATCGTGAACAGCCCCAGTTTCACTGGCTCCTGTGATGTCCAGCGGCATCTCACGGCCAGCATGTCCGCGCTCTCTTCCACCAGGACGCCGGTGTAGGTCACCAGGCGATTGCCCTGGTGATCGAGCATGGTGATCGTGATCTGTCTAGGCACTGGATTCTCGCAGCGTGTTGAGGATCTCATCACGATAGCTGATGAATGATGGTTGACCTAGGAGCCCCTCTCCCCGAGGACGGGATAGATCCACGGTGATCTCCGAAACGATGCGGCCCGGCCGGGGAGACATGACATAGATCCGATCGGAGAGCAGAACGGCCTCGTCCACGTCATGGGTGACAAAGACCATCGTGCGCTCAAAGCGCTCCCAGATGTCCAGAAGCCAGTCGCGCATGGTGCGCCGGGTGAGCGCGTCGAGGGCGCCAAGGGGCTCGTCCAGGAGGACGACTTCCTGCTCGCATAACAACGTCCGCAGCAAGGCCGCGCGCTGGCGCATCCCACCGGATAGTTCGTGTGCGTAACTGCGCTCGAACCCCTCCAGGCCGAAGAGAGGAAGGAGTGAGCGCGCCCGCTCTCGTGCGATGGCCACATCGCGTCCCATGATCTCAGGCCCCAGCGTCAGGTTGTCCAGAAGCCGTCTCCAGGGCAAGAGCCCATCCCGCTGCGGCATGTATCCCACCCGCCCCAGGCGCGGCGCGGAGCGGTCGCCCTGCAGTGCGATCTCGCCGTCGTCCGGATCGAGCAGCCCCGCGACCAAGTTCAGGAGCGTGCTCTTCCCGCACCCGCTGGGGCCGACGATGCTGACGAACTCCCGTTGCCGCGCTTCCATGCTGACCCGGTCGAGGGCATAGAAGACCCGCCCGTCGACCTGGAAGGCCTTGCTCACCTGCTCTACGCGAATGATGGGCATCTCTTGTTGTGGCACTTAGGGCAAGTACTCGTTCGTAAAGGCTTCGTCCACCGCGATGGGCCTCTCGATCAGCCCCTGGTCAGCCATCCATTCGCTCAAGCCTTCCCACACCCCGCGTTCTTGCACCCCCCAGGAGGCGGCATCGTCCTGGTATCGCGGGCTGAGATAGGCCTGGCTGGCGCGTACGAGCTCTGGATCGCTCTCCGGCGAGTACTTGAGCAGGATGTCGGCCGCCTCATCGGGGTGGCCGATGGCGTACTCGTAGCCTCTCGCGGTGGCGCTCAGTACCCTCCGCGCCAGATCGCCCTTATCCGCCAGCGTCGTCTCGCCCGCGATGAGTACCGGCGTGTAGTAGTCCGGCACGCAGGAGCCATATAGCGGGACCACGGCGAGGTCGATGCCCTTCAGTTGCGCCTGGACGCCATCCCAGCCCAGAAAGATCCAGGCCAGATCGACGTTGCCGCCGACCAGCGCGGGGAACGCGTCAAAGCCCACGTCGATAAAGTCGACCAGAGCGGAATCGCCGCCATCACAGGCCATCAGGCTACTCATGATCGCCGGCTCAATGGGCAGGCTGTACGAGGCATACGTGTGGCCCTGGAAGTCGCGCGGCCGCTCGATCCCGCTCGATGCCAGCGCCGCAAAGGCGGAGGTGTTGTGCTGAACCAACGCGGCGATCGATACCACGGGAATGCCCGTGCTGCGCGCAAGCGTTACTTCTTCCTGAAAGCTGACGCCGAACTCGGTGTTGCCCGCCGCGACCTGCTTCAGTGCTGCTGACGGGTCGGAGGGGATCTGTATCTGGAGGTCGATGCCCTCCTCCGCGTACCAGCCCTTTTCCAGCGCGACATACAGGCCTGTATGGTTCGTGTTCGGCACCCAATCCAGCGAGAGCACAGCGGGCTCCAGCGTAGACGGAGCGCATCCGGCGAAGGATATCGCCAAGGCACACATGATCGCGACGAGAGTGTTGCGACCTGTGTGAGCCAATCCCTTTGTTACCGTATCTCTTCCCATTCTTCCGTTCTCCTAGAGCTCCAATACCAGCGCAGGGCTGCGCGTTCGAGAAGCGTTACAGCGCCGAACAGCATCAAGCTCAGCATTGCTGTCACGGCGATACTGACGAAAACCCAGTCTGTGCGGAATGAGTTGGTTGCCCGCAACATGAACACACCCAGGCCGCTGCTGGCGCCTACCCACTCGCCCATAATGGCGCCGACGACGCTGTAGGTGATGCCCACCTTGATGCCGGTGAAGAACGCCGGCAGCGCGCCCGGCAGGCGGACCTTGCGAAAGATCTGCGATCGGGTGGCTCCCATCGTGCGTAGCAGCGCGATCTGCTCGGCATCTGTGCTTTGCAGCCCATCGGCCGTGTTGATCACGATCGGGAAAAAGCACACCAGCGCGACGACGATGACCTTCGGTAGGATGCCATAGCCGAACCAGATGACCAAGAGCGGCGCGATCGCAATCACTGGGACCGTCTGCGACAGAACCAGCAGAGGATACACCGCCGCCCGCACGGTACTGGAGTAGTCCACCAGCATGCCCAGGCCCAGGCCGACAAAGAGAGCCAGGGCAAACCCGGCCAGCGTCTCGCGGGTGGTCTCCCAGATATGGGGGCAGAGTATGGGTGCTGCCTGCCAGCCAGCCCGAGCGATCTGTACAGGGCTGGGCAACAACCAATCCTGGACCCCGAGCAGGTTGACGGCCGCCTGCCAGCCGCAGAGCAGTGCGGTGCAGAGTGCCACAGATGGCCAAAGCTGGCGGAGCCGACGGCGGATCATGGCTCCTCGCCGGACTGGGGAACAGGGCAGGCATCGGATAGCGTGATCTGCATTACCGCCGGGCCGAGCGCCGTAGCCCTCCGGTAGCCCTCCCGTATCGCGGCAAACACCGCCTCTTCGCCGCCCCACACCAGCGTGCTCATCGGGCCGATCTGGTGATCCAGGCCACTCTCGGTCAGCGCATCAAGAAACGCCTCAACCGGCCGATCGAGATCGCGCCGTCCCAGCGGGTACAGACCGATCTGGGCGCTGACGGTCTTCATTTCTCCACCCTCCCAACCAACAGAGCACCGCGCCGGCGCCAGAGCACCCGGCCCAGCCTCTCCAACAGCGGAGCGGCCCTGACGGCGCGGCCGGAGGCAGGCAGAAAGCCGCTGCTGTTCCACCGTACGGCTCCGCAACAACTCAGTAGGTCGCAGAACTGCTCGCTGGTTCTCAGTTGCGCCTGGTGGAAGGGCGACTCGGGGTCAAGCGCCATCTCCTGGTACAACCTGCCCCACGGCCCCCGCGAATTGAGCGTGCCCATTACCATCCGACCGCCCGGCTTGAGCACGCGGCAGATCTCCGCTGTGGTCCTGGCGGGATCCCGGACGAACTCGATGGCCGTGACGGAAACCACCAGGTCAAATGTGCCATCGGGAAAGGGCAGTTGCTCCGCCACGCCTCGCAGCCACGATACCGCGGCGGACTTGGCCCGTGCTACAGAGAGCATCTCAGCGGAGGGATCTAGCCCGATGACGCGCAATCCGCGATCGGCCAGCGCGCAAGCATAGTGGCCGGTGCCGGTACCGACGTCCAGGGCACGCTCTCTGGCCAGCGGCCGCGACATCCGCATGACCAGGTCCATCTGCCAGCGATGCATCGCGGCGCCTAGTGCGCTCCCGTACCAGGCGTCATATGCGCGAGCGATCGCGCCCTTGACGAAGGGATTGCGAGAGTCCTGGCTCATCATGGGCCTGCTTCCGGCTGCTGATGCGGCGTGTGCACGAGCAAGAGTCGCCCCGCCGAGAGCCACACCCTGGCGTGGCTGGTCAGCAGGACGTTGCTGATTCCCCTGGAGGGGCCAAAGCGCAGCGTCTCGCCCCGCAGTGGGTACTGTAGGCCCTCGGTGTGTACGCCGATGGCATCGCCTCCCCAGGGGATCAGGCTCACGGTGTCTCCGGGGGAGCCATCGACCTCTGCGCCTGGGCCGACAATCTGAACCGTGGAGACGCCGTCATATATCCGGACGTTCAGCTCCCGTCCCTCTGGCATGATCAGCAGTGATAGGTTTGCCAGCGTGTGGTCGATCCTTCCTCCCAGGGCGCCGAGCACGAGGATCTCCCGAGGGCCGCGCGCGAATGCGGAGGCCAGAGCGAGCTCACCATCGGTCTCATCCTTCGAGGCGGGGTAACGTTGGATGCGGCATCCCGCCCCCGCCAGCCGCTGCAGCAACTCGGGGCTTACCGAGTCCATGTCGCCCACGATCTCTTGAGGCGTTCGCCCATGGGCATCCAGCCAGTTCGCACCGCCGTCGGCGGCAATGACCCAGTCCGCAGAGTCAACCCATTCCAGCAGCCGGGCCTCATGGGTGAACCGGCCGTTGAGCACTACCACAACCCGCTCGTCGAGAGGCATATGTCTCCAGTGCCAGACAGCAAGAGCCGCAGACCATAGGGGCCTGCGGCTCGTATCGCGATCCGTGCTTCCCTACGCTGGCATGACCCAGATCAGGTACAGGGGTCGATGGGCGGCCATCCTCTCAGCCCTTTGGGGCTCCCCCAGCTCATCTTCGGTTGCCTCCAGTATATCTGCCCTGGCCCGAGCGGTCAAGGATCGCCGGTTCGGCTTTAGTCACTGGAGATCTACCGGTAATCGGTGCACGTTGACAGCACCCTTATGGTATGTTAGCATCCTCCCAATATCCAGGGGCGTTTGCCGCACGCGATCGTTTGCAGCTCGAATCCGTGTGATGGGGGAGACGGAGATGGACGTGCCAGTGACTGCCGCAGAGAGGCTGCAACGCATCAAGGTTATCGGCGTGGGTGGCGGTGGATCGAATGCCGTCAAGCGCATGATCGAAGCCGGCATCGTCGGCGTTGACTTTATCGCCGTCAACACCTCGCTCAAGGAACTCAAGGGCACTCGCGCGCCCGTACGCCTGCAGATCGGTGAACAGGTCACGCATGGTCTCAGCACCGGTGGAGACGTGTCTCTCGGCACCCAGGCTGCCGAGGCGGCAACCGAGCAGATCCAGGCCCTGCTGGAGAACACCGACATGGTGTTCATAGCGGCGACGCTCGGGGGCGGCACGGGTACCGGTGCAGCGCCGGTCATTGCGCGGATCGCCAAGCGCCTGGGTATTCTCACGGTTGCGGTGGTGACGAAACCCTTTGGCTTTGAGGGCTCCCGCAAGACGCGCCTGGCGGAGACCGGGCTGCAGGCGCTCACGAAGACGGTGGATGCCGAGATTGTGATCTCGAACGACCGGTTGCTCACCCTGGACGTGCGCGATCTCCGGCTGACCGATGCCTTCCTGCTGGCGGACGAGATGCTGCACCAGTCCGTCCAGACGGTGTGCGACTTTGTGCTCAAGGTCGGCGTCATCAACGTCGATCTGCGCGATGTGACGGCCATTCTCACAGGCGGCGGCCGGACGATGGTCAACGTCACGCGGGCCAAGGGCGATGATCGTGCGATCGTGGCTGCGCAGGAGGCGGTCATCAGCCCGCTGCTGGATATCTCCCTTGAGGGCGCCACTGGTCTGCTGCTGAACATCGAGGGGGGAAATCTCTCTATCGGAGAGGTGCACGCCGCTGCGGACCTGATCACACGGATGACTTCACCGGATGCGAACATCATCTGGGGCTATGTGGACAACAAGGATCTGGGCGATGAGATCGTCATCACGGTGATCGCCACGGGCTATCGGGCCGGGATCGACGGCCAGATCCAGGGGGACACGCCCATCACCCGTGATTCGCCGATTGAGGTGGATCTGGATCACAGGCCCTTTGATCCGCTGGATCTGGACGTGCCCACGAGGCTGCGCCGTTAGGCCGCTCGCCCGGGCTTGCCAGCGGGCATGGTGCGGCTAGAATGAGGCAAGCTACTGCGGGAACGCGGGAGGGACCCTTGGAAAAGTATCTGCAGAATCAGAGCAGGGACGCGATCATCAAGGTCGTTGGCGTGGGGGGCGGTGGCTCCAATGCCGTGAATCGGATGATCGAGGCCGGCCTCTCGGGCGTGGATTTCATCGCCGTCAACACCGACGCACAGGCGCTGGCACAATCGAACGCCGATGTGCGTGTGCGCATCGGAAACCAGATGACCCGCGGGTTGGGTTCCGGTGGCGATCCGGAGGTGGGGCACAAAGCCGCTGAGGAGTCGCGCGAGGAGCTGCGTTCGGTCCTTGAGGGGGCCGATATGGTCTTTGTGACCGCCGGCATGGGCGGCGGCACAGGAACGGGTGCTTCCCCTGTGATCGCCGAGATCGCCCGCGAAATGGGCGCCCTCACCGTGGCCGTTGTCACCCGCCCGTTTGGGTTTGAGGGGATGCGCCGTGCGCGCGCCGCCCAGGAAGGCATCGTGCGCCTCAACGAGCGTGTGGATACCCTCATTGCCGTGCAGAATGACCGTCTGCTTGAACTGGTCGATCGGCAGGTTCCCCTTCAGCAGGCCTTTGTGGTGGCTGATGATATTCTTCGCCAGGGCATCCAGGGCATCTCTGAACTGATCACGCTGACGGGCCTGATCAACACCGACTTTGCCGACGTGAAGGCCATCATGAAGGATGGCGGCGCGGCGCTGATGACGGTGGGGCGAGCGGCCGGCGAGGAGCGGGCGCTCGCGGCGGCCGAGGCAGCGGTGACCAGCCCGTTACTGGATATCAACGTCAGCGGAGCCAGAGGCGTGCTCTTTAACGTCAAGGGGGGATCCGATCTCTCGTTGTACGAGGTCTCACAGGCTGCTGACTTGATCCGGCAGACGGCGGCCCCCGACGCGAACATTATCTTTGGCGCGGTCATCGATGATCAGATGAACGATCAAATCCAGATCACGCTTATCGCTACCGGCTTTGACCTGGACGAAAAGGCCAAGATCCGGCAGGTCGAACTGGGCGATGCGCGGACGCTGGTACGCCCTCCGGAAGTACGTCCCGATTACGACGACAACGACTTGGATATCCCTTCGTTCCTGCGTCGCCGGCCCTAGCGCGAGGCGCCGGCAAGGGGAAAGCAGAGGGAGCCTACGGGCTCCCTTTTTGTCTGCACGCCCGCTCTTGCTGGTACTTATTCCTGCGCCAGGCCCTCCAACGCGAGGATGTAGCCGTACCATCCCAATCCGCAGATCTGTCCTCGGCAAACCGGCGCCGTGACGGACGTATGCCGGAAGGCTTCCCTCGCATGGATGTTGGAGAGATGCACCTCAACAGCCGGCGCACTGATCGCTGCCAGTGCATCGCGCAGGGCATAGGAGTAGTGTGTGAAAGCGCCAGGGTTGATCACGATGCCATCCGCCCAGCTATCCGCATCGTGGATCGCGTCGATCAACGCCCCCTCGTGATTCGATTGCGCGATCCGGAGGTCCACGCCGCGCTCGGAGGCCCACTGCCGGAGGCGGCCATTGATCTCCTCCAGCGTCAGGCTTCCATAGACCCCGGGTTCACGTCGCCCCAGCATGTTCAGATTGGGGCCATGGAGCACCAGCAGGCTCTTGCTCATGGTGTCTCTCTCCTCAGTGCAGCAATGACTTCCACCTCGGTCACATCATCCACCACAATCACCTGCCCGATCTGAGTGGGCAACACAAAGCGCAGCTGACGGCCCTGCTTTTTCTTGTCCGCTTGCATGGCTTCATATACCTCCTCCGGATCGTGAGGAGGAGGGTCCACCGGCAATCCGTGGGCGCGGAAGGCGTCCGCGATGCGCCGTGTCGTTGCCGGAGAGGAGATGCCACGCGCTTCGGCCAGGAGCGCGGCGCGCACCGTCCCGATGCTCACGGCCAGCCCGTGGTGCAGCCCATAGCCCTCCAGCACTTCGTAGGCGTGCGCAAAAGTATGCCCCAGGTTGAGGACGGCGCGCCTTCCCCGCTCGTGGGGATCCTCCTCCACGGTGTCGATCTTGACCTGCAGGGCGCGGGCGATCAGATCAGAAAGATCCGGCCGCGTGGCAGCGGGTTCCAGCATGGCAAAGAGCTCCGGATCGGCGATGATGCCCGCTTTGATGATCTCGGCCATGCCCGCCCGGCTTTCGTTCTCCGGCAGGCTGTTGAGGACCGCCGGATCCAGCAACACCAGAAGGGGCTGCACAAAGGCGCCGACGAGGTTCTTGCCCTGTGGCAGGTCCACGGCAACTTTGCCGCCCACGCTCGCGTCCACCATGCCCAGCAGGCTCGTGGGGATGGCGACAAAGGGTACCCCGCGCATATAGGTCGCCGCGGCAAAGCCAGCCATGTCGGTGATGACGCCCCCGCCAAGGCCCACGACGAAACCCGATCGACCGAGGCCGCTGGCAAAGAAGCGATCGTACAGGTGGCTCACGGTCTGCAGGGTCTTGTTCTGCTCCCCGGGCGGAAGCACGATGGTGCTGACGCGAAAGCCCCGATCCGACAGGGCTTCCTGGAGGCGGGCTCCCCAATGGGGCCAAACGTGCTCATCGCTGACGAGCGCGACCTCGCAAAGCGGATGGGCAGCGGCGAGGAGGTCGCCGGCGTAGCCCAACCCGCCCGGAATCAGATGGACCGGATAGCTACTCACAGGGGTGCGCACCAGCCAGAGCCGCGGGTTCGCCTCGGCCAGCAAGTGCACCGCTTCGACCACCTGGTCGATGGTCCGATCGGTCGTATCGATGTGATACGGGATCTCGCTATAGGCTCTCTGGCGCTGGGAAAGCAGGTCACGCACACGGACCTCTGGTGAGTCACCATAGAGCATGGGTCTATCGCTGCTGCCCTTCAGGCGGGCGATGATCCCCTCCGGTGCGCAGTCCAGGCAGATCACGAGTCCGCTTCGCGAGAGGACCTGGCGGTTCTCTGGATTCACCAGACATCCGCCTCCAGTTGCGATGACCAGATCGGTGCGCTGGCTGAGGTCGGCACAGAGACCGCTCTCCAGGTGTCGAAAGGCATCCTCCCCCAGTTGCGAGAATATCTCGGGTATCGTGTGTCCCGCTCGCGTGACGATCTCATCGTCCATATCGATGAACGTGCGCCCCATGCGTTCGGCCAAGCGCCGCGCGACGCTGGTCTTGCCCGTTCCCATAAAGCCGGTCAGTATCAGGTTACGCCTTCCGGTCATGGGCTATCCTTTCCAGGATGATCTCGACTCGATCCCCCCCGTAGCGCTCGAGCAACGCATCGGCCAGCACCAGGGCAGCCATCGCTTCCGCCACCACCGCCGCAGCGGGCACGGCACAGACGTCGGAGCGCTGGTATTGCGTGGCGGCTGCCTCTCCGGTCGCTCTATCGATGGTGTCGATGGGAGTGATCGTGGTCGGGATCGGCTTCATGGCCAAGCGGATCCAGAGCGGTTCGCCATTGGTCATGCCCCCTTCCATCCCGCCGGCGCGATTGGTCTTCCGGATGCCTCCGCTGTACAGCGCATCGTGTACCCGGGTGCCGGGGGCTGAGGCATTGGCAAAGGCAGGCCCGATCTCGATCCCTTTTATCGCCTGGATGCTCATCAACGCTTGCGCCAGACGTCCGTCCAGGCGGCGATCCCATTGCACGTGGGTGCCGAGGCCGGGCATGAGTCCCCATGCGGCCACGACGATCGTTCCACCCAACGAATCTCCAGCCTCCCGGGCAGTATCGATCGCCGCGCGCATGGCCTGTGCCGTGGCTTCGTCCGGGCAGCCGACATCCGACAGGAGCGCCCGCCCGCAGAGCCGATCGGGAGGATCAGCCTGCTCTGGCATATGTGCCGTTCCGATGGATTCCACATAGCTCCCGATGGCGATGCCCGCGGCGCTGAGCAACTGGCGCGCCAGCGCCCCGGCCGAGACCCGTGCGGCCGTCTCACGGGCGCTCGCGCGCTCCGCCACGAGCCGCAGATCCTCGATCCCGTACTTGAGGGCGCCGGCGAGATCCGCATGTCCCGGGCGGGGGCGCGTCCACGGCGGCACCTCGCGTTCACGCCAGTTCTCATAGTCGCGGTTTGGCACCATCATGGCCACCGGCGCGCCGATCGTTCTCCCGTCGAAGACGCCTCCGAGCAGACGTACGCGATCTGTCTCGATCTGCTGGCGGGCTCCGCGGCCGTATCCCGACTGGCGACGACGCAGTTGTTCGTCGATCGCGTTGGCATCAACCAGGAGCCCGGCCGGCATACCCTCTAAGATGCAAACCAGAGCCGGGCCGTGCGACTCCCCGGCGGTGAACATGCGCAGCATACTACCCCTCCTCCAGGGCGTCTTGGCACGCCTCTCGCATGGCGTCCACCGGGGGTTCGGTCCCCGTCCAAAGCCGAAAGGCTTCGGCTCCCTGGTGAACGAGCATGCCGAGGCCGTTGGCGGCCCGTGCCCCACTCTGACGCGCCAGGGCCATCAGCCGGGTCTCACGGGGCGTATAGATCAGGTCGAACAACGGCACGCTCCCCGGGTAAGCTACCTCCGAGGGCCACGGGCACTCCCCTGCCTGGGGCGACATGCCAACGATGGTCGTGTTGACGATCAGGTCGACCCGGGGCGCGCAGGCAGCCAGCGTCTCTGGCCGTAGAACGCTTGCATCGACCTGAGGGCCGGGCAGGGCCTTTCGCAGATCACTCGCCAGAGCAGTCGCACGCTCACCGGTTCGGTTGAGAATCACCAGGCGTGTGCCCCGCGAGAGCAGTGCGTAGCCCACGGCGCGCGCAGCCCCCCCCGCACCCAGGATGAGAGCGGTGTCGGCCTCGCTCATATGGGCTTCGCTGAGGGCACGTAGAAAGCCAGAGGCGTCGGTGTTGTGCCCGCGGATCTTGTCTCCCATCAGGAGCGTATTCACGGCTCCGATGGCGCGTGCTTCAGGGCTCAGTTCGTCGACGAGATGCACGAGGGCCTGTTTGTGCGGTACCGTAGCGTTCATGCCTCTGAGGCCGAGGGCACTGACCCCGCGCAAGGCTTCCTTGAGCCGCGCGGGAGGTACGGCAAAAGGCACATAGCACCAGTCCATCCCCAGCGCCGCGAAAGCAGCGTTGTGCATCGCTGGTGAGATCGTGTGTTCCACCGGCCAACCCAGGAGGCCGACCATCTGTGTGTGGCCTGTGACGGTCACGCTGGTTCGGATTCTGCTGACGCTCATGGACGCACCTCGGCTCCCAGAGAGGCCATGGTGCCTGCAAAGCCCGGGTACGAATCCGCTATGCGTTCGGCGCCGAGCACGATCGTCTCGCCGTTCGCTACCAGGCCGGCCACGGCGATCGTCATCCCCAGCCGGTGGTCGTCATGGCTGTCGACGAGCGTCCCAACGAGTGGCGTGGGTCCTATTATGTCAAATCCATCCGGGGTCGGGGCGATCTCTGCTCCCAGGGCGCGCAATGCTGTCACCGTGGTGCCGATTCGATCCGTCTCTTTGACGCGCAGTTCGCGCGCATCCCGCACGTGCGTCTCACCTGTGGCCTGGGTGGCAGCGAGGGCGAGGATCGGGAACTCATCGATCGCGCGGGGTACCACCTCGCCGCCGATGGATATGCCTTTCAGTGAGGAATGACGCACGAGCAGGTCGGCCACCGGTTCCCCGCCCTCCAGGTGCGCGTTTTCCTCTGCGATGTCCGCGCCCATCTCACGCAGCAGGTCCAGCAGTCCTGTACGCGTCCTGTTAGTGCCCACATTCTCGATCACAACCTCACTGCCGGGCACCAGGAGCGCCGCGACGCACAGGTACGCTGCAGAGGAAAAGTCCCCGGGCACGTGCACATCCAGCGGCTGTAGGCTCTGCACGGGCCCATCCAGGGTGTGAGCCAGATCTTGGCTGTGAACGGTTACTCCGCACGCCTCGAGCATCCGCTCGGTGTGATCCCGCGAAGGCCCCGGCTCTACGACCTCAGTCCTGCCCTCGGCATACAGCCCGGCCAGCAACAGACTGGACTTGACCTGTGCACTCGCCACGGGAAGAAGGTGACGCGCGCCCGCGAGCGGCGATCCTTCGATCAGCAGCGGAGGCAGGCGGTCGTCCCGAGCGCCCCTTATCCGAGCCCCCATGGCGCGCAGGGGCAGGATGACGCGATCCATGGGTCTCGCCAGCAACTGATCGTTTCCGGTGAGTTCGCTGGGAAAGCGCTGTCCGGAGAGCAGGCCGGCCATCAGGCGCATGGCCGTCCCAGAGCGCACGCAGTCCAGCGGTCTCGCGGGCGCCGACCACCCGTTGAGCCCACGCCCGCGAACCAGAATGGTGCTCTGGCCTTGGCGCTCGATATCGATGCCCAGTTCGGCCAGGCAGCCAGCCGTGGCCCGGCAATCCTCGCCGTGCAGGTATCCCTCGATGCGCGACGGCCCATCACCGAGACTGCCCAACAGGAGGGCCCGATGGGTGATCGATTTGTCCCCCGGAACGGTGACGTGGCCAGAAAGGGAGGTCGCTCTTTTGGTCCGAAGCTGCATCGGTCAGATCCTTCTGCGGCGTTCTGCAGCCGCCTCTAGCCTCTGTCGGAGTTGTGCTGCGTCATCGGCCTGGAGGGACTCGGCGAGCTCCGCCAGTTCGGTTTGCGCGAGGCGGAGCACATCCAGGATGGGCCCGCGGTTGGTGGCCAGGATGTCCATCATCATCGGAACACTGCCTGCGGCCACCCGGCTGGTATCGCGAAAACCTCCTGCGGCCAGCGACCAGAGTATCGGGTCATCGGCGCCGACACGCTCAGCGGCGAGCACGAGGGAGGTGGCCAGCATGAACGGCAGGTGACTGATCGCGGCCACCAGCCTGTCATGTCGTGCGGGCTCCAGGTAGGTGGGCCGGGCGCCCACCGCGCGGACAAGGGTCTCCGCCAGGGATCGCGCCTCCACGGCTGTCCGGTCCAGGGGACACAGCACAAAGGCGCGATCCTGGTATAGGCCCGGCTCGGCCATGGTCAATCCGGAGCTTTCCTTGCCGCACATGGGATGGCCGCCCACCGGCTGTATGCCTGCCGGCAGGTCCGCCATCGCTGCGCAGATGGCGGCCTTTGTGCTCCCCACGTCCAGCACGAGCGCTCCAGGCTTGAGCCAGGGGCCGATTTCCCCCAGCTTCTGCAGGATATCTCCTACCGGCGTGCACAGCACCACGATGTCGGCATCGGCCATACCGGCGCACAGATCCGTCTCTCCCCGGTGGATAAAGCGCAGCGTGAGGGCCGTGTGCAGGCTGCTCTGCCTGCGAGCGATCCCGATCACTTCGCGGCAGGCGTTTCGTGCACACAGCGCCGCTGCCAGCGATCCGCCCATCAAGCCCAGCCCAACCACGGCGACCCGAGCCTCAGATAGCTCCATAGCGGGCTCTACAGCGAACGGCCGACGGCCTCGGCGACGCGCCTGAGGTCCGCGATGGTTTGAGTATAGACATCCGGGGACACCGACTGGGCGCCATCTGAGAGGGCCATCTCGGGGTGAGGATGCATCTCGATGAGCAGCCCGTCGGCGCCTGCGGCGACGGACGCACGGGAGAGCGCGTTCACGTACCGTGCCCTTCCAGAGGCATGGCTGGGATCCATAAAGACCGGGAGGTGCGTCAGTTCCTTGAGGACCGGCACCGCGCTGACGTCCAACGTGTTGCGCGTGGTGGTCTCAAAGGTACGGATCCCCCGCTCACACAGGATCACCTGTTCGTTGCCGTTGGACATGATGTACTCGGCCGACATCAAGAGCTCCTCAATGGTGGACATCATACCACGTTTAAGCATCACCGGGCGGGCAGACCGGCCGACGGCGTCCAGCAGGGCATAGTTCTGCATGTTGCGCGTGCCCACCTGGAGGATATCCGCTACGCCAGCCACCATCGGCACTTGCTCTGGCGACATGACCTCTGTGATGATCGCCAGCCCCAGCGACGACTTGATCTGGGCGAGCAACTCGAGGCCCTTATCTCCCATGCCACGGAAGCTGTAGGGAGAAGTTCGGGGCTTGAAGGCCCCTCCTCGAAAGATCATCCCTCCGTTGGCCTTGACGATTTCCGCCGCCTCGAACACCTGCTCCCGGCTTTCGACCGAGCAGGGGCCCCCGATGACCACAACCGGTTGATCGCCTATTCGGGCGCCGTTGACGGTGATGACCGTGTCCTCCGGGTGAAAGTCCCGGCTGGCGAGCTTGAACGGCTTGAGGACACGGACGACCCGTTCCACCCCTTCCATCAAGTCAAAGGTGGATTCATCCAACCGACGCTCATCTCCGATGACGCCGATGATCGTGCGCTCTTCACCGGGGGAGATATGCGGCTTGAAGCCGAGTTGCGATACCCTATCAATGACGGCCGTAACCTGATCCTGCGGTGCGCCGTTTCGCATAATGATGATCATGATCGCTTACTCCTCTGGACGCAGAGACGTGTTTACCCAATCTGGGCGAAGCGACACGGCCTCTCTCTGGTACACATGATGGACGTCGCGAGGCGGGCAATCGGTGTTCCACCATAGTAGAACGCGGACGCAGCGTCGCAGGCTGCCTGGCACCGGGATTTCGTTGCCGTTCAGCATAGGGAGCGCGGTCCATCCCAAGTCACGGGCGGCTCGGGCGGGGAAAGCCGCGTGAAGGTCCTGTGTCACGGTAAAGTAGGCCGCCGCCAGGTCGTCCACCTGAACGCCATTGGCTGATACCATCTCCTGTAGTAGCGCGCGAGTGGCCTGAAGGATCTCTTCTTCGCTGTCTGCGGCCACGGTTGTGGCCCCTCGGATGCCGCGGACGGGCATGTTCTTCTCCTTTGACTGCTGAAGACAAAAAAAGCGTGGGGCTTGGCGCTCCACGCTTTGACGACCGCTTGTCTGTTGGGAAGGCTTCTATGTCTCCCGGGTGTGCAGCGCGCAATTCCCCGCTATGGAGAGGGGATAATAGTACAATGCACCGGCGCTGGCGGCTGCACAGCAGAGCGCTCCGGGTGTTAACCCGGTAGCCTCCAGAGGTCGTACCTTCGCCAGAGTGGCGCTGTGCTGCATGCGGCAACTCCCCAACAGATTGGGGACATCTTAGCACCTCGCGATTGTAGAGTCAAGTGGCGACCTCCACGGAGTGGGTTGCCAGGCGCCCGGTGCAACTGTGGTACAATGTCCGCACAGTGCGTCTGGCGCGTGCATAAGGAGATGGGTGATGGGCAGCGTCTACGTGGGTACCTGCAACTGGTCCGATCACGCCAGCTTTTATCCAGCAGGGCTGCCAGCTAATCAACAGATCGGCTACTACTCGCAGCGATTTCCCCTTGTAGAGGTCAACTCCACTTACTATCGGCTGATGCCGGCTCGTAACTTTGCTCTGTGGGCGGAACGGACGCCCCCGGGCTTTGTCTTTGACGTCAAGGCGTTCAAGCAGTTGACCCATCATGACCGGAGTGCGCCCCCTACTACGGAGGTACACGGCCAGTTCAGCGCGTCGGTTCAGCCGCTTCGTGATACGGGCAAGCTCGGTGCACTGCACTTTCAGTTCCCGCCCTGGTTCATGTCCGGCGATCGCAACCTGGCGTACCTGGTTTCTCTGCGGGAGATCTATCCCCAGGACCTCATCTCTGTCGAGTTCAGGCATCGCAGCTGGTACGAGCCTGAGGCTTACGCTCGCGTGCGCGAGGCCCTGAGGGCCTCCGGGATCGCGTTGACGGTTGTGGATGAGCCCCAGGTGGGGACCGGATCGGTGCCCACCGTGCTGGACGTGACCAGGCCGGAGATCGTCATCATACGATTCCATGGAAGGAATGCGGCGACCTGGTATGCGCGTGCAAAAACCACCGGAGAGCGGTTCAACTACCTGTATACGACGCCGGAACTGAATGAGTGGGTGCCTCGGCTCGGAGAACTGGCGGCACTGGCTGCTACAGTCCATGTGCTGTTCAACAACAATGCAGAGGACTATGCCGTCCAGAATGCGCATCAGATGCGCATGCTCCTTCGCGAGGGGTTGCCGGGCGCGTTCGTTGTGAGCTCCCCGGAGGAATGACCCGGAGCGGTATACGCCCCGCGTCATCCGCCCAGGGCGGCAGGGGCCAACGCGGGTTGAGGCGTTCCCCTCGGGCCGCGGGCGGACGCTATATGCGAACAGATGTTTCACGTGGAACACAGGGGGTTGGGCATTGAGCACAGATCGCCGCGACGCGCCTCGAATCATCGACTATGGGGCGTCGACCTACAGGACCGACTTTTGGCAGGGTCAGGGCCGCGAGTATGAGGACGCCGTGGAGCGCGTCGCCATCCGGGCCATGCTCCCGAGGAAGGGCGAACGGCTCGTGGATATCGGCGCGGGCTTTGGCCGTCTCGCCGATCTCTACGAGGGCTACCGCGAGGTTATCCTGCTGGACTATTCTGCGCCTGAGCTTGAGGATGCGCGCCAGCACCTGGGCGACGGGCGGTACATCTATGTCGCCGCCGATATCTACCGGATGCCCCTGGCGACGGGAGCGGTAGACACTGCCGTAATGGTGCGTGTGCTGCACCACATCGCCGATGTGCCCGCCGCGATGGCGCAACTGTCCCGCATCCTGGTTACCGGGGGGACGCTCCTTTTAGAGTTTGCCAACAAGCGGCACCTCAAGAACATCGTCCGTTTCCTGCTGCGCCGTGGAGCGAGTCCTTTCGGGCCGTATCCGGTGGAGTTCGCTCCCCTGCACTATGACTTTCACCCCGGATGGGTGGAAAAGCGCCTCACAGAGGCTACGTTTCACGTGGAACGTCGTCGTTCGGTATCGCTTTTTCGCGCCGGCTTCCTCAAGCAACGCGTTCCGCTGAGCTGGTTGATCGCCCTGGATGGCGCTCTGCAGCGCTTGACTGCGGCTTTTACCCCTGCCCCCAGCATGTTCTTTCAGGCGATCCGGCAGCAAGGCACCGTGGCCCGCCCGCTGGAGCGCGCGGCGCTGTTTCGCTGCCCCGATTGTGGCCATGAGCCTCTGGAGGCCGCGAGCGGTGGCTTGCTGTGCGCCGGCTGTGGCCGCCTCTGGCCTCAGGTGAACGGAGTCTATATCCTCAAGTAGCGCCCTGCGGGGTTGACCGGATGCGAGGCGCGCTCTATACTGCCGCGGTTAGGTCATTGAGGAGGGAGTAACGATGAAGGTCTCCTGCATGCAAGCGAATCTCGCGCGTGGTCTCTCGGTGGTCGGTCGCGCTGTGGCCACGCGAAGCACGTTACCCGTGCTGTCCAACATTCTGCTGTCCACCGAGGAGTCGCGGCTAAAGCTCTCGGCGACCAACCTGGAGATCGGCATCAACTGTTGGATTCCCGCCAAGGTCGAGCGGGAGGGGGCAACCACGATCCCCGCTCGTCTGCTCAGCGATTTCGTGAACTCACTCTCCGGCGAAAAGGTGGATATGGAGTTGATTGCTCGGACGCAGACGCTCCACGTCCGGTGCGATCGTTCGGAAGCGAACATCAAAGGCATCGACGCCCAGGAGTACCCGCTCATCCTGGTCCCCGATGAGGATGAGCCGATTCGGATCGGCACCGATGAGCTTCAGCAGATGATCGATCGGGTGGCTTTTGCTGCGGCTACGGACGAAAGCCGTCCGGTGCTCACCGGAGTCCAGGCTGAACTCGGTCCGGAATCGTTCACCTTCGCGGCAGCGGATAGCTACCGGCTATCGGTGAGTTCCATGCCTCTTGACCGGGGGCCCGAGACCCAGATGAGCGTGATCATCCCGGCCCGCGCCCTGCAAGAGCTGCGCCGTATCTCCAGTGATGAGGATTCCGTTGAGGTGCGCGTCGCGGGGAACCGGAACCAGATCTTTTTCCACCTGGATTCGGTGGATCTCGTCTCGCAGCTCGTGGAAGGCTCCTTCCCGGACTATAAGCAGATCATACCGCAGAGCCACAACACACGTACGGTGGTGAGCACCGGCGAGTTTCTCAAGGCCGTCCGTATCGCCGCGATCTTTGCGCGCGATTCGGCCAACATCTGCCAGATCCACGTGGCGCCCAACGGCACGGCGGGCTACGGTCGGCTGATCGTCTCGGCCACCTCGCAAGAGCACGGAGATAACGTGAGTGAGCTCGACGCGCGTGTAGAAGGGCCACCGATCGATATCGCCTTCAATGCGCGCTACTTGCAGGAGGCCCTCGGCGTGATCGATACGGCTGAGGTGGCTCTTGAGACCCGTGACCCCACCAACCCCGGCGTCATCAGGCCCGTCGGCGGTGGCGATTTCACCCATATCATCATGCCCATGCAGGTGGCTCGCTAGGCGACGGGATGTTCATTCGCCGGCTGGAGCTGGACAACTACCGCAACTATGCGCGCCTGGAGATCGATCTCTCGGCGCGCATACATCTCCTGGTGGGTGACAACGCCCAGGGCAAGACGAACCTGCTGGAGGCGATCTACTACCTGGCGACCACGCGCTCGCCGCTGGCCGGCCAGGATCGAGAGCTGATCCGCTGGCAATCGGGCGCTCAGGACCTGATTCCCAACGCCCAGCTGGCCCTCTTGTACGAGCGCGACGAAGAACGACACTCGCTGGAGGCTTCGCTGGTTTGCGAGCCGACCGAGCAGGGAGGTGCCGGGGAAGACGTGTTCCGCCGGCAGTTACGTCACGATGGCGTAAATCGTCGCGCGATGGATATTGTCGGCAAGCTGAACGTGGTCCTCTTCCTGCCGGAGGATATTCTGCTCGTCTCCGGGTCGCCTGGCGAGCGCCGTCGCTACCTGGACGTGTTTCTGTGCCAACTGGATGCACGCTACTGCCGCACGCTCTCAGCGTACAATCGCGTGCTCTCCCAACGGAATGCGCTGTTGAAGCGGATTCGCGAGGGCTCTGCTCGCACGAACGAGTTGGGCTACTGGGATAGCCAGATCGCCAGATTGGGGGCTTACGTCATGGCCCGGCGCATGTGGGCCATCAGCCATCTGGACCCGCTCGCCTGTGAGGCTCAACGCGCGCTGACTGGCGGCCAGGAGGGGCTGCGCCTGACATACGAGCACACCCTGCGCGCGGGGGAAGCTCTTGATCTGGCGTTCCGTGTGCTGGGGGATATCCAGCTCCACTGGGGAACGCAAGGCAACGAACCGTCCGAGGACGCGGTCGCCAAGTTGGAGGCTTACTATGCCGAGTGCCTCGCGGCGGTGCGGCGCGACGAACTGAATCGGGCCGTCACGCTGGTGGGTCCGCATCGCGATGACATGCGTTTCGTGCTGGATGGCTATGACGCGCGCGTGTACGGATCGCGCGGGCAGCAAAGGACGGCAGCGCTTGCCATCAAGCTCTCAGAGACCTCGCTCATGCGAGAAAGCATCGGGGATATGCCCATCCTGCTGCTGGACGACGTTCTTTCAGAGCTCGATCGCCAACGCGGGCGCTATGTCTTGGAGCGTACGGCCGAGGCTGGCCAAGTTTTCGTCACCACCACGTCCCTGGACGAGGTCCCGGGCTCCTTTTCTGCGCAGGCGTGCGTTTGGCGCGTGCAGGCGGGCTCCATTCTTCCCTGGGAGCAGCTCGCTTCCAGGCTGCCACAATGACAGGAGGCGAACATGATGCAGTCGGGACTGGTTGAGTTGCCGGTGATGCCCGGTTCCATCGAGGAGTTCCTCAGAATGCAGGAGGAACTGGCCAGAACGCCGGAGGGTGGCGCCGCCGTACTGGTCATGGCGCTGCTGCTGTATCGCGATAACCCTGATTTCGGCGCCGCTTGCGTGGCTGCCAGCGTGGATCGATCGCGCGTGACGACGGACGGCTCCCTGCGCCGCGGTGATGCGCGGCGTATCGCAGAGCAGTTCGCGGCAAACCCGGGTATCCCGGCCGCCTACATCGAGGGCACAACCCCTGGCGAGGGCTATGCGCTGCCGGCGCTGCCATGGCGGCTTGAGATGAGCACAAACCCCTACTCCGGAGATCCCGGGGGGGACGAGACAAAGCTCTTTCTGTCTTGCTCCGGCGCCGATTCGCCGCGTCCGGTGAGCTTGAGGAAGGATGCTCGTGGTCTCTGGCGCGCTTACGAGTGGAGCAGTCTGCTGATGGGGATTCGGCCGGCCGGGCGGCGAGAGGGGTGAGACCTAATCACCAGTGAGCGGTCGCTTGGCGGGAATTCCTGTCCGCCGGGGATATCGATCTGGTGTGGGCGCTACTTTGTCTATTATCACGAGGCTGTGCTCGGGCAAGAGATCGGGGACGGGCACAGCCTTGATGGCCATGAGTTTGCCGCCGAGGATGCCGGTCGCTCTCGCGGCGGCCTCGGCCTCCTGAACTGCATCCTCGCCTTTGGGGGCGATGAAGCGCCCTCCAATACGGCAAAACGGCAGGCAGTATTCCACCAGCGTGCTCAGCGGTGCGACGGCACGGGCGACCACGATATCGTAGCTCTCTCGGTGGGCGGAATCATGTGCCAGCTCCTCGGCGCGTCCCTGCACAATCTCCACCTCAAGCCCGAGTCGGCGAGCGATGTGCCCCAGATAGTTCACCTTCTTGCCGATCGATTCGAGCAATGTGAGCCTGAGATCCGGAACCAGGATCTTGAGCGGGAGCCCTGGGAAGCCTGCTCCCGTGCCGACGTCCAGGCATCGCAAGGCATGGCCCGATCGCTGAACCGGCACTGCGTCGGGTATGGTGTTGGGGGCGACCCCGGAGGGAAAGGCGAGCAGGCACGTCAGCGAATCCAGCAAGTGCCGCGTCTGCACCTCCTGGTATCCCGTGATGGCCGTAAGGTTCAACTGCTCGTTGCAGCGGCAGAGCTCCTCGTAAAGCGTCTGAAAGCTGGCGAGGTGCAGTGCGCTGAGTTGAAGGCCCAGGCGCGCGGCTCCCTCTCGAAGTGTCTCCATGCCGCTGTCCACCCGTTTCTGCTCAGGCAAAGATCTTGCCGGGGTTCATGATGCCTCGAGGATCAAAGACGCTCTTGATGGCGCGCATCATCTCCACTGCCGGCCCGTGCTCTTCCTCCAGGTAGATCTTTTTCGCCAGCCCAACGCCGTGTTCTCCGGCGATGGTGCCCCCCAGCGCCAGCGCGCGCCTCACGATCAGATCGGTCGCATGGCTGCCGAGCCGCGCCATTTCTGCGTCATCCCGCGCGATGATCGTCTCCGTGTGCAGGTTGCCATCGCCAGCGTGTCCGAATACATAGATGCGCAGGCCCGTCTCTCGCGCTACCTGGTGTGCGTACTCGACCATTTCCCCAAAGTGCGAGATCGGCAGGCAAACGTCGCCAGAGATCAGGATCTCACCAGCGTGCGACAGCTTGATTGAGTTGCGTGCCTCGCGCCGAGCGGCCCACAGGACGGCACGCTGCTCAGGCGTATCGGCCAGCTCAAAGCTGGCACAATGGTTGTCGGTGCAGATCTCGCGCATGTAGGCCGCCTGGTCCTCCACCCCCAGCTTGGGGCCGTGGAACTCGATGAACAGCGTCGGAGTCTCTCGCAACGAAAGGCCCTGTTGTTCATTCGTGACACGCACCGTTCCGCTATCGAGCAGTTCGATCGCGGCCACATCGAGCCCGTACCGCACGGCGTCATAGACCGCCGCGGTGGCGTCGTTGAGGGTCTCGAATACGGCTACGGCTGAAGAGACTTGCTCCGGCAATCCCATCAAGCGCAGAGTGATCTCGGTGATCACCCCGAGAGTGCCCTCGGAGCCGATAAAGAGGCCCACAAGGTCATAGCCACTGGTGCTCTTCTTGGCGCGGCTGCCCACATCCATGATCCGCCCATCGGGCAGCACGACCTTGAGCTTCATGACATAGTTGCGCGTTACACCATACTTGACAGCGTGCATGCCGCTGGAGTTGTTGGAGACCATCCCTCCCAGGGTAGCCACGTCCGCTGAGCCCGGAGCCGGTGGGAAAAAGAGTCCCAGTCTCCGCAGATGCGCATTGAGGTCGTCATAGACGATCCCCGGCTGTACCGTTGCCTGTAGATCATCCTCATTGACCTCGATGATCTCTTTGAGACGGTACATGGCCAGGATGATGCCGCCGCATACAGGCACGGGATTCCCTTCCAGGCTGGAACCGCCACTCCAGGGGACCACCGGAATCTCGTTCTCATACGCGTAGCGAAGAATGGCCGCGATCTCCTGCGTGTTCGCTGGCCAGACGATGGCATCCGGCAGGCTGGGCTCTACGCAGGACTCATCGATCGAATGCGCCTCCAGGTCGACGGGGCGTGCCGATACGTTGCTCGCCCCCACGATGCTGGCTAGCGCTTCCAGGTCGACGTTGTATCTCACCACGGGCCTCCGATCTGTCAGGCACTACTCATAGTCGTCATCTTCGACTGCATCGCCATTCCCACTCTCGGCGCCGGTCGCTCGGACCTGGCGCGCCTTGCTGGTGCCCGTTGGCGGACCGATGATGCCCTGCTCTTCGAGAGTGTCGATCATGCGTGCGGCGCGTGAATAGCCGATGCGCAGGCTGCGCTGGAGAAAGGACACCGAAGCCTTTCCGTGCCGGATCACCAGGTCCGTAGCCTCGCTCAGCAGTGGATCACTGTTATCATCGGTATCCAGCGTTTCCTCAATATTCATATTGGGCATACTCGGCCATAGCGGTTTTTGTACGGTTTTGCCCGGATCAACCGGCTCTGCTTCTCGGTGTGTCTCCGGCTGAGTGTTCTGGGATTTCCAGAAGGAGATGATCCGCTCCAACTCACCGTCAGATACGTAACAACCCTGTATGCGGGCGAGTTTGGGCGAGTCCGGGGCCATGTACAGCGCGTCGCCCGAACCCAGCAACTTGTCTGCCCCGGGTGTATCGAGGATCACGCGTGAATCGACCTGAGAGGAGACCAGAAAGCTGAGGCGCGCGGGAAAGTTTGCCTTGATCAGGCCGGTAACCACATCCACGGAGGGGCGCTGAGTGGCGATCACCAGGTGGATCCCCGTCGCTCGCGAGAGCTGGGCGATGCGGCAGATGTGCCGCTCCACTTCGTCGGGGGCCACCATCATCAGATCGGCCAGTTCATCGATGAACATGACGATGTTGGGCAGGTGAGGGGATCCGCGGGCGATCATCTTCTTGTTATAGCTCTCCAGATTCCTCGCGCCCGCATCGGAAAAGAGCTGGTAGCGGCGGTCCATTTCGGCAGCGAGCCACTTGAGTACGCCGACCACCCGGCCCGCCTCAACCACCACCGGAGTGATGAGGTGCGGGATGCCGTTGTAGTTGGAGAGTTCCACCCGTTTGGGATCGACCATCAGCAGCCTGAGATCCTCCGGCGTGTTCCGGCACAGCAGACAGGCGATGATGGCGTTGATGCAGACGCTCTTGCCCGATCCGGTGGCCCCCGCAATGAGCAGATGGGGCAGAGAGGCCAGATCGTCCACTACCGGCAAGCCGGACACATCACGGCCAAAGGCTGCCATCAGCGAGCGCTGTCCCTGGCGACGGAACTCGTCGGATTCCATCACGCTTCTCAGGCCAACCATGGCGGTCTCTTTGTTCGGCACTTCGATGCCGACGATGCCCTTCCCCGGCACCGGGGCCTCAATACGAATGGGGGAAGCGGCCAGGGCAAGGGCAATATCGTTGCTCAGGGAGGCGATCTTGGCCACCTGAACCTTCATGCGTTTGACCTTCCCCTTGCGGTCCTGTCTCTCGACGTAGCCGGGCTCGAGCCCAAACTGCGTTACGACGGGACCAGGGTTGACCTCAACCACCGCCACCGGCACGCCGAGGCTGAGCAGGGTTTCCTCGATGATCCGCGTTTTCTCGCGGATGTCCCTGAGGCTCATGGGGGATTCGTCGTCCAGAGCGAGTATGTCCTCTACAGGGGGTAGCGCCCACCGGCGTGCTTCATAGGTCGATACGTCCGGCACGTCGGCGATCTCCTGAGGTGTTGGTCTGGACGCGGCCGGCGAAGGAACTGAAGCGGGCTCTCCTTTGGTCATCGATTCTCGGCCGGATGGTTCGGCCTGGGCTGACGCGCTGCCCACAGGTGAGGAAACGGCAGTCTGGACGGGTGTTACGACTTGCGCCGATGCCTTCGCCTGAGTTCTGTTGCGCACGCGGATGACAGGGGCTGTTCTCGGCGTCTCCGACGGCGAGGGACTCGTCTGCCCCGTGCCTGCGACCGCTGACAGCCATCCCCAGATGCGTTTCCCAAGAGAGACGCTATCGCGCACGATCTCCTCGAGCGAGAGATCCAGCGTCACGGTCAGAGCGAGGGTCAGGATCAGCACAAAGACGACCAACGCACCGGACCAGCCGAAGGCCACTTGCAGAGCGGAGCTGATCGCTGCGCCCAGCAGGCCGCCGCGGCTGGCCTCGGCCAGGTCCGTGCTCGAAGGGATCGATAGATGGTGGGCCAGGCCCAGCAGCGTCACCAGCATCAGGAGGCCGCCAGCGAGTCGCTTCCATGGAAGCGCGAGTGGTTCGCCGCTCAGCCTCGTGAGCAACCACAAGGAAGGAATCACGAGCACCAGCGGGACGGCAAAGCGACCCCATCCGAGCGCCCGTGTGAGCAGCGTGACCCACCACTCACCAAATGCGCCCCGGCCCTCATCGAGTACGCTCAAGAGCGTGATCAGGGCAACTCCCAGCAGCATGACGCCTGCGCCATAGGCGACCTGTGCCGCGCTGATGTGTATGCCGGCGCGCCCAGTCCGCCGCTTGTTGCGTGCCGGAGTCGTCTTCGCCGTGCGCCTGGAGGCAGGGGCTCCACTGCGCCCTCGGGTGCTGGTTCTTCTGGTGGTCCGGGTCGGGGCTCGCTTGGTCATGTCCACCTGTTTCGAGCATGCGCGCCAGGGCCTGTGCCACTGGACGGGCGCATTATAGCATACCTGGCTGCGTCACACTTTGAGCAGAATGGGTATCACGATCGGCCGCCGACCCGTCTCCGCCAGCGCCAGACGCCGGAGCGCGGCGTCGATCCGTTGCAGCATCTCGTTCCGGTTGCCTCCTCGGGCAACGATCTGGGTGATCTCCGTCTTGATCCTCTCCCCGATTCCGTCGGTCTCAGCCTGGTACATAAAGCCGCGGCTCTCAATGTGCGGGTCTCCAACGATGCTGTTGCTGTACTTGTCCAGTACAACCGTGGCAATCAGCACGCCGTTACTGGCCATGGCCGAGCGCTCCACCTGGATGCCCTGTTCCATCTCGGCAACCGCGCTGCCATCCACATAGTATAGTCCTTCGCTGACCCGCCCGGCTCGCCGCGGCCCGCTCTCGTCGATCTGCAGAACGTCTCCGGATTCGATCACGAACACGTTTTCGCGGGGCACGCCACACTGCTCGGCAAGCCGACTGTGCCATACCAGGTGCCGGTACTCGCCGTGGATGGGCACAAAGTAGCGCGGACGAACCAGGTTGATCAGCATCTTCTGCTCTTCTTGGCTGGCGTGCCCGGACACGTGCACGTCGAGTACTTCGTCGTAATAGACCGTTGCGCCCAGCCGGAATAGCGAATCCAGGGTTCGGTTGATCATCTCCTCGTTCCCCGGTATGGGCGAGGCAGATACCACGATCGTGTCGCCGGGACCGATCGTTACGGTGGGAAAGTCGTCCTTGCTCATCCGGACCAACGCCGATGTCGGTTCTCCCTGTGATCCCGTACACAGGACTGTGACCCGGGCCGGGTCCACATCATCGACACGTTCCGGTGCGAGAAGCTCATCGTCGTCGACGTGCAAATATCCCAGGCTGCGAGCGACGCGAACGTTCCGGATCATGCTCCGGCCGACGATGGCGATCTGTCGACCATATCGCACCGAGGCGTCGATCACCTGCTGAAGCCGCGAGATGTTGGATGCGAACGATGCCACGATCACGCGGCCCTCTGCCTCACCGATGACGCGTGCCAGCGTCTGTCCCAGAACGCTCTCGGAAGGCGTATAGCCGGCCTGCTCTGCGTTGGTGCTGTCCGAGAGCAGCATCAGGACGCCCTCGGCTCCCAGCGTTGCCAGGCGAGCAAAGTCCGTTCGGCGCCCATCCGCTGGGCTGTGGTCGAACTTAAAGTCGCCCGAGTGCACGACAACGCCCAACGGTGTGTGAATCGCCAGCCCTATGCAGTCGGGAATACTGTGGCTCACATGAAAGCACTCGACAATAAAGGCCCCCACTGCGATCTGATCTCCGGAGGCGACCGTGTGCATATCCGCTGTGCGTACCTGGGCGTCGGGCAGTTTCGCCTCGATCAAACCCCTGGTCAGCGCCGTCGCGTAGACGGGCGCCTGCACCCTCTCCAGCAGGTAAGGCAGGGCTCCAATGTGATCCTCATGCCCGTGGGTGATGATGATGCCGCGGACGCGATCGCTCCGCTGGAAGACATAGGACATGTCCGGGAGGACGACGTCGATCCCGAGCATGTCGTTCTCAGGGAACATCAGGCCGGCATCGACGATCATGAGGTCATCGTCGTACTCGAACACGAGCATGTTGCGGCCGATCTCTCCCAGGCCGCCCAGGGCAATGATGTGCAGGCGAGAGTTGTTCACTGGCTGTCCACCTAGAACAAGGTGAGCTGTGCCGGAGGCACAGGCGGCTTGGGGCCGGGCTCGCTATCCTGGAGGCTGGAAAGGATCTCTGGAATGCGGCGCATGTCCTGCTCCAGGAACGTGCGGTAACTGGGCTGGTGGAGCGCGGCCGCAGGGTGGAACATCGGGTAATACAGGATGTCGCCTACGCGCTTGGTTTGCCCATGGACCTTGGTGATAGAGACGCCTCGAAAGGCCAGCTGCATGGAAAAGCGTCCCAGCGTCACGATCATCTGAGGCCGGAGGAGTTCGATCTGGGCATCCAAGTATCCCCGGCAGGACTCGATCTCGTCGGGTTGCGGGTCCCTGTTGTCTGGCGGCCTGCACTTGACCACATTGGTGACAAACACCTGCTCCCGGCTCATATTGATGCTTGCCAGGAGCGTGTCCAGCAGGTTGCCCGCTGCGCCCACAAAGGGGATGCCTTGTTGGTCTTCGTGAAACCCGGGAGCCTCGCCGATGAGCATGATCCTTACTGTGTCTGATCCGCTACCGGGGACCGCATGGGTCCGTGTCCGCGACAGCCGGCAACGGCTGCACTGGCGAATCTGCGTGGCAAGCGAATCGAGCTCATACATCGGCGGGCCTCCAGCGGGGGGGGATCGGTCACAACACGGAAAGGTTACCCATGGCGCGCATTATACAGTGGCCGGGGGCACGCGTCTAGGCCCGCTGTCGGTCGCCGTCTGGGTCTCGTGCGGAGGAGCGCATCTTGATGATGCGTCCGTGCGAGCCTACAATCGTCAACAATTGAGTTGGGAGGAGGCACCCTTGATCGAACTGGCAAAGCGTGCGGCACGGTGTGCGGCTCAGATCTTGATGGATATGTACCAGCAGCCGATGGAAGTGCGCGTCAAAGGCGAGCGGGACATCGTGACTGCGGCGGACGTGGCGGCGGAGGCGGCGGTGATGCAGGAGATCCTGGCGGGCTGCCCGGATGCCTGGATCATCTCCGAAGAGACGCACAGCAGGCGCATGTCCGATGCCGACCGCCCGACCTGGTACATTGACCCTCTGGACGGCACCACGAACTATGCCAGAGGATACCCCAGCTTTAGTGTATCGATCGCCATGGCGCAGCGCGGAAACCTGATCTGTGGCGCCGTGTATGATCCGTTGCAGAACCATCTCTTTTGGGCCGAGAGGGGTAAGGGGGCCTGGCTGAACGACGCACCACTCCGCGTCAGCGAGCGAAGCGTGCTGCTGGAGAGCATTCTCCTGCTGGATTGGCCCCGCGATCAGCAGATTCGCCAGAAGAGCGCTCAGGCGCTTGCCGCTCTTGTGCCGCTGACGGAAGCCGTCCGCTCCACCGGCTCCGCCGCGCTTTCACTCTGCTATCTGGCCGCTGGATGGGCAGACCTCTACTTCCAGTACACCCTCAAGCCGTGGGACGTCGCCGCGGGCGCACTGATCATCGAAGAGGCCGGGGGGCACCTTTCCGGCATCGATGGCCGCCCCTATGCGCTGGAGCAACCGGACTGGCTGGCCTCCAATGGGCGTTTGCACCGAGCCGTGCTCGAGACCGGTGCCTTCTAGTTCTCAGCGGCTGGACGGCGGTCGGATCCTCCCGACCACAGGGGCCCTTGAGCACCAACTCTGATGGTGATGTGTGAGTTCGCGATACGTTGGCTTGCGCCTGGCTGGATACCGAATGCGACTCGATGCCAGCGAGCCGGCTCGCGCGTTCTTTGCCGGCACACTCTCACCCAACCGGGCAGGGCGGCTCCTCCGCCTGATTGGGTGTGCAGCCCGCCACTGACGCCGGACAGGCGCCGAATGAGGACCCGATCATTCAGTGGGCAACGCCTTGGGCATTCTGCGCCGCTTCGCAGTGGCCTGCACTGGCGGCCTCACACGAAGCTGTGCCATCGCCCGCCGCCTCCACCGCACATTCGGCAGAGCGCCAACGGAACGCCATGTCCCCACCCGGCAGTACTTCATGCAGCCCGTAGAGCACCCCTCGCTCGGCAGCCAGGATCCGCGGCAGCAGGTCCGGCAGATCAGCGACCATCTCATCCCAGGGCAGTGCGGATAGGGCGTGCCATTCCAGGCTTCCCTCCGCCCCCGGATGCGCCTCCGGGCCAGGTACGTGCCCGAGGAACACAAAGAGGAGAACCCCCGGATTGCCATCTCTTCCGGAGACATGAACCAGCGCGCGCAACGAAAGCACGTCAGGAACCAACCCAGCCTCTTCCTGAATCTCACGGAGCGCCCCGGAGAGCGGATCTTCGCCGGGTTCTAGGTGTCCCCCCAACCCGTTGAGGAGGTTGGGCCACAGTCGTTTGTCCGGAGCGCCGCGTAGCAGTAGGAGGCGATCGCCGTTCTGCACAAAGACCAGCGTTCTGGGCACCACCGTATAGCGAGCGTTGTCGGTTGTTCCCTGCTCCTCAAACCGCATTGAGCATCTCCTTCGCGGACAGTTGGACTCGTCCGCTTCTATGCTATAATGGCTCACGCTCTCGGGCACGCGCGCCATCGAGCTCCTTACAGTGCCGTTCAGGAGGACTATAGTAGCATGGGCTTTCCCGCAGGCAAGCGAGCCGTATCGGTCCTCGCCGGGATCTGCCTGGGCTGGATCGGTCTCCTCTCCCTTGCCGGCTGTGCCGAGGAGCAGCCGCCCCCCCTCGTCGAACCTACGGCGAGGCCGACAGCCAGACCCACCTTTACGCTTCGCCCGGAGCCCAGCGCCACAGCTGTGCGCCCTTCGCCTACGGCGACGGCCACCATCACGCCAACGCCAGCGCCCACGCGGGCGGATGATGTCAGCCCGCTAACGGGGATGCGGGTCGATCCCGCGCTTTTACACCGTCGCGTGCTGGCCTTTCGCATCGGTAACGATCCGGTGATTCGCCCTCAAGAGGGCCTGGGCGCTGCCGATTTCGTCTACGAGGAGATCATGGACGGGTGGACCGTCACGCGGTTCACGGCTCTATTCTTGGAGAGCGAAGCCGAACGCGTTCGCCCGCTGCGCAGCGCGCGCCTGGCGAACCTGACCATGATTCCACAGTACGACGCTGCGCTGGTTCACACGGGAGCCAGCGATCCGATCCGGTTCCTGCTCTCCCAGTCCGACATCGTGGACCTCGACCAGTACTTTCATGGCGCCCCATACGGCATGCTGACCGGGTATGATTGGCGCGGACGCATGTACAGCTCAACCGGTGCTGTGCGCCAGTACCTCGAAGAACGAGGATGGGAGAGCGAGGACCTGATTGAAGGCTATGTCTTTGACGTTGAGGCTCCCTCGGGTGAACCGGCGACCTCGGTCTCGATCCCTTACCCGGCCGGTGATGTAGAGTGGGTTTATGATGCAGGCACCGGCCAGTATCTGCGCGAGGTGGACGGCGTTGCGCATACCGACGCCCTCACCGGTGATCAGATCGGCGCGGCGAACGTGATCTTGTTCTATACTGTGCATGGCGAGACCGACATAGTAGAAGATACCAACGGGGCCACAGCGATCGATATCGTCATGACGGGCTCTGGGCGAGCGGTCGTGGTTCGCGATGGGATCCAGATCGAGGGGGAGTGGCGCCGGACCGCGCCAGACCAGGTAATCCTGTACTGGGATAGCGCTGGCGAGGTCATCCCTCTCAAACCGGGCAAAACGTGGATCGAGCTGATGCCGCCAGGGCATGACGTCTCGCTTCGCTGACGCCCGGTTGCGAGGCCTGACGATTTGACGTCTACCTAACCGCTGCTAGAATTGTGTTGGCACGTATACCAAGGAGAAAGCAGACATGCCACAACTCGGTGTCCCTGAACTGGTTCTGATTCTGGTGATTGTTGTCGCGGTGTTCGGTGCCGGCAAGCTGGCGAATATCGGCGGCGCTCTGGGCAAGGGTATTAAGGACTTTCGCAAGAGCGTCCGAGATGAGGATGAGCCCACCACACCTCGGACTGAGAATGCACCCGTTGCCCCTCAGGCGATGAGCGCTCCCCAGGCCACTGCTACTCAGCAGGTGGTCGCGCCTCAGTCGGATACGGCCCAGGCTCCGGCGAGCCCGGAGTCGGCACAGGGCGATTCGTCCGCCCAGTAGTACGCTCATCCAGGTTCCAGCCTGGGTGAGGATCGTTAGCACAAGGAGGCGTGATGGGGCATCTAGGAACGCCTGAACTGATCATTATCCTGGTTATTGTGGTCGTCATCTTTGGCGCCGGTAAGCTTCCGGAACTCGGCGGGGCGCTGGGCAAGGGCATCAAAGAGTTTCGCAGCGCATCCAAGGACATTGAGGGCGCCACGAAGGACGTACAGGAAGTGGCCGATATGGCCAAGATCGACAAGGTCTGATCGCACAGGATTCTGTTGCGTTCGCCTCTGCCCGTGGGAGACCGGCCCGCCTCACCATGAGGTTGTGTGCCGGTCTCTTGTGCGCTAGAGTACACGGTACAACGGTACCGAAAGGAGGGGAGCGGGATGTTCACCCTTTCCGGGTTCGCGGATGAGATCTCGGCCGATCTCGACGAACAACTGGATGTGCTGCAAAGTCTCGGTATCGGCCACCTCGAACTGCGCGGCGTCTGGGGGACCGGCGTGTTGGATCTCACCGATGAACAGGTCAAGAGGGTCAAACGCACGCTGGATGATCGCGGCGTTCGCGTCTCGGCTATCGGCTCCCCCATCGGGAAGATCGGCGTGACGGACCCCTTCGAGCCCCACCTCGTCGCCTTCCGGCGCGCCGTGATGCTCGCCGAGTACTTTGAGACGCCCTATATCCGCATGTTCTCCTTCTTCGTGCCAGAGGGCCAGGCGGATGCGCACCGCGATGGGGTGATGCGCCGTTTGGACGCGCTGCTGGAGGCCTCCATGAGCCATCCGGTGGTGCTCCTGCACGAGAATGAGCGCCACATCTATGGCGACATCCCGAGCCGGTGTGCGGATATCATGCGCACCTTTGATTCGCCACGGCTTCGATTCACCTTTGACCCTGCCAACTTTGTGATGTGCGGCGTGCACCCCTACAGTGAAGGCTACGAGCTCCTCAAAGACTATATCGTGTATCTGCATATCAAGGATGCCTTGATGTCACCCGGCCAGGTCGTTCCGGCGGGCCAGGGCGATGGGGAACTGGAGCCGCTGATGCGCAGCCTCGTAGAGGCGGGCTATGATGGCTTTGCCTCTTTGGAGCCGCATCTCAGCGTGGCGGGAGAGTTTAGCGGCTTTTCGGGCCCCGAGAACTTTGAGGTTGCTACCAGAGCCCTGCGTTCGCTGATGACCCAAATCGGCGCCCAGGAACGCAGCTAGAAGGAAGGGAACACCCATGCCAGTGCAAGCCATCCTCAAGGCCGTGATTCCCGTTGCCGGGATGGGCACGCGCCTGCTCCCTGCCACAAAGTCCCAACCCAAGGAGATGCTTCCGGTAGGCAGGAGACCGGTGGTGCAGTATGTGGTTGAAGAGATGGAGCAGGCCGGGCTGAACCAGATCCTCTTTGTCACCGGTCGGAAAAAGAGCGCGATCGAGGATCACTTTGACGCCGATCCGGAGTTGGTGCGCCTGCTGTCAGCGGCGGATAGCTACACGTTGCTGGAGGAGTTGGACTATACCGAGACGGACGCGACCTTCTTTTACACTCGGCAGAGCACTCCGCTGGGTCTCGCCGATGCCGTCCGCCATGCCAAGCGTTTTGTCGGTGACGAGCCTTTTGTGGTGGCTCTGGGCGATTCGATCATCCGGAATGGCCGCGAGGGGAGCCTCTGTCGCTCGTTGATGGAGGCCCACATCGCCAGTGGTGCGGCCTGCACCGTAGCTCTGGAGCAGGTGGCGCCTGAAGATACCTATCGATATGGCATCGTCGCTCCCCAATCCGGTGCAGACCTTGCGGGGGCCTTTGAGATCGACGATCTCGTGGAAAAGCCGGCCCCAGGCTCCGCGCCATCCAACCTCGCCATCGCGGCCCGCTATGTGTTTGGTCCGGCGATCTTTGACGCCATCGATCGCACCGTGCCTGACCGCAAGGGGGAGATGCAGCTGACCGATTCCATTCGCCTGCTCAAGCAGATGGGAGAAAAGGTCTGCGGCCTGTGCCTGAGCGAGGGGGAGCGGCGCTACGATATCGGCAACTTTGAGAGCTACTTTACCGCCTTCATGGACTTTGCGCTGGCCGACGAAAAGTATGGCTACATGGTCCGGCAGTACCTCAAACGCAAAGCACGCGAGCTCTGAGGCATGGATACCGTACGATGCTCGGCGCCCGGGCGTTGCGGGATCATCGGCAACCCCACCGACATGTACGGGGGTGCCGTCATCTCATGCACCGTGCCTTTTCGTGCCCGGGTGAGTGTGTCCCCCTGCGAGCGGCTCATCCTCGAGACGGGCGGGCAATCCCTAGAGATCCTCAGCGACGATGATCTCCGCCTGCAAGGCGACTACTTTGATGTCGCGCGGGCCGTCCTGGACTATATGCGCGATGACGCCCTCACCTGCCGGATCAGCTATAGCTCTGAGATCCCCATCGGATCCGGCGTGTCGAGCTCCACGGCGCTCACCGTAGCGATCCTCTACGGCTTGCTGCGCTTTCGCCACATCGAGTACTCCCCGTATCGCGTCGCGGAGCTGGCGCGCTACACTGAGCTGAACCACCTGCGCATCATCTGCGGCTACCAGGACGCCTACATGTGCACCTTTGGTGGGCTGAACTATATGGACTTCCGGGGCAAGGCTTTCTACCGGGAGGCGGCGGAGGAGCTGTATGCCACGATAGAGCCGCTGGCCCCCTTTGTCCCGCGGGTACCTCTGCTGGTCGCTCACACGGGCGTGGTGCATTCGTCGGATTCGGTTCATCGCCCCCTGCGGGAGCGCTGGCTAGAAGGGGATCGCGAGGTGCGGCAGGGCTACGAGGAGATCACCCGCCTCGCTCAGGAGGGGAAGAGGGCCCTGCTTCTGGCTGATTGGGATCGCCTTGGCCGTCTGATGAACGAGAACCACGCCATCCAGCGCGATCTCGGTGGCTCGGGCGATGAGAATGAACGGCTCATACAGCTGGCCCTGGGCCACGGCGCTCTGGGGGCCAAGCTGGCGGGCGCCGGTGGTGGTGGCACCATCATCGCCCTGCACCCCGAGCCGCAGGCACTGGCGGAGGCCCTCTTGGAGGATGGCGTTGAGCTGGTCTTTGAGCCGCGACCGGTGCGCGGAGCCAGCCTCGATGAGGATCCCTGGGATCGGTGAGCCGGCTGCACATATGAAAAGCCCACCCCCGTGGGATGGGCTCATGGCTGGTGGGCAGGATAGGACTCGAACCTACGACCTCCACGATGTCAACGTGGCGCTCTAACCAACTGGGCTACCTGCCCGGACACCCCTATTATAGCGGCATGTACGTCTTCTGCAAGTAGAGGCCTTTGCGGGTGGACGGGCCCCATCACCGTCTCGACCGCCGTGGCGCTTGATCACGGGCCGGGCGCGGCTCTTTGATCGATAGGCCTCAGGCTGGTATAATGAGTCTGATACAGAGCGCTGGGCTGGGAGTCGCGTGCGATGAAGCTCAAAGTTGAGTTCCTTGGGCTGGCGAGGGAGCTGGCCGGCGATGCCGAAGCGGTTGTGACGGTTGACGACCGCGCCACCTGGCATGACCTTATCTCTGCCTTGGCTGATGCCTACCCCTCCTTCGTTGGCCCGATAGTTCTCCCCGATCGATCCAATCTGACGGCGGCCTACATGCTGAACGTCGGAGGCCGCGCCATTGTGCGTGACTTGGATGTGCCTGTGCAGCCGGGGCAGCGCCTGTTGCTCATGTTCGCAGAAGCAGGAGGCTAGGGATATGTACGCCTATACCGGCAAGATTCTGCACGTGGATCTCACCAATCAGACCACCCGTGTTCAGGAACTGGAGCCGGAGTTTCTGAAACGCTACCTGGGCGGCGTGGGCCTGGCGACACGGCTGCTGTATGACAACACTCCGGCTGGCTGTGATCCATTGGGCCCTGATAACGCCCTCTGTTTCGCCTGCTCCTCGTTTGCGGGTACGACGATCCCCGTCGGCACTAAGCATGGCGTGGCCTCCAAGAGTCCCCTTACGGGCTTTGTTGGTGACTCGCTCTCCGGGAGCCACTTTTCGGAAATGCTCCGGCGCGCCGGCTGGGATGGCATGGTCCTCAAAGGGCAAGCCCCCCGCTGGCTATACCTCGTCATCGATGACGATCTGGTGCGCTTTGTGGATGCTCAGCCCTACATGGGGAAGGGCGCGGTAGAGGTACAGTCGATCCTGCGCGAAGAGCTGGGCGATGACAACTACCGGGTCAGCGCGATTGGGCCGGCGGGCGAGCATCTCGTGCGCTTTGCCAGCATCGACAACGACGGGCGGCAGGTCGGCCGCACCGGCAATGGCGCGGTGATGGGCTCCAAGCGGCTCAAGGCCATCGCGATTCGCGGGTCCCGGCCGGTCACGGTGGCCGATCCCAAAGGCCTCATGGCGGCGAGTCTCAAGCTGATCAAGACGTCGCAGGGGCCCGGAACGGTCAAGTATCGGACTCTCGGCACGCCTTCCAACGTGCTCAACATGAACGCGATCGGTGTGTTGCCCACAAGGAATTTCTCTGAGACGACTTTTGAGCACGCCGAGACGATCAGTGGCGAGTACCTGCGCGATCACTACCGCGTAAAATCCGTGAGTTGCTCCAGTTGTTCAATCGCCTGCGAGCAGTGGGGCGTTGTTCGGGATGGCAAGTACAAGGGCGCCAAGATCGGCCTGGATTACGAGCCGCTCTTTGCGCTGGGATCCAACTGCGGCATCGGGACGCTGCCCCCCATCATCAAGCTGGTGGAGATGTCCGACGAGTTGGGGATGGATGCCATGAGCGCCGGCGTGGTGATCAGCTGGGCGATGGAGTGCTACGAGAGGGGTCTCCTGACTCAGGAAGACTGCGATGGCCTGGAACTGGCGTTTGGCAACGAGGACGCCGCGATCGAGGTGTTGCGCAAGATAGCCTACCGCGAGGGCATCGGTGATCTCCTCGCCGAGGGGACCATGCGTGCCTCGGAGAGGCTTGCCAAGGGCAGCGAGCACTTTGCTATGCACGTCAAGGGTTTGGAAATGCCAGGCTATGACGTACGCAGCCTAAAGACCTTTGCCGCGGGCCTGGCCGTCGGGACCCGGGGCGCCTGCCACAACCGCTCTCTGGCTTATGAGCTGGACATCAAGGGCGTGTTTGACCGGTTCACGGCCGACGACGGCCGGGGCAAAGCAATGGTGGATAACGAGAACTTTGCCTGCATCCTCGATTGCCTGGTGCTGTGCAAGTTCCTGCGCAACTGCTTTGATGACTTTGGACCCGATGTCGCCGCCATCTATACGATGACGACGGGCATTTTTCTGACGGCCGACGAGTTGATGGCCGTCGGGGAACGTGTCTGTAATCTCAAGAAGGCCTTTAACATCCGCGAGGGCTGGACGCGCGCCGACGATACACTCCCTCCCCGGGTTCTGGAGGATCCCATCCCGACCGGCCCTAGCAAGGGCAGCTACGTTACGCGCGAGGAGCTCGACTTGCTGATCGCGAACTACTATCAGGCCCGCGGCTGGACGGCCGACGGGCTCATCCCTCGGGAAAAGCTCGTTGAGCTGGGCCTTGAGGACATCGCGGACGAGGTCGGTGTCGATACGGTGCCGGCCGGGCAGGCCATCTAGGAGGGCCAGATGACACAACCAGCGTACCAGCACGTCATCTGCGATCCGGATCTGTGTACCGGTTGCCGCCTGTGTGAGTATGTCTGTTCCGCCAACAAGCATGGCGTGTTTGATCCCAACCTGGCTCGTATCCGCGTCGTTCGCATCGAGCCGGTTACGATGACGGCGATCAGTTGCCGGATGTGCGCTGATGCGCCCTGCGTGATCGCATGTCCGCGCGATGCGCTCTCGCGTGCCCCAGAGACGGGCGTCATCCTGGTGGATGATACCAAGTGCGATGGCTGTGGCTGGTGCGTGGAAGCCTGCGACTTTGGCGCGATCGTGCTGAACCCTGCATCCAAGACGGCCGAGATCTGCGATCTCTGCGCCGATCAAGAGGATGGACCGCAGTGCGTAATCTACTGCCCCAAAGAGGCCCTTTCGCTCTCGACGCCCGAGGTCCTTCGCCAAAAGGCCCGACGGGACGTGGTCAAACGCCTCTTTGAGGAACTGCTTACCCCGTAACAAGCGATCTCTACACCGCCGTGATCCGGGCTCGGCTGCTCTTTGCTGGCCAGATCGCGGACATCATCGTGTCTCATAGATAGCTACGCCACATCAGGAGTGGGGGGATGACGATCAGCGAGGACCTGCGCATTGGCGTGTATGTCTGCAGTTGCGGCTCGAACATCGGCGGCGTAATCGATCCTGCAGAGGTCGCGGACTATGCCAGGACGTTACCTGGCGTCGTCTGGGCCCGCACGAATCTCTATATGTGCGGTGATCCCGGCCAAAACGCCATCAGGCAGGATATCATCGAACATCGGCTTAACCGCGTTGTGGTGGCGGCGTGCAGCGTACGGATGCACGAGCCGACCTTCCGCGCCTGCGTCGCAGAGGCGGGCATGAATCCGTTTCTCATGGAGATGGTGAACATCCGCGAGCAGGATACCTGGGTGCACGGCCACGAGCCCGAGCGCGCTCTGATCAAGGCCAGGGAAATGATTGCGGCCGGGGTCGCCAAGGTCGCCTATTCCCAGCCCCTGACGCCCATCACCGTACCGGTCACCAAGACCGCCATGGTGATCGGCGGCGGCGTCGCCGGGATCAGTGCGGCGCTGGACCTGGGTGATATGGGAATCCACACCTATCTTGTGGAGAGGGAGCAGAGCATCGGTGGAACGATGGCTCAGCTCAACAAGACCTTTCCCACAATGGACTGTAGTATTTGAATACTCGCACCCAAGATGGTTGACGCGGCGCGTCATCCCAAGGTCGAGATTCTCTCCTATTCTGAGGTCGAGCGAGTCGATGGCTACATCGGCAACTTTCTCGTCGGCGTAGCGCAAAAGCCGCGTTACGTCATCGCGGACCAGTGTACGGGCTGCGGCGATTGCGCTCGCGTCTGCCCGATCGAGATCCCGAACGCCTTTGAGATGGGCCTGGCGCCCCGCAAGGCGATCGACGTCCCACACGGGCAGGCGGTGCCCCTCGTCTATACCATCGACATGGATCACTGCATCCAGTGCTTCAAGTGCGTGACGGCCTGCGGCCACCGCGACGCAATCGATTTCTCGCAGGAGGCGCAGTACTCTGAGCTGGACGTGGGCGCGATCATCGTGGCCACTGGCTTTGAGAGCTTTGACCCGACGGTGATACCTGAATACGGCTATGGCGTGTATCCCAATGTGATCACCGCCATGGAGCTCGAGCGGCTGGACAACTCTGCCGGGCCGACGGTTGGCCGACTGGTGCGCCCGTCGGATGGGCGCGAACCTGCGAGTATGGCGATCATCCAGTGTGTCGGCTCCCGGGACAAGCGATACAACGAGTACTGCTCCGGCTTCTGCTGCATGTACGCCATCAAGAACGCGATCCTGATGAAGCAGATGATCCCCTCCATGGAGATCAGCATCTTCTATATGGATATCCGCACGCCCTCCAAGGGCTACGAGGAGTTCTACAACCAGGCTCGGAAGATGGGCATCCGCTTTATCCACGGGCGACCGTCGCAGATCACCCAAGACCCGGTCACTCATAACCTCTTTGTGGAGGCCGAGGATCAGGAGCTGGGGCAGGTCCTCGAACTGGAGACAGATCTGGTGGTGCTGTCCGCCGCGGCCATTCCTCGGGCTGATGCCGCGGATGTTTCCACCAAGTTGACGCTCTCGCGCAGCCCCGGTGGCTTTTTCATGGAGTACCATCCCAAACTGCGCCCGGTGGATTCGCCCACCGATGGGATCTTCTTGGCGGGTGCGGCCCAGGGGCCCAAGGATATCCCCGCCAGCGTGTCGCAGGGTAGCGCGGCGGCGGCGCGCGCCGCCAGGGTGCTCTCCTCGGATACGTGGGAAATCGAGCCCATCATCGCCAGCGTGGATCCTGACGTCTGCGTGAGTGCCAAGGGCATCAAGTGCGGGCTGTGCGTGCCTGCGTGCCCGTACGGTGCGATCTCCTGCGTCACCGGTGAGGCGGCGCATGTCACTTCTGCCAAGTGCCACGGTTGCGGCGGCTGTGTGGCCGAGTGCCCACACAGCGCCATCTCTCAGCACCACTTTACCGATGTGCAGATTGTGGCCCAACTGCGTGAGTTGTTGCGAGATAACCCTGAGGAAAAGATACTTGCCTTTATGTGTCACTGGTGCAGCTCGGCCGGCGCCGACATGGCTGGCACCAGCCACTTTGAGTACCCGGCGGATTCTCGTGGCATCCGCGTGATGTGTTCGGCGCGCATGGATCAGGATTTCGTGCTGGAAGCCTTCCGGCGTGGTGCCGGCATGGTGCTGCTCTCCGGCTGCCATCCGCAGGATTGCCACTATATCACCGGGCAACAGGTTGCCGCCAAGAGATTCGATCGGTTGCAGGACCAGATCCAGCGCTTGGGCATCAGTCCCGAGCGTTTCCGGATCGAGTGGATCTCTGCGGCCGAGGGCGAAAAGTACGCCCGCGTCATCACCGAGATGAGTGAGACGCTCAAGGGCCTGGATCGTGAACAGATCCTGTCCGAGAACCGGGGCGCGCGGGATGCCATCGAGCGCCGCCTGCGCCGATGGAAAGCGTCGCCTCAGATGGCAGAACTGATGGCCGTGGGTGCCGACGAATTGCCGGGAGGGGAGGAACTGGACCGATGATCCGCTCCAGCGAGTTGGACCCTGGCTTTTTGCAGGAGGTCATGGCTATCCCTGGCGGGGAGAACCTGTTGCACTGCTGGTCTTGCGGCACCTGTGCCGCGACCTGCCTGGTGCGGCGCTACGATCCGTCTTTCAACCCACGGTTGATCCTGCGCAAGGCGGGCATCGGCATGAGGCAGGAGGTGCTCTCCAGCCGGGAGATCTGGCTGTGCTCCGCCTGTGATGCCTGCTATCCCCGCTGCCCGCAAGAGATCCACATATCCGAGGTGATGCGAGCCATACGCACCATCGCCATCCGCGACGGCTACGCGCCTCCTGGGCCGTCAGCCGAGGTGGACTCGGCTCTGTGCTCCGGATGCGCCGTGTGTACGCGAGCCTGCCCCTACGGTGCCATCGATCGCGTTCCCGTCATCGTCGACGGCCTGGAACGTATGATTGCCCAGGTCGACCCCAACACCTGTATGGCATGCGGCATCTGTGTTGCGGCCTGCCCCTCCGGTTCGATCTCGCTGGAAGCTGTTCGTAACGAGGAGCTTCTCACGCGCATGTCAGCAGGGGGATGGTTGGCTGGGCAATCTCAACCAGAAGGCGGCAAGCCGCGGATTCTCGCCTTTGTCTGCCAGTGGAGCATGCGCTCCGACGCAGAGTGGGCCGAAGTGGAGGCCATGCAGGATGACAGCCTGCGGGTCGTCAACCTGCCCTGCTCTGGACGTGTGGATCCCGCGTTGGTCCTCCTGGCCCTCGCTGAGGGCGCCGATGGCGTACTGGTCGTTGGCTGCGGCGAGGGAGAGTGCCACTACAAGCGAGGCACCTATCTGGGCCGGGGCAAGGTGGCCCTGTTGCGCTCTGTGCTGGAGCAGACGGGCATCGGCATGGAGCGCGTGCGTTTTGTCGAACTCGAGGCTCTTCAGCGCGGCGCGCTACCGGCACTCATCGCGGACATGGCGGCTGCCCTTGGCCAGCCCGCTCGCGTGTCCGGCTGAGCGCCAGAGGGGGACCATGGAAAAGCTCAAGCTGGCCGTGTACTGGGCTTCCAGCTGCGGTGGCTGCGATATCTCGCTGGTGGAACTGGGCGAGCACCTGCTGGAGCTCGCTCGCGTGGCGGACATCGTCTTCTGGCCCTGTGCCATGGATTTCAAGTACGCCGATGTGGAAGCCATGCCCGATGGACACATCGATGTAACGCTCTTTAACGGTGCGATTCGCACCGATGAGGATGCTCATATCGCGCACCTGCTCCGAGCCAAATCCCGTGTGCTGATCGCGTACGGATCGTGTGCCACGGAAGGGTGCATCCCGGCCCTGGCGAACATCAAAGGGGCCGATCACGCCCTGGCGCGTGCCGCCTTTGGAGAGCCAACGACCGATAATCCCGGCGGCACCATGTTCCAGGGGCGCTACGCCATGCCGGAGGGCGTGCTCACACTCCCGGTGCTTGGCACGCAGGTCCGGACTCTGTCGCAGGTGGTGCCAGTTCAGTACTCGATCCCGGGGTGCCCGCCCAGTCATGAGCAGGTGTGGCAGGCGCTCAACGCCGTGATCGAGGGACGTCTGCCCGAGCCGGGTGGCCTGCTGGGCGTGGACGCCCGTACCGTCTGTGACCAGTGCCCTCGCGTGCGCGAAGGCAAGATACGCGTGGAGCGCTTTCTGCGCCCGCATGAGGTGATCCCGGATCCCGAGCGCTGTCTGCTGGAGCAGGGTTTGGTCTGCGCGGGCCCGGCGACGCACGCGGGTTGCGGTGCGCTCTGCGTCAAGGCGGGGATGCCCTGCCGAGGGTGCTACGGCGCACCGGATGGGATCCTTGATCAGGGGGCCGAGTTGTTGGATGCTATCGTGGCCGGCATGGCCGGCGAGAGCGATGAGGAAATACGCCGAGTGGTCTCCACGATTGTGGATCCTGTCGGCACGTTCTACCGTTTCAGTCTGGCCGCATCGCTCCTTCATGGCCTAAAGACGAGCCCGCTCGAATCCGGCGCGACCTGCGAGACGCAGCGGATACCCGGCGGCCGGGAAGGAGATGTGGCGTGAAGCGGATCACTATTGACCCGATCACCCGTCTGGAAGGCCACGGCAAGATCACGATCTTTCTGGATGATCAGGGAGATGTGGCCAATGCCTACTTCCAGGTTCCCGAATTCCGGGGTTTCGAGAGCTTTTGCGAGGGCCGCCCGGTTGAGGAGATGCCGCGGATCACTCAGCGGATCTGCGGCGTGTGCCCGATGGCTCACCACATCGCTTCTGCCAAGGCAGCCGATGCGGTGTATGGCGTGACCCCGCCTCCGGCCGGCCTCCGGATCCGTGAACTGGCCTACAATGCCTTTGTGTCCGGAGACCATGCCACGCACTTTTTCGTGCTCTCCGGTCCTGACTTTTTCGTAGGTCCGGATGCCGATCCGGCACAACGAAACATCCTCGGCATGATCAGCAAGTTGGGCGTCCGGCTGGGTCAGCGCGTGCTGCGCCATCTGAGCGAAGCGCACGAAGTGATCGCCATGCTCGGCGGGCGCTTTGTGCACCCTGTGATGGGCCTCCCGGGCGGGGTGGCCAAAGCGGTTACACCGGAGATGCAACAGCGCCTGATAGAGATCGGCGAGAGCATGGTCGAGTTCGGTCAGTTCAGCCTCGGTCTCTGGCGCGACTATGTCATCGGCAGCCAGGAATACCGGGACATGATCATGGGCGAGGCCTACCTCCACCGGACACACAGCATCGGCCTGGTGGATGAGAACAGGCAACTGAACTTTTACCATGGCAACGTACGGATAGTGGATGTGGAGGGGCGCCAGGTCGCCTGCTACGCGCCGGCCGAATACGCCGCACACATCGCTGAACGGGTCGAGCCCTGGAGTTATGTGAAGTTTCCTTACCTCAAGCACTTTGGCTGGCATGGCTTTGTGGACGGGATGGATAGCGGCGTCTACCGCTCAACCCCTCTCTCCCGGCTGAACGTCACTGATGGACTCTCGACGCCCCTGGCGCAGCAGGCCTACGAGGAGTTCTTTGAGTACATGGGTGGCAAGCCCGTTCACGCCACCCTGGCCACGCATTGGGCCCGCCTCGTCGAAATGCTTCATTGCGGCGAAAAGGTGCTGGCCTTTGCCCGCCACGAGGACCTCACCGATCCCCACGTGCGGGTGATTCCTGAGGGCGTCCCGCATGAGGGGGTGGGCATCGTCGAGGCACCCCGAGGCCTGCTGACGCACCACTATGTCACGGACGAGCAGGGGATTCTCAGGCACGTCAACCTGATCGTGGGGACCACGAACAACAACGCGGCCATCTGTATGTCGATCAAACAGGCCGCGCAGTCGCTCATCGGCGGAGGCCGTGAGATCACGCAAGGGCTGCTCGATCGCGTCGAGATGGCCTTTCGCGCGTACGATCCCTGCTTTGCTTGTGCTACTCACGCTGCCCCCGGGGAGATGCCTCTGCAGGTGACGGTGTACGATCACCGGGGCGATCTGGTGGCCGATCTGAGCCGCATGGCACCGCGAGGGAGGTGCGACCTGTGAGCACACGAGGCCGAATCATAAAGACGGACACGCCCGAACGGCTCACCCTTCTCCGCCCAATGGTTGTGCGACGTACCGAGTTGAGCCTGGATCGCGATCGCTGTTGTAGCTGCGTGATCTGCAGCCTTGTGTGTCCGAGGGAGGCCATCACCCTGAGCGACGGCGTGCTCGTCGATGGCCGTGTTACCGTTGAGCCCATCGTCGATATCGATGAGACCAAGTGCAGCCTCTGCGGCGAATGTGCTGCGGTCTGCCCGACCCGCGCTTTCCACATGACGGTAGATGGCAAGCCCGAGATCCCTGTGATCGTCGGCGAGGCGTTTCCCTATCTCGTCCACAGAGTGCAGGTCAAGCAGGAGGCTGCGGCCGCCTCGATGGACACGAGTTACATCGAGCGCTGCCCCCTCGGGGCCATCAGCGCAACGGTGGAGAGAGACGCCGAGAACCGCGCCACGTCGGTGCGTAACGTTCAGGTGGATCGGAAAAAGTGTATTGCCTGCACCCGCTGCATGGAGTTGGGCCCTCGGGGCGCCTTCACCATCACCAAACCCTATGCGGGGCGCATCCATCTCAATGTCTCTCTATGTCCTGAGGGATGTCAGGCCTGTGTGGATATCTGCCCATCCAAGACGATCACCTATGATGGGCACCGGGTCAGCGTGGATGAGCGTTTCTGCATCCACTGCGGCGCCTGTGAGCACATCTGCCCCGTCGAAGGCGCCATCCAGTGCGTCCGAACCGCCATCCAGCACACACCGGTGGAATCCGGCGCCTGGGCCAAGGCGCTGGATAAGCTCGTGTCCTACGCTGAAGTCTCCCGCGAGTATGACCGCAAGGGTCAGGCGCGCCGTCGCAAGGCGGTCCTCTCCGGGCTCTTGCGCGAGATCACCGGAGACTAGGCCGCCGGTTGCGAACGCGCTATCGGGCTCGGGTGTCTCTCGCCGGAGCCCGTATCGTATGCGCCGGCTGCGCAGCGTACGACCAGTGAAGAATTCACAGCACGAACGGGGAAAGATGATAGCTCTAGAGTCGTTGCTTGGCGCGCTGCCTGCAGCCACCCGCCTGGATTGCCATCCGCTCGACGTCCGGAGCATACAGAGTGACTCGCGCCAGGTGGGGCCTGGTGACCTTTTTGTGGCTATCCCCGGCGTGAGCGTCGACGGCCACCGGTTTGTGCCCGAGGCATTGCGAGCCGGCGCGCGCGCCCTGGTGCTTGAGCGCGATCTTCCCGGCCTGGAGGGAACGCCGCGTGCCATCGTCCCCGATGCCCGCGAGGCGTTCGCCTATATGCATGCCGCTCTCCGAGGTTTCCCGGGACGCCATCTTCGCGTGGTAGGCATCACGGGCACCGATGGTAAAACGAGCACCACACGACTGGTTGCGGGGATCCTCTCGGAGGCGGGCTTTGCCGTGGGCACCATCGATTCAGTCTCGGCGACCATCGCCGGGATGGAGTCGCCGACGGGGTTCCATACCACCACCCCCGATGCGCCCGAGGTGCAGGCCTATCTGGCCGACATGGTTTCGGCTGGCGTCCAGTATGCCGTCGTAGAGACGACCTCTCACGGGCTCGCGCAGCATCGGGTGGCGGCTGTCGAGTATGACGTCGCCGCCGTCACAAACATCACCCACGAGCATCTGGATTTTCACGGCAGTCTGGACGGGTATCGCCAGGCCAAGGCAAGACTGTTTCGATCTCTTGCGACGTCCTATCGCAAGCCGGGCGTGGACAAGGTCAGCGTAATCAACCGCGATGACTCGTCCTACGAACTGCTCAAGGATATTCCCACGGATCGGCGCTACACTTACGGGCTTGGTCCGGATGCGGATTTCCGTGCGACGCGGGTCGACGTATCGCCCAGAGGCCTGCACTTGGAGATCAGTACGCCGTCAGGGAGCTTTTCGGCGACCTCGCCGCTGGTGGGGCGCTACAACGCGTACAACATCCTGGCCGCAGTGGCAGTAGCCTGGTCACAGGAGGTTCCGGTAGAGGCTCTGGCAGCCGGCATCGCTCGTGTGCACGGCGTGGTGGGACGCATGGAACGGATCGATGCCGGCCAGCCTTTCACCGCGATCGTCGATTTTGCACACACGCCCAATGCCATGGATCAGGCCCTCCAGACGGCCCGAGAACTGACCGAAGGACAGGTCATCGTGGTCTTTGGCTCCGCAGGCCTGCGAGATGTGGCCAAGCGTGCGTGGATGGGCGAGATCGCGGGCCGTCTGGCCGATCGGGTCATCATCACGGCAGAGGATCCGCGCACCGAATCCCTGGAGCAGATCATGGCGCAGGTGGCCGAGGGCTGCGAGCGCGCTGGCAAGCGTGAAGGCCAGGGATACTGGCGGATCGGTGATCGAGCCGAGGCGATCAGCGCGGCCGTGGAGATGGCCCGCCCCGGCGATCTGGTCATCGCCTGCGGGAAGGGCCACGAACGATCCATGTGTTTCGGAACGATCGAGTACCCATGGAGCGATCAGGACGCCATGCGCCAGTCTCTGGCCCGGCTTGGGTACGAGCCCTCAAGCGCCTAGTGGTGCGTTCCCGTCACAACCATGCGACCGGCCAGGAGCTCAACAGAGGTGACCTCGTTCACGCCTTCGATCGGGACGGGGATTCCATCGCCCGTGTTGTAGCTTGCCAGGACGGACTCCACCAGCGCGTTGGCGATGAGCCGCGTGAATCCGCTAAAACTGCTGCCCAGGCTAAAGTCGATCACCTGAAGATAGAGCTTGCCGTCCACGACCTGGGGCACGCCGATGACCGTCATCTCGCCACTCAGGCCTGAGCTCGCATGGGCCGCATCGAATCGAGCGATCACCTGCTGTTCGGTGATGGTCACGCGGAGGTTCCGCACCTGCAGCCCGTCACGGGATAGGCCTTCTTCCCCAACCAGCGCGCTGATGTCGCTCTCGCTCAGCTCGACACGAAAAGTGCTGGGGGCCAGCGATGTGGGGGAGTCCGCCTGCGGCCGCGGTGTGAGCGTCGGATAGGGCGTGGCGCGGCTCGGACTGGGTATTTCGATGGCGATCCTCTCCCGCGTGGTTTGCACATTCCCCGACGTAAGCCGGTTCATGAGCGTGGTGAGCACGCAGCCCATCGCCAGCAGAAGGAAAACGGTCAGCAGGGCGACGGCGAGTACACGCTTGTTCATACCCCTCCTTTGCGGACGTCGGCTTCGGTTAGCCGAGCAGAACGCTGTCCAGCGGGACTTGCGGACGGCCAAACGCCTCGGCCACAGCTCTGTGAACCAGCCGGCCGTTCAATGTGTTCACTCCTCGCGCGAGCGAGCGGTCGCTACGGACGGCGCCCGCGAGGCCCAGTTTGGCCAAAGAGAGAATGTACGGAAGCGTTGCGCTGATCAGAGCCAGGGTCGAGGTTCGTGGCACCGCCGCCGGAACGTTCGGGACGCCATAGTGCACGACCCCGTGTTGTACGTAGGTTGGTTGCGAGTGGGAAGTGGGCCGAATGGTCTCAATGCACCCTCCCTGGTCTACGGCGATGTCCAGCGCCACAGAGCCAGGCGCCATCGACGCGATCATCTCGCCACTCACCAACAGTGGGGCGCGCGCCCCGGGAATCAGCACGGCCCCGATCAGAACCTCGGCTCGCCGCACCGCCTCCAGTATGTTCCGCCGATTCGAGGCCAACGTCACGAGCCGCCCATGCAGAACCTGTTCCAGATAGCGCAGGCGGTCCGTATTCAGGTCGATGACGGTCACCATCGCGCCCATGCCCAGGGCGACGGCGGCGGCGTTGGTCCCCACCGTTCCGCCGCCAATGATCACCACGCTCCCGGGGCGGACTCCGGCAACCCCGCCAAGCAGGATCCCTCTACCCCCCTGCTGCTTTTCCAGGAGGTGCGCGCCGATCTGTACCACCATCTTGCCGGCGATCTCGCTCATCGGTGTGAGCAACGGGAGGCTCCCGTCATCACGCTGAACCGTCTCATAGCCGATGGCGTTGATCTGTCGAGAGAGAAGCGCCTCCGTCAACGGCTCGCTGGCGGCCAGGTGCAGATACGTAAACAGAGTCTGCCCGGGCCTCATGAGATCATATTCCGAGGGCTGAGGCTCCTTGACTTTGACCACCAGGTCCGTCGCCCAGGCCATGGCTGCCTCTGTGACGACCTCTGCTCCCATCTGCGCGTATTCGTCGTCAGTGAACCCGCTGGCGAGCCCCGCTCCCTGCTGGACCGCGACTCTGTGTCCAGCGTGGACCAGTGAGTCTACTCCGGCCGGGGTCAGGCCCACGCGCGACTCCTGATCCAGGATCTCTGTCGGTACACCGATATACACGGCACACTTCCTATCTTGGTCGCCGAGATCAGCCGACGATCGAATTATCTCCAACGTTCAGCTGGCCAGCGTACCCGCGGACGGTTGCCTTGCGCCCGATGAGTGAGCCCTCCAGCCGGCTATCCAGAATGCGTGCGTCCCGCTCAATGATTGAATCCCGCACCACAGAGGAGACGATCCGAGCCCCCTCGTCGATGCTGACGTGAGGGCCAATAATGGCGTTTTCCATCTCGACCCCCGGGGCGACGTACACCGGCGGGATGATCACACAGTTGTGCCCGGGCGCTTCCACACGCCCGCGACCGCGGTCCAGGAGGGTGCGATTCGTCTTCAGGATCGTCTCGGGCTGGCCACAGTCTTCCCACAGGGTCACCGGCTCGGACACAAAGTGGGACCCTCGGCTGAGCATGACGTTGATCGCATCCGCCAGGTAGAACTCGCCCTTGGTCCGAAGGTCCTTGTCCAGTAACCAGTCGATGGCCGAAACAAGCTCCTGCCCGTTACGGAACCAGAAAACCCCCACCGTGGTTTTGCGGTTATCGAGGGTATCTGGTTTTTCAATGTACCGAACAATGCGCCCGTTCTCTTCCACTACGACGCCAAAGTCCCGTGGATCATCGACCTCCTGGACATAGACCACGCCATCCATCGGAGCGGTCTCGAGCATGGCCAGATTGCCCTCAAAGACCGTGTCCACGAATATTACCAGGCATGGCCCCGAGAGGTGCTCACGGGCGAGGTAGATGGCGTGGGCCTGGCCCTCAAGTCTATCCTGCACCACGTATCGAGCCTTGAAGGCATAGCGCTGCTGGACCCACTCCTGGATCTGTTCGCCCAGCCAACCGGTGATAAAGATGACCTCATCGACTCGCAGATCGGCCAGCTTGTCCAGCGTGTGGCCCAGCACAGTATTTCCCGCCACATGCAGCAGGGGCTTGGGCTTGCTCCACGTCTGGGGGCGCATACGGCTTCCGAATCCGGCGACAGGCAGCACAACTTGCATGGGCTAGACCTCACGCTTGCGGCCAGCCTGCGCCGGCCTTGTGGACGGTAGGTGAATCGACTCGTTGCTCTAGAGCGTTGGATGCGCCAGGTGCCACTCTGTGGCCTGCTCGTAGGCGTACGCAACACGCATGATCTCGGCCTCTGCAAAGGCGTTGCCCTGGATCTGCAGCCCGATCGGCAACCCCGCTGCAAAGCCGCAAGGAATCGCGATCCCGCACAAACCCGCGAGGTTCAGCGAGAGCGTATAGATGTCCGATAGGTACATCTCCAGCGGGTCGTTCACCTTCTCGCCGATGCCGTAGGCGGTGGTCGGTGATGTGGGAGTGATCAGGGCATCACATTGCTCAAGTGCGCGGTCGTAATCCTGTTTGATGAGCGTACGGACCTTCTGGGCCTTGAGGTAGTATGCGTCATAGTAGCCTGCGGAGAGCGCATACGTCCCAAGCATGATCCTTCTCTTTACCTCGGCGCCAAAGCCCTCTGTACGGCTCGCTGTGTAGCCATCCCAGAGGCTCTCCGCGTGGTGGTCGCTGTACCCGTAGCGGATGCCGTCGAAGCGTGCCAGGTTGGCAGAGGCCTCCGCGGTGGCCAGAAGGTAGTACACCGAAAGGCAGTACTCCGTGTGCGGCATGGATACCTCCACGATCTCTGCCCCGAGGCTTTCCCAGACCTTGAGCGCCTTCTGGATGGCCTGATTCACCTCCGGCTGCATCCCGTCCACAAAGTACTCCTTTGGGACACCGAGCCTTAGCCCTCGCACCCCGTCGGCGATCCCTCCAAGGCAGTCCGGAACGGGCAGATCCACCGAGGTAGAATCCTTGGAGTCGTATCCAGCGATGGTCTCAAAGAGCATGGCGCAATCGGCCACCTGCTTGCAGATCGGACCGATCTGGTCCAATGACGAGGCAAAGGCCACCAGCCCATTCCGCGAGACGCGGCCGTAGGTGGGCTTGAGCCCAGCCACGCCGCAGAAGCCCGCTGGCTGCCGGATGCTGCCTCCGGTATCGCTTCCCAGTGAGCCGATGCACTCGTCTGAGGCGACCGCGGCGGCGCTACCTCCGCTCGATCCGCCAGGAACACGGCTCAGATCCCAGGGGTTGTGTGTGGTGTGAAAGCGCGAGTTTTCCGTGGTGGAACCCATCGCGAACTCATCCGTGTTCGTCTTGCCCAGTATCACGGCTCCCGCTCGGCGAAGCCTGCTGACCACCATAGAGTCGTAGGGCGGCATGAACCCCTGGAGCATCTTGGAGCCACAGGTGGTGGGTATGCCCTGAGTGACGATCACATCCTTGATCGCAAGAGGAATGCCCAGAAGCGGGTGGTCCTCTCCTGCGGCGCGACGACGGTCGGCCTCTGCCGCAGATGCCAGAGCTGAATCCGCGGAAACATGGATATAGGCTTTGACGCGATCTTCCACGGCACGGATGCGCGCTAGCACGGCGGCCGTGAGATCGACTGAGGAGATCTCACGGCCGACGAGAAGCTCGTGCGCCTGGCGTATGGTTAGCTCGTGCAGTTCCAAGGCATCCTCCCCGAGGGGGTTGCGGTCCGCTTACTCCAGAATGGCCCGCACGCGAAAATAGGCATCCTGTCTTTGAGGGGCATTGGCGAGTGCCTGGTCGGGAGTGAGGCAGGGCTGGAGTTCATCTGAGCGCATGACGTTGCGCAGCGCCAGCACCTGCGCGGTGGGCGGCACGGCGTCGGTGTCCAGGTCATTGAGTTGTTCGGCATAGTCGAGGATGGCGGATAGCTGTTCGACAAACAGCTCTGTCTCCTGTTCAGAGAGCTCCAGCCGAGCCAACTCGGCGATGTGCTGTACCTGCTCACGGCTGAGGGCCATAGCCACTGCCTCCTCAAGGACTCTGATAACGCTGACCGATTATAGCATCCCCAAAGATGGCGGCAAAAAGGCCAGGGCCCGGCCTGGCTGTGCTGCAGAGGGGTCAGCCAGGCCGATCGGACGGCAGGTGGACGGAGGCGGCTAGCGCAGCAGAGCCAAAGGATCGGGCGCCGTGGCTGCCAGAACCTCCAGGTTCTGCAGGGGAACGAACACGAGTCTCCGGTCGGCCAGGCGTACCCAGGCGCCCATGACCGACTCGCCCACTGCCGTGATCTGCGGCTCGGAGGGGAGCGAAACGATCTCGCCGACCTGTCCAAGGCGTGCATAGCCTGTCAGTCGCACCAGGGCGCCGACTGCCGGCGGCTGACGGATGGACAGCGCGTAATCGGCTTGCTCCACCCTGTAGGGGATGATCAACTCGGGTCCGCTGGGAGCCAACCGGGCATCTCCTGCCAGGACTGCGCGGTCACCCTCATGTTCCTGGAGCGCGGAAAAGACGGGGGATGCCATGGCGATCCGGCCCATTCCCTCGGTGACCACTACTGGGAACGGCATCGAACGGCAGATGGGGCGCAGTTCAGGATGCAGCGATCCTGTGATGATGCCCGCCACGTGGTGGAGGGCGGCGCGCTCCAGTGCCAGCGCGCTCTGCAGCGTTCCGGCAACGAGTATCATGCCGTACTGGTCTCGCGTCACCCTCCGCCATGGCAGAGGATCGCCGGCTGAGTCTGCCATCACGCTCAGGATGCCGTTCTCCTCGGTGCCCGAGCCCCAGACTCCGCGCACGACGGTTCCGCTGGCCTGCATGATGGCCCCTCGTTCCGGGATGATCTCGCTCACCTCGCCGGGGAGATAGGCGCGAAGTTGGACCCAATCCGGCGAGCCGCGGAGAAAGAGGCTGCCTTCTCGCAGCCCAATCACGTTCCCCCGGAGTCCGGCGTGGATGCAGAAGCTCCGTCGCCAGCGCCGCGGCCGCGAGGCCACCAGGGTGCCAGGCTCAACAGGCTCACCGGGCCGCACGAGAACGTGCTCCTCCACGTCCTCCAGACCGACGTCCAGCGCTCGCGCCAGATCCAGAACAACCACCTGCTCTTGTTGGCTGCAACGCGCGACAACATCAGCGGGCTCGAGATGGTCGCCCACCTTCACCAGCACCTGGCCTCGGCAGGGGAGCTTGCGAACCCTCAGGATTCGCGCGCTCTTGGCGAGACTACCGGTTGCTCCGGTCAGCCGAGAGCGCTCAGCCACTTTTCCAGCTCTCCTTGGCGTGCAGCATCGCTCTCTGGCAGTTGCAGGGGACGTCCGCGCGCGTCGACGACGAGCCCAACCGTGCCTGGAGCTAGCGCAGCCCGAATCGGAGCTGCGCCGATGGCCGCCGGCTCATTTCCCGGCCAGGCTCTGAGCTCTGCCTGCGCCTCGACCGGGATGCGTGCCAAACTGCCCCAAGGCACATTCGCTTCGATGATCTCTCCGGTGCACTCGAGGCGCAGGCGCACAGCTGGCTGGCCGGAGGGGCCATGGCCTTCGATGCTGAGCACCGTCCCCAGCTCTCTCACGGCATCGCGCTGCAGTACCTGGAGCGCGGCCAGCGGTTCGCGCCGCGCCAGTATCCCGAGCGGCGCCCAGACGGAAGCCCAGTCGCTGACCACGCGAGTCAGGCCGGAGGGTTGGATGGCGTCGATCAAGGCCAGCATCGCCTGGCTGTCACGACCCGATCGTGTGATGCTTCCCCCTCGTGCGGCAATCAGGTGTGCCTCTGAAGTGGCCCCGTTCGTGAGGGTATCCAGCGTCTGAAGGGGCCGCCGCAAAGCCTCTCGTGCTGCTGCCAGTATGATGGTGCTCTCCCGGGCATCCTCGGGCAGCGTCTGGGGCCTGAGGGCGCGGTTACGCAGGATTGCGGCGGCCGTGGCCTCGAGATGCGGGCTCGGCAGCCAGCGCTGTATGGACGCCATGCCCTGATCCTCAAGCAGTTGCTCCAGCCCCCGTGACGTTCCAGATCCTGCGGCCTGTATCACGTACGGCCCTTCGCCTGCGACCGCCACGAGGGTGCTGGCCGCTCCCACATCGACGCCCAGCACGCTGCCTCCGTAGCGTCCCTGCCGGCTCAAGAACTCGAGAATGACGGCCGTGCCCGTCCCGGTCGCGGTAATCGGCAACGCAGACCAGCCCGAGATCTCAGCGTAGCCCGGAAGCTGAGGAAGGCGTCGCTCCACGTGGATGCGCTCCAGTTCCCGCTGCAATTCCTGCGGGCTGGTCTCACCCAGGCGGGGATGAATATTCTCGACGACCCGGTAATCAAAGCCGCGCCCAAGGGCTTCGGCAACGGGACGGCGCGCCTCCAGGTTCCCCGCGAAGACCACGACCGGACGCTGATCTGCGGGCACGTCGGCATAAAGCGTGGAGAGCACGCTGGCTGCAGCGGAAAAGGGACGCGAGGGCCCCCCGTCCACGCCTCCCAGCATCACCACCACGTCGGGCAGGGCGGCGCGCAAGCCGGCTAACGCGCGGTGACGTCTGGGCCGCTCCTCCGCGAGGCCTATCTCGGACACGATCTGGGTGCCGCTGAGCGCACAGGCCTGTCGTCCCGGTTCGAGGCTGAGTTCGGGGGTCAGGCCGATGATGCCACAGCGCAGCGGTCCGCCTGCGCTGGTGGTCACCACCAGCAGGTCGCTGCCGCGCTCGCGCTCACGCGGAAGGACGGGGCTGCCGTCATCCGAGAGCAGCGGACGGCGAGCGATCTCCTGCATTCGTTCGAGCGCAGCCGTCAGGCTGGAGGCGAGGTCGACGCGATCCGCCGATTGCGTCGCGCTGTCCACGCGCGCCGCGAGACGGAATGCGCCTGCCACACGTTCCACAAGCCCCACATGCGTCCACGTTGTGCCGATGTCGGCGAGCAGGATCGTGCGCGGGGGATATGATTCTGTCACAGTCCTCTGCCCCCCAACAGACCAAAGAGCAGGAAGTCGAACTGGCCTCTCAGTGCGCTGTAGAAGGAGAGCGCAGCGCCGGCCAGCAGCGCGGCCATGACGATGGTGATGATCGCGCGACCGCCCTTCCCCAAGAGCGATGCGACGCGCCGCAGCGGCGCGGGCCCCGTTCTGTCCGCTGCGTGATACTGGTAGGCCGCGAGCACGGCGATGGTTGCAGCGAGCAGGGTGGCGGCGTCGAGGGCATAGGCCCAGCCACGCAGCCCGCCACCGTAGTCGACGGGCGCCACGGAGACCATGCTGGCCGCCACCTGAGGAACCAGCGTGCCTCGGAGCGCACCGCCGATGGCGACAGCCGCTCCAACGCCCAGAAGCAGGGCCAGCGGGAGGCGCGCAAGCGGCGATAGAGGCTTCCATGCCCGTGTCAGCATGAGTGCCCCCAGCGCCAACGCGATGGCTTGGGGCCAGGCGGAGCCGGGATCGCGTATGAGCTCGGCGAGTCTCGGTGCAAGCACGTACGTCCACGCCAGTGCGGCTGCGTACCCCGCGGAGACCCCCACAAAGAGATACTGCGTAAGGCGGAAGACGGGGTTATCGCCCACCAGATAGCTGAGAACGCCCAGCGTCAGGAGGGCCGCCACCCACAGGCCAAGTGTCTGCGCGAGAGAGCCCTCGGGTAGCACGACGTTCATCGCTTGAGCCTTTCCGTCTTGTCGCGACGGCCGAACAGGCCCCACGCGAATCCTCCGGCGAGGGCTGCCCATAGCGCCACGAATCCGTCGGCGCTATACAGCGTGCGTCGGGGGTCCTGTGAAGCGGCGGATAACCCCCCGTAGGCCCCCGACACCAGGGCTCGTACCTGTCCGCTGGCGGCATAGGGAGCCAGGAGAGGCTCGGAAGCCGCTGTGGTGATGATCAGTAGAGGAGCGTCGGTTCGCGCGCCCACCTGCTCCACCCAGCGTCTGGCGACATGTCCATCGTCCGTGATCACGAGCACGGCGCCCATCTCGCCAATGCCGGACGCATGGAGCAGTGCCGGGCAGGCCTCCTGTGCTGCGCCTGCCTCAGGTGCGCGACCCAGGGCCGCGCTCAGCGAGGTCAGTGCCAGGCGGAGCCCCGCCGCGTCTCCGGCCAGGTAGCCGAGATGGCAGTACGCGCCGGGAGGTGTTCCGGCTTCCTCCAGTCTGGAAAGCGCCTGGCGAGCCAGATCCACGCCCTCCGGCCGGGTGCTGAGGAACACAGCTTGGACGGATGCGCCCTCAAGCTGCACAAGCGCCCCGTTCAGGGCGGCGTCCAGTTCTGCCGCCGCCGAAGGACCATAGTCGACGGCTACGAGAACCGGCTTCTCGGGCACGAGGTCCGCGAGGCTCTCCGCAAGAGCCGCCTGCCCCGGTAGGGGGCGGATCAGGCCGTCCAACTGGCCGCCGCTGATAAGGGGGATGAGAACGGCCGCGATGACAAGCACATATAGCATCCAGCGCACGCGCAGGGGGGGCAAGGGTTGCGCGACCATCCGAGGAGGTCGGGGAGGCTCCAGAGGAGGCGGCTCAATGGCGATGGCCCGCAGGAGTTCGGCATCGCGGATCTCCCGTTCGTCAGGCTGGGGCTCACCATCTGCCCGTGCCGGACGGGGTGCCGGGGGTATGGGAACGGCGGGGAGGAGGCCCTCCAGCCCTGCCAACGGATCGTCCGTCGGCGGCGGGCGCCGCTCTCCGGCGGCGTCCTGAACCCGGTTCGTCGGTGTCGCTGGCGGCTCTGCCGGCGTGGCCGCCATGGACTGCCCGCACCAGATGCAACGCGTGGCTTCGTCCCTGTTTGGCTTTTTGCAGTGTGGGCAGAGTGTCATGTCGGCGGCCTACTCCCCTGTATACGGCCGGTCAGAAGCCAGGAGCAGCCTCATCCCGGCTGCCATCATGCCGAGGGCGATGCCCAGCAGGATCCCGCGCATCCCGGCTGTGACGGGAACACGCATGATCCAATCCCGAAGATCCGGCAGGATGGGCGATATCGTGTCGCTCGCCAGGACTTGGATGAGCAACAGGGCCAGCCCAAGCCCTACCACCGGCAGGGCCCTCTTCTGGTGCAGCCGGGCCACGCGGTAGACGGCGCAGATGAGCACAAAGGTCATCAGCCCCAGCAGCGTCGCCTGAAGCGGCGAGTACAGATAGCGAAAGATCCAGGTCATCGCGCCTGACGTAGGGGCCGCCACGCCAGAGATAAAGGTAACGAGCAGTGCGCCCACGAGCACGGCGCCGTACAGGCCTTCGGGCTCGTGACGCACGAGACGCGAGACGTGCGTCACGCCGAGGTGCGCCGTGCCGTACAGCAGCGCACAGGCGCTCAGCACCAGAGCGATCTCCAGCAGGATCCTCGCGGACGGGCCAAGCCAGGCCGGCTCCAGAAGCATGTCCAGGAGCACGATCCAGCCCGTCATCAGGGCGACCGCTACCGGCAGGACCCGTTTCATGGCCTAGCCCCCGTATCCAAGCGATGATAGCACGACGGCGATCAGGATGATCGCGACCAGCGCCCAGCGCGCATAGTCCTCAGACAGGAGGCTGGCGGCGGCCTCCGGACGATGCAGGTACGCCTCCCCGGCGAAGAGGTCTTCTCCAGGCAGCGACTCGACGGGCGGTTCGAGGACGTCTGTTATACCTGCGTCGCCATGGCGGGGCTCTGCGTTCTGGGTCAAGCTCAAAAGCGCAGAGCCGGAAGGGTTGCCCAGGGGGCCCGGGTGAGTTGAGCCCTCGGCCAGAGCCGCATGGCTGGCGAAGAGCAGTTCAGGCCCGCCGGAGCCAGACAGCAGCCGCGCCTGCTGGCCCACCATACGCCCTGCGAGCGCAGCCCCTGTTGCATATGCGAGCGGGTCTGATCCCCAGTACAGGATCTCGCCGGGTGCGGAGAGATGCTTCAGCTCAGGATCCTGCCGGCTGCGCTCCAGGGCGGCCAACGACAGGAGGAGTGTTACCGGATTGCCGAGGCAGGCGGGCGCGGCCAGATCGGATCGAGCGGCCTGACGGCTCATATAGGTATAGAGGGACAGGGAGGCCACGGTTTCGGGTCCGGCCAGGTCCTGACAACCCGCCGACAGGTAGAGCGCAACGGGTATGCCTGCCTCGGTGGCCCGCTCGGCCATCTGCGGCAGTCTGCGGTAGAGCCCGATCTGCCTGAGCCGGATGCCGATCCCAGATCGCAGGCGCAGGCTACAGCAGGCCCATGCCAGGAGGAGGCCACAGAACGCGACCACAGCGTACGCGTCGCCGTTCGCGATGAGGCGGGCCCCCAAGCCGCTCATGGCTCAGAGTCCCCATGAGCATCTGGCTCGCGGGTGGCGCCATGTGGCGATAGGGGGGCGGGTTGGGAGAAAAGACGACGGGTGTGATCACGCAGCACGTGGCGCTCCTCCGGCGTCAGAAGCGGTTCCACCATCACCGTGCACTGCTCGAGGAAAATGCGCCACGGCAAGGCCAGGGGGCCTAGCACTTGGGCAAGGGTATCCAGAGGCCGGGAGCGATCTCCCCCAGGCGTAGCGGGCGTCGTTGACGTACACTCCTCTTGCTGTCTGAGCACGTCCCTCCCCCCGCAATGAACTAGTGACGACGTCTGAATCGGCCCACCATCTTGATGATCGCCAGCCGAAGCGCGTGCCAGGCGCCCTGTTCGCGCTGGCCGATCGCACGCATGGCGCTCAGTGCCACAGCTCGAACGGGTTCGTCAAACAGGACGAACCCATCCCCCAGCAGGCGCTCGAGCGCCGGCAGGGCGGCCGACGTGCCGACGGCCTCCAGTGAGCGCGCAGCCTGCCAGCGTACTTCGCCCTCCTCATCATCCAGACACGCGATGAGCGTCTCGCGGGAGGGTTTGCCCGGCAGGTGGCCCAGCGCGGCGAGGGCCGAGGTACGGGTCAACACGGGCCCCTGTTGTGCCAGCGCAATCAGGGGCTCGACAGCCTTCTGGTCGCCGATGGCCCCAAGGGCATCCGCCGCCGCTCGACGGACCCACAGCGACGGGTCGACGAGGGCATCCACCAGGTGTGATGATGATTCCAGAGCGCCTAATTGTCCAAGCCCACGGGCGGCCGTGGCCCGCACCATGGCCGTCTCGTCGCTGAGTGCCCGCTCCAGCAGCAGCACGGCCCTCTGGTGTGGCAGGCGGCCCAAGGTCTCAGCCACCGCGGCCCGTTCGGCCGGTGCCGCCGTCTCTAGCTTTTGCTCGAGTATCGAGAGCAGGTCGTTGGCAGAGATTGCCACACTGCTGCCCATGGCGAGCACCTGCGATAGATCCTGAGGCCGTAGCAGGTTGTGGGCCGAGTCCGCCAGAGCGAGGCTGGCCTCCCATCGTACCATGGGATCTGTGTCACCCAAACACTCGATCAGCGATTCCACCGTCGCGCGGTCCACGCACCCAGCGCACTGGCTCACCTGCTCGCAGCGATCGATGGCATCGGGCGCCTCACAGTACTCCGAAGGCGCACCCTCGGGCGCTGTATCTATTGGTTTGTTGCTGTTATTCAAATCTCAGCTCTTTATTTCGGACTCTGCTGCATGTACAGCCCATAGAGTATAGCATGGTGCCTGTGCGGCTGCAACCGTTTGGCGGACAGCCGGGGGCTTTGACACCAGCCTGAGGCCATGTTACCATGCTCCGCACGCGTGTGACCGTATCGAGAGGGGAGTTGTGGCGTTGGATCGATTGCTGGAGGGGCTCAACCAGGCCCAGGTGGCGGCCGTACAGGCGCCCGCAGGGCCGGTGCTGGTTCTCGCGGGGCCTGGCTCGGGAAAGACCCGGGTGCTCACACACCGCGTGGCTTACCTGACCGGCGAGCTGGGGGTATCTCCCTACAGTATCCTTGCGGTGACGTTCACAAATAAGGCAGCTCGTGAGATGGTGTCTCGCCTGGACGCCCTGATCGGTGACGACTGCCAGCGACTGACCGTCGGCACCTTCCATGCGGTCTGCGTGCGCATTCTGCGCCGCGAGGCGGCCTTCCTGGGGCTGGATAGCCACTTTGTGATCTATGATGCGGACGACCAGCACCGCCTGATGACCCAAGTGCTCAAGGAGCTGGATCTCGATAGCAAGCAATACCGCCCCACCTCCGTTCACGCGGTGATCTCTCGCGCCAAGAACGACTTGATATCGTCCGACGCCTACTTGCCGCCCACCTACTGGCATGAGGCCGTCGCCCGGGCCTATTCCCGGTACGATGCTCTTCTGGCGGAGCAGAACGCTCTGGATTTCGATGATCTTCTGGTCAAGGCCGAGCAGCTTTTCCGCGAGCATGACGATGTACGCCAGCGATATCAGCGGCGGTATCGCCATATTCTGGTTGACGAGTTCCAGGACACCAACCGTGCCCAATACGAGTTGCTCAAACAGCTCGTGGCCCCGGAGGAGGGCAGCATCTATTGCGTTGGCGATGAGGATCAGTCGATCTACAGCTGGCGAGGAGCCGATTTCCGGAATGTACTGCGCTTTCGCCAGGATTTTCCCCGGGCGCAGGTGTTTCTCCTGGAGCAAAACTACCGGTCCACGGGCAGTATTCTGAGTGCAGCCCGGCACGTCATCTCCCGGAATGTGCTGCGCCACGAAAAGTCGCTCTGGACGGAGAATCCACAGGGCGAGCGCCTGCGGCTCTTTGAGGCCTATGATGAGCGCGAGGAGGCCGAGTTCGTGGTACGGGAAGCCCTGCGTCTGGAGCGCGAGGGCGCCTGCCGGCTGCGGGATTGCGCCGTCATGTTCCGCACCAACTCCCAGTCCCGTGCGCTCGAGGACGCTCTCATGGGCCACGGCGTGCGCTACCAGTTGGTTGGCTCGGTCCGCTTCTACCAGCGTCGCGAAATCAAGGACGTGCTCTCCTATCT
>JAAYAW010000067.1 GCA_012719135.1 Chloroflexota bacterium
CGGCCCCACCCTGCATGGCCATCACCTTTGTGATCGACGCTGTCAGCGTGGTCTTGCCATGGTCCACGTGCCCGATGGTCCCCACGTTCACGTGAGGCTTGTTGCGCTCAAAGACGACCTTTCCCATCCCGCTATCCTCCTGCCATGTAGGGCCCTGGTTCCCCATCGAGAAATGGAGCCCACGATGGGATTCGAACCCATGACCTCATTCTTACCAAGAATGTGCTCTACCTACTGAGCTACGTGGGCGACCTGCTAACAAGGTGGGCAGAGAAGGATTCGAACCTCCGAAGGCGCTGCCAGCTGATTTACAGTCAGCCCCCTTTGGCCACTTGGGTATCTGCCCGAGTTTGCACAATCGATTGGTAATCATGCTACCAGAGCCGACGGAGGGACTTGAACCCACAACCGACGGTTTACAAAACCGTTGCTCTGCCAATTGAGCTACGTCGGCCTAGCTTTCGCGCTGCGGCGTCAAGGGTTCGTCGGCCATCGAGCACCAAGGAGATAGTATACGGATATGGTCATAACGGTCAAATATGCCTCAGACGGGCATGCCACTATCGTTCGCGATGTGCCTGGGCGTCTCGGCGCGGGATCCGGGCAGATAGTGCTTGATAGATCACGATGGCGCCAGCGGCTGAGACGTTCAGCGAGTTGATGTGGCCACGCATCGGGATCCGCAGGAGAAAATCGCACTGCTTGGCGACGAGCGGGCGCATGCCACGCCCCTCGCTTCCCAGCACCAGGGCCAGAGGGCGGTCAAGGTCCACGGCCCGATAGTCCTGTGCGTCCGGATGATCCTCGATCCCCGCGATCCAAAGCCCGGCATCCCTCAGCGTCGTCAGCGTTTTGGCGATGTTGGTGACCCTGGCGATGCGCATATGTTCAGCCGCGCCGGCCGAAGCGCGGCTCACCGCTGGCGTGATCTGCGCCGCACGCTGTGCCGCGATGATCACGCCGTGAACGCCGGCCGTCTCCGCGGTTCGGAGCAGTGCCCCTACATTCTGTGGGTCCTGCAGTTCGTCCAGTACCAGCAGAAACGGGTCTTCCCCTGTGGAGCGCGCATTGGCAAGCGTCTCGTCCAGGTCCGCGTATGGATAGGCGGACACTCTCGCCACCATGCCTTGATGCGTCAGTTCGTCGGCCATCTGATCGAGCTCACGGCGTGTGGCTTGACCTAGAGGTACTCCCCTGGCCTGGCACATCTGCTGGATATCGATCACCGGGCCGCGCTCCGGCATGTTCTCCGCCAGCGTGACGCTCTCGAAACGCCTTCGTCCGGCTAGGAGGGCTTCACGGATGGCGTTGCGCCCCGCCAGGATCTCCATTGGGCCCTAGCTCACTATCCAGGAGGTGCCTTGCGGACCATCCTGAAGCTGCACGCCCAGCTCTGACAGTCGGTCGCGAACCCGGTCTGCCAGTTCATAGGCCTTGGCCTGCCTCAGCTCGCGGCGTGTCTCGATGAGGAGCTCGATCAGTCGGTCGGAAAGGGCGGCCGTCTGGCTGGTTGCGATTTCGTTTGGCAGCACGCCCAATACGTCTCCGGCCAAACTCTGGAACAGAGAGCCGATCGCATCCAGATCGCCTTGCTTGAGCGCTCCCACTTCCGAAAGGCGAACGTTTACGGCCCGGCTTAGGTCAAACAGGGCTGCAATCGCCCCCGGCGTGCCAAAGTCATCATCCATGGCCGCCTCAAAGGCCTCTCTCGCGCCCTCCAACAGGGCAGATGTGTCGGATGACACCTCCCCCTCTTGCGCGGAGGCCGCTTGCTTGCGCAGGGCTCGCACCGTCCCGACGAGCCGGTCCAGGCCACGGGCGGCTGCGTCCACAGCCTCCTCGGTCATATCCAGCGGCCCGCGGTAGTGGCTCTGCAAGATAAAGAAGCGGATGACCATGGGGTCCCAGCGCTCGTAGGCCCCCTCCAGGGTGATGTAGTTGCCAAGGGACTTGTGCATCTCCTCGCCCCGGATCATCAGCATGCCGTTGTGTACCCAGTTCCGTGCAAAGGGGGTCCCGTCCAACGCCTCGGCCTGAGCGATCTCACACTCATGGTGAGGGAACTTGTTCTCTACTCCACCGCCATGGATGTCAAAGGGATGGCCAAGATACTTGGTGGACATGACCGTGCACTCGATGTGCCAGCCGGGAAACCCCTCCCCCCATGGGCTGTTCCATCGCATGATGTGTTCTGGATCGGCCTTTTTCCAGAGCGCAAAGTCCTCGGGGCTCTGTTTCTCGTCGGCCACCTGTACGCGTGTACCGCTCTGAGCTTCTTCCAGGCGCCGGCCTGATAGCTTGCCATAATCCGCAAATCGCGATACGTCGAAATACACGGAGCCATCGGCTACATAGGCGTGTCCGCTCTCCACCAGCTTCTCAATCCACTCGATCATCTCGTGGACATGGCCTGTGGCGCGCGGCGTGATGTCCGGCCTGAGCACGTTCAGGCGATCCATATCGCGGTAGTACCGGCGCGTGTAGTACTCTGCCAGCTGCATGGGCTGCATTTGTTCCCGCTGGGCTCCCTGGAGGATGCGATCTTCGCCACTGTCCAAGATGTGGCCCACGTCCGTAATGTTCTGAACATAGAGCACGCGGTAGCCCAGATAGCGGAGATACCGAACCATCACATCAAAGTTCACATAGGTCTTACCGTGGCCCAGATGCGCGTCGTTATACACGGTGGGCCCGCACACGTACATATGCACCCTCCCCGGGTGCAGCGGTACGAACAGTTGCTTCTCACGTATCAGAGAGTTGTATATGGATAGTGCCATCAGAGTCCTCCGGGATCGGGATTGCGCGGGTGAGCTATCGCGAGTTACAGGGGCGGCACGATGGGCGCCGTCCCCCTCGCACATATGCACTGCGGATTCAGAGAGGGGGTTGGCATGCCTTCAGGACCTCCTCCACCCGCTCACGGCAGCGACTCTGCCCCAGCAGGCTCGTCACGATACCGAGGCAAGGCCCTCTCAGGCTGCCCGTTAGCGCAGCCCGAATGGGAAACATGACCTGTCTACCGCGAAGCCCATCGGAGTCGCGAATGGCGTGCCGCAGGCCCGTGAGCCACTCGTTCGCGCTCTGCGGAGTGGCCAGTGCCTCCTCGCTCAATTCCTTCAGGAAGGCCGCCAGCACGGCCGGCGCCCACTGGTCCTCCAGGGTCCCGGCGGCCTCGGCGCTCATCTCCGGGCGCTCGGACGCTAGGGCAAAGGCGCACAGCCGCACCATATCGGACAGCGTGGTGGCCTCTTCCTGTGCAGCTCCCACGAGGTGGCAATACCAGGTCTCCCGATCATGTGCGGTGCCCTCTGCGGCTTCCCATCGGCCATAGGCCTCCGAAAGCCGGGGGCGCATCAGGTCGGCTATCCTCCCTCGCTCTGCTCTTTGCAGGCGTCGCTGGTTGAACCATTCCATCCGCTTCTCATCAAAGGTGGAGGGATTGCTGGAGAGCCGACGCAGACTGAACAGACTGATCAGGTCCTCTAGGCTATTCCGTTCCGGATTCCTGCCAGGTGCCCAGCCCAGCGTGGCCGTGTAGGCGACGATGGCTTCCGGCAGGTAGCCCTCCTGGGCATAGTAATCGATGGACGTATCGCCGTGCCGCTTGCTCAGCTTGCTGCCATCCGGCGAGACGATCAGTGATAGGTGACCGAATCGCGGGGGAGAATAGCCCAGGGCTTCATAGAGCAGCAGTTGTCGCGGCGTGTTGGAGAGGTGCTCCTCCCCACGGAGCACGTCGCTGATGCCCATGGCGTGGTCGTCCACCACAACGGCCAGGTTGTAGAATGCCCGGCCTCCCTCTAGAGATTCATCGCGCGAGCGATAGAGGCTGAAATCACCGACATCCTCTGACTCGTGGCTCACTTCGCCGCGAATGAGATCGCGGAATGCGATGCGCCGCCCCTCGGGAACGCGGAAGCGAATGACCGGAGAGCGCCCTCTCCGCCGCAGAGCCTCGCGAGCCTCTGCGTTGCGGCAATGGCCGCTGTAGCGCGGCGGCCGGCCTGACGCCAGCGCCTCCTGGCGTTGCGCTGCGAGCTCCTCAGGTGAACAGTAGCAGGGGTATGCAGCCCCCTGCGCGATCAACTGCTCCAGCGCCGAGCGGTAGAGCGCTTGGCGCTCCGATGAGCGGTAGGGACCATAGTCGCCGCCAATATCTGGTCCTTCGTCCCAGCGGATTCCGAGCCACGCCAGTTGCTCATACAGATCCTGTTCAAAGCGAGGACGCGATCGCTCCGGGTCCGTATCCTCAACGCGAAGCACAAAGCTGCCGCCCAGGCTCTTGGCATGCAGGTAGTTAAAGAGCGCCGTGCGGACGCCACCGATGTGCTGCCTGCCCGTCGGGCTGGGCGCGTAGCGTACTCTCACGGCTGTAGGCATGGTGCTGTGCGGATCTTTAGTTGGCATGATGATGCCTCGGTGATTCAAATGGCAGTTAGCGATGTTAACACGCGCGTTATGATCTGTCAAC
>JAAYAW010000068.1 GCA_012719135.1 Chloroflexota bacterium
CATCACGTGCACGGATCTGCACCACACTCGGACCGCGGGCCTGCGACGCTGCGAGGATGGCTCCGAAGTCGAGATCGCAGGTGAGGACAACGGCATCGTGCTGCGCGGCCCAGGCCAGGATCTCAGAGTCCGTGGCATTCAAGGGGCCGATCTCAGACCAGTGGTGTGCCTCGTGTCTGGAAACCCTCAGTCGATCCACCCAAGCCGGAGCTAGGTTGACGTCGACCACCAACCTCATGAAGCAGCGAGATCGACTTCACGCTCTTCGGCCCGCCACGCGGCATAGGTGAGAGCCTGAGAGATGTCTTCCTTTTCCAGGTAGGGATAGGCGGCAAGTATCTCGCCGGCGTCGTGCCCGGCAGCGACCAGGCCCACGATGGTACCGACCGTCACCCGTGTATCTCGGACGCAGGGCTTTCCGCCCATGATGGCCGGGTTGGCGGTGATACGATCCAGCGTAATGCGATCCATGGCCGTTCCTTTCCCGATCGCAATGCCGCCTTCAGTATAGCCGCTCGCACCGGCTGCAAAACGTGGCACCTCTTCACCCCCTTCCTTTCTGTACGCGGGCGCGCTACGCAGCATCGCAGACCGCCGCGCAATTGGGCATCAGACCAAAGATGGAGCTTGGCACCAAGGCCTTACTCGCCACGGTCGAGCGCGGCCATGGCCAGCCCCGTGCCCTACCCCCGGAACACGTTCCGCCCGTGCCACTCCAGCAGTTCGCGTTTGGGCCGCCACAGCTCGCGGTCGGGCAGGGCGATCTGCTGACCGTCCAGGCCGTAGTAGCTGCGGCCGTTCTGGAAGTCGTCGCGCAGGCTGTCGCCGACCCGGAAGACGTAGTCGGGCGTCACCGTCACGTATCCGCGATCGTAGAGCCGGTGGAGGTCACTGCGCAGCAGCAGTCCGTTGTCGATGCGGTGCTCCCCACCCTGGCCATAAGGCAGGATGTGCGCGGCTTCGAGAGCCGGCAGCGAGTGCTCGCGCGTGACGGCGCAGGCGCCCTGGTAGGCGTCACGGACGGCGAGGCTGAACAGGCCCTGGCCCAGCCTGGGATGCACCTCCACGGCCGCCCCGTACCGGGCGAAGTTGTCGGCCACGATGCGCGGATCGGCCTCGATGTTCCAGTAATGCAGACCGCCGGTGGCCCGCTCCATGCAGTCCCGCAGGACGCGGGCGCCCTCGCCGACGCCGAGGTCGTAGCTCTTGCCCTGCTGGATGCCTGTCGGGGCCCAGTCGGCCGGTGGACGCACCCACTCATCGGGCACGAAGAACACGGGCGCGGCGATCATGATGCAGCCGATCTTGAACTCGCCCGACGCTGGAGTCGGTTCCCTGCGCAGACGGGCCAGCCGGTCGAACATGGCCTCGAAGGTCGGCGCGCCGTTGGCGTCGCCGAAACAGTCCCAGGCGTAGCGCGCCGTCATGGACTCCCACCGCTGGAAGAAACCGAAGCCGGCGATGGACTGAACCGCCCCGGGTTTGTTGGAGGCTCCAACTCTTGAGAGGATGGAGCCATGAACACACAAGCGAGGTATCCACAGGAGATGCGGGAG
>JAAYAW010000069.1 GCA_012719135.1 Chloroflexota bacterium
CTGCGAATGAGTTCTGAAGGCAGCAGCACACCATCACTATGGATCGTGTGAGAATGGAACTCTATGCGCCCTTGGCTGTTCATATGCGCCCAGTATATCGATCCCAGACACTATGTCAACGATCCGCCGCCGGGCGCCGCAGGCCATCCCATACCATGCCCGGTGTATCTCGTCGAAAACCAAGCTCTGCGAGGAGCGATCCAGCCTCGCCAACCAGCGGCGATTCGCCGTTCCAGGTGTTGGCCAGCACGCGGCGCGGGCGGTGCGCCAGTCCTCCTGGCCGAGTGAGGTGAGAGAGGACCAGAGACACACCTTCAGTCAGCAGCTCGACCGAGGCTCCCGCCTGTGCTCGCCAACGTCCGCCACCGTGCTCGTAGGCCAACAGCGGAACGCCATCGACGAGGACGACATAGTTGGTGGGAATTCTGGCCAGAGTCAGCAGGCCGTCCGGGGCGGTACCCTCCGCAGGTGCCTGCGCGGGGGTCACATCCAAGCTGTCCCCGGAGGCATACACCAGTGCTGGATCCAGGGCATTCAGCAACACGATCAGGCCTTTCCCGGGAGCGTCTGCGCGTGCCCACTGCCGCAAACTGTCGAGCGCATCCGGCAGGGCATACTGCAGACCGGTGCGGCCTTGCACAAAGTACCCCCGGCGTATCTCGCCCGAGAGTTCCATCCGATAGAGGTGAGGGTACACAGCAGACCACGCCGGTAGCCCGGCCTGGCCGTCCAGGATATCGCGGCTGAGCAGGCCATAGCCCTGCAAGAGTTGCCGGGCCTGTAGCATGGCCGGGTCCGTGCCCTCCGGCTGCTGGCCGAGAAGACCATACCGATGCACGATGGACCAGCGCCCCTCAACCGGCCGGTTCTCCAGCGATTTCTGTGCCACTCGCCTGCGCCCGGCACTCATCTCCGCCCGGCTCGGGCGGCGCACCGTCGCGGGTCGGCGCGACTCGCGCCAGTCCGCCAGGGCAGCATCCAGCGAACTCCCGAGGCCCTCTCCCTTGCTGGCAGCGAACTGCCCGCCGACCAGTTCTCGAACCACGTCCAGACGGTCGTTGGTGACGAGACCGCGCAGCACCAGTTCGACGAGCGCGTGCTCCAGATCGAGCGACGCCATAGAGAGCGCGCTTGCCAGAGCCCGGGTGCTCAGGAAGGCTTCCCTCTGCAAAAAGGCGTACAAGCGCGCCGCGTCTCCGCTGAGGCCTGCCAACGCCTCTGGCTCCGGCCCGGAACCAATATACATGGCCCCCTCGCCCGCCCAGAGAAAGCGCAGCCGCGCATGCTGGCCATCCACACCCAGAACCTGCCAGAACACGCTTCCCTGCGAACAGAGCGTGTCCAGTTGCTCAGGGTTATAGTCTGGAACGCGTGCAGGAAAGACGTCCCGCTCCCACACCTCCGCCGGAAGCAGGAGCCCCGTCAGCTGTGTGATAGCCGACTCCAGGGCATCGACCTCGAGACGCTGTTCTGGATGAACGCCCTGCCAGCGCACCATAAAGTCCGCATAGTCCGGCAGCGTCACCGCTTGCACCTCGCGGCGCAGCAGCGAGAGCGTCTGTCTGTGCAACCGCTCAAGAACGGCCCGGTCACACCACTCCTCGGAGTCAGCCTCCGGGGTGAGCCGGCCGCGAAGCAGCACGGCCTGTTCCACCATGTAAGAGAGAGCGTGTTCGAGCCATTCAGGCGCCAGGGCATACCGCGCCAGAACCATCTCGCGGGTGAAGGGTCCGTGCGTCCGAGCATACTGGCGCAAGATGGATCGACGAGCCGCCTCTGCTTCTGGAGGTTCATCGCCACCGAGCCCGCCAGAGAGCCCCAGAGCATCGCGATAGCGTGGGTACAGATCCGTGGATACCCAACGGGTGCTGCCGTCGGCCGTGGAGAAACAAACCGCACGACGTTCCCGTTCAAGCTGTTCAATCCAAACGGACGCATCACCGAGGCACCGCAACGCGATCTCTGCGTCCGAGAGATCGCCGAGTTCCCGGAGCAGCACGGCAAGCTCGTCAACCGTCCGCGCCTGGTACCCATTGGCCACATGCTGCAGCTCTTGCTCTACCCGATGGACCACCTCCGGACGAAGCAACTCGGCCAGGCTGCCATCGTCCAGTAGCTCTGCCAACAACTCGCGGTTGACGCTCAGCGCCTGAATCTGGCGCTCAAGTTTGGGTGCGTCGGTATCATAGAGGTGAATCCCGGCAAACTGCAGAAGCAGCCCCGCCGCCACCGGGGACGGAACCACCGTCTCAGCCTCAACCACCTGAATCCGCCCCGTAGAGATGTCATCAAGGACTTGGGATAGATGCTCCACGTCCAGCACGTCACGCAGGCAGTCGCGGTATGTCTCTGCGACGAGCGGGAAATCATCCCAACCCCTGGCGATCGCCAGCAGATCCTTAGCCCGGAGCCTCTGCAGCCAGAAAGGCGTGCGTCGCCCGCCACCCCGTACCCGGGGCAGAACGAGCGCCCGCGCGGCGTTCATCCGAAACTGGGCGCCGAACAGGGCCGAGTTGGGAAGTTCCTGCAGTACGCGCTCGCGAGCCTCTTCCGCTGTCATCGAACGTATCAGGTCCATGGGAGGCTCCCGATCTCCCTCAATCAGCCGGAACAGTAACGCATCGTCGTTTACCTGCACCTCCACCGTGGTCCCCAACCGCTCGCGGAAGGCATGCGTCAGGGCAATAGCCCAGACGGAGTTCACCCGTGCGCCAAAGCAGGTGTGAATGACAAGCCTTTGATCGCCCAGCGCGTCCGCAAACCTCTCCACAACGACCGTCTGATCGCTGGATATGGCCCCTATACCCTGAATCTGCTGCCAGACGTAGGAGACGGCATTGCGCGCCGAGGCATCGTCCATCGCATACTCGCGGGCGAGCCAATCGAACAGAGGGGAGGCCTCAGCGGGCCAGGGGCCCTCGGGACTGTCGGGCGCCCACTCCAGCCTGGCAGTCCGCTCGGCGAGTTGCCGGCGAAACGCTCCGAGGCGTACACCCATGTGATAATCGCGCTTCGGTAACTCGCCATGCCAAAACGGCATGCGCGGCGTCGAGCCCGAAGCGTCCGCCACCACCATGCGATCCTCGTCGATGCTGAGGACACGCCAGGTGCTGCTTCCCAGAGTGAACACGTCTCCCACGTGGGTCTCGAACACGAACTCCTCGTCCAGCGTCCCGAGGTTGGTGCGGCCGTCAGGCAGGTAGACCTGAAAGTCCCCCCGATCGGGGATCGTTCCTCCATTGCGTATTGCCAGGAGCCTCGTCCCGGGCAGGGGCAACAGCCTGCCATTGGCGCGATCCCACTCCAGGCAGGGACGCAAGCCAACATAGGCCTCACTACTATAGCCGCCGCTGATCATCTTGAGCACCGCGGTCAGCGCGCTGAGAGTGAGTTGCTCATAGCCATACGCCTGCCTCACAAGATCGAACAGCACGTCCACCGTCCATGGCTCTGAGGCGACCATGGCGACGATCTGCTGAGCGAGGATGTCCAGGCAGTTACGTGGGGTGTGGGTCGGCTCGATATCGCCCTCGACCATCCCGTGAACCGTGGCGGCCGCATCAAGCAGGTCTTCGCGGTGGGTCACATAGATACGCCCGTAGCTTGTCTGGCCCACCATGTGGCCGGAGCGGCCGATCCGCTGCAAGCCGCGCGATATGCCCCTGGGGGACTGAATCTGCAGGACCGCATCCACGGCGCCGATATCGATGCCCAGTTCCAGCGAACTGGTGGCGATGAGCGCCGGCAGCTTGCCGGTCTTGAGTGAACGCTCCAGTTCCAGGCGCACGGCCCGCGAGACACTGCCATGGTGCGCGCGAAAGGGCCCTCCGACTCGCCCGGTGCCCGTCCACCCCTCGCCCACGGGTACGCCGTTCACCAGCAGCGCCTCTGATGATCCTGGAGGCACCTGCTCCTCATACTCCTGAGCGTACTGCTCATTGAGGCGGTCGGCCGCGCGCTCCGCACCCCGGCGGCTGTTTGCGAACACCAGCGTGGTTCTGTGCCGCCGTATCTCATCGAGTACACGTGGGATCAGCGCGGGCCAGATGGATCCTCCAGGGAGACGGCGAAGATCCGGCACGGGCGTGATGATACGCAGATCCATCGGCTTGAGCACCCCCGCGTCCACGATCGTCACGGGCCTGGGCGTCAGCACGCGCTCGCCATCGTCGGTCACTTGCCATATGTGGCCGCCAACGAAGCGTGCCACTTCCTCCAATGGGCGCTGCGTTGCCGAGAGACCGATCCGTTGAATGGGATGCCCGGCGAGTGCCTCCAGGCGCTCCAGGCTGAGCGCAAGGTGCACGCCTCGTTTGTTCCCGCAAAGCGTGTGCACTTCATCCACGATCACGGTCTCAACCGAAGCCAGGATCTCCCGGGCCTGAGGGCTGGTGAGAAGCAGGTACAGTGATTCAGGCGTGGTGATCAGGATATGAGGAGGGCGCTGGAGCATCTTCCGCCGCGCTGAGGCCAGCGTATCCCCTGTCCGCACGGCGGTAGCCACCTGCGGGAAGCTGTCCCCCGCCTGGATGGCTGTGTGGCGTATGCCGCGAAGTGGCTCCTCCAGGTTCCGGGCGATGTCGTTATTGAGCGCTTTGAGCGGAGACACATACAGCAAGAGGACGCCCTTCAGAGAGGCTTCTCTGGAGAGGGCGGCACAGATCCGATCGATCCCCCAAAGGAATGCCGCGAGCGTCTTGCCCGATCCAGTAGGAGACAAGATCAGGGTGTTCTCTCCCCTCTGTATGGGCGGCCAGCCCAGCCTCTGGGCCCGCGTGGGCGCGCCATACCGCTCATTGAACCACAGGCGGGTAGCAGGCTGAAAGGCATCGAAAACCGTCTCCATGGCATCACCTCGCAAGCAAAGATAGCGCGGCCAGAGGCTATCCGCAAGGAGCCCGCCACGGCTTTACGAACGGCGCTCGAAGGAGTAGCATCAAGGCCATGGAAGGAAGGAGGCTTACTCATGGCCATACAGAAAGACGGTGCGTTCTTCCTAGGCAAGCTGTTTGATCTTGCTCAGGGCAAGCTCCTGGACGAGCCCCTGACATACGACCCCGCCGACCTGACAACCCACGCCGTGGTCACTGGGATGACGGGCTCGGGCAAGACAGGCATGTGTGTGGGCTTGCTGGAGGAGGCGGCGATCGAGGGCATCCCCGCTATCATCATTGACCCCAAGGGCGATCTGACAAACCTGCTGCTCCACTTTCCCGAGTTTCTGCCGGAGCAGTTCAGACCCTGGGTCGATCCGGAGATGGCCCGGCGCGAAGGCAAGGACGTGGAGGTTGCCGCCGCGGAGGCAGCGGAAAGCTGGCGCAAGGGCCTTGCCGGCTGGGATCTCGGCGCTCAGGACATTGAACTGCTGAAGGACTCTGTGCGCTTTGGTCTCTTTACGCCTGGATCAACCGCCGGAACGCCGGTGAATATCCTATCCTCCTTCGCCGCGCCTGAAGTCGGCTGGGAGGAGCACCGTGAGATGCTGCGTGAAAAGATCTCGACGATCGTCACCGCATTGCTCGGGCTCATCGGAATCGACGATATCGACCCTCTACGATCCCGTGAGCACATTCTGCTCTCGAATATCCTGGAACATGCGTGGAGCAGCGGTCAGTCGCTGACCTTGGTGGAGCTCATCCTGCAGACCCAGAATCCTCCCTTTGAGACGCTGGGAGCTTTCCCGGTTGATAGCTTCTTCCCCAGCAAAGATCGCTCCGACCTGGCCATGCAGTTGAACAGCTTCCTGGCTTCTCCTTCCTTTGAGGTGTGGCGAGAGGGCCAGTCCCTGGACGTCGGCGCGATGCTCCATGGGCCCTCCGGCAAGCCCCGCCACAACATCTTCTACCTGGCGCATCTCAACGATAGCGAGCGGATGTTCTTTGTCACGCTATTGTTCGCCTCTATCGAGTCGTGGATGCGCGCGCAACGTGGCACGGGTAACCTCCGCATGCTGGTGTACTTTGACGAGATTGTGGGATATCTGCCCCCGGTAGCCAATCCCCCATCGCGCCCGATCATGCTCCGCATGCTCAAGCAGGCCCGGGCGTTTGGCGTCGGGTTGCTGCTCGCCACACAGAACCCGATCGATGTGGATTACCGCGGCCTCTCCAATGCGGGCACCTGGGTCATTGGGAGATTGCAGACCGACCAGGACAAGCAGCGGCTGCTCGACGGTCTGGATTCTGCCGGGGGCGGCCTGGACCGCCAAGAGGTGGACAGGATCATCTCGGTGTTGCCCAAGCGGACGTTCTTTATTCACAACGTCCACGAGAAAGCGCCACGGATCTTTCAGACGCGTTTCGTACTCAACTACCTGGCCGGCCCGCTGATGCGCACCCAGATCCCCCAGCTCATGGCACTGGACGGGATAGAGCCTCTGCCATCCGCATCTCCAGCGCAGGAAGCTGCCGCGGCCCAAACGATGCCCGGCGCCGCCACGGCTCGGCCCACTGCCGCCCCCGCCGCCACGGGTGAGCTCCTGAGCGCCACAGCGCCAACGCCAGGCGGAGCGACAGAGGCGTATGTTCTTCCCGCCACGCAGAGCCTGGGCCAGGCGCTCGCTTCCGCGAACCTCGCCTCTGGCTCGACAATGACGCAGGGGGAGACCGTCTATCGGCCAGCACTGCTCGCTCAGGCCGAAGTCGCTTACTCGGTGCCAAAGCACGGGCTGAACATGACCAGGCAGATCGCGTCCTTGGCGGCCGAAGCCAGGGGGCGAACGGTGGTCTGGGAGGACTTTGCCCACGCTGGCTTTGAGCCATCGGTATTGCACCACCCGGCCCTGCCGGATGCGCGCTATGCGCAGCTCACGGGCTGGCTCTCGGACTCCAGGCAGCTGAACGCCCTCAAGAAGGACTTTGCGGAATGGGTATACCGGACGTCCACCGTTCAGGTCCGCACGATCTCTGCCCTGGGCATATCGGTGGGGCCAGATGTCAGTCCGGGCGAGCTGGAATCGATGGTACAGAAAGCGGCACAGGAGTGGGCCAGCAAGGAACAGAGCACGGCAGAAGCCGCTCACAAGCGCAAGCTGGATGATCTGACAAGCAAGATTCGGCGTCAGGAGAGAGACCTGGAAAGCGAAGAAAGCGAGCTCAAGCAGCGGCGCGTTGAGGAGGTCGGGAAGGCTGGCGAAGTCATCCTCGGCTTGCTTGGAGTCGGTCGGAAGCGCGGCATCTCCTCTAGCCTGACCAAGAGGCGCCTGACATCTCAGGCCAAGCAGGACGTGGAGGAGGCCCAAGCCAGGCTGGAGGAACTGGTCAAGCAGCGCGACGAACTCGAGGCGCAGCTCAAGGAAACAGTCGCTGAGATCGAGGATCGCGCTCAGTCGCTTACCGCGGAGATCACCGAGGTACCCGTCACTCCGTACAAGAAGGACATCTTCGTGGAACTCTTTGGGATCGCCTGGTGCCCGTACTATACCGTCATCGTGGATGGCCAGTCCCGAGAGATACCGGCCTTCTCCTAGGGCGCGCCATGGGCGGGGTTCCTGCTGCTCCAAAGGTGGATGCGTCACCTGGGAACAGCTTGACCTCTCATCCCTTTCGGGGCAGAATGAAGGCTATATATCGGCCAACCTACGCCCGGGCGTGTATTCGCCGCCCGAGAGCAAACAGATAGGGATTAACGCATGCAAGACGCCGTGAGGATCTGGGAGACCCCAGAGACGAGTGACAACTACATGATCGCCGGTTTTGAGCAGTGGGCTGATGCGGGCGAGATATCCTCCGGGCTGCCGCGATATCTGATCACCCTCACCGGTGCCCAACGCATCGGCAAGATCACGCCCGATGGCTTTTACTTTTTCCAGGTGCCGGGGACCCATCACCTGCTCCGCCCGCAGGTCAAGATGGTAGATGGCCATCGGGAACACATGTCAACCCATGAGAACAATCTCCATTACGCAACGGTGGGCAATAAAGGCCTCCTCATCTTCACGGGCGAAGAGCCCCACCAGAACGAGGAGCGCTACGCCGAAGCCTTTCTGGACCTTGTGGAAGCTGCCAAGGTCAAACGCGTCATTCTTTTCGGCGGCGTATACGGCGCGGTCCCCTTTGATCGTGACAGGGACGTATCCTGCGTCTACAGCCTTCCGCGGATGAAGAAGGAACTGGACCAGTACGCCCTGCGATTCTCCAACTACGAGGGTGGCACCACCATCGGCAGTTACCTTGCGCACCAGGCAGAGTTCCGTGGGATCGAGTTGGTCGTCCTTAACGGCTTTGCACCGGCCTACGAGTTCGGCCAGATGGGGCTCACCGTTCAGGCCATGCGGGTCGAAGAGGATTGGAAGGCCTGGCTCGATATCCTGAGACGCGTGACCTACATGCTGGACCTAGAGCTGGACCTCTCGGATCTGGAGAGGCGCAGCGCCAGCCTGATTGACGTCTGGCAGCGAAAGATCGCCGAGTTGGAGCAGAAGCATCCTGAGCTGGGGATTAAGGACTATCTCGAAGCCATCGCGAGAGACTTTGAGGAGCATTCGTTCATCCCTCTTGATTCCGCATGGGACGTACTGGGAGACATCCTCGAGGATGAGGATCTGAACGAGCTGTAACGCGCCCTCAGCGAGGACGCGTCACGATCCCGAGCCTCCGCAGGACCCAGATGAGCAGGGGGATGGCAACTGCCATCGTCCCCAAGTACATCGCCACCGCCAGAACAGGGCTACTCGCCTCTTGCTCAGATAGAACCTCAAAGGCATCGATGGCGATCCGGCCGCCAGCGGCACCGGTCTCTGCCGGATCTGCCACGGTGATTCTGAGGGTGTGCCCACCAGGATCGCCATCCGCAACGAGCGGCAGGCGAGCGCTGCGGGTTTCCCCCTCACTGTGCAGGCTGATGTACGAGTTCCCGGCATCATCTCGCGGCAGACCAGGGACCGGTTGTCCATCCAGAGAGATCTGCGCGCGTCCGCCCTCCGGACCCACCTCCGTGATCAGGTCGACATGCTCACCATGGTAGGAGAACGTCAAGCTATCCCCGGGTGCCTCGGATACCAGCATCGCACCACCGTTCGCCTCCGGCTCAAACACCTGTGCCCAGTTGCCGTAGCGTCTGACGGCGGCGTTCATCTCTTGGTAAAGCCCCAGGCCAACCTCCTGCTGCGCTTTGGTGGCATCCTGCACCGCCAAGTGAACCTGCCTGGGCGTGAAATCCGGATCCACCATGCGAAAGTAGTACTCAGCGCTGTCGGGAGGGATGTTGCCCACCTGCCGAAAGTACCAGATCAAGAAAGCCCCGGCCCAGGGCCACTCTTCTCGTGCCAGGCGTATCCCCCGGAGGGTGTAGTCGGCCTGCTGCTGTTCGGTAACCCGTTGCCAAACCAACTCCCCTGCCGGCATGCTCGCGGGGGCAGCATTCCATCCGTACTCGTTGAACCAGACGGCCTTGCCCTCATCTCCGTAGCGCTCCATGATCTCACGGTGTAGCAGCACCCGCTGAAAGTTCAGCACCGCCGGATCGGGTGGCTCCTCCGGGGGATACTGCATTCCGAACGCGTTGGCGCTGTAGATGTCAAAGTAGGCGGCTGCCCCCGCCCGGTACATGCCATCCAGATACTCCAAGTCGTTCATGGATCGCCACTCTCCGGCATCGGGATGAGGCTCTCCCAGGGTGAAGGCCAACGGAGCACTCAACACGCGAACGTTGGGGTCTGCCTCCTTGGCCCTTGTGTAGGCGATCCGAAGCATCTCAACGTAGGCTTCAGGATTCACAGGACGGTTACCCCACTCGGGAAAGATGTTCGGCTCGTTCCAGATCTGGATGTACTGGATTCGCCCGCGGTAATGGGAAACAAAGGCATAGACAAAGTCCCCATAGTCGCGGAAATCGTCCGGTGGCGCCTGCTGAAACGTGTTATCATCCCGCGCCCAGGCGGGAGGGCGATCCAGGCGAGCAACAATCTCCAGCCCGTACTGCTCGCAGGCAGCCACGATACGATCGTACCTGTCCCACGTGCTCTCCCGTGTCTGCGATGTCAGGTACTCCCCCTTGCGCTCCGGTTCGAGCTGCTCCCAGGGAAACTGCAGCTTGACCCATCCCAGCCCGGCCTCGGCGGCCATCTGCAGTGTCTTGTCGATCTTCCAGGGCTCGACCTCGCGCTGGAGGAACATGTTGGCCCCATACGGATTGATGTCGGTATCCGGCAAGAGGCGAGCCTCGGAGGGCGCTTCGTTCTCTAGGCGAATCGCGGCAGCCCGGTAGGCCATCCGTGCCAACTGGAGCCCGGCGAACGCCAGCAGCGCCACGAGCAAGAGCGCCGCTCCCCACCAGAGCCCCTTTATCCATCGCCAAGCCACAGTGCCCATCTCCTTGCTGAGAAGAGGTGTTGGGCGAGTATAGCGTCCGCGCGGGTGGCTTGTCAATAACGGGGCCGGGGCCTATACTCCGGGCGTCATCCCCAGCCAACCGCGATCAGGCAGGCCATGAATATCATCACCAGTCACGAGCGGGCCGATATGGATGCTCTCGCATCCATGTTCGCTGCCAGCCTACTCTACCCGGGGTTCCACGCTGTACTTCCGCAGAACTTGAACCGGAATCTGCGCGATTTCATCGCCATGTACCGGGATGAGCTACCCTTTGTGGATCGCCGCGAGCTGGCAAAGGAACGCGTGCGCGAGGTGGTCCTAGTCGACACCCAGGCTATCGCCCCCATTCGTGGTATGGACGAGCAGACGCGCATCCACATCATAGACCATCACGCCGCGCCGCAGGAGCTGCCAGAGAGAACCACAAGCGAGGGGGATCTCCTGGGTGCCACGACATCCTATCTGGTTGAGCAACTTGAGCAGCGCGGTGTTCAGCCCTCCAGGATCGGCGCCTCGCTGATGCTCATTGGCATATACGAGGATACCGGGGCTCTGTCGTACCTGACCACCACCGCGCGAGATGCGCAGGCGGCCGCATGGCTCCTCGAACACGGTGCGGATCTTGAGATCGCAGGGAGCTTCTTACGGCGCCCACTGACGGAGCTGCAGCGCCAGACCCTATCGCAGCTCGTGGCCTCTGCGGAAATGCACGCCGTGCTCGATCGTTCTGTGTGCATCGCCAGCGTTCAGCTCGAGCAGTATGTGGATGAGCTTTCTTCACTGATCCACGAGCTGATGGATTTGTTCGATCCCGACGCATGCATGTTGCTTGCCGAGTATGACGGTAGCGTGCAGATCATCGCCCGCAGCTCCACCGATGCGGTGGACGTTGCTCAAGTGCTAAGGCCCCTCGGCGGCGGCGGACACAGCAAGGCTGCCGCCGGTAGGACCGATATGCCGCTGCGGGAGTTGATCAGCCGGCTCCTGGAGGAGCTCACCGCCAGCATCCGACCTCCCGTGACGGTCCGGGAACTCATGTCGACCAATGTGCACACGCTATCCGCCGACATTACAGTGCAGGATGCCGCCAGCCTGATGCGCCGATACGGTCATGAGGGGTTCCCCGTCGTCCAGGGAGATCAGCTGATCGGCATCCTCACACGCAGCGATGTGGATCGCGCCATCCACCATCAACGTGGCGACAGCTCCATCCGCAGTATCCTGTATACCGGAGCGCTATCGGTCTCTCCTGAGGCCTCGGTGGACCGTGTTCAGGAGATCATGCTCGAACATGGCCTCGGACAGGTTCCCGTTGTGGATGACGGGCGCTTTGTGGGAATTGTGACGCGGACAGACCTGATCAAGCTCTACGGCCCAGCGGGCGCTATCGGCTCGCGCGCGGAGAAGATCCGCATGCTCATGGGAGAGAGCCTGCCACAAGGGCTCGCGGAGCTTCTCTTGCTCGCGCGTGACGCGGCCAACGACCTTGGCTACTCGCTCTATGTGGTCGGTGGCTTTGTTCGAGACCTACTTCTCGGGCACCCCACGCTGGATCTGGATCTGGTCGTGGAGGGGGATGCGTTGCGCACGGCGCGTCGTCTGGCGGAAAAGACCGGCGGATACGTGCGCAGCCATGCCCGGTTTGGCACCGCCAAGGTGATCCTCTCGGGGGACCTCCCCCCAGGCGTGCCCCCTTCCCTGGACTTTGTCACGGCGCGAACCGAATTCTACGAAAGCCCTACGATGCTGCCCGAGGTCGAACGGAGCTCGATCAAGCAGGATCTTTACCGCCGCGACTTTACGATCAACACCATGGCCATATGCCTGGATCGCGATCGCTACGGCGAGCTACTGGACCACTACGGCGGCCTGCGCGACCTGGAGGAAAAGCGCATACGCGTTCTGCACAACCTGAGTTTTGTCGAGGATCCCACGCGTATCCTGCGAGCCGTGCGGTTCGAGCAGCGCCTGGGCTTTTCCATCGAGTTGCGCACGCTTCGACTCATGGAGGATGCGACCGACCTGCTGGGACACGTCAGCGGGGAGAGGCTGAGGAATGAGCTATTTCTGATCCTCGGCGAGGAGATCCCAGAGCGCAGCCTACAGCGGCTGGACCAGATGGGGGTCCTGGAGCGCATTCACAGCACGCTGCGCCTCACGGGGGATGCCGCCGAGCGGTTCGTCCGCCTCAGGCAGCAGCTTCGGGAGATCGCTCTCAACGGTTACCGGGACGAATCCGGCATGGAACGTCATTTGCCCGAGCTTCGCCAGTGTTACCTGGCGCTCCTCACCAGTCACCTCTCGGAGGCCGAGCTGGAATCGTTCGTGCGGCGGATGCGCCTAACCAATGATGACGGCCGTTTCCTGTCCGAGGTGGTGCAGCTGCGGGAGGTACGGGCGGCTCTCGATGCGGAATGCATGCTCCCCAGTACGATCTACGCGAGACTGCATCCCTTTTCGCCCGAGGCCCGGTTTGTTCTCTCTGTACTCACGGATTCGCCGAGAGTACGTGAGCGTGTAGTGCGCTATGAGAGAGTGCTCGCTCGCGTTACCTCCACGATCTCCGGAGAGGATCTCAAGCGTATGGGAGTCCCACCTGGCCCGGTGTACCGGGTGATCCTGGATCGTGTGCGCGACGCCCTTCTGGACCAGCAACTCTCCACACCCGAACAGGAACAAGCCCTCGCCCGATCGCTGGTCTCTGTCCTCTGTGACTAGAGGCCGGAGGCGAACACCCGGGTGATTTCGTCTGCGTCGTACCGTGGCAGCGGCCTGCGCCCCTTGTCGTCCATCATGGTGTAGCCCTCCTCCGGTGAGACCAGGTCGGCCACATGAGCACAGGGAATGCCTGCACGCTGGAATCTATCGAGAACGAACGCCATGCCCTCTGGATCGACGCTGATGAGCAGCGCACCCGACGCGATCAGGCCGAGAGGGTCCAGGCCGTAGAACTGGCATATCCGCTCTCCCTCAGTCAGGACGGGCACCCGCTCACGGTACAAGATGAGCCCCGCTCCCGCGGCATGGCCAAGCTCATGCAGGCCGGTAGCCAGCCCTCCTTCGGTGGGATCGTGCATGGCATGGACACCCGGACAATCCGCCGCCAGATGCGCCGCCTCGACCACGCTGATTCCTGGGTCGAACAGCAACTGGCGAGCACGTTCCAGCACCTCCGGCGCGAATCCGTGCTCGAGGAGCTCTTGCTGTCGCTCACGTGCGATGAGAGCCGTCCCCTCGATGGGAACGGACTTGGCCAGGAGAACGCAATCGCCCGGCCGTGCGTCCGCCGCCCTGTGAAGGCGGCTCCGCTCTACTTCGCCAATGAGGACACCGATCACCATCGGGCGCTCGATACCCCAGGTCACCTCGGTATGCCCGCCCGCCAGAGTGATGCCCAGATCTCGGCACGCCTCATGGATCTGATCAAAGATGGATTCCACCAGAGACGGCGTCGCTTGTTTCTCCGGGAGCAGTATGGTGTTCAGCATCCACATAGGCCGCGCACCGCTGGTTGCGATGTCATTGGCGTTCACGTGCACGGCATACCAGCCGATCTGATCGGTTGCGAAAGTGATCGGATCGGTCTTGACCACCAAGCAACGGTCGCCCATGTCGATAACGGCCACATCCTGGCCCACTCCCGGGCCAACCACGAGGCGTCCATCGGCGTGGGCGTAACGAGAGAGGAGGCCATCCAGATACTCAAGGGGGAGCTTGCCGGGGCGGAAAGCGCGATCATCGTCCTTCACGTAAAGCAAGACCTTAATCGGTCCCTGTCTGGCACATCAATCGCGCCAGTGGCCCCGCTACTCATCCAGCCACGCGGCCCGCACCCGGTCGCGGCCGCTCTCCTTCGCCTGATAGCATGCCTGATCTGCGCGGCCCACCACGTCCTTGGCGGTAACCTCCTGGCCAGGATAGGACACAGCCACGCCGACGCTCGCCGTTAATGGGGTCTCCTCGCCAGCGACGTAGAACGGACGCTCACGAATCCTGCGCCAGACTCGCGTAGCCAGCTGCAAAGCCTGCTCCTCGTTGATCTCCGGGGCCAACAGGACGAACTCGTCTCCGCCATACCGAGCCACGGAATCCGACTGGCGCAGGTTCAATCGGAGCCGATCGGCCACCTGGCACAGCAGAGCATCACCGGCCTGATGCCCATAGGTATCGTTGATAGCCTTGAGCCCCTTGTCCGGCTGCCTATCCAGATCGATCATGATGACCGCGAGCTTGCGGCCCGTCCGCTCGCTCCGAGAGAGTTCTGCGCCCAAGAGCTCATGGAAATGGCCATGATTATACAGCCCGGTAAGGCTATCTCGGGTAGCGAGATCGCGCATGCGCGCAAAGAGGTAGGTATTCACCAGAGCGATACCGCCCTGCGCGCCCAGAATCCTCAGAATGTCCAGTTCTTCGCCCTCAAAGCTGTTGCCGCCACTCCGGCCCACCAGGCAGAGACCCAGTTCGGTATCGCGGCTGCTCAGGGAAACGGACTCCAGGATCGGCCATGGGCCTTCATCGGGCGCGGCACCCTCCGAGAGGGACGTGAATGCGATCTCGGGTTCACGATCGAGCCAGCGGCACTCGGAACTCATCAACACGTCCTGGATAGCGCGTCGCCCTGCTTCGCCGAGAGGCAGGTGCGAGATCACAGCGGCTATCGGGCGATCGACCACGTCAGGGGAGCTGACCAGTACGCCGCCGATATCGCACTCGATGAGGCTGGCCAGGGCCTGAGATAGCACGGTGGCGATGTCGGCCACGTCCAGGCCACCGGCCAGTGCGCGGCTGATATGCTGCACGGAATCGATGAGTTGCTGCCGCCGCCTCGCCAGTTGCCTGTTGGCCTCGGTGAGATCCTGAATCAGCTGTTCATTCGCTCGGGATAGCCGCTGCCGATCGAGCATCCGCCCCACAACAAGGGGGACTAGACCGAAATTGAACGATTCCTTCTGGAGGTAGTAGTAGGCACCGAGGCTCAGTGTGGTGGCGGCGGTTTCCAGTTCACCGTACCCCGTCAGGATGATCACGTCCGTATCCGGGTGATTCTGACGAATGTGGCGGAGAAGGCCTTCGCCCCCCATGCCGGGCATCACGAGATCGACAACGGCTACTGGGTAATGCTCCGCGGCGAGATACTTGACCGCCTCCTCACCGCTGGCTGCCTCCGTGATCAGATAGCCATCACGGCGACACATCCGGCTGAGCAGGTTTCGTATCTCGGGCGCATCATCGACGATCAGCAGCCGCTCGCCGGTCATTTCCGCTCCAGAACTCGCACACCATTGGCGCCGGCTACAATCACTTGGTGCACCATCCCCAGAAACAAGCCGTGCTCCACGACACCTGGGATCTCTTTGATCTGGCGCCCGAGGACACCCGCATCGGGGATCGAAGCATAGTGGCAGTCCAGTATCCAGTTGCCTTCATCGGTAACAAAAGGGGTATCTCCCTGCCGGCGCAGAACCGGGCGAGCACCCGTCTTTTCGAGGCCCCTAAGGGTATTCTGCCAGCCGAACTGGAGCACTTCCACAGGGATAGGGCTTCGCTGGCCAAGATGAGCGACGAGCTTGGACTCATCCACGACAATGATCTCGAACCGGGTCGCATAGGCGACGACCTTTTCCCGCAGCAGACATCCCCCCAGTCCCTTGGTCACATCCCACTGCGGATCGACTTCGTCGGCTCCATCGATGGTGAGATCAAGCGCCGGGTGCTCCTCCAGAGTGGTGAGCGGAATCCCGGCTTCACGACCCAAGCGCGCTGTATCCTCCGAAGTGGGCACGCCCATCACGTTCTGAATAACGCCAGACCGCAGTCTCTCACCGATGCGCAGCGTCGCGTATCGCGCCGTGCTCCCGCTCCCAAGGCCAATTACGCTGTCACTTTTGACCATAGCAGCCGCATAGTCGCCAGCCTGCCGCTTAAAGACTTCAATCGTCATCACTGCTCCAATGATGGGTGCAATCGCCAACCGCCTCGTTGACCGCTATTATAGATCCGAAGGGGCGAGATGCAAGCGGCCGTCGCGCCGGGAGACGCCACGGTTGACGCTCGTTCCCCCGGCCCCCTATAATCCGGACATGTTCTATAGCCTAGAGCCCAGAGTTGGTGATGGATTACCTCAGCTTTGACTTGCGCATCGGTGAGTGGAGCTCCCAGACGCACAGGGGCGTCGTGGAAGTCCTGCACTGCCCCTCAGGAGAGGGGCGGCGTTTCCCGTTCATCCTGGAAGTGGACGTTACTTCGGTTCTGCGCAGCCTGGCCGGTGATCCCACCCAGCCTCGTCGTTTCGGCCGCCTCCTCGCAAACGCGATCTTCCGACATGAAATCGCGCTCGCATGGTACGAGAGCTACCAGATCGCGCGGGAACGCCGCTGCGGCCTGCGTCTGCGGCTACACATCGAGTCCTGGGAGCTCTCTCGTCTGCCCTGGGAACTGCTATTCGACACGCGTGCCGATGAGTTCATGGCGTTTGACGAACGCGTTTCCATCACGCGCTACATCCGCCTGAGTAGCGCTCCTGCTGTCCTGCGGCGCTCCGGGACACTGCGGATCCTGGCCATCTCCGCCAGCCCCGTGGACGAAGCCCCACTGAGCTGGCAGAATGAGATCGCACTTCTGAGGGAAGCCGTGGATCCACTGGTCAAGCTCGGGCGCGTCCATCTGGACACGTGCGAGCACGCCACCAGGGAAAAGCTCCACGTCGCCCTTGTCGATAGCCATCCGGACGTCGTGCACTTTGTCGGCCACGGCGAGTATGACATGCTAGAGCAGCAGGGCTACCTGTTGATGGAGGATGACCGGCACCGATCGGTATACATGAACGCCGTCGAGGTTGCGCGGCTCCTCCGGCGCTACGGAACCAATGTGGTGATTCTCAACGCCTGTGAGACGGCCCGCGGGATCTGGGCGGGGCTCGCCCCCACGCTGGTCCGATCGGACATCCCCGCTGTGGTCGCCATGCAGTGGCCCATTGAGGATCGCGCAGCGGTGACCTTCTCCAAGGCATTCTACCGCACGCTGGCATCCGGCCGCACTGTGGATGAATGCGTATCAGAGGGTCGTGTAGCGATGGATGCAGCCATTCCTCACTCGCTCATGTGGGCCGCCCCCGTGCTTTTCATCCGCTCGATGAACGGCCAACTGTGGACGCCAGATCAGAGCTCTGAACCCCCTGCTGATCGTCGAGAAGAGGGCCCTTCTAGAGCATCGGGACGTCAACCAGCGTCGGCACCTGATGCCAAAGAGCGCATTTTTCGCACGCGGGGCCCGCTGCGAATGCCCGAGGATCGCGAGATCATCATGGATCGCCCAGAACTGGGCCGTGCACTCCAGATAGCGCGGCAGCCAGCCGTAAGCCAGTATCTCGCGATTCTGAGCGCCCGCCAGACGGGCAAGACGACGCTGTTGCTCCAGCTGATGGACGAACTGCGTGACCGTTACGCCTGCGCCTTTATCGATCTGTCCGTCCTGCGCGGGCAGGATTCCCGGGACTGCTTCCGGCTCGTCGGATCGCAGCTGGCCGGTGCCCTGGCGGATTGTGACTGTGACGTCGCTAGCCTGGGAGCAACGCCGGATAACCCGGTGGCGTTCCTGGATTACCTGCAGCGCCTCGCACAAGCGGTGCCTGTCCTTCGGATCGTGCTGATGATGGATGAAGTCGGCGCCCTTTCACCGCAGGTATCGGACACTTTCTTCAACACGGTCCGCACGATTTTCACCCAGGGGCGCGGGCTCAGGAACGCATTGGCCAAATACCTGTTCGTGTTCAGCGGCGCCGTCGATCTGTATGGCCTGACCTTTGGCACCAACTCCCCACTCAACATCTGTGAAAAGATCTACCTGGAGGATCTGGCGCCGCAGCAGGTCGAGCGACTCGTATCCGCGTTCTCGCAACGGGATACCGCGGTCGCAGCGGATGTGGGAGCGGCGATCTACGCACTGACCTCGGGCCACCCCTATCTGAGCATGCGCCTCTGTTCGCTCATGGAGGATGCTCAACCGGCTCGCATCACCGCCCAGACAGTCCAGCGTGCCGCAGCTCAGATCCTCGTGGAGGACGACAACCTCCGCCATCTCATCCAGGAGCTGGAGAGCCAGCCCGGCGCCCGGAGACATCTGCGGAGCATTGTCATAGAGGGACAGTCAGTTCCCTTCAGCCGGAACAACCCTATTCTGGCTGCGCTCGAGATGATGGGCGCCATCCGGCCAGGCCAACCGTGCAGCGTCAGGAACGCGCTCTATGAGCGCGCTCTGCGCGAGTACTACAGTCTGCCTGCGCACGCCGAGGGCTCAGGGCGGCCGTCCGCGAGCTCTGGATAGACGACTGCCGGACGAGACAGCCTTGACAGCCCCCTTTTGCGTCTCTATAATGGCCGTCAGCCTGAACGGGGGGAGCGACTGATGATCAGGAAACGACTACCGGCCAGCCTGTGGATTGTGGCTATCCTGCAGTTCGTTGCCCCGCTGCTGTTGCCGCCATCGTTCTACGCGGGCATCAGCCCCGCGCTGTGGATCGTCGTTGCGGTGGTGTTTGCCTTGCTCGGCATCAACCTCCTTCGCCTGAAGGACTGGGCCCGGGTGGCGACGATCTTTGTCCAGGGCTTTAGCATTCTGGTTCGGCTCCTTACGGGAATCGGCAACGTGATACCCACGCAAGGGGCCCCGATGGACAGTGTCCTCTTGATCTCGTCCATCTGCTCGATGTTGCTTTCCGGCCTCATTCTTTTCCACGTCGATCAGCCGGATATCCAGCTGCTCATGCAGCAGTGAATTGCATGTCCTGTGCTCCAGGGGACGCTGTATAGCCTTTTGGCGCGGTGAAACCGTGCTCGTACCCATTGCTTCACAGGGGACTAGGCTCTTCGGCTGGATTCGTCAGATCGCTCCGTCGGCTCGCGCTGCCGAGGGTCTGAATGACCGTGGTGCGGCAAGGCCATGTCGGCCACAGGAAGGGCAGGTTCCGTGACGCTGTTGCCCATAGTGCCCATCATCACGCCTCTGGCAGGCGCCCTTCTATGCGCAACTGTGCGATTCAGTGAGACTGGCGGGTTCACACGCCGTCTTGCCTATGCCACCTTCGTCGCCCTGACGGCCATCTCCGTAGCTGTCTTGAGAGGGTTCGGCCCGGACGCGACCGTGCAGCTGCCCCCCGCCAGCCATGTGGACTTGCCCGCAATGCCACTCTGGTCACCCCTGGCGTACTGGGCTGCCTCTCTGTTGCTGGGGGTGCTCTTTGTTGGTCAGTTGGCGGATCACGATCGGCCACTGAGCGCCGTTCGTGCCGCGCACTATCTGGTAGTCCTCGCCGCTACGATGGCCGTCATCTCGGCCGGCAACTCTGTCAGCCTCGTCATCGCCTGGTCGATCCCCTCCTGGTTGGTCCTGTATCTCAGAGTAGCGCACAGCGAGGGTTCGCAGCGCGTATCGCGGTGGGACACATGGGCTGGCTTTATCTCCACAGCGCTCGTGATCCTGGGGGCTACCGCCGGTTCCGCCGAACAGGAGGGATCTCTGTTCCTGATAGAGTTGGCACCGCGACTGGCCTTCTACGCCTTCGCGCTGGCAGCAGGAACCCGCCTCTTGCTCTGGCCCCTGGCGGGCGGCCGTGGCCGCTGGTGGCAACTCCATGCCATGTCTCTGGTCTCTGGCTTGTTCCTGTGGATTCGCATCGGAATCGCACTGGATGCCACCGGACCGCTGGTGAGAGCTCCGTTCCTTGCCGCAATAGTCTTCATGGCGCTGGGTCTCGCGATCGGTCCTCGCGAAGGGCAATCGCGTGTCGTGCCATTCAGCTTTGGCTACTGGCTCGCCCTGATTGTGCTGGCCCCCTTGCTGGATCCGGAGCGCGGATTTGCCGTCAGCCTCCTGATCGGCACTCAGCTCCTTCTTTGTCTCGTTTTGTTGCGTGGGGAGATCGCGCCATCCTCGGGGCCGTGGCTTCCCAGGCTTCCTGGGCTCGTCGCCTTCGCGGCCTTGAGCGGACTGGTCATGACGAGCGGGTTTGCCGCACACTGGGTCTTTGGTCAGATTTGTTTCGATGTATCCGGCTACGGCCTTCTTGCAGTCGCTGCCGTGGCCTACCTGCTGGCCGCCGTGCCTCTCTGGCGGAGGCTGTCTTCTGCGGTAATGAGCCCCGCACGTGAGCCGGGCCACGTTGGCGCCGGTGCGAGCGCGTACATCCTCGCCGCTATCGCGGGAGGCCTGGTGTTGCTTGGTGTGTGGCCCGGGGTCCTCTTGCGGATTTGGCCGGACATTCGCGTTGGCTTGGAGTCCTTGGGCTATCGGGAACTCTGGGGCAACGATCTGGGCAACAGGTTGGGGCTCATCGCGGCCACCGTGCTCGCCCCTGCGAGCACCGGGTTATTCGGACAGCGGCTTCAGCCCGCCGTTGAGCAGTTCTATGGCCGAGTAGATCGCGCTGGTCAGAGCGCCCGTGGCGAGTGGTTGTACCTTGTGGCGCAACGGATCGCAGCGCGCGGGACGGGAGCGATGCGTGCTGCCCTCGAGGCGCTGGAGGAGTCGCTCCCCTTGGTTTGGTGCCTTGTTTGGTGTATCGCTCTCGTATACTACCTACTGCAGATGTGAGATGAGAGCACGCAGCACTTACGGGAATGGATGTGATTGATTTACAGAACCTCGGTGCGCTGATCGACCAGGTGCTTGTGGCCCTATCGGTGATCACCGGCCTCTTTGCCCTGAACAGCAGGCGGTTGCTCATCGTCCCGCTGGCGCTGCAATACGTTCTAGCAGCCTCCCTGATCAGCTCATCAATCGGAGCCCCCTTGTACGCGATCCGGCTTACTCTCGGCCTGGCGACGTCGGCGATCATCTACATCACAGCCAGTCGGATGGCCAGCCTGCCGGGTCATTCCGCGCAGCTGAGGACGGCCACACAAGGCGCAGACGCACGCGTCCCGCAGATGGGACCCGTGTACCGTCTGGTAGGGCTTGCACTGGCCGCACTGCTAGCCTATGGCCTGTGGAGCGGCGGCGCGATCCCTCAGGTAACGCCGGCCGTCTCGCTCACCGCGCTGTGGCTAGGGGCGATTGGAGCCTGCATGATCATAATGGGGACCGACCCCCTCCGCGCGGGGATCGGGCTGCTGGTTTGCGCCAGCGGCTTCTTGACACTGTATCTCTCAGTCGAGTCCAGCCTTCTGGTCGTAGCACTGGCCGGGCTGGTGGACATCATCATCGCGCTCGCCGTCGCCTACATCAGTGAGATTTGGCTCGAGGCCGCCGCCCCGGAATCGACAGTCCTATGATCTATGGAATTCTGCTATTCCCCTTTGCGGCCGCGGCAATCGCGTTTGCTCTACGTCATCTGCGCTTTGCAGCGGCGACGTTCTCCGCCTTTGCATCGCTGGTGCTGGCTGCGCTGTTGGTGCTGCAGGCAAATGCCCCTGCGGCGACGCTGTTCGGGCGGACGTTGGCCCTGAGTGCTCCTGTGGGAGCCCACTTGGCCTTTTCGGTCGCTCTCCTGGCGATCGCATTCATCTCGACGTGGCCACTGCCCGAGAATGCCCTCTCGTGGATGCTGGCCTTTCTGGCGCTCGGGTTCTTGCTGTGGGCTGTGGCCATCGAGATCACATCGCTCTCGGTGCTGTTCCTGATTGCCAGCACTGTCTTCATGGTGATGTGCGCCTCTGCCGACAGCACGCACCCCAGCATGTGGAGCATGCGGGCCCTGGTAACGTTGGTGACCGCCGGCTTTCTGATGCTGGCCGCCGCATGGATGGTAGAGCGACCCGTGATGGAAGGAATGACCACCCCCTCCCAGGCAGGGCCGATTCTGCTATTCCTGGGGTACTGGATCCTCTTGGCGGCCTTTCCCTTTAGCGTCTGGCAGTTCCCCGCCTTTCGCGTGAATGCCTCCATTCCGCGGGTTCTGTTCGGCGTAATCCTGCCTCACACGCTACTGATTCAGCTCATGATACAGCTCCAGGGTGCCCTTGCTCCGCTGGGCTCTCTGGTCCCGGCCCTGCTCTTTTACTCGGGCATGGCAACACTCATCATGGGGGGAGTCGGGACTGCAGCTCAGACGACTCTGGGAGGGATGCTGGCGTACCTGGCTTCTGCCGAAATGGGGGCGGTCCTCATGGCTCTCGGCTCCGGCGCCTCAAGCAGCAGCGCTCTCGGGGTGACCGGGCTGGTCCATCGGGGGATTGGCCTTGTGGCGATGGGCATCGGAATCCGAACACTGAGCCTGAGCCTGGGTAACGACGGGCTGGAGACGATGCGAGGTGCCTTCCGCCGCGCGCCGGTCACTGTGACGGGAACGCTGCTGGCCGGGCTATCACTATCAGGGTTCCCTCCGCTGGCGGGTTTTGCCACGCGCTTCTCGCTGTACCGCATGGTGGCATCGGAGCATCTGCCCTGGGCCGTGGCGATGGTTATCACGGGCCTGTTGCCGGCCGCTGCGCTGGCCCGGTTCGCCCTGAGAGCCTTCCAGGTGGTTCCCGTCCCGAGAAGCCGCAGAGAGAGGCTCTGGCCGGCTGTTCTGGTGCTCGCTCTGGGGTCCTTGCTGCTCTTCATCGGCATCTGGCCCCAGGCCTTGAGCAGCCTCTTTGAGCGCTGGAGAGACGTATTGCTGTTCCTGACCATACCGGACTAGGATCCACCGCGGAACCGGAGACAGTCAGCTTCCGAGCGATCGCAGAGCCGCGAGTATGCGCTCATCCAGGGCCGTGACCTCTTCCGGAACCGAAGATGCGGCCTCGCGCGCTTCGGCCACGCTGTATCCGAGGGCCGTCAACGCGTTGATGACGTCCGAATCGCCTTCTTGCAGGGGCACCCCGCCCCAGGCCGCGACACCTGAACCTCCCAGCCTGTCCCGCAGGTCCAGAACCATACGTTCAGCGGTCTTGCGACCTATGCCCGGTATCCGCGTGAGGATGCCGATATCTCCCTTGGAGAGAGCGCTCGTGAGCGTCTCCGGGGAGAATGTAGATAGGACCGCCAGCGCGGTCCTGGGACCCACCCCACTTACACCCAGAAGCAAAAGGAAGATCTCCCTCTCGGATTGAGAGCCAAAGCCATAGAGAGTGAGCTCGTTCTCGCGAACGTGCAGGTGGGTGAACAGATCCACAGCGCGGCCGAGATGCGCGGAGGAGCGGACGGTCTCGGGCACATGGACTCGGAGGCCCAAGCCGCCGAGGGCTACCACAAGCGCGCCCTCCCCGATGCTCTGTACGGTTCCATGGAGCGTGGCGATCATGGCAGCACCTCACAGCGGGCCAAGGATAACGCCGGAGAGGAAGAAACGGGCAGGCTAGCGGTCCAGCAGGGCGGCCATGCCAGCAGAATGATGATGGCATATGGACACCGCCAGCGCATCGGCAGCATCGTCGGGCTCGGGGAGGGCTTCCAGCCCCAACAAGAGCCGCACCATGTGCTGCATCTGGTGCTTGTCGGCACCGCCATAGCCCGTGATGGCCTGCTTCACCTGCATCGGTGTGTACTCGTGAACGGCCAAACCGGCCTGGGCAAGCGTCAGAAGCAGAACGCCTCGCGCCTCTCCCACCACCATAGCCGTGCGCGCATTGGTGCTAAAGAACAGCTCTTCCACGGCGGCGACCTTGGGCTCCCAGCGAACCATCAAGGCTGTCAGCTCGTCGTGAAGCCTGACCAGCCGATCGGATAGCCGGAGATCGGCCGCCGTGCGAATGACGCCATAGGACACCATCTCAAGGTGCTGACCGTCGCTCTCTACCAGACCGTAGCCTGTAATGGCCAGTCCGGGGTCGAGCCCAAGGACCAGCATACTCAGGCGGCTTCGTTCTCGAACTTGGCCAGAAGCTCGTCGCTGATATCCAGGTTTGAGAATACCTCCTGGACATCATCCAGCTCTTCAAGCGCGTCCATCAGCTTTAACGTGGTCATCGCTTCACGCTCGTCGAGCGTCATCTGGCTCTGAGGAATCCACGAGAGTTGGGCATCGGTAACCGCATAGCCCGAGCCCGTGAGCGCCTCCTGGACGGCCTTAAAGTCGCTCATCTCCGTATAGACGGTCACGACGCCCTCGGCTGTCTCCACGTCTGCTGCACCGGCGTCAATTGCCACGAGCGCAATCTCGTCAGACGCATCATCGTCTTCTGCCGAGATCGTGACCACCCCCTGCCGAGAGAACATCCAAGCCACGCTTCCGTCTGACCCAAGGTTGCCGCCATATCGAGAGAAAGCATGGCGCACCTCAGATACGGTCCTGTTACGATTATCTGTTACTACCTGAACGATCATGGCGGTCCCGTGCGGACCATAGCCCTCGTAGGTATGCTCCTCCATCTGCGCGCCATCGGAGCCTTCCCCGGACCCGCGCTTTATCGCGCGATCGATGTTGTCCTTTGGCATATTCGCCTGTTTGGCCTTATCGAGCACCAGGCGTAACCGGAAGTTCATCTCCGGATCGGGCCCACCTTCTCTCGCAGCTACGGCAATTTCGCGGCCCAGCTTGGTAAAGAGCTGACCGCGGCGGGAATCATTGACACCCTTCTGCCGTTTGATCGACGCCCATTTGCTATGTCCAGACATCATACACCTCCCGGATAGGCGACGGAGGATCCTTCGCGCTGCGGATTATAGCATCAGGTTTCCGGCTCACCAACCAGGGGCCTGCAATCCGGCGGACGCTTCACCCGCCGACCCCTGCGAGTCGCGGAGATCATCAGGACTCGTTTTCTGAGCCTGATGCATCGTCGCTCTCGGAGATCACGGCGCGCGCGCGGCCGCCCTCGCGAATCGGCCCCACGATGCCCCGCTCCTCCAGCTCATCCATCAGTCGAGCCGCTCTGGGATACCCGATGCGCATCTGCCGTTGAAGGAAGGACGCTGAGGCGTTACTGCGGCCACGCACCAGCTCGGCTGCCTGCTCCAGCAAGTCATCATCGGGGCCCGGGTCGTCGGCCATGCCTTCCCACGGCGGCGTATCTTCCTCGTCTGGCTCGCCCTGCGGACTGGATGGACCAGGACGGGTCTCATACCAGGACATCAAGGCGTCGATCTCTCGATCCGACACAAAGCTCCCCTGAATACGCTGCAGTTTCGGTGAATCTGGGGCCATGTAGAGCATGTCCCCCTGGCCCAGGAGCTTCTCGGCGCCCGGCGTATCCAGAATGACGCGCGAGTCGATCTGAGAGGTCACCGCGAAGCTCGCCCGAGCTGGGAAGTTGGCCTTGATGAGGCCCGTCACCACATCCACGGAGGGGCGCTGCGTCGCGATCACCAGGTGGATTCCCGTGGCCCGCGCCATCTGCGCGAGACGGCAGATCGTGCGCTCGACATCCTCCGGGGCGGCGAGCATCAGATCAGCCAGTTCGTCGATCACCATCACGATCAGCGGCAGGGGGTCCTCTCGGCGCTTGCGTGCCCCCCGGTTATAGTCCGTCAGGTTTCGTGCCCCCGCCTGGGCAAACAGCTTGTAGCGTGATTCCATCTCGCCGGTCAGCCAGCGAAGCGCGGCCACCGTCTTCTTGGCATCCACAACAACAGGCGCGACAAGATGAGGGAGTCCGTTGTACTTGGTCAACTCGACTCGCTTGGGGTCAACAAGCAAGAGCTTGAGAGTCTCGTGTGAGTGCTGGTAGAGAAGCGATACGATGATGGCATTCAGGCAGACGCTTTTGCCCGAGCCCGTCGCGCCAGCCAGCAGAAGGTGCGGCATCTTGGCCAGATCAGCCACCACGGCGGCTCCGGACACGTCGCGACCGAGGCCTATCTTGAGCTGCGAGCGCATCCTGGAGTACCCCTCGGATTCCAGAATGCTTCGAAGTCCCACCACGCTCTTGAGCGAGTTGGGGACCTCGATACCCACCACGGCCCGACCAGGCACCGGCGCCTCTACCCGAATAGGAGCCGCGGCGAGCGCCAGCGCGAGGTCGTTCTGCAGGGATAGTATCTTGCTTACCCGCACCTTGTAGCGCCGGTCGTTCTTCTCGACGTATCCCGGTTCGACGCCGAACTGAGTCACCGCCGGGCCCCTGTTCCACTCGACTACTTCGGCGGGGATCCCAAAGGCAGAGAGGGTCTCCTCAATAACCTGGGCCTGGTGCCGGATTCCAGCATCATCGCCCGATACCGGCGAATCGGGGATCAGGATATCGATCGGAGGCAGATCGCCCGCTGAGGGTTCCGGCCGGTCCTTTTCCTTGCTCTGCCGTGACACTCTGCGCCCGGGTGGTGCCGCCGGCTCGGGAATCATATCGGGCTCCGCGACCTCTGCGGCCGCTGCAATGCGCCGCACTCTGCGCGCGGCGATCCCCCGCCTCACACGCGTTCCGATCTGGGCCCACATCCACTGAGCGCGCCACCAGGCCATACGCCACGTGAGGCCGGCCGCTACGCCCACAGCAACCGCCAGCAGCACGGCAAGCAAGACCCCGCTCAGTGCGTGCCCCAGCCACGGCACCGTGATTTGCCAGAGCGCCCAGCCGACGAACCCACCGGCCTCACCTGATCGGGCGGACTCCAATGGATTGCTGGCAAAAGAGAGATGAACAAGCCCGAGAAGGAGTACAAAGGCGGCCTCCACCCCCACGACGCTCTGCCAGCGAATCTGGAACGTGCATCCGAGGGCGGCGTAGAACAGCAGGAAGAGCCCGCCGAGGAATACCAGGGTGGCGACAGGATACACACCGACCCCAAACACCTGGCTCAGAAGGGATGTCCAGGCACCGCTCACGCGCCCTTGATCCGCTGAGAGCAGGCTGACCAGCGTTATGGCACCGATCGCTGCGATGATAACGCCCATCACCTCTCGGCGCATCAGCCACGCACCGATCATCCGCCATGGAATTCGTGCCGTGGGACTCTTTGAGGTGCGTGTACGACTCGCGCGTCTGGTCATATCCTCCTCTGTCCTGCGGCGCTGCTGCCCGTCTGTCCTCTGGTCACGAGCGAGCGTCCGGCAACTCCTCGTTGAGTCGGGCCTCGCCATCGCCGCCATCAGTCTCGGGCGAGTCAACCTGCTTCAGACTGAGGCTAAGCCGATGCTGATCCTTCTCGACCCGAAGGACTCGCAGCTTGACTCGCTGTCCCACACCCACAATCTCGCTGGGATGCGTCACATGTTGGTCAGAGAGCTCTGAAATGTGTACCAGACCCTCCAGGCCCTGCTCCAGCTGCACAAAGGCGCCAAAATCGACGAGATTGGTGACCTCGGCCTCGACCACATCGCCTATGCCGTAGCGCACATCGGCCATCGCCCAAGGATTCTGTTTGAGCCGCTTGATCGAGAGACCGATATGGTTGCGCTCTCGATCGATGGTCAGGACCAGCACGCGGACTGACTCACCGATGCTCAGATGCGCCGATGGATGCGAGACGCGTCCCCAGGAGATCTCACTGATATGAACAAGCCCATCGATGCCGCCCAGATCTACAAAGGCCCCGAAATCGCAGACATTGCTGACAATACCCTCGCGCACGTCGCCCACCGCTAGCTCAGCCAGGAGATGCTCTCCCTGCCGGGGACCCCAGGCCGCGGCACGCTCGGAGAACACCAGCCGATTTCGCCCAGCGTTCAGCTCGAGAACCTTCACTGTGAGATCCTGGCCCACCCATCGAGAGAGCAACTCGTCACGGCTGTCGTCATCCTGCAACACCGGCACGTCGCGCAACTGCGAAGCGGGAACAAAACCTTGCAGCTCCTCCCATCGCACGAGCAGACCACCACGGTTCCAACCCGTGACCGAGGCGATCACGGGCTCACCCGCTTCCTTGATGCGCTCAAGAGTCTCCCAGAGCAGGCGTCGGGATTGGCTGATCTCACTGATCTCCGGCTCGGGCGCTGGTGCGGGTGCTGCGGCCGAACGGCCGATCACCTGGGCGCCTCGACCCAGGCCATAACGCTGGCGGGCACGCTGCAAAAAGACGGCGAGAGAGTCCAGGCTGTAGGTATACATGATGCACGACGTCCTCTATGTGGCTAACGAGGTGGCTCTACCGGATCGGGACCATAGCGGCGTGTTGCAGTGGCACAGCAATGCCATTAGACTAGTCTATACGGGAGCCAGGGCGACGTCAAGCCCCTCTGGCCAGATTCGTCGTGGAAGGGGCCATGCGGATGGCACGGTGGAGACAGCCTCTCATCGATACCAGGGGAGGGCAGCTGTTCCAGTGGATTGGGGTGACTCTTCTCCTCTCGCTGGCCTTTCTGGCCCTGCTGCAGGTCGCGGGGCCCGGGCTCCGGGCAATCGTCGAGACTGTCCGGAGCGCGGTCACATCCATGGTCCGCTAGTCCAAGCCAGCCGATCTTTGACGGCGCAGGGGATTGCGCTATACTCGATGATACGGGGTGTGGCGCAGTCTGGTAGCGCGCAGCGTTTGGGACGCTGAAGTCAGAGGTTCAAGTCCTCTCACCCCGACCAGTTCGAGGATTCATGCGGGCGTAGCTCAGTGGTAGAGCTCCTGCCTTCCAAGCAGGTTGTCGCGCGTTCAAATCGCGTCGCCCGCTCTTTGCTGCCAGAAGTAGTCGATCCCTTGGCATCTACAGGCTGCGGCCCTCGCGGAACACCCGTCAAGCAGCGTAAGGTTGTCCACCCCCCTTGTGGTGCTCTGTCTGACACCACTAGATAGCGTAACAAGAGGCGCGTCGGGTGTGTTGCACCCGGCGCGCTTATACACAGTCTGCGTACTCGGGTGTGCACACGCATCGGCCAGGTCCCAGGCGTCTCCAGCGCCGCCGGGGCCATCTCATACCGCGGTCATGGCACACCCCCGGCTTGATCTACAGTCACCCGATCCCTGCCTTGGTGCTCACACACCGGCTCCCGGCAGGCAACGTCATGCAGACCCGGTCCTTTTAGAGCAAACGTCTCTCATCTCACACTGCAAGCATGCCGGGGCCAAAGCAGAGCACCACGTTCGACCGATGTGCCATAGCGCGCCGTCTAGCTCACCTGGGTACTCGGGATGCAGGGCCCTGGCCGCTGAGAGAGCATCGGCCTCGGTTGGTGCCTCTGCCACTCCCAGCCGGTAGAGAACACGCACGGTATGGACGTCAGGCTTGATGTCCATGCGAGGGTGATCCAGATCTGAGAACCTTACGCCAAAGCCCTTCTCGATCAATAGCACAGCCATGCTGGCGATGCCGGGTCCCACGCCATACACGCCCTCAAAAGTGCGCTGTACCTGCCAGGCCGGCGTGTCCTGCCAAATGAGCTCTGCCTTTCCGCCGAACTGACGCGCTACGATGACCGATATCTCGTGGATGGTACGCGGCGCGGCATTATAGTAGCGTGGTCGCTTCGGCAAACGAGATACTACATCGCCCAGTTGCTCCAGCGACATGCGGGCGATGAGGTTCGGATCAAGATGGCCAAGATCCTGTCTGATCCAGTAGGGGATTGTCCAGATGATCTCCGCCTTAGTGCCGCGGTCGAGACAGGCCGCCAGGCAGAAGGCAAAGGGATCCGTCTGGACAAAATCGGTGGCGGCAGGGAAGAGAGCCGGAAGCAGCACGCCATGCTCGATCCTCCTGTTGAGGTCAAGCAATCTGGCCACGATGGCTTTGTGAGTGGTCTCCACCACGACCCCTCCGGGAACCCAAGCTGTATCGAATGCGCTTTACCATTCTAGCCCAATTCCCCTGTGGGTGTCCAGCTATCCGGGTTTCCCCGCATTTCACGTCGTATGCCACCGGGCAGCCCCTCAGCTTGGTTCGCTGGCCGAGGACCTTGGCGGAGGGCTGCTACGGCGCCCGTCGCGATCAGCGGGTGATCTCCACCGTCGTTACCGACTTCTCGGGTATCGTCGATGAGGCCTGCCGGCCTTGCCAGGCCAGAGTGCAGGGCTGCGGAGTATCCGTCTGGTTGATGGCAATCACCACGATCTCGCCGCCATGGCTTTGAAAAGCAGCGTAGGTCAGCGTCCCGGGCGTACCCGCCTCGCAGTCAATGCGCGCGGCGCCTGCCTGCACAGAGCGCGATCTGACCCAGGAGCCAGTACTCGGGGATGTACGTGACTGCGTTAGGGTCAGGCCTCTGCACAGTGACGAACGTCGGGCTGGAGGGATGCGTGCCCGGTTTGGGCTGCTGCGCCTCATCCAGACAGGTGACCCAGGCCTTGTACGAACGCGAGCCGTCGCGCAGGTACTGCAGCACCCGCTCCATCCCCCCCGTACCCCAGGTAGAATGCTCAGTCAGGAACACCGGCCCTTCCGGGTATCTGGACCAGAGGTAGCCCATCTCGTCTGGCTGCCCGTCATGCTCGTGGAATGCCTCGCCATCGGCAGCCGCACATCCGCCTGGATCGACGAGGATAGGCTCGGAAAAGGCGCTCGCATCGGCAAAGTTGTGATCAAAGATCCAGATTTCGGTATCGAGGTCGTGCCGGTCGAACTCCTCGCGCGCCAGAAGGAGGAGTCGCAACTGCTGCTCCCATGTCATATAGCAGGTTGGGTAGCGCCGATCGGCGTGCAGGGGCTCGTTCTGCAGCGTAATAGCAGCGATTGGAATGCCCAGCTCCCCGTAAGCCTCCACGGCCATACGGTAGTAGCGTGCCACAACGGCCTCGCACCCGGGAAGCAGCGAGCCTCCGCACAAGCTGCCGCTGGACTTTGTCCAGCCCGGAGCGCTCCAGGGGGAGGCAAACAGTCTCAGGTCGGGATTCAGCGAGAGGGCCTCGCATGTGACGGCAGGGATATGCAGGTCGATATCGCGCTGGATAGAAAAGTGCCCCAGATCGGGGTCTTTCTGGCCCGGCGGCAGATCGTCGTACCAGTACCACGGCGAAGAGGTAAAGTCGGATGTGCCGAGACAGATGCGCATCAAGTTCCAGCCGATACCCTCGGTAGGATGCACCAGATCGCGCAGGACCCGATGCCGCACTTCGGGATCCATGCGCACAAGATGGTAGACGCTGGCCTCGCCAAGGACGATCCCATCCCCAGGATGGTCTGATGGCGTCGTTCGGGGTCCAATCGCACCGTGATCGGCGCGCCAGGCGTTTCCTGGGTCACCGCCAGATCGGCCTGCCGGCTGAGGCGATACTCGCGAGCATCTTCTGACGTGAACCACACCTTCGCCCTCGCACGCATGGCACGCCCTCCTCTTCTTGATCTCCGCGCAGGCCGTCTCACCCAGCCCGGTCAGGGGGCAGCGAACCGACGGTCATAGTGTAGCGCCTGTTCGGGTTCGATACCACGGTCAACCGTATCGACGTGGCGGCAGAACGGCCCCATAGCGCCGGCCAACATACACCGGCTCCGGGTGCCCCCTAATCATTGGATGGCTACGGGGAGGAGCCTTCAGACGCTAATGCGCAAACGTGGCCGCTCTGGGATCTCTGCCATCTCCGCTTGAGTGACGTTCCACGGCCTGCAGCCCGGCGTTCGAGGCCCCTCTGGCCGGCCAAACGCAAGAGACGAAAAGAGCTGTTGATCGCGAGCGCGCCACCCTGTATACTGGGATAACCGTAGAATGGTCGCTGTTATAGCACAGGAGGGCTGCGATGAAGCTTTGGGGATCCGTCAAACAACAGGCCAACAAGCTGGCTTTTGACGCCGAGAAAGCGCTCAGGCTTAAGCGCCAGGAGGGCGTGATCTCCGGATTGCGCGACAAAGTCGAAGCGCAGTTTACAGAGATGGGGAAAACCGCGTACTCGCTTATGGACGAGGGCGCGATTGCACACCCCCACCTGGCGTCGTTCGCGAACACAGTCGCTGGTCTTCAGGAGCAGATCAAGCAAGAGGCTCAGAAGCTTGCAGAGATCCAGGCCGAAGACTTTGAGACCGAAGAGCCGGCCGCGGCAAGCGCGCCGCCACCTGCGGCTGCCGTGCCGCCCGAGCCGACGTCCGCCAATGTCCCGCCGCCGATGCCGGCTTCCCCGAGCGTGGCCCCGCCGGAGCCCGCCGCCAGCAGCGGAGGAGCAGACGAGCCGGCCGCTCCCCCGCCTCCTCCCGCGGAGGAGTAGCGCCCCATTGCGTCCGGACGGACGACCTCGATACACCTCCATGCAGACCAGGGGTCGCACACCTAGCGACCCCTTTCTGTTCTCTGACTAGAGTGAGCGAACAGGAGCTGCCTCTCGGTTCCTGCGGCACAGGGTGGACGCTTGTCACGGGTGTGCGCTGCGCCTAGAATGGGCGTGATCCCCGACAACGTTGTCAGAATAGGCCCGGTCATCGCGCCGCCGAGCGGCAGAGCCGGGCATGTTTGCGCGAACCGCGGGTAGCCCAGTTGCCCCGGACCAGAACACGTGATGGAGATAGAGCGTCGCCCTATGGTCAACTGGAAGAGAAACCTCGCTGTACTGTGCTTTGTCCAGCTCGTGACGATGATTGGCTTCTCTGGCTTTTTCCCCTTTGTCGCCTACCACCTAATGGATCTCGGGATCACCGATACCGATCAGGCGGCCACATACCTGGCGATCTTTAACAGCGGGAACGCGGCAGCCATGATGATCGCAGCGCCGATATGGGGAGCCATCGCAGACAAGCACGGCCGGCGCATGATGCTCATCCGTGCCACGGCAGCGGGATGCATTTTCACCTTCCTGATGGGAGCCGCGCAATCTCCTCAGCAACTGATCATCGCTCGCATCATTCAGGGGGCTTTCTCGGGCACCGTAGCGGCTGCGGTTACGCTGGTGTCCACAGAGACACCGGAGCAGTACCTTGCCCGCAGCCTGGGCATCGTCCAGACGGCCCAGTTCATTGGCCAGACGGTCGGCCCACTGTTGGGAGGCTACGCCGCTGACTCCTTTGGCTACAAGAATGTCTTCTATCTCTCCTCCGCCCTGATACTCCTCTCGGTATTCGCGACTATCGCCTTTGTGCGAGAGACCAAGCGAGCCAAGGTCGCTCCCGAGCCGCGGCGACGCCGCAGTCTGAAAGAGGCCATCGCGGCCCTGGGCAATCGAAACACGGTGATCCTGGTGATCACGCTGGCAGGCAACAGCTTTGCCATTGCTGTGCTCAGCCCGGTGCTCTCGCTGTACATCAAGGCCCTCATTGGTAACGTTCCCAACCTTGCCACGATAGCGGGCTGGGTGATGTCGGTAGCGGCGTTCTCCTCAAGCCTTTCGGCCGTCTTGCTCGGCAGGCTGGCCGACAAGCTCGGCCAGAAGAAGATCCTGGTCGCCTGCGTTCTGGGTATCGCGCTGATCCATATTCCTCAGGCTATGGTGAGCACGCCGGGGCAGCTTGTTTTTCTGCGCGCGGTGCAAGGCCTGTTCATGGGCGGCATCATGCCGACGGCGAACGCTCTCCTGGCTCGCTCCACGGCTTCGTCACATCGCGGGGCCGTGTTCGGCTTTGCACATAGCGCTCAGGCCGGTGGACGTTCTCTGGGCCCCATCCTTGGCGCGGGCGTGGCCAACGCTTGGGGCATGCCCAGCGCCTTCCTGGTGACGGCCACCGTCTTTGGAATCATGAGCTTGCTGGTGACGCTGTTCGTCCACACGAGCGAAGCCGCTGCAGAGGAGGTTCCGCCGGCTCAGGCCGCTTGACACGGGCGTTTGACGGCCGAGTCGTAGCGCCAGCGCCTCTTTGGAGTGCCAGAACCGGATAGGATCGCACCGTGTCTGCCTGAACAGCCTGCGGCCGAGCTCGGCGATGATGACGTCTCGGCGCGTGGGCCGATCGACCGGTGCGAGGGAGATCGGATGGTGGCACTCGTTCGATGCTACGAAACCCATGGCTCAAGACGTGCCGCCGCGCCATGCACATCGCCAGCTTTAGCGGGGCGCTGGAACGACACCCGGCTTGCAAAGAAAACCGGCTCGCGTAGCGCGAGCCGGTTTCTGCTCCGAAGGGAGCCTGTTCCGGAATTAGGCGAGAGAACAGTGCACCTGCACCTTGATGGATGTCGCCACCAGGGCGCCCTCCTCGTCAACATAGCCGTGCACCATGACCACCGATTCTGGGCACTCGCTCAGGTAGATCTCCAGCGTGTCCCAATCGATGATCTCTGCCAGTCGCTCGGAATCGGGATACACAGCCTTGATCACGGCATCTTCCGTCACGAGCTCCGCCGGGTCTGACAGCGCGAACTCCCGTGCCCAGCGATTGCCCGATTCGAGCTCGAGCACGAGCTCACCATCGATCACAGCAGCCATTCCGGACATGCTAAAGGGCGTCACGCGCAGCAGACGCTCCTGCAAAAAGGCCGGCGTTCGCTGCCTCAGCCAGGACTGAATGCGGGCCAGCGGCCCCGCCAACTCGAGGCCACAGTCCTCTTCACACACCTGCAAGCGCAGGCGCACGGTCTCCCCCGCCTGTGCGCCGTCCTGCTCGCGCGTGCGCGTCAGATCGCATTCTGCACTCTCGCTGCACGTCTGCTCCTGGGTGCGCATCTGCATCGGATCCGGCACAACCGGCGAGCCGTTCGGCCCCTGAGGTGCCGATGTTGGCGCGCCGCTCCCGCCGCCAACGCCTTCGCCGCGCCCCCCCTGGCCTGAAGCGCCTCCGCCTTGCGCCAACGAGGTCAGCGGGGCAACCAGCATCGCGGCAAGCAACAACACAGGGATCAAAGCCTTGCGCATCACAACATACCTCCAGCAGCCTACAGATCTACGTCTCCACACAGTGTAACGAATGTGCCCTCGGAAGGTTACAGCGGTCGCGCGGCCCCGAAGGGCTCAGTGCCCCTCTCCTTGGCCAGCACCATCGCCCGATGGGCCATGCTGCGCCTGTCCCGGTCCGGGCGCGACCGTCGCTCCCGTGCCGCTCTGCGACGGCGTAGCCGAGGTACCCCTCGAAGGGCCATCGGGACCGGGCGTCACCGTGTCGTTCGGTGCCATTGGGCCACCCGCCGCCGGGGACCCGGTCGCCGCGCCTGGCGTTCCAACGCGCGGCTCATTCGCCGGCACGGCCTCTGTGGCAGCCGGCAGGCTACGGCTCCGTTCAGGAGTGCCGGTTTCGACCGCACCGACCGGTACATCGCGACCACCATCCACGCCGACGACGTCGACAGAGTGTGCCCATGCCCGCCCCGCTGAGATCTCGATCCTCATCCGCACCCTGGTACCGGGCTCAGGCTGGCCGGCCGCCCGTAGCGTCTCCGATACGGCCACCTGAAGGCCAGAGACTGTCCACTCACCCCCATCGATGCTGACCAGCTCGCCCGAGATCGTCATCTCCTGCGAGCGTCCCCTTTCCATGAGCGCCCGTGCTTCGTTCACTCGACGCTGCTCGGAGCGGACGTCGAACTCTGTCCGTTTTACCGCATCCATGGTGAGCGCCCTCTGCAGGGCCTCGACACCCAGCTTGACCGGATAGAGCGCCTCACCCGGCAGCGCCGAACCGGAGGCCGCCACGGCGCGCCCGCACAGGGCCAGCAGCAGCACCAGTGTGAGAGCGAACACAGGGGCACCGCGCAGAGCTCGTCCAGCCCTGGCGGGCGTCGCTCGATCCAGCAGGTGCGCGCAGCTTGACTGCGATGTCAGCGGCGTGAGGGCGGCCAGGGCGGCATCCTGTCGCTCATAGGCCGCCAACCGCGCCGAGCATTCGGGACACGTCCGAGCATGCTCGAGCACGACTGCACGATCAGCTCCGGGTAGCTCGCGCAGAGTGGCTAGATTCGCGAGGAACTCGCGATCATGCTTCATGGTCGTACGCCTTTCGAAAGAGCTCCCTGGCCCTCGATAGCCGCGTCTTGACTGCGCCTTCAGAGATCCCGAGCATCTGGGCGATTTCGCGCACCGTGTGGCCCTGTACGCTGAACAGCACCAGCGGCGAGCGGTAGGTTGTAGGAAGCTTCATGAGCGCCTCTTGCACCAGCTCATGCTGGATCACCTGCTCCGGCCTGACGCTGCTGCTATCGTCCACATCCGTCTCCCGCAGGCTCAGCCACTGCAGAAGCCTCTGGCGGCGGAGAGCATCGTAAGCCGCGTTGGTGGCGATCCGGTAGAGCCAGGCGCGGTAGTTGGCCGCATCGGGAAGCTTTGGCAGCGCCCGGAACGCCCGGAGGAACACCTCCTGAGCGAGATCCTCGGCACGCGCGGCATCGCCCACCATGCGGTACAGGTAGTTGAGGATGGCGCGATGATGCTCACTGTAGAGCACTTCCATGAGCATCTTGTGGCTATCCGCAGGCCGGCCGGTCATGCAGGAACATCCACAGTCTGTGTTGACCTCACCATGTGTAACGAAGAGGGCGTCGTAAAGGTTACGCCAATACGCCGGACCGCACATACGGCAGCAGGATACGGCCCGTCACCCCTATGGCAGGACGCGCGTCGCACGCTCTGCGCCCTGTACCAGTGTAGCATGGCCCGGTCAGTCCGGCTGCGCAGGATCCGCGCAAAGAGCGCGATGAGCAGCGCCCGGAACGCCCACTAACCAGACAAGGCCGATCCGGTCGACGATGGCGCCGGGGGCAGGAGGCCAGCGTCATGCGCAGGGCATTCCTGGTTACCACGGCCGTGTATGCCGCCATGTCCACCCTGGTAGTCTTCTACGTGCGCGTCGACGACGGGCCTATAGAGGAGGAACCCGCCGCATCTCCCCTGATAGGGAACGATCGGGCCGGCCCACCTTTGCGTTGGGCCGGCCCGATCGTCACATGACCAGCAATCGTGATCCCAGGCTGCAGGTAGCCTGCCTCCAGCGATCCCGTGCCGCCTACCCCATTTCGATCAACTGCGGCTTGCGCGCCCGCACCAGCAGGTATACGCCAATCACCAGCGCGCCCTGCACCCCCACAACCCAGGGCACGCCCACCATGTCCGCGATCGCCCCCGCCGGTATGGTCCCCAGAGGCATCAGCCCGAAGGCGAACATGGAGAGGCTCACCACACGGCCACGGAAGGCCGGATCAGTGTGGGTCAGAATCAGCGTGCTGCTGAGCACCATGTACAGATTGATCATGCCGCCGATCGCGGCCAGTGCCGCATAAATCCCCAGGAGCCAGGGGAACGTCACATACAGGATCAGGGCGGCCCCAAGAACGATGCTGGACAAGATCATCAGGCGCCCTTTCCGGCGCAGCGTGCCCATCTGGCTGGCGATCAGGCTGGCCACCAGGCCACCGACGCCGACGGCCGACTGCATGAGGCCAAGACCGGAAGCGCCCAGCCCCAGATTCTGGTCCGCGAACGCGGGCATCAGCGAGACATACGGCATCGCCACCAGAACCCGCACGATCTCCAGCCCCAGGATGAGCGTGATCGTCGGCTGGCTCTTCAGGTAGGCTAGGCCCTCCTTGAGATCGGCCCATATTGCGGTGCCTGAGGCTGCATTGGGCTCGACATGCGGCAGATGCAGGGCCGCGAACAGCGAGAGCACATAGAGTCCAGCCATCATGTAGTAGACCGACTGAGCCCCAACGGTGTCGATGAGCCTGCCGGCCAGGGAGGCACCCACGATGCCCATCAGGCCCATGCCCACGGCATCCATGGAAATCGCACTCATCAGCGTATCGGGCTCGACAAGATCGGAGATGATGGACTGCTGAGCCGGCATCAGAAAGGCCGAGATCGCTCCATTCAGAAAAGCAGCGCCCGCCAGATGCCATATACGAATCGCATCGAAAGCCACAAGCAGGCCGATGGCCAACGTGCTCATCATCATGGCCAGACGCGTCCACAGAATCAGGTTCCGTTTGTCCACCCGGTCACAAATCGCACCACCGTACAGCCCGAGGACCAGAGAGGAGACACTCCAGCCTGCGCCCACCCAACCCAGGGCAAAAGCCGAGTTCGTCAGCTGAAAGACAAGCCATCCTTGTACCACGTTGCCCATCTGCATCGTGCCCGAGGTCGCCAGGCGTCCCAGCCACAGCCACCGGTAGTTGCGATTTGCCAGCGCTCTGAAAGTGCTGTTCATCGTGCGGTCGGCAGTCGCCACATTATCCTCCCTCAATCCCAATGTTTCTGCATCACTCGGGCGCCCATCGTGCCACGCCCATCATCGACCTGTCGTGCCTGTCCTACCCGACCAGTCTACGGTCGGCCTCCTGAGCGCGAGCGCTTCCTGTTGCGCCTGGCGGTCAGCACGGGCCGGCCGAGACCCGCTCCGGTCCGGGCCTCACCTGCGTCTCGCCTTCCGTCGCATCAGCGGCTGAGAGCCCGATCTCCGAAGAGGCCCGCATTTCCCAGAGCTTGCCCCAGAAGCCTGTGAGAGAGGAAGGCTATCCTCTGGCTCACGAGGCTCGGCCCATGCCGAGAAGCACAGTCAGAGCGCCATCCCGTCGTTTGATGGGACGCTAGCAAGTTGGCACACGCCACCACTGGGGCAGGCCTCGCCACGCGTCCGGCTCTGGCTCGATCCAACAGCTGACAAGTCCGGCCAGCATCGCAGGCCCACTTTGGCACGGCAAACCATAGAGAACAATGGTCGAGTCCGGTAGAACGTGAATCAACCCTCGTCCGGGAGGAGCGAGGGTTGTCTCTGGAGTCGGGCCAACAGGAAGGCTGCGCTAGCGCTAGCCCCCCAGAAACACTCACATCGCCTGCCGGTAGATCATGTCTATGTCTTGAGCCGTGGTGGGACGCGGATTCATGCGAACGCCTGCGCTCTTCATCGCATCCGCGACCATACTGGGGATGGCGTCCTCAGTGACGCCACAGGAGGCCAAGCCGTCCGGGATACCAACGATGGTATTCAGTTCGCGAACCCGCTCTACTGAGGCCTCGGCTGCCTGAGACCGGGTGATTGCCCGCGTATCTACACCGAGTGCCTCCGCGACCCGCGCGAACCCCTCTACATCATGCGCCACATTATAGGCCATTACGTGTGGGAGCAGAATTGCGTTCGCGACACCGTGCGCCGTCCCGCACCACCCACTGACAGGGTGAGACATCGAGTGCACAATCGTGAGCTTGGACTGGTTAAAGGCTATACCGCCTTCCAGGCAAGCCATCATCATGCGCTCGCGAGCTTGCCGGTTGCTGCCATCGGCAACAGCCTCCGGTAGCCATTCGCCAATCAGTCGCACGGCGTCCACGGCGAGCGAACGCGTCAGGTCATAGGCTCCCTTGCTGGTAACCGACTCGATGGCGTGCGTCAGGGCGTCCATGCCCGTTGCAGCCGTCATGCCCCGAGGCAGGGTCAGCGTCATGTCCGGATCCACCAGCGCGCGAGTTGCAGCGCAGTTCGGGCTGGACAGGCCGAACTTGAACCGACTGCCCGGATCGGTGAACACGATGTTGTTGGTCACCTCGCTCGAGGTGCCCGCGGTCGTGGGGATACAGATGCTCGGAAGCGGCGCCAACGGTACGTCCCGCCCGAAATAGTCCAGGAGGCGCCCTCCATTGGTGGCCAGAAACGCCACGCCTTTGGCCGTATCCATGGGGCTACCGCCACCCACAGCGACGACGCCGCCGGCGCCAGATGCCTTGAGGAGCGCCAACGCCTCATCCACCATGGTCGTCTCCGGGTTGGTGCCCACACCGTCATAGATCTCCGCAGAGATCCCGGCGCTCGCCAGCGAAGCGATCACACCATCCACGAGGCCCGCAGCACGCACCCCACGATCCGTCACAATCAAGACGCGTTCCAGGCCCAGTGAGCGGGCCTCTTCCCCGACGAGTTGTGCCACACCAGCCCCATAGCCTACAAAGGACGGTTGGCGAAAGAGAAACCTATCCATTGCCCACAGCCTCCATCCATCGCTTTCGAACCCCATACAGGAACCAACTGCAGTATACCAAATGCGAGGCGCTGTCGCTCAACGTCTGTCGTCGATCGTCCGGGACCCCTCCGGACTTGCATCCATAGCGCTGTGTGGTATACTGAGCGCGCAATCGGGTGCGTGGCTCAGATGGTTAGAGCGCACGGTTCACATCCGTGAGGTCAGAGGTTCGAGTCCTCTCGCGCCCATGAAAGCCTCCTGGCGACAGGGGGCTTTTCGCTTCTGTGAACACCTGGCGTTGGTGGCTCTGGTCACCGAGGCCACAAGGTGCTATGCTAGGCGCGTCGATCCGGCAGCACGGCGGGCAGCCCCTGGGACATCCACCTTCGCCGCCAAGTCTGAGCCACCCGAGGTTGCGCAGCATGAGATTGGCCCGGCCCATCAAGAGCTATGTCCGCATTACCCAGAGGTTCAGTCCACCGGGGCACAAGGGACTGGATCTGAGCGCCTACGTTGGAACGCCAGTGTACGCCATGGCCGACGGAATCGCGTACGGCCTGTACCAGGAGGGCGGATTCGGCCGCTACGTTCGCATCGAGACGCCCGAGGCCAAGCTGTACACCGCGCATCTAGACACGATCGTCGTGGGCTATGGTCAGCCGGTCAAGCGCGGAGCGATCGTGGGCTACAGTGGCAACACCGGCAACTCCACCGGCCCGCACTTGCACGTGGAAGTGCGCAGAAACGCCGGCTCGGCGTACACCTACGGCGCAGTCGATCCCTGGCCGCTCATCGATTGGGATGGCCCGAGGGCTGGCCGCCGCATATCCGGCGTGCACCTGGGTGCAGGCTGTGCCTTCTCCGCCCTGGATCGCCGCGTGATCTCCATGCTGCATCCAGGAAGTGTAGTGCTTCGGCCCAACTATGCCCTGGATGCCCAGCCCGTGACCTCCGATGACGTCGCCTGGATTCTCTCCGTGGTGCCGGATTGCCACGTCATCCTGAGCCCCTTCGCTTCAGCCAGCCAGACGAGCACAGATGCAGGCTGCCGAGCCTATGTCGACGCCGTGCTAAACGCTCTCTCGGCTTGGGTGAAAGTGGTACCTGGCGGCCAGCTGCATCTTGAGCTCTGGAGTGAGCCCAACGTGCCCGCCTACGCAGGGGGCAACGGCTTTGGCGATACCGAAGCCGATATGGTCCGCATGAACAGCCAGTTCTCCGAGGCGTACCAGCGCATCAAGGCGCGGTATCCGGGTGCCATTATCGGGTTTCCGCCGCTGGCTATGGGCCATCGCGATACCTGGTTCGCTGGCAACCCCGCCGGCCGGTACTACCTGCACGGGACATCGGGCTGCAGAGGCGCGGAGACCATGACCGCCGCGGACTGGGAACAGGCAAGAATCAACGGTCCCTGCTATCAAGCCCTCTCTCTGGCCGATGAGGTCCATGCAGACGTCTACGTGCACGATCGAGACGGGATCGTCTCCTGCTGGAACCATGCAGCCTACGGGCGTCGGTTTGAGAGCCTCCGTTACTGGTGGCCTGACAAGCCCATGTGGATCACCCGGTACGGCTTCCCAAACAAGGCTGCGCTCAACGGGACAGGTGCTTCGCAGGCGCTGCTTTCTCATGTGCGCTACATGGTCGATCAGGCTCCCTTTGTAGGCGCTGCCGCCCTCTACACGCTGGGCAATAGCGCCGCCTGGGGGGGGGAGATGTTCGTCACGGACGGTCGCCCATCATCCACTATCCGTGAGCTCACCGCGCTTCAGGGCGGGGACGTACCCGCACCGCCACCGGAGGTTCCTCTGATGTCCGAACAGCAGGTTGGTTCCTGGGTATCTGACTTTATGCAGGATTACGTGTTACCTCTCAACGCCGACGCCGCGCTATACAAGGCTGCCAAGCTCCGCAATCCGCGGCTGACACCGGCCAGCGACGAGCGGCGACCGGCAGAGCTCCTACCGGTCTTGCCCGATGCCCTTCCCGGCGACATCGTGTGCCAGGTATTCCGCGACCCACTCGATGATGGCTGGCAGGAGATCGCGTGGACGCGCGTCGGCGAGTGGGCGCCTTCGCAGATCCGCTGGATACGCCGCAAGAACTAGGCTATCGGGGTGCGGCAGCACCTCAACACGCAAAAGGCCGGCCAGAGTGTCTCCGACCGGCCTTATGCGTAGGACTGGGCTACAGGGTGGGCAGATACCTTGAGAGTTCCCAGGGAGTGACATCCAGGCGGTAGTCATCCCACTCTCGCAGCTTGGCATCGCGAAAGCGCTGGTAGATGTGCGGGCCGAGAGCGTCTCGGACCACTTCGTCCTTGTCAAGCTCGTCGATCGCCTCCTTCAGCGTGCCAGGAAGTGTCTGGAGCTTGCTGCGCGCCTCAACGGATTCGAACAGATCCTCCTCGCTGGCGGCACAGAGCTCAAGCTCCCGCTTGACCCCATCCAGCCCGCACTTGAGCATCACTGAGAAGGCCAGGTACGGGTTACAGCTGGGATCCGGGCAGCGTAGCTCGAGCCGGGTGGCGGCCGGAGCTGCGGCCCGGGGAATCCGGATGAGCGCCGAACGATTCACCCGCGCCCAGGAGATATAGACAGGGGCCTCATAACCGGGCACGAGTCTCTTGTAGGAGTTGACCAAGGGCGCCAGTACGGCGGCCATTCCCCGTGCGTGGGCGAGCTGCCCTGCGATAAAGTGCTTGGCCAGTTTGGACAGGCCGTACTTGTCATCCCCGTCGTAGAACAGGTTGGTCCCTGTCTCCGTGTCCGCCAGGCTCTGATGCACGTGCATTCCCGATCCGTTGATGCCCCGTATGGGCTTGGGCATAAAGGTCGCATACACCCCATGCTGCTTGGCGATCGCCTTCAATACATACTTGAAGGTTACCGCAGCGTCAGCCGTCGTGAGGGCATGCCCGTAGCGAAAGTCGATTTCGTGCTGGCCGTTGGCCACCTCGTGGTGCCCCGCCTCCACATCGATACCGAATGGCTCAAGCGCGTTGATCATATCATCGCGCACGAGCGAGCCTCGGTCAGCGGTCAGGTCAAAGTAGCCCGCATCATCGTGGGCCGCCCCCGGAATGGGCGTTCCGGCATCGTTGGTCTCAAAGAGAAAGAACTCGAGTTCCGGGCCCACCCGGTATTCATACCCCATCGATGCCGCCTCGGCCATGGCGGAGGCAAGGATGGTCCGCGGAGCGCCCACAAAGGGCACGCCATCGGGCGTGAACACGTCACACACAAAGCGCGCCGTGCCATGGGTGCTGTTCAGCCAGGGGATGATCGCGAACGTGTTCAGGTCCGGGCGCAGAAACATGTCGCTCTCGCTGATGCGGACAAAGCCCTGGATCGATGATCCATCGAACCAGATGCCGTTCTGCATCACATTCTCGAGCTGGCTGACAGGCACGGTGATGGTCTTGACGGTGCCCATGATGTCCGTGAACTGCAGACTGATGAAGCGGACCCCGTTGTCCCGAACCGCCTTGATGATCGACTCCTGACTTGTGGCAACCATACAACCTCCTGACATGCTGAAACTCGAAAGAATAGTAGCCCGGTGCCCTGGTTAGGGCATCGTTCAAGGATACCGAGGAATGCCCGCGCCATCCTGTGCACATTGCACAACGAACCCGCCTGAACCCATCAGAGAGTGAATTCTCAGCGCGACCTGAAGGGCCAGGCGCGTGTCCGCACTATCGAGGTCCAGCCCGACGATCTCGGAAATGCGCTGCATCCGGTAGTTGAGGGTGTTGCGGTGAATGAACAGCCGGCGTGCCGTCTCGCTGGCGTTTGTGTTCTGCTCAAAGAAGGCGGCCAGCGTTCCCACGAGATCGGTGTTGTGGTCACCGTCATAGGCCACCAGGGGCCCGAGGGTATCGCTGTAGAACCGTTGCACTTCGGATTGATCGCGCAGGCCGAGAAGAAGGCGATAGAGGCCGAGATCGGCATAGTACAGCGGACCGGACCAATCCCGCATACGTCTGCCCATCGCCTCGCAGGCCAGGGCCTGCTGCACCGCTTGAGGCAAGGCCGTCGCACCAGATACGGCACGGCTGACGGCCACTCGACACTCTCGCGAAGCAAGAGGGCCCGCGGCCTGCGCAGTCCACGACCGGACTCTCTGATCGCTCACCTCAGCGGGGAAAGAGACGAGGCAAAGACGCGTGTCCTGATAGCCCAGCAGCAAGGTGCACACGCCTTCGCGCCTTGCCGCAAAGCGCAGATCGCTCTCCAGGCCGGCGGCTATCGAATCTAGCGCGGACGCCCGCTTGGCGGTGACTCCCAGGGCAATTGCCACATGCCTGCGCCCGGGAGAGACATCATACCCCTGGCGCGTGAGCCGTCCGAGCACCCCCTCCACGTCCGAGTGCGAGGATACCAGATCCGTCACCAGTTCCGCACCGAGTTGGTCCTCCGCCTCCTGGCGAATACAGGCCTGGATCATCTCGAGCGCGCACACTTCGGCCGCCTGTCTGGCCGCGATCGGTAGCAGAGAGGAGGCCTGCTCCAGTCCGAGAACGCGGATACAGCCGAGTTCCCTTCCGGCGACCATCACGGGGTAGTCCGCCATGCGCTTCCCCAAGTGTCCGCCGTCCCCGTCCTTTCCGGCGCACTGCAGCGTGTTATCCGCCGTATCACGCAACTCGACCTCTATGTCAAACTCTTCGGCAAGGCGCTGAACCACGGCGCCAGCACCACGGGCCGATAGCAGCTCGTGGTAGCTCTGCCTCCACTCCTCTGCCCTCCGAGCCTCCTGTCCCTCGCGATCCAGCACCGCACGCAGGGTCTCCCTTTCCAGCTGCCGCAAGTCGGACGAAGGAGGAACTCGGAACAGAGGCAGGCCCAGCTCATTGGCCAGATCCACGGCGTCCTGCGAAGGCGTCTCATCGATCACCAGAGCCGCCGCCTGGGCCCGAGCCAGCTCGTTGATGAGATAGCTCAGAGACAGCTGGGCATCGATGCGGCGGGCCACCTCAGGGCTGCCGATCGCCAGGTGTCCGGCATCCAGATCCGGAAAGAGCGGGTACGTGGCGCGCAGTCCGGTGACCCAGAGGACCTCGCGATCGAGCCCCTGCGCACCAGCGACCATCTCAGCCGCGGTCCCCAGGGCCAGATCGCGGACTTCCCGCACGGTCGTGTGCCTATTCCTTGCGACCATGCCCATACTCCTGCAGACTATGCACCGATAGCTGCCCCGCCTTGATGGAGGAGATTGCCGAGGCAGCTGCTTTAGCAGCCGATAGAGTGGTGATAACCGGCACACGATGTGCGATAGCAGCCTGGCGCAGACGGTGCTCATCAGTCACGGAACGGCTCCCCAGCGGTGTATTGATCATCAAGTCAATCTCGCCGTTGATGATCAAATCCTCGCCGTTTGGGCGCCCCTCGCTCACCTTGTTCACCGTTTCCACGGCAAGGCCTCGCCCCCTCAGGTGCTCCGCTGTACCCCGTGTCCCCAGAAGGCGAAAGCCCAGGCCGCTGAGGGTGGTGGCCACGGCGACGAGAGCATCCTTGTCTCCATCTGCGATGCTGAGAAAGGCGGTGCCGGACGTTGGGAGCGAGTTACCCGCGGCCATCTGTGCCTTGGCGTAGGCGAACCCAAACTCCGCATCCATACCCATCACCTCGCCTGTCGATCGCATCTCCGGGCCGAGGATCACGGGCTCGCGAGGGAACCGGTCAAAGGGGAGCACAACCTCCTTAACAAAGTAGCCTTCCAGGGTGGGCTCCGCGGGCACACCCATGGCGTCAAGCGACTCGCCCGCGAGCACGCGACAGGCCACCCGCACCCAGGGCACACCGGTAGCCTTGCTGACGTATGGGAGCGTCCGCGACGCACGCGGGTTGGCTTCGAGGATGTAGACGGTATCTCCCAAAACAGCATACTGAATGTTCAGGCAGCCCACGGTGCCTAGAGCCAGCGCCAGCTTTCGGGTGTAGTCACGGATGGTGCGGAGCGTCCGCTCCGGAACGGCGACCGTAGGGATAACACACGCACTATCTCCAGAGTGCACACCGGCCAGCTCGATCTGCTCCATGATCGCCGCGATGCGAACGGCTACACCGTCGCAGACGCAGTCGACATCGAGCTCGATCGCGCCCTCAAGATAGCGATCGATCAGAAGGGGGCCATCCTCGGAGACCTGAACGGCCGAGCGCGCATAGCGCAAAAGCTCCTCAGAAGAGTACACGATCGCCATGGCGCGGCCGCCGAGCACATACGAAGGCCGCACGATCACGGGGTAGCCGATCCGATCGGCGACGGCCGCGGCCTCCGGCAATGAGCGCGCTACCCCATGGGCCGGCATCGGCAGCCCGATATCGCGCATCAGCGCCCCAAAGCGCTCGCGGTCTTCGGCCAGATCCATCGCGTCGGCTCCGGTGCCCAGGATGGGCACACCGGCTCCGGCCAGTCGTTTCACCAGTTTCAGGGGCGTCTGCCCGCCGAACTGGACGATCACGCCCTCCGGCCGCTCCAGATCAATGATGTTCAGGATGTGTTCCAACGTGAGGGGCTCAAAGTAGAGGCGATCGCTCGTGTCATAGTCGGTGGACACCGTTTCCGGGTTGCAGTTCACCATGATCGTCTCGTAACCGAGTTCCCGGAAAGCGAATGAGGCCTGCGTACAGCAATAGTCGAACTCGATGCCCTGGCCGATCCGATTGGGGCCGCTTCCCACCACCAGAAGCTTCCGCCTGTCCGTTGGCTCCGCCTCGCAGATCGACTCGTAGGTGCTGTACAGATAGGGCGTATGGGCCGGGAACTCTGCTGCGCAGGTGTCCACGCGGCTGTATACCGGGCGAATCTCGAGAGCCAGTCGTCTCTGCCGCACCTCCGCCTCCGTGTGCGCAGGCCTGAGAAGGCGGCCGATCAGCGCGTCGGAGAAGCCGTTCTGCTTGGCCTCTCTCAGTAGCCCCGCCGTCAGGCTCTTGAGAGACCGTCCGACGATCCGGTCTCTCAAGCGGCGGAGGCCATCGATCTCGTCCACGAACCAGGGATCGAACGCCGACAAAGCAGAGATCTCGGCCACGGTCAGACCGGCCTCCAGCGCCGGCACCAGGGCAAAGATCCGCTCCGCCGTTGGCGTACGCAGGCTTGCGCGCAACTCGTCCAGATCCATGCTCGTGGGGACGCGCTCAAAGAGCCCGTCGTGACCATCCTCGCGAGAACACAGAGCCTTGTTCAGGGCCTCTCCAAACGTGCGCCCAATGGCCATGACCTCGCCAACGGACTTCATCTGCGTGCCCAGTGTGGGATCAGCGCTCGGGAACTTGTCCAGGTTCCAACGCGGCGCCTTGACCACAACGTAATCCAACGCGGGCTCAAAGGACGCAGGCGTCACCCTGGTGATATCGTTGGCCAACTCGTGCAACCGGTAACCCACGGCCAACTTGGCGGCGATCTTGGCGATCGGAAAGCCAGTGGCCTTGGAGGCCAGCGCTGAGGAGCGAGAGACTCGGGGGTTCATCTCGATGGTCAGAACCCGCCCGTCGGATGGATTCACCGCGAACTGGACGTTCGATCCGCCGGTCTCTACGCCCACCCTCTGCATCACCAGCCGAGCCATGTCCCTGAGCCGCTGATACTCCTTGTCCGTGAGGGTCTGTGCCGGCGCCACGGTGATACTGTCGCCGGTGTGAACGCCCATTGCGTCCAGGTTCTCGATCGAGCAAATCACCACGAACCCATCATCGGCGTCGCGCATGACCTCGAGTTCGAACTCTTTCCACCCGATCACCGATTCCTCGACCAGGACCTGGTTGACCGGGCTCTGTTCGAGTCCGCGAACGACCATGCTCTCAAAGTCGGCCCTGTTGTACGCGATGCCGCTTCCTGTGCCGCCCAGCGTGTAGGAGGGACGGATGATGGCCGGCAGACCCGTTTCTGCCAGAGCCACGCGAGCCTCTGATAGCGAGGTCACAGCCTGGCTGCGTGGAACGGCCAGTCCGATCTCGGACATCGCGGCCCTAAAAAGATCGCGATCCTCGGCCAGGGCGATGGCCTCCGCCGAAGCGCCGATCAGGCTCACACCGAATCGCTGCAGTACGCCGGACGAGTGCAGATCCATGGCTAGGTTCAGAGCGGTCTGCCCTCCCATGGTGGGTAACAGCGCGTCCGGCCGCTCCCGCTCGATGATGCGCTCCAGAACCGGCAGCGTGAGCGGTTCGATATACGTAGCGTCCGCCGTCAGCGGATCGGTCATGATCGTCGCGGGGTTCGAGTTGACCAGAAGCGTCTGGTAGCCTTCTTCGCGTAGAGCCTTGCAGGCCTGGGTACCGGAATAGTCAAACTCGCAGGCCTGGCCAATAACGATCGGCCCCGATCCGATCAGCATGATCTTGTGCAGATCAGTCCGTGGAGGCATGGTCTTCTCCCTTTGGAGCAAGCCAGCTGACGAAATCATCGAGCAGATCCAGGCTATCGTGAGGTCCCGGGGACGACTCTGGATGGAACTGGACACTGGCGATCGGCAGCGTCCGATGGCGAATGCCCTCAATAGTGTGATCGAACAGGTTCAGGTGCGTCACGCTATAGGGCAGGCCAGCGAGGCTCTCAGGATCTATGGCATAGTTGTGGTTCTGACTCGTGATGGCCACGCGCCCCGTTCTCGTATCCTGCACAGGGTGATTGCTCCCGTGATGTCCAAAAGGCAGCTTGTAGGTGCGGCCTCCTGCGGCCAGGCAGATGATCTGGTGTCCCAGGCAGATGCCATAGAGGGGCACGCGCCCCATCAGTGCTCGAGCGGTATTGATAGTCGAGATGGCCTGCTCGGGATCGCCCGGGCCATTGGATATGAGCACGCCGTCTGGATGCAGCGCCAGTACCTCCTCAGCCGTGGTGGCGGCCGTAACGACGGTTACGGCAACGCCCAGGCCCACAAGCAGGCGCAGGATGTTCTCCTTCACGCCGCAGTCGATCACCACCACGCGTCGCCCCGACGCCGCTGACGTCGAGCGATCCCGCCCGCGCCAGCCTTCGGGCACGGCATGATCCCACTCGCATCGTTCGGATAGCGTGACCTCCTCAACAGGAGCCAGCGTGCTCATGTCCGGAGCACTCCGTGCCATCTGTTCCAACCGCGAGGCATCCAGGTACAACGTGGAGAGCGCGCCGCGCATTACGCCCGATTGCCGCAACAGCAGCGTCAGGCGCCGCGTGTCCACCATATCCACCGCAGGCACGCCTCGCTCTCGCAACACATCGAGCAGGGATCGCTGGGAGCGCCAACTGCTCGGCCGGTGCGTGATACGTCTGGCCAGTACGGCCCGTACGTGTGGCCCACGAGACTCCCCATCTTCGTCGTTTACACCGACGTTCCCGATATGCGGGCAGGTGAACACCACCATCTGCCCCCAATACGAGGGGTCGGTGATCGTCTCCTGGTACCCTGACATGCTGGTGACAAAGACCACCTCGCCAACCCACTCTCCCTCGGCAGCCAACGAACGACCCTCAAAGATGCTCCCATCTTCCATGACCAGCATCGCTGGGCGGCCGCCACCCTCCATCGCCTTGATCGAAGGACGCTGAACTTCCGCAAGCGCCTCGTCACCTCGTGCAACGGGTGGCACCTTGAATTGTCCCATTACAGCCATCGCCCTACTCGGTCAGTAGGCATAGAGGCGGCCGTACGGCCGACGCGTGCGTGGATACAGCTTGGCATAGCTCCCCCGCAAAAGAGGCTCTGGATCCTCGTCAAAATACCGGGCATAGGCGAACACGTACTGCCGCACCGTAGCCCAATCGTCGTCATCCAACGGCGCCACGCCGACCTCTTTGCCGAGAAAGCGCTCATCAAACTTGCCCCGGAGGTAGATGACGCCGCCATGCATGCCCGTTCCGATATATCGAGAGGGATGGATGTCGCCAGTCTCGAGGGAACGCCCCAGCACAAGGATGACGCCACCGGCCATATACTCACCCAGAAAGTGCTGTGCCGTGCCGCCGATGACGATGGCCGGGCACCGCTCGCCGTACTCTTTCATGTGGATCCCGACACGATATCCCGCGTTATCTCGAACGAGAATCGTGCCTCCCCGCATAGAGTGCCCTGCGATGTCTCCCACCGATCCATGAACGGCGATCAGGCCGCTGTTCATCGTGTTCCCGCAGCCATCCTGTGCGTCGCCCATCACCTCTATCTGCGGGCCGTCCATAAAGGCCCCCAGATCGTTCCCGGGCACGCCATCGATCGCGACTCGGACGGGCGCCATCAGGTTCGTGCCGAGGTAGCGCTGTCCGGATACCGCAAGCACCCTGAGCCGGCTGGCTCCCTGGCGTACCAGCTCTGCCAGGCGTTCGTTCAGGGTTCGATAGGGCAGCCTTCTGGCATCCACCTCGATCTCTTCTTCTGAGCTCTCCGATCGAACCAGATCCAACGAGGTCAGCCATCTCAGATCAACCATACGTCGGCTCCTCGATGATGCGCGCGACCCTCTTTGGAACCGCGCGAGGGCACTCCGGAACCTCGCCCAGTCGCCCGATCACAGGCTCACCTCCGAAGGGCGTCCACACAGCCTCCACCTGCCTCTCTATCAGATGAACAGCTGCGATCTCTGAAGACACATAAAGCATCGGGCCAGCGATCGCCGCGGTCAGCGGCCTCAGCCGGATGCGGTCCCCCAGACCGATTAGTTCGCCGGAGCGAGCGATGATGACCGTGAAGGGACCATTCATCAACAGAGGACCGTAGGTTTGGCGGATCGTCTGGCAGGTGCGCTGTTCCTCCTCCGGCAACACCTCGATCTCGTTCCAAAGCGGGCTCGCCATCACCAGGGCAGCCTGTTTCGGAGTCAATCCGTGCCGGCGCATCAGCAGGTCCGCTGCATAGGCCATGACCTCCGTATCTGTTCGCATGGTGCAGTGGTAGCCCTTTGTCTCAAGGTACCTGCGGTTGGTGCCGTACGAGGAGATCTCGCCATTGTGCACCACGGACCAGTCCAGCAGACCAAAGGGATGCGCCCCGCCCCACCAGCCCGGTGTGTTCGTCGGAAACCGGTTGTGGGCCGTCCAGAGATAGCCCGCATAGTCCGCTACCCGGAAGTATTCGGCGATCTCCTCCGGATGGCCTACTCCCTTGAACATTCCCAGGTTCTTACCGCTGGAGTACACATACGCCCCCTCCATGCGAGTGTTTGCCGTCATTACAGCGCGCACCACGTACTCATCGGCATCCTTATCGCCGTCATCGGCCTGCCTCGGCACGCAAAAGAACCGCCAGATCAGCGGCGCGTCCACTACCCCAGCGCTACTGTGGACCGGCAGAGGCTCCTGATGCACAATCTCAAAAGCGCCCGCGAGATAGCGCGCCATCTCATTCCGGTCGTCCTCCGTACGGCACATCACGTGCAGAGCATACGCTTCCGCCAGTTGAGGATAGCAGCCGTACACGGCATAGCCCGCTCCCAGCCCGTTACCGCGTTCTTTCATGCTCGTCAGGGCAGAGATCGCCGCCTGCCCATCGTGCCGCTCGCCCGTTGTATCGATAAACCCAAACAGACCGCACGCGCTGGAGACGCGGTCGTCGCCATAGCGATTCTCCAGGTCAGACCAGGACATTGTCACCCCCTACACCTCGATGCCCGCGCCACGGACCACGTGTTTGCGATACTGCTCTGGAGTTGACAGCAGACTCATGTGCCCGTCCAGCAGCCGCTGCCGCTGCTGCCCAACGTCGATTCGGTTTCGGATCAGGCCGGTATAGATGCCGGCCCGATCGATCTCCCCCACGAGTATCGCGCCAACAAGACGCCCCTCCCGGAGGACCAGCCGCCTGTAGACATTGGCGCTCTCGTCCAGCCGCACGAGCACGTCATGCCCCTCTTCCGGTGCATTACCGTTGCCGATCGACATCGCCGGAACGCCCATGACCTCGACAGTGTTCATCGCCACGCCGCCCGGATCCGGGCGCTCGATGCCAACCATGTGAGCTCCGGCGATCGCGCCCTGCCGGTAGGCATTCGGCCAGATCGCCACGGTTCGATTCATGTCCACCACGAGATCATAGGCTTCAGCAACATCGCCGGCGGCATAGATGTGCGGGTTGGAGCTCCGCATGAACTCATCAACACAGATCCCACGGTTGACCTTGAGTCCCGCGGCATTTGCGAGCCCGCTGTTGGGTCGCACGCCAATGCCAAAGACCACGACGTCGCACTCAACAGTGCTCGCGTCCTTGAGCGTTGCATAGCGGACGCGGCCATCCTCTCCGTGGATCTCTGTGACGGTGTTCTCCGTCCGGACGTCTACGCCGTTCTCTCGCAGCAGACGACATACCATCTCCGAGGCCGGGCCATCGAGCGCGGCCGCGAGGATCATCGGGGCCAGTTCGACCATCGTGACATGGGCACCACGCTTCCACAGTGAGTCCGTGGCCTTTATGCCGATCATGCCTCCGCCCACCACCAGCGCGCGGGGCGAGTTCACACCCTCCAGAAACCGCGACAGTTGGGTCGCGTCTCCTTGCCGGGTGAAGGTAAAAACGCCATCCAGATCCAGCCCCGGCAGGGGGGGGACGATTGGCTGGCCGCCGGTCGCGATCAGCAGGCGATCATACCCGATTACCCTCCCCGAGTTGGTCTCCACGGAGTGTCCAACCGGATCGATCGATACGACCGCATCGTCGGCGATCACGGCCACGTTGTGCCGCGTCCAAAAGTCGGAAGGCCGGTAGGCCAGCCGCGCACGGTCGATCTCTCCCGCCAGGTAGTGCGACAGCATCGGCCGGGAGTAGATCATTGGCCCTTCGTCCGAGATGACTGTGATCTCGGCACTCTGGTCGTGCTCGCGGATGGATTCGATGGCCCCAACGGCCGTCGCCGAGTTGCCGATGATGACGATCCTCATGCCGCGCCTTCCTCCTGATCCGGTATATCCTCATAGGTCAGGGCTCCGTTGGGGCAGTTGGCCACACAGGCCGGCTCTTCCGCGCCGTAACAGAGATCGCATTTGCTGGCGATATGCGTGCCGAGAAGGTTCTGTCGTATGGCGCCAGCGGGGCACACCATGATGCACATCCAGCAGCCGACACACCGAGATTCGTCACACACCACCGCGCCGGTCCGCTCATCACGGTGCATCGCCCCGGAGATGCAGGCCTCGAGACAGCTGGGCTCGTCGCACTGGCGGCACTGTAGAGCGAAGGATAGCGGGCCGCTCTCCTCCACGATCAGCCGGGGCATAATCAAAGCCCGTTCTCGTCTGTAGGCCTTGATGACATCGCGCGACGACGAGTGCTGTACCAGACAGTGAACCTCGCAGAGTCGGCAGCCGATGCAGTGCTCCTCATGGATGACGATTCGCTTCACGGCTACCCCCTATTGGCCGGCCGCGCGGATGCCCAGGGTATCCAGCTCGACCTGATTCAGCCCCACACCCCGCAGATGGTCCCGGTGTCCGCGCAGGCTTTCGATTGCGTTCAAGCCCATCCCCCCCATCATCTCCTTGATCTCCAGGCTCCAGGCTCTGAGCAGATTCGTCAGGCGTTGTGCGCCCAGGTCCGAATTCAACCTCTTGGTAAGGTACGGATCCTGAGTCGCGATTCCCCAATTGCACTTGCCCGTATAGCAGTTCTGACAGAGATGGCAGCCCATGGCGACAAGAGCAGAAGTGGCTACATAGACGGCATCGGCCCCCAGCGCGATCGCCTTGATGACATCCGCGCTGCTGCGGATGCTCCCGGCAACCACCAGCGATGCGCGATGGCGGATCCCCTCGTCTCTCAGGCGCTGGTCCACCGCGGCCAGGGCCAGTTCGATGGGGATACCCACGTTGTTGCGCACCTGCGTGGGAGCGGCTCCAGTTCCTCCGCGCAGCCCATCGATCGCTACAATATCCGCGCCCGCGCGGACGATGCCGCTGGCGATCGGCGCGATGTTGTGCACGGCCGCCACCTTGACGCTCACCGGCTTGGCGTAACCCGTAGCTTCTTTAAGCGCATAGATGAGCTGGCGCAGATCTTCGATCGAGTAGATGTCGTGATGGGGCGCCGGAGATAGCGCATCCGTGCCCACGGGAATCATCCGAGTGGCTGAGATGTCCGGCGTTACCTTTTCTCCGGGTAGATGTCCGCCGATCCCCGGCTTGGCTCCCTGACCGATCTTTATCTCCAGCGCGGCAACGGCATTCAGATACTCTAGATGGACTCCGAATCGGCCCGATGCCACCTGAGCAATGGTGTTTGCCCCGTACTGGTACAGGGCAGGGTGCAGTCCGCCCTCACCTGTGTTGTAGAAGGTGCCGGCCTCGCGGGAGGCGCGCGCCAGCGATTCACAAGCGTTAAAACTGATCGATCCGTAGGACATAGCGGAGAACATGATCGGAACGTCCAGGCGGAGCTGCGGAGCCACCTCGGTCTCAACCCGCCCGTCGGAGAAGGCTACGCGTTCGGGCTTGGCCCCGAGGTAGGTGGTGAGCTCCATCGGCTCCCGCATCGGGTCAATCGACGGGTTGGTCACCTGGCTGGCGTTCAACAGCATGTGATCCCAATAGATGCGGTAGGGCTGGTCGCAGCCCATCCCGGTGAGCAGCATTCCGCCACTTTCCGCCTGGCGGTAGATGTTGCGAAGCGCCTGATCGGACCAGTTCGCATGTGCGCGGAACGCGAGAGGATTCCGCTGAACGCTCAAGGCGTGCGTAGGGCACAGCGTGACACAGCGATGGCATCCAACGCACTGGGCATCCTGGCTGTGCACGCAGTCATCCTCGATATCGTAGACGTGCACATCGTTGGCACACTGCCGTACACAGACCTGGCAGGAGATGCACCGGCTCAGGTCACGCTCGATGACGAACGCGGGCATGGTATAGGAAAGAACCACGGCGAACCTCGTGTGGGGGTATGAAAAAGCCGCTTCCCGAGGGGAGCGGCAACGCTGCACGGGTGGTCATTCACCTGCAACGCCAGCATACGCGACCGGAATGGAGGTCACATCGACCGGGTGGAGGATTTGGCCAAAGCCAGATGGAGGATCTCTCAGACAGAACGAGCGGGGGACAAAGGCCGCTCTAGGCGTTCAAAGGAGCGCGAACGCCTGCCATGAGCAGGCCCAACTGTTCACGGGTGGCCTGGGAGGCCTCGACGGTGGCGATGATCTCGCCCTCGTACAGCACGGCTATCCGGTCCGAGAGGGTGAGGATTTCGTCCAGTTCAGCAGAGACAAGCAAAACAGCGATGCCCCGGTCCCGCTGGGCCACGATCTGCCGGTGGATGAACTCGATGGATCCGACGTCCACTCCACGGGTCGGCTGGCTAGCAACGAGGAGGGACACCTCGCGTCCCAACTCCCTCGCCACCACGAGTTTCTGCTGGTTTCCCCCCGAGAGCGATCCGGCGGCCGTATCCACCGTTGGCGTGCGGATATCAAAGGCCTGCACCAGTTGCTCCGCGTGATCCCGTATGGCGGCATCGTCACGTACGCCACGCCTGGAGTAGGGCTCAAGGTGATAGGTGTTCAGTACGAGGTTCTCTGCCACGCTGTAGGAGCCCACCATCCCGAAGCGGTGCCGGTCCTCCGGGATATACGCCATGCCCATCGATGACCTCTGTCGCGGGGACCAGGCCGTCACGTTGGATCCATTCATCGAGATGGCCCCGCTCTGAACGTGCCGCAGCCCGGTGATCGCCTCGACGAGCTCGGTTTGGCCATTCCCCTGGACTCCGGCCACGCCCAGGATCTCGCCGGCGTGTACCTCCAGGCTCACGTCCTTCAGGGCCACTCCGCCTCTGGTCGCGGACATGCTCAAATCCCGCACCTCGAGCACGACCTGATCGGCATGGGCCGGCCCCTTGGGAACCTGCAGGATCACCTTTCGGCCCACCATCATCTCCGCCAGAGTCGCCTGCGTCGACGACTCGGGCAGCGACTCTCCCACCACGCGGCCCTGGCGCATCGCCACAATCCGATGAGCGACCTCCAGGACCTCACGCAGCTTGTGTGTGATAAAGATGATCGAGTGGCCGCCCCTGGCGAGTTCGCGCATCACACGGAATAGATCCTGTATTTCCTGAGGAGTGAGCACCGCCGTAGGCTCGTCCAGGATGAGTATCCTGGCCTGGCGATACAACGCCTTTAGGATCTCCACGCGTTGCTGTACGCCCACCGGAATGTGCTCAATCACGTCATCCGGGTTCACCGATAGCCCGTAGCGCACAGAGAGCTCGCGAACACGCTGCCGCCCCGCCTCGAAATCCAGAAAAGGCGTACGTCCCAGGGTTATCTCCGAGCCCAGGAGGATGTTCTCCGTGACCGTCATGGGCTGAACCAGTTGAAAGTGCTGGTGGACCATGCCGATGCCCAGACGGATTGCGTCGCGCGGAGAAGAAAGCTGGACCGGCTCGCCTTCGATCAGAATCTCTCCCTGATCTGCGCGATACAGGCCGTACACGACGTTCATCAGCGTGCTCTTGCCGGCACCGTTCTCCCCCAAGAGAGCGAGGATCTCGCCGCGGTGGAGGGACAGACTGACATCGTCGTTAGCGACGACCCCCGGAAAGGCCTTGGTAATATGACGAGCCTCGAGCACGATGTCCGTCATCGCCTACTCCGTCTCGTACACTTCGCCCTCGGCAGCGGGTGCGCGAGTTCGCCCAACCACGCTCGCAAGCACGACGATCGTCGTGACATAGGGCAACATGCTGATAAAGAAGCGAGGCACCCGGGTTATTCCGGAGAGCAGCAACTGATTCTGCAATGCCTGCGTGTAGCCGAACAGCGTCGAGGCGCCCAGCGCTCCCAGAGGTGACCAGTTCCCAAAGATCATCGCCGCCAGCGAGATAAAGCCCCGTCCGGCGGTCATGCTCTCCTTGAACTGGCCGACGGCCTCAAGCACGAGAAAGGCGCCGCCCAGTGCCGCAACCGCTCCCCCGATGGTCGTGTTGATGTAGCGCCACCGGTTCACATTCACACCCATCGTATCCGCGGCCCTTGGGTGCTCTCCGATCGCGCGGGTGCGCAATCCCCAACGGCTGCGAAACAGCAGGAAATGGAGAGCGATCGCCATCGCCAGCGCCAGGTAGGTGAGCAGGCCGTTGGTGAAGAGAACCTCTCCGATCACCGGGATCCGCGCGAGGACCGGGATGGCGATATCGGAGAACTTGCCGCGGCTGAGCCAATCGGGATCAAACAAGTAGGTGCTGAGCCCTGTGGCCAGCACGATTATCGCTGTGCCACTGATGATCTGGTTCATGCGGAAGCGGATGCTGAGCAAGGCATGCAGATAGCCCATCGCGGAGCCCATGGCGCAGGCGCTCAGCGTGGATAGCGCCAGGCTGAGCGGCAGAGGGAGTTGCCCCGTGTGCGACTTGACCGCAAAGGCGCCAAAGGCGCCCGCCAGCATCATCCCCTCAATCCCGATGTTGATGATGCCCGAACGCTCACACAGGATGCCGGATAGCGCCCCAAAGATGAGCGGGACCGCAGCGCGTAGCGTAAAACGAAGCACGCCGATGCCGAACAGAATGCCGAGCGGACCATCCCCAAGGGATGTTCGATCCACCAGTATGACGATCGCCAGCAACAAGAGGGTCAGCCCGGCCGTGATCCAGCGCCTGCGCAACACGCCAGCGCTTGCGCGGCGAGCGGTCGTCTCTACGGGGGCCATGCTAACCTCCCCATCCGGTCGCAAGCTTGGACTCGGCGGTATCCTCCTCTGAGCGTCGCGCTCGCATTCTGTACACAACGCGCACGAGTTCGGGCGCCGCCACCATCACCAGGACGAGCGCCTGTACAACCTGGATGATCTCGCTCCGCACGCCGGATTCGAACTGCATCTTGGCCGCTCCGCCGTACAGACCACCCATAAAGACCGCAGAGAGAAGTACGCCCACGGGCTCGGTCCGGCCCAGAAGGGCGACGGTGATCCCCTCAAAACCCGCGGAGCCTGTGAACTCTGGAGCGAACCTCCCATGAAGCCCCAGACACTCCACCGTCCCAGCCAGGCCCGCAAGCCCCCCTGCGATGGCCATGGAGAGGACAATCGTCCAGTTGACGCGCATACCCGCGTACCGCGCGGCCGACATGTTCTCGCCAACGGTCCGCACCTCAAAACCGAATGTGCTGCGCTTGAGGATCCACCAGATGACGGGCACCGCGACAAGGGCGATCACCAGCCCCCAGTGCACACGGGTGAGCACGTCGGGAAGAAGTTCGGGGAGCTTTGCCGTTGGCAGGATCGTACCCGTCTGCGAGATGCCCTGGGCGGCGGCCGCAGGGTCGGACAGAGGCCCGGGCTGTTGTCCTTGCGTGCCTCCGGCATATACGAGCCAACTGGTAAAGAGCGAGGCGATATAGTTCAGCATGATCGTGGTGATCACCTCATGCGCGCCACGCCAGACCTTGAGTACTCCAGGGATGGCGCCCCACAGGGCTCCTCCAGCAAATCCAGCGAGGAGCGCCAGGGGAAGGTGAATGAACGCCGGCACGCCCTTCACAAGCACGCCCACAGCAACTGATGCCGCCGTACCCATCAGGAACTGGCCCGAGGCTCCGATGTTAAAGAGCCCAGCCTTGAAGGCAAAGGCCACCGAGAGGCCAGTGAGGATGTAGGGGGTTGCGGTACGCAGCGTGCGGGATAGTGCATCCAGCCCGCCAAATGCGCCTTGAAGGAGCCCCCAGTACGCCGTCAGCGGATTGTCTCCCGATAGGAGCATGGTCACCGCTCCGACGGCAAAGGCGGTAACGAGAGCCAGCGCGGGCGACACGAGCGGGTGGGCCAGGCGCACAAGCCACCGGGAGAAGCGAGTCCTCTGGTCGAGCGGGTCAGCCATGTCGACTCCTGTGCGTGGAGCGCCCAGCCGCATGCCTTATCGTCACAGGTGAAAAGCTCCGAGGGAAGGCAATCGCCTCCCCTCGGAATCGCGTGCTGCTATTGTCCGTAACCGGTACTGAGCGAGCCGTCCACCAGGCCCTGGGCGATCTCCGCCAGCTTGGTCTTGAGCTCTTCGGGCAACTTGTCGGCAAAGTCGTGAAAGTCCGATAGCCCGGCCTCGCCGTACACCTGGCCCCCTTCGAAGGTGCCATCGGCCACGCTCATAATGAGCTCGTAGACACCCTTGCGCACCGTCTTGACGGCGCTGGCAACGAGGCAGGGATGCGCCCCGGGCAGGGTGTCCCACTGGTCGGTGTCGACACCGATGCAGTAAAAGCCCTCATGCGTAGCCGTCTCCTCCAGGGCGCCGTTTCCGGTCTGGCCGCCGGCGGCAAAGATTACGTCCGCTCCGCCATCGATCGCCTGAGCGGCCGTCGCCGCGCCCCACTCTGGATCTGTAAAGGCTTGGGCGATCTCGCCCGGATGGTACGCAGAGATGATGTTGATGTCGGGCTTGACGGACTTGGCCCCGAGCTCATATCCCTCACGGAAGGCCACCACCGCCGGAATCAGGTCGGTACCAAAGACGCCGCCGATGGTATCGGTCTGTGTCAGGCTGGCAGCCAGCACGCCGGCGAGGTAACCGGCCTGGTCCTCGCGGAAGACAAGGCCCGCCACATTCGCGACGGTTTCAGCCTGGAACTGGTCGACACCGATGAACATCGTCTCTGGGTACTCGGCCGCCATCTCCAGGGTGGCCTCGCCGAGCGCGTACCCGACCGTGACGATGACGTCATAGTCCTCTTCCGCAAACTGCCGGATGTTGTCCAGATAGTCCGTCGCCGCCTTGGTCTCGATGTACTTGGCCTCCACGCCAAGCTCTGCGGCCGCGTCCTGCACTCCCTCCCAGGCAGATTGGTTGAACGTGCGGTCGTTCACACGGCCCACATCGGTGACAAGGCCGATCTTGAGGCCTTCTTTTGCGGTGCCGCCGCCTGCGCAGCCGGTGACCAGCATCGCAGCGACCAGCAACACAGCCAATATGGATGCGATCGATCTGTGCATTGTGATCTCCTCTCTGGCCTGAACTCCCATGTCCCGCGAGCGCGCGCCGTGATTGCCCCCCTGTTGACACGCGCCCCCTGAGGCAGAGGTTATCACTGGACGAGAGGATGCGCAAGCGACACACTCTGTGGGACGATGAGCGGCCCCTGGAATGTGGCCACCCGTAGATGCCCCATCCAGCACTTGAGCACAAAAAGCCGCCAGCTGAATCGCTGGCGGCTCTTCGAACATCGAAATATGCCCCTGACTGGACTCGAACCAGTGGCTGACGCACAACCAGCCGCAATCAGAAAAACGGCTTGCACCACTCGCGAGGCCCCCACGCAACGATGTGCCCGTCCCTGTACTCGACACGCCGA
>JAAYAW010000009.1 GCA_012719135.1 Chloroflexota bacterium
GCCCGTAAGGATGCTTCTGTCCACCTGAGGGGGGAAGCCGCAGGCGCAGAGGCACACGGCGAGCAGCAGGAGCAAGCCGCACGCCACCAAGACGCCGATTCCGCGGCGAGCACGGTACACCACGAGCATACCTCTCGGCCAAGACGTGCCAGTGCGTGTCGTCGACTCATCCGATAGCACGCTGCGCCTGCCTCCGCGTCTCACTCCCATCCCCAAACTCACCGTACTGTATGCGCTGTCACGTGTCAACGGGTCTAGAGGACGGGCTCGATGTGGCGGCGACGGAGCGGCCCGCAGCGTCGGGCGTCGCCTCTCCCGACAGGTTCGGTGCCCAGGTTGGGTGCGCCTATAATCCTGGGGTCCGGTCAGCCACCCATCTCACGCAGGTCATCGAGTGGAGCTCATGAACATCACGATCCTCGGCTCGGGCACTTCACACGGCGTCCCGCCCATCGATTGCATCATCAGCGATTACGCCACCTGCCCCCGCGGGGTCTGCCAAAAGGCGCAGGCCGACCCGCGGCACCGGCGGACGCGCGCCTCCATCCTGGTCGAGTCGGCCGACCGCACCTGGCTGATCGACACCTCGCAGGATATGCGCCAGCAGATGCTCGCCAATCGCGTGCGGCGCGTCGATGCGGTGTTGTACTCGCACTGCCACGCCGACCACACCTTTGGCCTGCCCGATATCCGCTCCTATTGCCACCGGCAGGGCCAGGCCATCGACATCTATGGCTCGCAAGAGACGCTGAACGAGCTCCATGCCTCCTTTGGGTACGTGTTTCGTCCCACCGGATTCGTGGGAGGCGGCATTCCCTCGCTCGCGCCGCACCTGCTGGAGGACGGCATGTCGGCCGATGGATTGCGCATCGAGGCGCTGCCGGTGCAGCATGGCGGCCTACAGGGCTGCCAGGGCTACCGCATGGGCGGGCTGGCGTACATCCCCGACGCCAAGGTGATCCCTCAAGAGACGTTGGATCGCCTGCACGGGCTGGATCTGCTGATCATCAACTGCCTTCGCCTGCGGCCGCATCCGGCGCACCTCTGCCTGGAGGAGAGCCTGGCCTATGCGCAGCAGGTCGCTCCCCGGCGCTGCCTGCTGACGCACATGACGCACGATATCGATTATGAGATCGACTCGGCGCTGCTGCCCGAGTGGGCCGCCTTTGCCTACGATGGCCAGCAGATAGAGGTCCCCTGACAGGGCAGGCGCCGGCGCGTTGTTTGGCCTTTACGAACATGCGTGCTATCCTCTCTGCAGAGTGAATTCGGGTCGCACAGGCCGCACGGGCCACCTCCACTCGGCCGAGGCAGATAGAGCATTCGCCAATACCTGTACCTCACCGCCCCTCGCGCAGCGACCGGGCGGTTCTTTATATCCGTATGAGACCATGAGAGGATTCGAGCAATAGGAAACATGACAAATCAGAATATCAGAGTACTGCCGCTGGGTGGCCTCGGCGGCATCGGCAAGAACTGCACCGTCATCGAGTACGGTGAGGATCTGCTGGTGATCGACGCCGGTATGGAGTTCCCCAGCGACGAGATGCTGGGGGTCGACGTCGTCATCCCGGATTTCACCTATCTGGTCGAGCGACAGGATCACATCCTGGGCATCGTCATCACCCACGGCCACGAGGACCACATCGGCGGCCTGCCGTACCTGCTCCAGCAGATTTCGGCGCCGGTCTATGCCACGGCGCTGACCCGCGGCCTGATCGAGGTCAAGCTCACGAGCGAGCAGAAAAAGCGCGTGCGCCTTCAGACCATCGCGCCGGGGTGGACGTTGACGCTCGGCCCCTTTGTGGTCACGCCTTTCCACGTCAACCACTCCATCCCGGACGCCGTCGGGCTGGCGATCCGCACGCCCGCCGGGTTAGTGGTGCACACGGGCGATTTCAAGATCGACCATACGCCCATTGAGGGGGACCCGGCCGATCTGGGCGAGCTCGCGCGGCTATCCGCCGAGGGAGTCCTGCTCCTCCTCTCGGATAGCACCAACGCCGAGTCTCCGGGATACACCCTGTCCGAAAGCCTGTTGCGTGACACCTTTGAGCAGGTGTTCTCCAGGGCTGAGGGGCGCATCATCGTGACCACCTTCGCCTCGCTGCTCTCGCGCGTGCAACTGGTTATCGAGACTGCGGCGCGCTTTGGGCGCAAGGTGGCCTTTGCGGGCCGCAGCATGGAACAGAACACGGCGATCGCCGAGGAGCTGGGCTACCTGCACTGGCCGGAGAACACCCGTGTGGATCTGAGCCAGGTCAACGACCTGCCCGATGAGAAGGTCGTCATTGTGGCCACCGGTTCACAGGGCGAGCCAAACTCGGCCCTCTCGCGGATGGCCTCGGGCAAGTTCCGCTACGTGAGCATACGCCAGGGAGATACGGTCGTGCTCTCCGCCAAGGCCATACCGGGAAACGAGACGGCCATCCATCGCAACATCGACAACCTGTTCCGGCGTGGAGCGGACGTCGTGTACGGAACCCGCGCCGGATTGCACGTGTCCGGGCATGCCGCGCAGGAGGAGCTCAAGATGATCCTCAACCTGCTGCGGCCCGTCTACTTTGTGCCCGTGCATGGAGCCTACCGCATGCTCGTGCAGCACGCGCGCCTCGCCTATGAGCTGGGGATGAGCCCGAACAACGTCTTTGTGCTGGATAACGGCGATACGCTCGAGGTCAGCCTGGAGGGCGCCAGCCGGGGCGAATCGATCCCTGCGGAGGGCCTCATGGTAGACGGGGCCACCGTGGGCGATGTCGGTCCCACCATCCTGCGGGACCGGATGACGCTCGGGCAGGACGGCGTCGTCATCGCCAAGGTGGCCGTGGACGGGCAGACCGGCAAACTGATCCGCGAGCCGGAGATGGTTGCTCACGGCTTTGTGTACCTGCCGGAGGCCGGCGAGTTGCTGGATTCCGCACGAAAGACGATCGTTCAGGTGATCGAGAGCTATCAGGGGAATGGAAGCGGATACGATGGTGACGAGCTGAGCCTGATCGTCGAGAGGCGGCTGGGGAGCTTTTTCCAGAGCCAGACGAGAAGGAGCCCCGTGGTCGTCGCGGTGGTATCGGTCAACTGATCTCGCAGGCCAAGAGGGCGGGTGCTACGCGCATCCGCCCTCTTTTTTGTTGGGCCCCTCGCTCGCGTCCGGTCGGGAGCAGGCTACAACCGGTAGCGACGGCCTTCGTCCAGCATCGCCAGATAGTTGCGCATCGGGACATAGTTGGCCACCGTGTTGCCGGTGCCCAGGCAGTAACGCCCCCGCGGCTGGCACGCATCCAGCGTACGACGCACGCGCTCGCGGACGCTCTCCTCGTCGGCACGGCAGAGAAAATCCATGTCGATCCCGCCCAGGCAGGCCATTCGGTCGCCGTATTCGGCATGCGTGTCGATGACGGATTCGATGTTGTCCTCGAACGAGTGCTTGGCATCGATCTGCACGTCGTCCAGCAGGTCCGGCATGATCTGCCGCAGGTTGCCGCAGGAATGGAGAAGGTAAGGCCGTCCGGCCTCGTGTGCGAGGGCGGCCAGGGCCTTGTGGCCGGGAAGCACAAAGGTCCGCATGTCGGCAGGGCTGATCAGAGTCCCCGTGTTGAACCCCATATCGTCGCTTCCCCACACGGCCCGCACTCGATCGTAGCTCAGGATCCGGCGCAGCGTGACGTCAAAGTAGGCCAGCAGGCGATCGTAGATGGCCTGAACGAGATCCCGTGCGTCATACAGGGCATAACAGAGTGACTCGTAGCCCATCAGCCAGGTCAACCACTCGCAATAGTGCCCCGTCTGCCCGCCGATGACGCACATCCCCTCGGGAAGGTTCTCCGCGAACCACTCCAGATCATGGTAGGTCATCGCCTCGGGATCTGGCCAGGGGAACGCCTCGAACTCGGCCCAGCTGGTGATCGGCCCGCGGTGTTCCTCCATGTAGGCCCGGCCCGCACTGCGCGCCAGGTCAGCCGTGTCCGCGGTGACCACATGATGGAAGGCAAGGTCCGGCGAATCCTGCCCGCAGACCACATAGTCGTATCCCAGGAAACGCTGGATCTCGGCATAGCGGCGCAACCGAAAATGCGGATCGTCCGCATCGAGGCCGTCCAGCACGCCAAACTCGCGGCACACCGCATCCTGATTCTCTGCATCAAGGTATAGCTCGATGTGATATACGCGGTCAGGGGGCTCCGAGCGCGTCAGGCAGTTGATGAGTCCCTGCCAGTTGGGCTCGATGGGGAGCGAAAAAGCGCGCGGCATGGGACACCTCCTCTTCTACAGGCCAATGCGTGACCGGTACTCGGGGACGCCGCAGACGCCCGCATCCACGCGGTAGAGCGCACCGGCGCCCGCACCTTCCTCCTCCTTGTTATCGCCACCGGCCGTCGTGATATAGAGATCGGCGTATCCGGCGCCGCCAAAGGCCGGGCAGGAGACCTTTTTTGCCGGGAAGGTGATCCGCCTCGTCTCGCGGCCCTGAGCATCCAGCCGGACCACACAGGACCCGTTCCACCGGGCCGACCAGACCATCCCCTCCGCGTCAACGGTCATGCCGTCCGGCCCACCTTCGCCCTCGGGCACCGGGGAAAAGACCCGCCGGTTGCAGATCTCGCCGGTCGCCCGATCGTAATCGAACAGATCGATCCGCCGCGCCCGCGTGTCGGTATAGTACAGGCCGCGAGCGTCGGGCGTAAACCCCATGCCGTTGGAGATGCCCACGTCTTCCAGCACGACGTGCAGGCTGCCGTCTGGATCCAGCCGGTACAAGCGCCCTTCATGGGCGGCGGTGGCCATGGTCCCACAGAACACGCGCCCCTCTGGATCGGCGATCACATCGTTAAAGCGCGAGTCGCTCTCGCGGGGGATCGATTCCACGATCGTTTCACAAAAGCCATCGTGCCACAGGCGGATAGCGCCCTGTTCCATGAACAGAAGGAGCTTCCCGTCGGCCTGAAGGGTAAAGCCACCGACCGCCGGGCCGGAGTAACACTGCTCGTGAGCGCCGGTGGCCGGATCCAGGCGGAACAACCTGCCCGTGGGGATGTCCACCCAGTAGAGGCGCCCTTCATCAGGATGCCATAGCGGGCCCTCGCCCGTCACACACCGGTAATCCGCGACGATCACTGGTTCCATTTTGCCCCTCCCTCTGCGGCGTGAGTCCACCCTATTCTAGAGCCCGCCTTCGGGCGAGGCAAGGGTCCGCCTCAGTAAAAGACGAGCCGGCCAGGGGACCTGGCCGGCTTGAAAGCTCTGCCGATCGCTGAACGCGATCAGGGAACGCGAGCGGACGCGCCTCCCTCGCCCGAAGGAGCGGCGGCTCCTTCGATATCCAGGTCCTCCAGCCGCGGAGTAAAGCGTGGACGAGAGGTCGTCGACGCGCGATGGCTGCCGGAGCCGGATCGGCGTTTGTGGTTGCCGCGCCCCGGCGCGCGTACCGGATTGCCGTCCTCGTCCTGCCGGTATTCGTAGCGGTAATAGTACCCGTAGCCATAGCCGTACCCATAGCCTGCACCGCCACCGGAGACGCGGTTCAGCACCACGCCCAGCAGGTTGGCGCGAGCGCGGCGGAGTTCATTGGCCACGTGCTCGGCGGCCTTCCGGTGCGTCTGGCCGACATCCGTCACCAGGAGAACGCCGTCGACGCGCGAGCCCAGAATGGACGAATCCGCGACGACCAGCGCCGGCGGGCTGTCAAAGAGGACCAGATCGTACCGCTCCTTGAGCGCCTCTATCACGGCCCCCATGCGATCGGATGCCAGCAACTCCGAGGGATTCGGTGGAACGTCGCCCGCCGTCATCACCCAGAGATTGGGGATATCGGTGGCCTGGATGCTGTCATTCAGGGATGAGACCCCCCCGAGGATCGCATCGCTCAGCCCCCGAAAGTTGGATACGCCAAACACCCGGTGCTGCACCGGCCGGCGTAGATCCGAATCCACCAGCAGCACACGCTGGCCGGACTCGGCAAACACCACCGCGAGGTTTGCCACCGTCACGCTCTTGCCCTCCGACGGGCCAGAGCTCGTCACCATCAGCGAGCAGAGCCGTTTGTCCACGGTCGCAAAGCGCACCCCCGTCCGCAGAACGCGATAGGCCTCAGAGATCGGGGAGAGCGGATCCTGTACGGTGATCAGCCGCTCCGACTGCGGCGCATCCCCCTCCATACGGGCGATACTGGCCATGAGGGGCAAGCCCGTCAGCCGTGTGACCTCATCGGCATTGCGCACCGTGTCATCCAGGAACTCGATCAGGAAGGCCCCGGCAAAGGCCAGCGCCAGCCCGATCAGAGCCGCGGTCATGACGGTCTGGGGGACGTTGGGGCTGATCGGCGCCGCGGGCGCGCGGGCCGGCTCGAACATTGTGATCTTGTTGGTCCCGCCGACGACGGATTCCAGCAGCGACGCGTAGGTGTTCTGGTATCCTGAGAGCTTGGCTTGCTGCGCCTGGATGTTGGTCTGGTACTCCTGGATCAGCCGGGCGCTGTTCGCCTGTTCCAGGCGGAGCTGGATATCTTCAATCTCCGAGCGGGTCTCTTCGATTCGAACCTCAAGCTCTTCCAGTTGCTGGGAGATAAAGGCACGACGCTCATCCTGCGCGGGGTCCGACCCAGGGCTCTGCAGGATAAGCTGCTGAGCGATTTCGTCGGCCAACAGCCGGGCGCGCTCGGGGTCCGTATCCCGCACGCTGATCTCCAGCAGCTGCGTTCCCTCCACCGTCCGGGCAGAGACGTTCTCGGCCGAGGGCATGTAGGAGAGCCCCAGCGTTTGCGCAGCCGCCGAGAGGATCGGATTGCGCTTGATCATCTCCCGGTACGTTTCGGCGAGCTGCTGGCTGATGTAGATGTCCTGGCTGGTCGGACTGGTCTGCTCCAGCGTCTGGCCGACGATCACGGTAGAGGTAGCCTGGTATATGCGGGGCATCTGAGTCGTGCCCAGGAACGAAGACACCGCCGCGACGATCATGCACGCCAGCAGCAGCCACCACCAGCGGCGCAATACGTCCCACAAACGGGACAGATCCAGTGATTGGTTCTCCATCGCGGCGCTAGAACCTCGTTTCTGCGGGCCGGCGGCGGCTCAGGTGCCGCCCGATGCGAGCGTATAGATCGACTACAGCGAGCGCAGCAAACGCCATGGCCACGGCATCGACGGGGAGCCGATATCGCACCATGGACCACGTGAACACGTGCAACGTAGAATAGCATAGCATAAAGAGCAGCGCAAGGCTCGCCCCGGCTCGCAGCTCCTTGCGCGCCAGGCTCAGCACCACCCCGTACGCCATAAAGGGCCCGTAGAGACCGAATCCCACAAAGCGCCCGACCGCATGCAGGGCGCTGGTGCTCTTCTCAGGCAGGAACGCAAAGTAATCCAGCAGACGGCTGCCCGAGAGGAGCAGGTAGCGCCGCGGATCCTCCAGCACAAACGCCAGCCCCCGGCGCATCAGCTCGGAATCCAGCTCGGCCTCGTTCATCCCGGCAGCCAGCAGATCCTCGGGAACCGGTGCGGCAGCATAGGCCTGAAACCGGGTTCCGTGCATGGGGTGTTGAGCCGAATACATCGCATAGCCCGTGTTGGAGTTGAGCAGCAGAAAGCGCCCATAGACGAGATAGTTGCGCATGGTGAACGGCAGGATGCAGGTCAGCAGGATCCCTCCCGCCAGCAGGACGGGCGGGAGAGCCGTTCGCAGACGCAACCGACGTCGCGTTCCCGCCTCGACTGATCTGCTCGCGCGCCACAGCAGCCACAGGAAGAGGATAGCGACCCACGGCAGGATGGACTGCCGCAGGAGCGTCGCCAGGCCGAGGCTGAGCCCCAGAGAGATCCCATCGCGCCGGAGCTCGCGCCGATCCCCGCTGGCCGCGAGCCGCGCCTCCAGATCCATGGCGGCGCACAGCGACCAGAGCACGCAGATGATGAACAGGCTCTCGGTCATCAGCGTGGCGGCATAGAGCGCGAAATAGCTATAGCCCGCAGCCGCAACCAGCGCGAGCAGATGCAAGCGCGCGCGGCCAGGAACGAGGCGCTGCGCCAGGCGGTAACAGCCCAGGGGCAGCAGGATGCCCGCCAGCACGGCCTGCAGCAAACGCATGGCGAGAGGGTGCGGCCCAAAGAGGGCATACACGCCCGCGACCAGGAGGGAATAGAGGAAGGACCAGTGCGCCGTCGGCGCGCCTGCCGGGGTGAATGGATACCAGCCGACCTCAAACGAGTAGCCGTACCCCTGGACAAGCCGCACAGCCAGAGCGTGGTACGAGCGCTGGTCGGTGAGGTTGAGCGGCGCGTCGACGACGTCCCCCAGGTACAACGCGATGCCGACGCGGATCAACACCGAGAACGCCAGGATGGCCAAGACCCATTTCCGTCGATCTCGCGCCAGCCCCCCGGTCCTGTCAGATCCTCGCTCAGCTTGCGTCAACGATTGCCTCCACAATCCGCTCGGCGGCGTGGCCATCGCCATACGGATTCTGCGCGCGGGCCATCGCCGCGTGAGCTTGGCCGTCCTGCAGCAGCGTCAGCGCCTCGGCAACGATGCGTGCCTCGCCAGTGCCCACCAGCCGCGTGACGCCGGCCTCGATACCCTCCGGGCGCTCTGTGGCCTCGCGCAGCACCAGCACCGGCACGCCGAGGCTTGGAGCCTCTTCCTGGATGCCTCCCGAGTCGGTGAGCACCAGCCGGCAGCGCGCCATGAGCCCGATCAGGACAGAGTGGTCGAGCGGCGAGAGCAGCGTGATACCCGGCACGCCCGACAACGCCCGATACACCGGCTCACGCACCTGGGGATTCGGGTGCACAGGATAGACGATATGCCAGCGACCCTCGGATAGGGACGCCAATTCAGCCAGCGCCGCGCAGATCCGCGCGAGAGGGGCGCCAAAGCTCTCGCGGCGGTGTGCAGTCACCAGAACGAGCTTGGTGTCCCGGGGAAGAGCCAGCAATTCGTCCGGAAGCGCCCGGCTGGGCCGTCCCTGCATCCACCGTAGCGCGTCCACTACGGTATTACCGGTAACCACGATTCGCTTCGGATGTATACCTTCAGCCAACAGCGCCTCGCGTGCCCGCGCTGTGGGCGCAAAGCACAGGTCGCTGATGGCATCTGTGACCACACGATTCATCTCCTCCGGAAAGGGGTTGGCGCGGTCTCCTGTACGCAGGCCGGCTTCCACGTGACCCACCTTCACTCGCGCATGGTGCGCCGCGATGGCCGACGCCATAACGGTGGTCGTATCCCCTTGCACCAGGATCCAGTCAGGCTGTATCTGTGCCAGTACGGGCTCGATGGCCGCGAGCAGGCGCGATGCCACTTGGCTGAGGGTCTGGCCGGGTTGCATCAGGCCAAGATCGACGTCGGGCACGAGGCCAAAGTCGTCCAAGGCCTGATGTAACATCTCGCGATGCTGACCGGTGGAGCAGAGGCAGCTCTGAACCGCCTCCGAGCGCTCCCGCAGGCGCATGATGACCGGTGCCATCTTGATCGCTTCGGGGCGAGTGCCGATCACGCTCAAGACACGGATCACGGTGTGCCCTCACAAGGGTCTGAATGGCTCACGACCTGATCTCCTCACTGCGTACGGTGCGTACCCATTTAACAGAATCGGGGCTGATGGCGGCTCTGATCTTGTGCGCCAGCCGCCAGGCCAGAAAGGCCGGGCCCATCAGTGCGCCCATGAAGGAACTCCGGGGGGCTTGCGCCAGCGCCAGAGCCAAGAAAGGGAACGCCGCAGCCAGAGAGAGCTGCACCAAAGCAGCCCAACCAAGCGCGCCCGCCGACGGATCTCTGATGAACGCCAAGACTACCAACGCTCCTGCAGCGGTCGCGGCCGCTACAGTGTACGAGGGCAACAACAACTCGGCTGCCAGGTCAAGCGCGGGCACGGAGCGCTGGTTGAACGCAGCGCGCAGCAGCCCTCCCAACTGGCGCCGCTGCACCTGGCGCGCGCCAGCCTGCCAACGCAGGCGTTGAGCGCTCGCATCGCGCCACCGCAAAGGAGCCTGTCCTCGAGACACGGCCTCGGGAACGTAGTGTACCCGGTAACCGCGCGAAACCAGATAGACGCCAAACTCACGGTCCTCGCCGAGCGAATCTACAGGCCAGCCGAACGTCTCCAGCACCTCACGTGAAAAACACATGGCGTCACCCATGAGACGGGCAGAGAGCCCCAGACGTTGCTTGGCATGGTTGCGAAGAAGGTTATTGATGCGCATGTCAGCATCCGCGACCAGCGTGAACAGGCTCGCTCCCACATTGCTCAAGAGGTGCCTGCCCTGTAGCACCGCGTGCCCGGAACTCAGCGCATCGCTCATCCGCGAGAGGAATGCCACATCCAGCTGGCTGTCCGCGTCGATCACCACCACCCCGTCGTAGCGATGGCCGGGCGCGAGCACCTGATCAATCGCCCACTTGAGCGGATACGCCTTCCGACCCCTGGGTTCCTCTGCGCGCTCCAGGCATTTTGCGCCCGCAGCCCTCGCCTCCTCCGCCGTGGCGTCACTGCAGTTGTCGGCGATGACGAACGTATCGTACCGATCACTCGGGTAGTCGCTCTGGCGAACGGCATTCACCGTAGAGGCGATCACCGTCGCCTCGTCATGCGCAGGAATCAGCACCGCAAGCTTGAGGAAGTTGGAGGCTCGGCTTCGCTCTGGCAATGGCTTACGCCCAGCCACCGCCAAGACGTACTGATACGCCAGAGACAGACCGGACCAAAGCAAGGCGACCGACGCGAACACCTTCACCAGCATCTCGAGCACCGAACCGATACTCACGATCGCCCTCCAGCCCGCGCAACCGCCACTCGCGAGTACATCGTCAGCAGCCCCGCGCGCTCGTTACGCCGCTGCCCATCATACCACTCGCGACCGGCAGCGCCCATCCGCTGGCAGCCCTCCGGATCGGCGAGCGCCTCTCTCAGGGCACCGGCCAGGGCGATCGCGTCCCCCTCGGGCACCACCCAGCCGGTCTCTCCCGGCACCACATATTCCGCCAGGGCGCCGCTATCGGTGACGATCACCGGCCTGCCGAACGAGTAGGCGGCTGCGATCAGCGCGGATTGTGTAGCACCGATGTAGGGTAGCACGAGAACACTGCACTGACGGAAGAGGTCGATCGCTTCATCATCGAGCACAAGCCGATCGCGGCGATCCACACTCTCGCCCGCGGACGGCCAGTCCATGCCGCCCTCCGATTGTCCGGCGATGACCAGGCGCCAGTTCGCGGGCCGGGCAGGCAGCGCGGACCAGGCCTGGGAGAGGACATCGATTCCCTTGTAGCGTCCCACCCGCCCGAAAAAGAGCGCCGTGGGGCTCGCGGGCGGCTGCGGCGATGGCGGAGCCGGCGCCGCCAACTCTCTGGCCAGGCCGAGCGCGTGGGCGTGATCGAGAAAGCCGTGCAACAGTGGCAGGTAGACGGCACGCTCCTCCGGCAGCCCGGACGACAGCAGGCGGCGCCGGTAGCGCTCACCGTGCACCAGCACTGCACCGGCGTCTGCAATCGCCGCCCGGTTCCAGAGATACAAGAGAGGGCCATAACCCGCGCCGGGGTGAGGATCCAGGTCGTGGAGCGTATGCACAGCCGGAAAACCCCTGGATCGCAGCCGGCGCATGATCCAGGGTGTGTACAGCTGCGGCCCGGTGATGTGCACCACATCAGGGTTCACGGCCTGGACCGCTTCCAGCACCTGTCCGATGCCTCCGTGGAGGCCCGGACCCAGCTCCAGGGTGCGCCCCTGCCCCGTCCAGACGGGGTGTACGATGACGCGAGGATCGTACAGCCCCGCGGGATGACGCGCCACGGTGATGAGATGGGCCTCGCCGCCTGCGTCCAGCACGCCCTGCGCCAAATCCGCCGTGTACAGGTGCATGGCGTAGGTCCGCGAGAGGAGCAGGTAGCAGACGCGGATCATAGCCGGTGCCTGCGGCGGGCACAGCAAGACGCACCGCGCGGAGGACCAGAGACCCGAGGAGCCACCTTAACGCGTCCGATTTCGAGATGCACCGTGCGACTCAACTTCCCTCTCAAGCGCCAGGGCGCCGGTTCGTGGAGGCCGCGCGCCGGCGAAGGCGGCCAAGAGAAGGCCTCGGCCAGCGCAAGCCTCAGCATCACGCCTGCCCCCTTCGAGCCAGACCAGCGAGATCGCTCTGCATGCCCGGAAAGGAATGCTCCCACACAAAGAGATCCAGCATTCTCGCCCGCGCGCGCCCGGAGCTCCTCCCGCAGATCTGCCGATTCCATCAGAGCCTTCAGATGATCTCGGAGCTCCTCCACAGCTCCCACGCGATAGATCAGCCCGCAGCCGTCCTGCAGCTGGTAGGATGACCAGCCGGAATCCGCCGCCACGATAGCGCCACAGAAGAACATCGCCTCAACGATGGACGTAGAGAATCCCTCAATCGCTGATGGAAGGCAGAATACCGAACACTCACTGAACCGTCTGTACACATTCTCGCCATCCTCGGCGGGCAGAAACCGGACTCGATCCGCAAGACCGTAGGCCCGTACGGTCTCCACGAGACGTCGCAGATAGAGCTGGTCGCTCGCATCTCCGCGAATGTCCAGTGTCCACCCTGGAAAGGCGTCTGACAGAGCTGCAAAGGCATGCAGCAAGTCATCCACGCGTTTGGTCTCTGCAATTCGGCCGCTGTAGAGGATCACGGATCCACGTTGAGGCTCTATGGCCGCCCGCGCCCACTGTTCCTCAATCCGCTGCAGGTCCTTGGCCCACAGCCCCGGAGAGAGAAGCTTGAGGTTGGCGTGAGGAAGCGCGTTCTGCGTCAACTCGCGGTTCCCAGGCGCCTCAGCGTAAATGATGCTCGCTCCACGAAGGACAAGACCATACCTGAGCTCACAGAGCGCCTTGCGAAGCCAGCCTGTCGCATCCCAGGGCGCGAGATGGGAATAGCCGTCCAACCAGAGCACGTACGGCTTGCCTCTCAAGAGCTTGCGCGCCAGCAGGCACCACCCGACCCAACCCCAGATCATCGCCCAGGCGACATCCGCATCGCTCTGGATCACGTGCCAGAAGAACCGGAGCGCTCCAGGTACCCGCCCAACAGTGGGCAGACGCACCAGCGGGACTCCATCCCAGAGGGTCTCCATATCGGCATTCCTCGGCCCCCTCCGTGTCAGGATGGAAACTGCCCAACCAGCCTCGGCCAATCCGCGGAGGCCCAGGCTGAAATGACGCATCTTCCAGGAAGCGTCCACCTCCGGCCTCCAGGCCACATACAAGATGGATGGCGGCCGCATGTCAGGCATTCTCCATCACCTGGGTGATGAAGGCGACCACGCCCGCGGCGTGCGCTTCCAGGTTGCAGGCGACCGCACGTTGCCGGAGCTCCGTCCCAGTACGGGCGGCACCGCCACCATCATGGATGGCGCTCCGGATCGCCTCCGCCAACAGGCGCGGTGATGCATTGGGCACAACAATACCCGCTCCGTCGCGGACAAGATCCGGCAGTCCGCGACTATCTGTGACGACCACCGGCTTACCCATGGACATCGCCTCCAATATGGCGGTGATGCCTGCGGCCTGAGGCGTATCAACGAGCGGAATGGTTACCACGGAGGCCCCCGCGTACAGATCGCGCATGGCCGCGTAAGACAGTCGCTCTGTCACCAGTCGCACGTTCTGCGGGATCGGCCCCAGGGCATCGCGCCCCACCCGCATCCAGGCGCTGGATGCCTTGACAACCACCTCGACATCCAGATCCCTCACCGCCGCAAAGAGCAGGCGGTAATCCCGCATCTCGGAGCCGACGGAGAGCACATAGGGACTGCCTCTCTGAGGCTGCGCGCGGGCAGGGTCCCAGAACAGCGTGTCCACCCCCTGAGAGACAGTGGCGATCCGTGCATCCGGGCCAAGGGCAGCATGCAAGAGCCCGGCCTGATGGTTCGTCACACAGATCCAGCCATCGACGCGCAACCTGCTGCGCAACGTGCCCAACGCGCGCAGCCAGCGATCGGAGTACACCCGGTGACAGTACATCACATGGACCGCCGCTGACTCGCCCAACGCGGCCGCTACGGCGACGGGCAGGCCCCAGGTCTCGCCAGTCGTATACACGAGCGCCGGCATGGTTGGCTGCAACAGCAGGCGTCGTGCGTGAGCGAGATTGGGAGCAAAGGACCGCGCCACCCGTACGGGATACGATCCACGCAGAGCCGCAGGGGAAGCCGCCCACGCGAGAATCTCAGCGGCAAGCTTCTCCGCCACCATCGCATAGTCCAGACGCGGACGATCCTGCGCCCAAGCCGCATTTGCCTCGGGGCCGACGATGACCACCCTCTGGCTCCCCACACAGCGCATGGCTCTCCCCCCCCTCGAGCCCCTGATCGTTCTCCAGGAACAAGATCACCGCCTCGCGCGGGCGGCCGTCGACGTCCCCGCGGCTCCCGCACTGCACCGGTTAGTCCGGCAACCGCCCGGATCAGGCGTAATACGACGGACAGCCTCCATTCGCTCACATTATAGTATGCCAAAGCAGCCGAGGCCTCGATCAGACGCCCTTCTCTTTCCGAATGAGTCGAGCCGGCTCACCACAAATGAGACGCCTCTGCCTTCTTGTACGTGTATGCGCGAGAGCCGCCGTTACCGGCCGACCGCAGGACCCGTCCCGCTTCCGACCCGCCGCCGAATCAGATGAACAGAGGGCCTGTGCCCCCGGAGACGCATCGAGCAGCGACGCGGCCCTCAGCGACCATGTATCCAGTCGGGACAGTGAAGGGTCGAGCCCCCGAGCTGCGAGAACGAACCACACCGGCGGAAGCGAGCCCGTAGCGCCAGCCGGTCCGGGAAATAAGGGCGCGCCACAGGACAGCATCGCGCCAGGACCCAGCCCCCACACCAGGGGCAGCCTCAACAGTTCGGGCAAGCCACCGCTGGTCACCATCGAGAAACATAGGTCAAGGATCACCGGCGGCCGCTCGCCTGTGGCGGTTTGTGACCCACGCGACCCGTGGCTGCGCCAGCGAACTCTCGGAGGCGCTCGGCAGTGGGGCCCCGGGTCGTTGACGGTCACCTCGGCCGGAGACCGGACGGGGCCCGGGGATGTAGCACCCTCGGTGGCCCACGGTCGGTATCATCCCAGCTACGCCTGGCGAGCCACGCGGCGGGGTAGCTGACCCTACTCGCCCCCGGGTCCAGGGCCCCTCGCACCGGCGTGGGGCCTGCCGGCCTCGCCGCCACTCGTGCGGTCAACCCCAGTACCATCACCGGCCTGGTGAGCCGCCACAAGGTCAGCGATCTGTCGATGGATGACGTCCCAGCCATACTGAGATCGTCCGAACGCGTGGGCGGAACTCGCCAGTGAATCACGCAGTGCGTTGTCATCGAGAACGCGCAGGCACTGATGAGCAAAGCCCTGCGCGTCGTCCGCGATGAGCACATGCTCCTCGTCACGGGCGCCAAGCCCCTCGCAGCCCGTCGTCGTCGTGATCACCGGGAGACCCTTGGCCCAGGCCTCGAGTATCTTGACACGCGTGCCTCCCCCGAGCCTTAGTGGGACGATGAGGGCTGATGCCGAATCGATGTAGGGATCCAGATTCTCAACGAACCCATGAAAGCGAATCCGGTCGCTGGCCAACCCCTCGCGCAGTTGCTCTCCCCCTAGCCCGATGACGTCGAGTTCCACATCCGGACAGGCCGCCTCGAGCGTCGGCCAGACTGTGCTGCAGAACCAGCGCACGGCATCGGCGTTGGGCCCGTACAGAAGCGAGCCGTAGAAGAGCAGCCGACGCCCAGCCCTGTGGCGAAGAACGAGTTCAGAAGGAAAATCGTAGCCGTTAGGCAGAACCTGGACGTTTGCCGCTGGCCATACCGGCCCCAGTTCCTCGGGGGAACATACCAGCGCTCGGTCCACTCCCAGCGCCAGGGCCACATCGTCGATACGCATCAATACCGCCTTGGCATAGCTTGCAGCCCGCCTGATGCCACTGCACTGAAGCGACAATCTCCTCTGCTTTCGCCATCGCACATCACACAGGTCCAGGACAACGGTCGTGCGGTGCGGCGGCAGAGCCCTGTGCAAAGACTCTGCCTCAAAGTACCACAGAAGGTCGGGCGCCTCCTGTCTGCAGAGGCTGGCTAGATCGGCTCCGTACTTGCCGGGGCCTACGATTGCCGCCAGGCTCCTGGATGCCCGATAGTCAGGCACCGGCTGCAGGCCGCCAGAAGGCTCCAGCACGCTACGCCGGATGCCATGAATCCCCGCAGGAAACCCGCGGAAAGCCGCAATCGTGTCCGGGTCATCAGCGGCGAGCACCACGTGAACGTCGGCGATCTCCGCGAGCCCTCGGAGGATGCCCTCGCAGCGCATGGCAATGCCATATCGTGGCAACCAGGGACTCATGTGCGTCACGTATATGACCCTCGGCCGGCGCTGCGGCCTGGTCTCGTCCAACCGAGTTATCGGCATTGCCTCCCCGCGCATTGCTCTCTCCGCATTCTGATAGCGTTGGCTGCACCTGCATCGGACAAGCGGCCGGTTCCCACGAGCGAGCCAGAGGTGCCCTAGCAAGCCTGGCGGTAGGCCTTGCGCACGGAAGGCCATACGCCGTGTTGTTGCGGGCCCACGTCCCCGAAGGGACACGCCGCAAGCCCCTCGGCGTGTCGCTTCAGCGAGCACACCGGGCGCACCGCACCATGGCCCGCCTCAGAAAGAAGGTCGCGCACGGCCGCGCCATCCCAGAGTCAGAGGTGCGTCGTGGCGAGCCATTGGGTCTCGCGGCACCGTCACCGACTGCACAGACGCATAGAGACAGCGGATCGTACCCAGGCACTGAAGGCTGCGATCACGACCCGCATGGGCAACTCGCGGACGGCCCTAATGACAGTAGATTGCAGCGCATCTCGGCGCCCACGCGCGGCGCAGAGGGCCCGCCAGAGTGCTGCCGGCACAGCGTCGGGCCGTAGCAGGTAGTGGCCACGCGCTGCGAGATCGCCGGGATACGTGCGTGTGGCCCCAGTGCTTCGCGAAGCAGATCGGCCTGCCGAGCGGTGACACAGATCCCACCATCGACCCTCAGTCCGTTGCGCAATACGCGAAGCATACCAAGGCACCGGCGCCAAAACACGTGGCGAACGTACGTCGCGTGCGTATACGGCGCGCTCGCGCGGCGTCCCCCAGGCCGAGTGCCAGCCCTCAGGTCTCACCTGTGGCGTAGACAACTCAAGATGGCGCGACGGTGCGCTGGACTGCCACCGTGGGAGCGAGGTCGGGCGCGAGAGAACGGGCATTACGGAGGAGACACAGCCCCGAAAGGACAGGCGGTGAAGGAGCCATGCGCTCGATCGGAGCCTGCAGGGTCTCCTCACGTTGAGACCGATGCGAGGTGCCGAACTCGGCTCCTGTCCGGGCCGGGCGGCCCAAGAACTGACGAGGACCCTGAGCAGCGGCCGCGCACTGCGCCGAGGGCTACGCATGTGAACGCCTGGCCCACGCGCGTCGGACGAAGCTTTGCGAAAGGTTCCAGCCTGTCCGTGCGACCCACCGCCCCTGCGCCAGGATTCCCTGAGCCGGCGCGAACCAGCCTGAGCGCCGGCAGTAGGCCCACCAGCGCCAGGCCAGCGGCTCCAGGACCATTCTGTCCCAGGGCTTTGGTCCACAGAAATGGAGGATCTTGGACGTTGTGCGGAGGGTATCGAAGCTAGTGCCCAGTGAGTCCTTCACTGAATCGCAGACATACTCGGGATAACGCAACCCTAGCGCGGACACGTTCCAGTCACAGTCTAGATGCATCCATCGCCCCCGGAGCACGGCATTCAGCGCATCCTGGTCGCCGTACTTGAGCGTCGAACTGTACCTGGCCGCACCATCGGCAGTCGCACAGTCTAGCGCTGTCAGCCTCCGCCTATCGGCGAGGTACTCGGCCGCTTTGTTGCCCAGGTCCAGTGCCCGCCAACGTTCAAGATCCACCAGCATCAGACCCGAGTTAAAGTACGGGCACGTGACATCACGATCAGGAGAGAGTCCCGGCTCGCCAGCCAAGTCGGTTTCATACGGAACATTTACGACATAATAGTCTTGCACCGCGGACAGCACATGGCCTTGCATGTCTACACCGCAAAGCTCGGACAGGTCAGCCAGCACCAACAGATCGGCATCCAAATAGATAGCCCTGTGGACACTCTTCGGTAGTACCGACCCCATATCCAAGCGTGCGTAGGCTGCATGCGGCATTCGGTAGAGTGGGTGAGAGGCATCCGCCAGCGCCGGAGACCGAAGCCATTCGACGGTGGCCCTAACACCTGTACGTTCTACTACACGAGCTATCCGTGAGCGCTCGGCCTGCTCAAGCCCGCAATCGAACATGTAGATCCGTACAGCGATCCCGGGGCGCAGGTGTACAAGCGCCGAGTAGAGCATCACTGATGCCCCCATGGCGAACGCTCTATCGGAAGCACATACAAGGACAATCTCGCTACCTGTCAATGACGCTCCCTCAAGTTCCCAATCGCGCCGTATCCGCACGCGTCCCCAACCTGCTCACCCGTCAGCACGTCGGACCGTCGACACAGTGTGCTCAGCCATCCAGAGAACGCTGTAGCGAACCCGGCACCTGGACGTCGGCCAGCCCACGCCAGTACTCGCGACGAAGACAAGCCGGAAACGACAACACAGCGGACGCGAGCAGATAACTGATCCTGCTGGCGACCCGAGATAGCCGGCCATGCATCAGGTTCCAGTATGCCGATGCGGCGTACGCTTTTACGTTTCGTGCCCGCCAATACGGAGATCGCGCGGATGCCGTAATCCTTCGGAAGGCACCGCCGGCATCGAGCATTGCTTCTCGCGAGACTCTGAGCGCGTCGACCGAAGCGGCATAGTCCGTTTTCGTCTCCCATGCGGCCCCGCGATAATAGATGTGGACTGGTTGCTCAGTGCACATGAAGCGGGAGCGCATCGAGAGCCTTCTGACCAGATCGGTATCCTCCGAGCTTCGCAGGCACGTGTCAAATCCACCAATTCGCCAGAAGGCGGTTGCGCGGCATACCAAGGCTCCCAAGGAAAGAAACACGCCCGCAAGCGTCTGCGACGCGCACTCACCCGCCATTGACGAGAACACCGCGCCGAGTTCAACCTCACCTCCGGCATCAGAGCCAATGACCATGGTCACGCCATAGGCAACATCTGCCTCTGGCGCACGATCAAGCAAACCCGAAAGATTCGCTAGGCCCCCCTGAAGGAGCCAATCATCATCATCAAGAAACGTCAGGTAGGCGCCCCTGGCCACCGCCGCTCCAGAGTTCCGCGCAACCGCGACGCCGCGCCGGTTGGTGCTGATGATCGTGACTCGGGGATCCGCCTGGAGATCGTTCAGTGGATCGGCCAGAGCTCGGCCGGTGTCGTTCACAACGACCACCTCGACCCACCCGTCGGGCAGAGCCTGACTCAGAGCGCTCTCGACCGCCTTCGCCAGCGAGGAGCGCCCCACTGTGGGGATAATCACCGACACGGCCGGCGCGTTCCGAGTGCGTTCAGTCATCATTTTCGTCCGGCACAAAGGGCAACCCGGCCTCAGCAAACCCTCGCCGAAACGTGTCGTTGCGATACCGTCGGATGAGAGCCCCCCAAAAGTCGCGAGACGGCAACGAGCCGAGCGAGCGTGCGCTGGTTGCCAGGCCCAGTAGTCCACGACTGGCTGCCGTGAACAGCCTGCGCCTGCCCGCGTTCCACAGGGCTGAGGTGAAATAGACACGAACAACCCTGCCCCGCAGGTACGCTGTCCGCGAGGAGGTCAGCAGCCGCCCAAACGCGCGACGAGAGTGTAGCACTCTCTCACGCGACGCACGTATATTGTGCCGGCTCGCCCGGTGATCGGTAGTGCTACCTGCCCTGCCCATCTCGATGTTCGCGACAATCACCGGTACACAGCTGGCGTTGGACTCTAGCGCGAACCGCCGGATGAGGTCCACGTCCTCGGCGCCAGGGATCAGCGGGTCGAATCCTCCCATTCTAAAAAAGATCCGGGCATCCAGCAGAGATGATTGCAGCGGTACCCACTCGCCGGCCATGATCGAGGCCAGGCACTCAGGAGCAAGCTCGTGATGAAGGCGAATGAGCGCGTTGTCGTTTCGGTCCACGAGCTGAGAATCCCCATAGACCCATCCGGGTGCATCGCCATTCGATCTCGCCCCGCCCGTGAGGCAGCCCTTCAGGGCACGGAGCGCGCCGGGCGCGAGCCAATCGTCATCATCCAGAAAATGCAGATACGCGCCCCTGGCGGTAGCTGCCCCTACATTACGTGCCACGCTGCGTTCTCGGCGTCTTGTGTTCAGGAGTGACACACGGGGCTCCTGCATCCAGCTTGCCAGCTCCAGAGCCATGCCTGAGTCATTGACGACGATGACCTCGTGATCATCCGGTTCCAGTCCCTGATCGAGAACGCTCTGCACGGCCCGATCGAGAGTGGTGCGACCGACAGTCGGAATAACGGTCGAAACGAACACTCGGCAGCCTCCACTTCAGCAAGTGAGTCGAGTTCGCTACCACGCACGCGCAAGCAATTCGCCGAGGGGGCGGGCGAACTCCGCACCGAGTGCCCTGTAAGCCAGCACGATGGACTCTGCAGGCACATCGGCGTAAGCGACTCGCAGTGGGCTCGCGTCTGGCTTGCGTTGCCACTGCGCCGCCTTAAGCCTGACGATACGCTTGACAAGGCCAGCCGCCGCCACACCCCGGTGCTTGGCGACAAAGCGGACTTTGGACTGGTAGAACCAGAGCATACTGGAGACCATCCGCTGCCCTGATGCCCGTCTGCGCAGATGGATGATCTGCGCGTCACACAGTGAGGCGACCTTGTGCCCGGCCCGATACGCCCTGTAACAGTAATCGGTCTCCTCGGTGTACAGCCAGAACGCCTCGTCCAGTCCGCCGAGGGCGTCGAAAACCTCGCGACGGAGCACAAGCGCGGCCCCTGACACCCAGGGGACCTCCAGATACCGCAGCGCAAGGCCTGCGTCCGGCAAGAGGCATCCGCGCCTGCCACGCGCCGGAAACCGATTCAGCAGCGGGAGCTCCGTAAGGACTCCCGGGTACCTCCCCCACGATTCCTGAAGCGAGCCGTCGGCGTTGAGCAGCTGTGCGCCCACGATCCCGTATTCGGGCATGGCCTTCAGGAAGGACACGAGCCGATGCAGGGCGCCCGGCATGGCTACCGTATCCGGATTGAGCAGCAGGAGGTATTCCCCGCACGCCTCAGCCAACGCCTGGTTGTTTGCTCGAGCAAAACCCGCGTTATCCGGGTTCTCGATCAGCCGTACGATGGGAAAACGCTCTCGAACCATGACGGCGCTGCCGTCGCTGGAGGCGTTGTCGACCACGAACACCTCAAAGGACAGGTCACGCACCGTGTCGTAGACCGAGCGCAGGCAGTCGGCGAGGAGATCACGCGTGTTCCAGTTGACCACGATGATCGACAGCGCCAGCCCTCGGCCGTGCTCGGAAGGCGGGGCCGCGCCGACTCTGCCGGCAGACCCGGCCATCACGCCTCGACCCCTGGCGCTCGGGAGAATACGGCCACACCGCCAAGAAACAGCCACGCGAGGAGGCTCGCCTGGAATCCCTCAAACCCGATGTTGTACACAGAGGGCAGCATCCAATCCGCCAGCAGCATGATCACGAGGGAAGCGATCCACACCGCCAGCATGCCGGCCGTGTAGCCGTGTGCAAAGGAGCCTTCGTCGGTGCGAGCCACTGCGGCCGCCAACTGGCGCCAAAGTGACACCGCGAACCACAGAAACAAGCCCAGACCGACAATACCGTAGAAGGAGTAGACATCAACATAGTTGTTGTGCGAGTTGACCTGCGGGTAGAACCATAGCGCCGAGCCGTAGCGAAGAGGCTCCAGCGAGGTATAGGGCCGGTAGGCCGCCGGTCCCAACCCCGTTAGCGGATTACGCTCTGTGGCGCGAAGCACCCTCTCGATCAGCAGTAGACGTGAGGCACCGCTCTCCTCCCAGCGCAACTGCCCGCCAGCGAACTCATATAGAGAGGGGAACAGGATTCCGGCGATCAGAAGCACGACGATGACCGTCAGAGCCACCCACCGTAGCCGGGGAAATCGCTGCCACACCAGCACGGCCAGGACGGCCCAAACCCCCACCCACTCGGATACGGAGAGCCGGCCCTCGAAGGTGCTCTGGTACACGAGCGCGAGCAACAACGCGGCGAGGAAGGCGCGCCTGCCCACTGAAAGGCCCTCGTTAAAGAACAACTGGCCGCCAGCCACGCCGGTGAGAAGGACGAGAAACGGCGCGCGGTAGAATGCGGCTGTCGTAAAGCTGGCGGCAACCGGCGCCGTCAAGGGCAAGAGCCTGAGGAGGGCGAGCGTTCCTCCGAAGAATAGCAGCACCCAGGCGGACCGGCGGATGGCGTCGGCATCGCCGATCATCCCCGGAAGCCAGAAGGCAAGAGCGGCAAAAGCGTAGATGGCCCACTGGGCTAACTGGACCAGAATGAACGAGCCTCGTACCGGGACGCCCGGATCCCATGTGGCGCGACCGATCGCGAGGGAGAGCAGGCCAGAGAGCAGCAACAGCACCCAGGATACGTCCACCGGGCTGCGCCGCCACGCGATGTGACCTGCCAGAAGCCCGCGCACCAGCCAGAGCATCCCCAGGAGCGGCACGAGCAGCGTCGCATAGTTGAGGGCCACGTCGGTGCCGGTGCTCAGCTCCATGGGCAACGCCGTCGCCGCGATCACGAGGGCCGGGATTCCGAGCCAGGGGCGCAGGATGAGCGCCAGCCCGCACCCGCCGACTGCCAGCATGAGGAGCGGGCGCATCCCGATCCCGTCGTAGGCCAGGTACGCCAGCCCCAGCAGCAGCCCGGCAGGGATGGCGACGGGCGCGAGGTCGCGGAGGGAGCGCTCGCGCAGGGCGGAGGTCAGGCTAGACATGGCGGGCCTCCCGTCTGCGCGCCACGGTCTCCTCAACCAGCGCAGTGAACGCAGCGCCGATCGCGCGCCAGTCGTAGCGCCGCTCCACCAGCGCGCGGGCCTGCGAAGCCAGGCACGCTCGCAGGGCGCCATCTTGCAGCAGCCGTACCGTGGCCGCCGCGAGATCGCGCGGGGTATCCGCCAGCAGCAGGTGCTCGCCGTCGACCACGTCTAACCCCTCGGCGCCCTTGCGCGTCGAGACCACCGGCACGCCCAGCGCCATCGCCTCCAGGATCTTGAGCCGTGTGCCACCGCCCTGCCGCAGCGGCACCACGCAGACGGCGCTGCCGGCGATCACCGGGCGGATGTCGTCCACATAGCCGGTCAGGTGCACCGTGTCGTCCAGCGCCAGGCCTGCCTGATCCACGCCCGCCGTGCTGCCCGTGATGGTGAGGCTGGCGCCGGGCACGGCCGCCCGCACCTGCGGGTAGACATCGCGTAGAAAGAACTGCATGGCATCATAGTTGGCGGAGTAGGTCATGGCCCCATTGTACACGAGACTCCCGGGCCGCGACGAGGCGATCCCCGGACGATGGTGCTCGCAGTCGACGCCGTTGGGCACCATCGCGATGGGCAGCCTGTTGCCCGCGACCAACTCGCGGCTGGCGTCCCGATCCTGCGCCGAGACCATGGTCACCAGGTGAAAGCGCGGAAACAGGCGCCGCTCATAGGCCCGGGTCTTTTGCCAGGAGACCCAGGTCTGCGCCCGGTTGAGGCGCCCTCTCGCGGTGGCGTGACGATCGCCCATCCACCGGGAAAAGGCGTTGTGCTCTTCCAGTATGCGGGCGACGCTGGCTGGTGCACGCAAGGTATAGGTCGCCATGGTTTCGGTGGAGGCGATCACCGCGTGCCAGGGGCCCTCCCGCAGGAGCGACTGCGTCGCTGTTCGCATGGCGGCGATCGGGAGCGTGCTGATGGGCTGTGGCGAGAAGTACCGCAGCGCCCGCAGCCATCCCGGCCGCACGGAGGGGTCCGCCGGCACGACGTGCACCTCCCGGCAGACGCCCGCCAGAGCCTGCGGCTGGTCGGGCCGCGCCGTGGCAAAGGCGAAAGAGGCGAGCGTCACCTCGTGCCGCGCGGCGAGCGCGCGCAGAAGGTGGTAGACGCGGATCTTGGAGCCGTTATCCGGCGGGTAGGGGTACCAGGCGGAGAGGAAGAGGATGCGCATGGCTAGCTCAGCCACTTGCGGTAATCGAGGACATAGTCCACATCCCGCCGCCGCTCGCCGATAGGCCGCGCGGGTACGCCGGCGACGATGGTGAAGGGTGCGACATCGCGGGTGACCACGGCACCGGCGCCGACACAGCACCCCTCGCCCAGTGTGACACCGGGGAGGATCATGGCCCGCATACCAATGAACACCCTGTCCGCTACCGTGACCGGCGCGCCCCGGTTCTCAAAGCTCGCACTCTGGGGGTCGTGACCCAAGGTGATCAGCGCCACCCCCTCGGAGATACTCACGTTGTCGCCGATAGCCAGCCCCGAGCGGCCGTCCAGCAGCACCTCACGGTTGATGACCGAGTGTGCCCCAATCGACACCCCCGGGGGGCAGTAGACCCGGCAGCGGCGATGGATGCTGGTGCGCGCGCCAACCGGCATGCGCAGCAGGAACCTGTAGCAGGCCAGGCGCACTGTGTGCGAGGGCAGCAACCCGACCGCCTCCGCGAACGCGTCGCGCAGGTCGTACAGAAGCCAGCCTGCCCGCGTGATCGCTCGCCTGACGGGCAGCGGAATCCGGCGGCGCGCCCAGGCGCGGAGCCGCGAACCGCGTCCCACAGGGTCCTTACTCATGCTTGCCTGCCGCATCACGCAAAAACTGCTCGATCCGTTCCACCATGTGCTCCATGCTGTACCGCTCGCGAACGACGCGCTGCCCCTCGCTCGACAGCCGCTGCCACAGGGCAGAGTCGTCGGCGAGGCGCATGACCTGCCGCGCCAGGGCCTCGCTGTCACCGGCGCCGAAGGTCAGGCCGGTCACGTCTTCGACCAGGATCTCGCCGGTGCCACCGGTCAACGTGCCTACGACTACCATGCCGCTGGCCATCGCCTCCAGAACCACGCGCGCAAAAGGCTCCTGGTGGGAAGTGCAAAGAAGGAACACGTCATGCTCGGCCATGATCGCGGGAATGCGCTCCCGCGGCTGCCAGCCCTGAAAGGTGACGTGTTCACCCAGGCCGAGCGTGCTGACCCGGGCCTTGAGCGCGGCCTCGAAAGCCGAGGGCCCGCTGCCCACGATGGTCAGGCGTGCCACTCGCAGCCCGAGGCAGTGCACCAGGTGATTCATGGCCTCAATGGCAACCTGCGGACCCTTGTCCTCACTGAGGCGCCCGGCGAACAGCAACCGCAGGGGCCGACCTGCTTGACTCCGGCTCGCAGTGAACAGGTCGACCTCGACCCCATTGTAGATGACCTCAGCACTCTCCGGTAGCAACCCTGCTTGAACTCCCTTACGACGCATGTAGTCGCTCACCACAGCGACGTGCGCCAGGCGAGTCCGTTCCGGCTTTCCCTCCGCCCGCAGGATGCGGAGCGCCCAGCCGCCAAAGACGCGCCTGAGCAGTCCCTGCAGCTTGGCCCGTTCGCTGGTCTCCTGCCAGTACGACCAAAAGCCATCGGCATCGAGCGGGGAATAACCCGCCAGCCAGTAGGCGACCGTGACGCCTGGCAGCGCCTCTGCGGCCATGAGCAGCGACCTGGGAAAGCCCAGGATGTTCCAGACGAACACCACCTCGGGTCGGAATCGCGCACTGACGGCTCGAAAAGCCGCCAGGTTCTCGCGCTCCTCGCGGCGCCGGGTGAACAGAAACTGCAGCGCAGGGTGCAGGCGCGAGCCATAGTCCGGCTGGATGTGCAGC